>SHYK01000008.1 GCA_009692845.1 Chloroflexota bacterium | reverse complement strand
TCCCCTCCACGAGGTAACACTTGGCCCGAGGCCGGCGTTCGTCCGAATACGCGACCAGGGACCTGACCAGCGGTAGCATCCCGAACAACCTCTGGTTCCTCGGGTGGCCGCAGATCGTGGCTGGCGCGGCCAGCGCGATCGACGAGGTCTCCGACACGTTCTGGGCGGGATTCCTCGGTCCAACGGCCATGGCGAGCGTGGGCGTGGGCGGCGCCTTCATCAATTTCCTCAACACTTTCCGAACCGGGTTGGACACCTCAGCGCGGGCGATGGTCTCCCGGGCGGTCGGCGCTGGGGACATGGAGCAGGCGAACCATGTCGCCTACCAGAGTTTGCTCATCAACACCGGCGTCACTGTCGTCATCATGAGCCTCGGCATCCTGGGTGCTGACTTGCTCTGGCAGGCACTCGGAGTCGCCGACGCGCTATCCGCTGAGGGTCTCGCCTATCAGCGGATGCGGTTCGCGGCCTCGATCCTGTTCGGGGCGAACCTGGTGAGCGGCTCGTTGCTCACCTCCGGTGGGGACAGCTTCACCCCGATGCGGGCGCAGCTGGTGGGGCGAATCGTGCACATCGCGCTGACCCCACCGCTGCTATTCGGCTTTGGACCAATTCCAGCCATGGGAATCGCGGGCGGCGCATTAGCATATGGCCTTGGGCATGGAATCGGCGCTTATATCAATTTCCGAGCGTTGCTGGCGGGTTCATCACGGCTGCACCTCAAATTCGAGGGCCTGAAGATTGATGGCCGGCTCGCCTTGCGGCAGCTGCAAATCGGCGTCCCGAGCGCGGTCACGGGAGCGCAGGCCTCGTTCAGCGGTTTGGTGGTCATCGGATTCATCGCGCCGTTCGGTGCGCCGGCGCTCGCCGTCTACTCGGTTACCCAGCGGCTGCAGCAGCTCACGAGCTTTGGCGGTCAGAGCCTGGCTCAAGCGAGCGGGGTCATCGTGGGTCAGAACCTGGGCGCGCGGAAGCCGGACCGCGCGAAGGCGACAGTGTGGTGGGCACTCGCTTGCGTGGGGAGCCTCCAGGCCGCGATTTGCCTCCTGGTCTTCCTGATTCCGGAGGCGTTCATCTTTGCCTTCACTCGCGATGCACAGGTTATAGAGCTGGGCGCAGTGTGGCTGCGGGTCGCCGTGCTGGGGATCATGTTTTTCGGCGTTTCGAACGTCCTGGTTTCAACGATCAACACCGCCGGCGATACGATGATTCCGATGCTGACCGGCCTGGTCAGCCTGTGGCTGGTGCAGCAGCCCCTGGCGATCCTGCTGTCGGGCGCAGTGCACTGGCAGGTGCTGGGGCTCCAGGTGGCCTACTCCGGGCCGTGGGCCATCGGCGTGCTGGGCGTGCCGGTGGCGATCGCGGTCGCCGCGACGGTGCGTTTTTTGCTGGTCTTCGTCTATTTCCTGCGCGGGCGGTGGATGAACAAAGAGGTCCTGGTCAGACCCGCCTCGAGCGAGTCGACGCCAGCGATCGCTGCGACCCCGAGATGATCATTCCCATGCACCTCGCCCGGTGAACGAGTCCGGCCGAATCGGGCACCCGCATCACCAGTCCCACCAGCCCCGGACTCTGAAGCCTGCCACCAGGGAGCGACCACACACGCTGGGATCAGCTCACGGCTTTCTTCACGAGCGCCCCGAGCCTTGCCTCTTCAGTGGCAGTCAACTCCCTCAGCGCGAATGACGTCGCCCATATGGCGCCTTCGTCGAGGTTCGCCTTGTCGCTGAAGCCGAACGTCGCGTACCTCGACTTGAACTTCTCCGCGCTCTGGAAGAAGCAGACCACTTCGCCGTCCCAGGAGTAGGCGGGCATCCCGTACCAGGTTCTCGGCGAGAGGTCGGGCGCGCTGGCTTTGACGATGGCGTGGATCCGTTCAGCCATGGCGCGATCGGGTTCCGGCATCTCGGCGATCTTCGCCAACAGGTCCTTTTCTCCGTCCGCCCTGTTCACGGCCGCCTTTAGCTCTTTGGCGCGCTCCTTCATCGCGGCTCGCTCTTCAGCCGTGAATCCGCTGGCCTTATCGCTGGTTCTACTCATGGGCTTACCCTCCTCTGTGAGTTTCGTTTCAGCATTGCGAAGGTCCTATTGAATTTGGGACTCTGCCCCAGACCCTGCTAAAGCTCGCCCCGCTCGGGCGCCGAATCACGCGTCGAGCGGTAGTCGTTGCAGAAGCGCGTCCACGCGCGCGAAGCCGGTATTCGCTCCTTCCTCGACGCCGTACTGCATCGTCGTATCGCGCTCCTCAGTCGTAGCGAAGCGCAGCGTCTGGGTCAGCTTCGTCCGGTCACCCAGATCTTCGAACTCGAGGGTCTGCAGGTGGTTTTGGAACGTCTGCACGAGCCGGGTGGGCGCGTGGACTTCGCGGAACTCGCCCTCGACGACGCCGAAGGCGGTGCGGAAGCGATACGTGCCGCCGGGACGGAGGTCCATCTCCTCGACGACCGTGCCGTCGCCCCACCATTCCGGGATCAGCTTCGGGTCGGTCCAGACCGAAAAGACGTGCGCGCGGGGTGCGTCGAAGATCCGCTCGATGCGGATCTCAAGCTCGTTCGGGGTGCTGACGGTGGTGGTGTTCATCAGTCTCCTTTCGTGCGTTCGACGACCCGCGCGAAGCGGTCGAGCCGCTGCAGCCACGTGCTAATGCCCTCGAAGGCGTAGGGCGCGAGCCTGCACCTGCGGACCCGGCCGACCTTCTCCGTCGTCACGAACTGCGCCTCCTCGAGCAAATGGACGTGCTTCTTCATGCCGGTTAGCGACATGCTGAAGGGCTCGGCGAGTTCGCTTATCGTGGCGCTGCCGGAGCCGAGCCGTTCGAGGACGGCGCGGCGGGTCGGGTCGGCGAGGGCTGCGAAAGCGCGGTCGGGGGTGGTTATATACTGAACCATAAGGTTCACTATAGAAGGTTCGACGCTGAGATGCACGGCGGCGTCGGCAAGGGGGGCCTGAAGCTGCCGGGGATCCCCCTCGGCCTCTGGCTCACTTCGGGGGCACCGCGCCGCTCGAATTGGCGACATGGCCGATCAACTCCGGCCGCCTGGCAGGCGCTCGGTCGAACCATCCCCATGAGCGACACGGCCCATTCCGTGGAGGAGAGCCAGGCTTTTCACCGCTAGCAGCCAGCGTTCCCCCGCCAATCCGCACGACTGTCACCGCTAGCCGAGCGGCCACGTTGCGCTGAGCCTACAATGGGGTACCCGCGGAGCGACGCGAGACGCCGCTGAACTTGGGGCTCTGCCCCAAACCCCGCTAAAGTGTCGCTCCGCTCCGAGTGAACTTGGGGCTCTGCCCCAAACCCCGCTAAAGTCATCTAAAAACGAGGAGAGTGAAATGGCTCAGTCCATCCGAGCGGCGAACCCCACAGCTGCCCACGGTGAGGGGGTCGAGTACGATCACCGCGGGTCGAGCACGGCATATACCAAGTGGTTGCTGAGCCAGGATGTTCCCATCCATGGTGGCTACTACGTGCAGGACGCCCGTCAATTGGAGCGGGCGTTTTGGGACCTCCGCGGCTGCCCTGCGGCCATCGTGAACCTGGAAGGCCACAAGAGCGTCGAGCAGATCTACGTTCTGGAGGTTCCCCCCGGCGAGTCGATCCCACCCTTCCACATCGCGCTCGAAGAGCTCATCTACGTTCTGGATGGCCAGGGCATCGCCACCGTCTGGGCGGAGGGGCATCCCAAAGTCAGCTTCGAGTTCCAGAAGCACAGCTACTTCCGCATTCCCACCAACCACCACTACCAGTTAAGCAACACCCGGGGCGACCAGCCAGTCCTCACTCTCCACGTCAACCTGATGCCGTTGGCGCTCCACTCCAATCGGAATACGGACTACATCTTCAACAATCCGCTGATCAATCCGACCGAGCTGTACAAAGAAGAGGACGGAAAAGGCTTCTATTCGGCGGAGGCTCGGGCGGTTGCGCAGGGGGACCGGGTTCGCTGGTATTCCAATTTCTTCCCCGATCTGACCATTTTTGACAAGCTGGACGCGGATACGACACCGGGACGCCTCTCCTATCACGCGGGCATCTGGTTCCCCGACTGCGCCTTCAGCACGGAGTTGATGGTCTTGCCCTCGCAGCGCTTCCGAAATGCCCATCGCCACGCGGCCGGCACGACGATCGTCGGAATCCAGGAAGCCCAGGGAGTCGTCGTCATGTGGCCCGAAGGCGGCGAGCCCGTCGTGGCCCCCTGGCAGGAAGGGGCGATTTTCGTTCCGCCTTACCATTGGTACCACCTCCACATGAACACCGGGGCGGTCGAAAACCGTCAGCTCCGCATCCGAGCCCCTCGCCCGGGCGCCAACCCGGACGCCGACCCCCAGCGCATGCTCCCGCTCACCGCGCTGGACCCGTCCATCCGCCAGATATTCGAGGGAGAGCTGGCCAAGAACGGCCTGACCTCGTTGATGCCTGAGGAGGCCTACACCAACCCCAACTACGAGTGGGACCCGGCGTGGCTCAAACAGGACTAAGTCCCGATCACTAAATAAACTGGCCGCGGCTCGCAACTGCTTCCGCCGGTTTCCGGCGTGAAGCAGTCGCGTCGTGAGTTAGTGAAGTTCGCGCGAATCCTGCATTTCTAAACCGAAAGCTCTCACCGCCGGACGAAGCGCTTGGGCTTGATCTGCGCGGGCTAACCGCTGGCTATCGTGGTCCGAGCGGAAGCATAGCCACTACGCGTGAACGGAGATGTCCACCGACGGCCGCAGTTTCAAGCATTCAGCCAGGACACGGTGGATCGAGTTCGTCTTGAAATCCGCGATCACCGATGTGTCCAGCGTGTCTCCCTCGTCGATCGCGACGAAGGCCTGCTCGGTCAGGAGATAGTCCATGCGGGGCCCCCACTTGCGAGTACCGAGGCGAGCGGTGGTCGAGCAGTTATCGACCATGTAGGCAACCCCGCGTGCGTGCATGTAGGGATTGAGTGAGTCGACCGCCTCGATCACCGACTCGTTGGCGATTTCGGACGACGGATGCCCTTTCTCTTGCAGCAGGGCGACCTGGGCCATCATCACGCCGACGTAGACGCCGGCCGTGAAGGGGTTTAAGGGCAGCTGCTCTTCCACGCGCCGGGCCCGCACCCGCTCGCCAACCTTCCAGGTCTCGGTGCGATCGATCTTGCCCATGGGGTGCCGCTTGAGCCGTTCCCCAGCCAGGACGACACTCCGGATCTCGTTTCCGCTCGACACCTCGTCATAGATCTCCTCGATCAGCGCGTGGGCGGATGGGAAGGTAGCGGCGTAGGCCTGCTCGAAAGTCGCTTTGCCGCTCGCATCCAGTCCCTCGTACAGAGCGAGCATCCCTTTCCTGGAGATCGTCTTGGAAATCGGGCCGGTGATCGCCTCCGCTGAGTTCAGAAACGCGTCGTCGGGAGTCAATCCCTGGGCTTTGAACCGGCGGTACAGCGCTTCGATGATCCCGTGCACGGCCCCCAGCAGGATGCCGCGCTCGCCAAAGATGTCCGACTTGTACTCCGACTCGAGGGTAGTCTGGAACGTGAACGGCGAGCCGAGGGCGACCGACCAGGCAAGCGCGAGATCGGTCGCGCGCCCGTCGATATCCTGCTCAACTGCGAAGCTCGAGTTGATGCCGGCCCCGTTGACCGTCCTGCCTTGCTCGTAGAGCCGCCGCACCGAGGGGCCCATGCCCTTCGGGCAGACCCCAATCACGTTGATATTGGGCGGAAAAGTCGCACCGACATTTTTCATGTGCCCCAGCAGAAAGCCGTGGGAAAGCCCAAGGGTTGCGCCCGGCTGTATCGCTTGGAAGATCTCTTGATAGAGCTCCGCTTGTGCCGAGTCGGCGATCAACAGCAGGACCACGTCCGACTCGCGGATCACCTCGAACATCTCACCGAGGGTGCCACTGGCTTCAGTGAACCCGGCGCTGCGGGCTTCTTCCATTGAGGCCGACCCGGAGCGCAGCCCCACCTTCACCCGAATGTCGGTGTCATCGAGTGACTCGCGCAGATTCTGGGCCTGGGCGGGCCCCTGCGAGCCCCACCCGATCACGCCAACCTGCTTGACCCCGGCCAGGGCCTCGGGCAGCAAAGCGAATAGGTCCCGACCGCCTTTTACGATCTGTTCCTTGTGGCCGTCGAGGTCAAGCTCATCGACCTGGAAGATCTTCGAAGTGAAACTAAGCTGTACTGGCATGGTTCTCGCGCTCCTTAGAGGGTCATCACGCTCTCCGACTGGGCCCTTCGTGGGACGCAAGCGAGAACACGATCGCCCCAATGGTAGCTAAATTAGGAGACCGGTATCATTCGGGGCTACCACGGCTCGCGGTGCCTGGTCACGAGTTGCCAGATGATCATCCCCAGCGACACGCACAAGAGTGGAACATAAAACGTGAGAATCAGCCACGTGAGGCCTTGAGCTTCGGCGAAGAGTTTTTCGCTGATCCCGCCCATCATCGCATTGCTAAAGTCGACGATGGTCTCAGCGACGAACAGCCACACGAGCGCGACCGAAAGGGGCGCTCGGTACCGCAAGGCCGCGATCGCTCCGACAGCGAGGACCATTCCGAGGACGTCCCCATAGACGATCTTATCGCGCAAACCGGCCGAAACGGATGAGCCTACTGCCTGGGCCGAGTACGCCTGCAGCGCGATGTGTCGAAATGCGTGGATCCAAAGCAACGCGGTCAGCGCTTCAGCTCTGCCCACAACCCGCAGCCGCGGCGCGACCAGCCACACGCCGAGCAGGATGAACACTATCAAGCTAAGGGCGATCGCCAAAAAGGCGGCGACCGTGAGGTCCATAACTCAGGTCCTTTCGGTCGCTGCGACCCAGCCCAGGGCGCAACCGCTTTGCCATGCTAGTCTATCAACCGATGACCGCACGGTTCAGGCTCTCGAGAGTGGCCATTTCCAGGGCCGCGCCGAGCTGGGACAGAGCCGCTCGAGCTTGCCGGTGCTCGGAGCGACCTGGATCCCGATGAGATGCTCGATGCCGTGGATCAAATCCGACATCAAAGCAAAACGACCCCACCAATCGACGATTTGTGAGGCGGTATCTCCTCGATGCGTCAGTTGTCGCCATACCCGCGCTCGGCGGGATCGCTCGCCAGCGGCAGGTCGCTGCTGCGATTATGGCTTTCCCGAAGCCCCATGGCCGTGCGCGTGGCGGTGGAACGGCTGAACCGGCGATACGGGACCCATCGAAACTAGATGAGAGTGACCAGGTCCAAGGCCGCGCCGAGCTGGGACAGAGCCGCTCGGGCGACCCGCAACTCCATGGCACTCGAATCACTGTCACCCATGGCGTGGAAGGCTCTGGCCAGGCCTGCTCGCGCCATCGCTGCCTCATACGGCGCTTCGGCCTCGCGCCAGAGCTGAACACTCTGGTGGAAGGCCTGCAGAGCGCCGGCGGAATCGCCCTCCGCGAGTAGGATGGCCCCCCGGGCGCCCGCGGCCGCGGCCCGAAGCGCCATCGTTCCGTAAGCTTCACCGGTCTCGGCGATCCGTCGGTAAGGCCCACCGGGCCGAAGCGGCGTAGGGCAACGCCCCTAGCCTCTCCCCGAAGGATCGTGGCCCGGGCCCAGCGGGGACAAGCTGGCAGACCGCGGGGCCGTTGGTCAGGCAAAGTCGGGCTCGGAGTCAATCTCAACCAGCGTCGTGCCCTCCGCCATGATGGGCACTCCGTGTGCGGCCGTCTCTGCCTCGACCATCTCGATCGGCATGTCCCAAACCCGCGATAAGTGCGCCTCTAGCAGCTGGCGTTGCTGCTGGGTCAGCATTTTCAGATCGATCTTGTAGACTGCGGTGCTGCCGAAACGAGGCAGCCGCGCTTGCTCCGGAACCTCGCTCTCAATCGGCACTCGGCTGCGCCCAAAAATCGCGGTGAAGGCTTCGCGGCGCTCGTCGTTGACGATCAGAACGTACCGGCTGAACACCCTATTCACCCCTCGCATTCGTTCGGGTCACCCAGCGCTCGGCGGAGCCACCCGGTCATGGATGGCTCGGCCTTGCCGCTCGTCATACTCCAGTTTGGCTTAGGCAGATTATCTCATGATCCCCAAACCACTTCAGACTATATGCCCCTGGAGTAGGACGCTCGGCCCGCGTACTTTCTTAGGGTCCCAACGACCACGAAGAAAGTGTTACGTAAGGAGAACCTATGCCCAGACTCCCGCACCCCAGGGCCAAGCTGAGAACCACGGCCCTCGGATTCATTGCGCTGCTGGTCGTCAGCTCCATGCCCGCGGCTTCCTGGGCCGCACCCGCGGACCAGACGCTACCGCCGAGCGCCCAGCCATTTCGCCTGGAAGAGGCCACCATCAGCGGAATTCAGACCGCGATCTTGCAGAAACAAATCACGGCAACCGGCGTGGTCCAGGGCTATCTGGCCCGCATCAAGGCTTACAACGGAGTCTGTGTCAACCAGCCAGACGGGCTCCTGGGGCCAGTTACGACGATCGCAAATGCTGGCCAGATCAACGCCCTGATGACGCTGAACCTGCGGCCGGCCAGCCGGGTTGCCTGGGGCTTCGACGATCACCACGCCCGGAGCATGACCGATGCGGTTGATAACGACCCGACCATGCCCGACGCGCTGGAGGTCGCCGCGAGGGAAGATGCCCAGTTCGCCCAGACCGGAAAGCTGGTCGGGCCACTGCATGGCGTAGTCATAGCACTCAAGGACCAGTACGACACCTTCGACATGCGCACCACCCAAGGTGCGGACGCCTTCTTCGCCAACGATCGCCCCCCGGACGACGGGACTTTCGTGAGCAGGCTTCGGGAGGCCGGCGCGATCATCATCGCCAAAGCGAACATGGGTGAGTATGCGTCAGGCGACCGTAGTGCCTTTGGCGGCGTCACCTGCAACCCCTACGACACCGAACGCAGTCCAGGCCGCTCGAGCGGAGGCTCCGGCGCAGCCGTGGCCGCGAACCTGGTCACCTGTGCCATTGGCGAAGAGTCCGGCGGATCGACGGTCAACCCGGCCCGGCATAACAACGTGGTTGGGTTGCCGGCCACAGTGGAGCTGGTCAGTCGCGACGGGATGTATGCGGCCGAGCCGGTCATCAACGACCGAATCGGACCGCTATGCCGCACCGTGGCGGACGTCGCCCGGATCCTCACCGTCATCGCGGGCTATGACCCGAAGGACGCGATTACCGCCTCCAGCATTGGGCGCATGCCCTCGCAGTCCTATGAGAGCTTTGCGAAGGCCGGGCGGCTGGACGGAATGCGGATCGGGGTTCTTCGCGAGCACATGGACAAGGACCTTTTCACCGCTGCGGATTCCGAAACCATAGACATCGTAGATCGAGGCATCGAGGATCTACGTCGCCTGGGAGCAACAATTGTCGATCCAGGCCCGCATGGGGCGCTATTCCAGGGGTGCATCGATCAGTACGTTCCGGCAGTGGACAACAAGCTGTTCACGAGCCAGTTCCCGAACATCTTCCCCGTAGGCGCAGATCACATTCCGCTCCTGGTAGACATGTTCATGGACCCATCTCTGGTTCCCCATAACGCCAGTGGACAGCCCAATATCAGGAACCTGGGACCTGCCGCCTCCGCTGGAACGGGTAAATTCAAGCAGGACCTCTATCTCCGAGAGCGGGCCGATGCGAACATCCAGAGCACTGCGGATCTGATCGCCAAATCGAACTTCTTCACGGACATTCGGGCCGGCAGCGGGTTTTCAGATAAGCGCGACAGCCTGGTCTCCACCAACAATGCGACCACGCTCGATGACGTGAACATTCTGGCCAGGCACTACACGCTTCAGATGATCACGCTGCAGTGCTTCGCCCTGCTAGGTCTCGACGCCGTGACCTACCCAACGAGCAATATTCCCGCACCCAAGCTGGGAGCGCCTACCGAGCCCACCAAAAACGACCGCGGGCAGCTGTCCTGGAACCTGCTGCCGGGCACGGCCAGCTTCCCGATCATCAGCGTTCCGGCCGCGTTCACGACCGAGGTTTATGACCGTGACCCTGATATGAACCTGGTGGGACCGATTCCAGCCGAGCTTCCAACGGGGATCAACTTCCTCACCAGGCCATTCGATGAACCAACCCTCTTCAAGATCGCGTCCGCTTACGAAGCGGCGACTCATCACCGCACCCCGCCCCCAGGCTTTGGTCCGGTTTAAGCGACCAGTTAGCCCGAGCCTGCCTGAAGTAAAGAAGCCCGCCTGCACGGCGGGCTTCTTTACTTCCTGCTTGTTCACGCGGGCCCGCATTCTCCGAAAGGTCGCTCGGCTCGGATCGAGCCCCTGCCCGGCACGTTTAGGGCCTAAAATGACCCATGCACTTGCGGACCGCTCCTCTAATTGATTGCAATAGCGGCCTCACTGTTTTCGAGCCCGCAAGACTTCGATCCGCGCTCGGGCGATCCGGCTACACGCTCGGGCTGGCTCATTCCTGCGCTTTGTAGCGCCCAGGAAAAGACGCCGTTGACCGATGAGGCACCCGCCGTCAGCGGCATCCTATCCGGCACCAGGGGCGGCTTCTTCCGTTACTTCACCGTCGACTATCCAGGGGGCGGCGAAGTCGTCCAGATCACCCTGGATTCGAGCGAGAGCTACGGACAGATGGGCAGGCTGCTGGGGTTCAACATTTACGGTCCGACTGGCCTGGTGGCGAGTGCGCGACCTGCCGCTGGTGATCCGTGGTCTACCCGAGCCCGGGCAAGCTTCTCTCGGATCGACCCGGGCGAATTCACCGTGCAGCTGTTCAGCTATGTCGACGGGAAACGGACATACTTTACGATCAACGCCGAAGGGCTCGATTTTGGCGGTCGGCGGGCCCTGGCCGGCTCCGACAACCGAGCATTCCCTGATTTCGTTCAGGCTGGAAACGGCTTCCTCGCCGGCAACCTCACCGGAGACTCGGCCGGGGCTATTCGCTTCTTCAATCTTGACTACCCGGGTAACACCGATCTCGTCGTCAGTTTGACCTACTCGCCGCCTTTCCTGCTCTCGAGCAGAGCGGTCGGGGTCCAACTTTACGACCGTGAAACCCCGGTGGCGGAGGGCCACGATGTTGGGCGGGACAAGGACGCCACAACGCACCGTTTGGCCTACCGTGACTCGGCGCCGCACATACTGGGACTGCAGCTCTACAACTACAGGCCGGGCCTGGCGGTCGATTTCACCATCGAGGTCGAAGGCCTGGGCGATCCGATAACCTTCGTTGACGACAACACCGGCCTCGAGACAGTGCTCGACGATGTTCCGGGAGAGCTCCGGCTCTATTACGGCGCGGCCGACACCTGCGTCGGCTTGATGACTGGGCAAAATTGCCGACGTGCTGGCCTGGCTGCGAACCCAACCGGAGCCGCCCCCGGCCTACCCCGACTGACTGTTCACGTTTCACCGGCCCGGCATGACGTTTCCATCATGACATTTGGCCTGGAGATCCCCCAATAGTACTAATGAGAGCAGACCAACAAAATAGCGAGGAGGATGCGATCAAACCATCCGGACTCAACTTAGAACCTTCGAACCGGCCCGGATTATCGATCGCCCTCATGGCGACCTGCCCCCCGCGCCAATGCGGTATTGCGACCTTTGCTAAAGATCTGGAGGGTGCGCTCAAGGCCGCGGAACGCTCGGTGTCGATCCATTGGGCCGCCATCAACGAACCATCCTGCAGCCACGCTTATGGACCCGAGGTGCGCTGGTCTATCGAGCAAGGAAAGCCGTCCAGCTATCGGGAAGCCGCGCTCCAGTTGAACGCCGCGCCGGTCGATGTGGTGAGTCTTCAGCATGAATTCGGGCTCTACGGCACCTGGGGCGACCCGTTTGAGGATCACCTGCCGGGATTCCTCAACGCGCTCGTCAAGCCTCTGGTCACTACCCTCCACTCCGTCCTCCCCGAGCCCAATCCTTCCGTGCGAGCGGCTGTGCGGCGAATTGGCGACCGCAGTAACCAAGTGATAGTCATGGCCGAGCGTGCACGCTCCCTGCTTGTCGATGTTTACGGGCTGGCTGCGGGTAAGGTGTCCGCAATCCCCCACGGGGTGCCGCCGACCGAGCGACGGGGACGGCGACGGGTGAAGGAGCAGTTGGGCCTGCTAGGACGGACCATCATCACCACATTTTGGCTGGTCGATCCACGTAAGGGAATCGAGCACATGATTTCCGCGATGGCCATGATCCGCATTCAACATCCCGGCGCCTTGTATCTCGTCGTTGGGAAGACCCACCCCGAGCTGATTCGCCGCGATGGCGAGGAGTATCGGAAGCGCCTCTGGCGCCAGGTGGCCGACCTGGACCTCGAGTCGCACGTCAGTTTCGTGGACGCGTACCTGACCCAGCCCCAAATCGTCGACTACTTGCTGGCCAGCGACGTTTATGTGACGCCATATGTGGATCCGGCGCAAATTACCAGCGGTACCCTGGCCTATGCGCTCGGGGCCGGCAAAGCGATCGTGTCGACTCCTTACTTGCATGCCGCCGAGGCTCTGGCTGAACAACGCGGGCTGCTGGTGGACTTTTCCAACCCGGCCGAGCTGGCTGACGCAACACTGCGAATTCTCGACGACCCGTTCCTGAAGCTCCGACTCGAGCGGAATGCCTACGCCTACGGACGGGAGGCTGCCTGGCCCCGAGTCGGCGAGCGCATGCTCTCGGTCCTGCGATCAGCTGCTAGCCAGGCGCCGGGTGATGTTAGGCCATCCCAGGTCGCGGCGGCGACGATCCGGCTTCCCGTGGCCGCGGTCCCCATGGCGATCCCCGCCTGAGGCCCAACCCGCTCCATCTTGTCGAGGGCTTTTCCCCACATGCTGGGCACCTTGGGTGGCTCACCCGACCGGTTGAGTTGGCCAGGCCTGACGCCTGTGCCCTCGCCGTCTATGCGGAGCCAGACCTAGCGAAGGCGGAGGGCTCCTACCTTCTCCGCCCTGCCCGCGATCAGGGGCTCGAAGGGGTGGCCTGCGTCGACGACGCCGCGCGCGCTGCTGTCCTGTACTGCGTTCGATGGCAGCGCTACGGTGTAGCGGCGGATCGGGACGCAGCCCATCAGCTTCTGCGGTTCCTCGCTTACATGCAGGACGAAGACGGTCGGTTTACCAATTTCATCTTTGACTGGTCCGGAGCAAAGAACCTCGCCGGCACCACCTCCTCTTTGGGCGGTCAACCCTGGCAAGCTCGGGCGCTCCACGCTCTGGCCTGGGGCATCTCGACCTTCGGTGGAGATGAGTGGAAGGAGCGCTTCGACCGCGCCCTGCCCTGGCTCAACGGGGCCAGTCGACACTACGATGTCCGCTCGGTCGGTCTCTTGGCAATCCTTCAGCACTGGCGAGCGACCGGCGCCGCGTCGTCCGCCGAACGGGCACTTCGCTGGGCCAACTGGATCGCCAGCGCGCGCCGTGGGGACTGTCTGCTGAATGACGGCGGAACTGAGCCGGTCCACCTTTGGGGGCACCTCCAAGAGGCCGCGCTCGCCGCAACCGGGCATGCGCTCCAGCGGCCGGAGCTGGTCGAACGGGCGAGGGCCAGCGCCGACGTATTGCTCTTGCCGGCGGTCGAGTGGTGTGGCAGCGCGCCCCGGGTGCTGCCCTTTGAAGTCAGCTGCGTAGTGGCTGGACTGTCGGCGGTCGCTCGAGCGACGGGAGAGATCCGATATGCGGAGGCGGCGACCAAGGCCCGCTCCTGGTTTGAGGGACGCAACGCGGCCCGCCTTCCCGTGTATGACGAGCGGATGCTGCTGATCTATGACGGCATCGACGAGGGACAGGTCAGCCGCAATTCCGGCGCCGAATCCAACATCGAGGGCGCCCTGACCCTCATGATCTAGAGAGTGCTAGGCGACGGCCGCCGGCGTTTCGGGGGCCAATCGCAGGCCAGCCAGCTTCGGCGCGCTGGGTAATTCGGTAATGTCCAAGATTTGCTGCTCGTCGAGCGTCTCTTTCTCCAAGAGCGCGGAAGCGAGAGCATCCAACTGGTGGCGGTGCTTTGTGAGCAGGCGAGTCGCTTCGGCATAGCTTTCCTGCAGGATGCGGCGCACCTCATCGTCGATGACCTGGGCGGTCTCCTCGCTATGCTGCTTGCCTCCGCCACCGAAGCCAAACGGATCTGTACTACCCAGGAACACGCTGTCGCGGGGTGCGAGCGAGACGGGACCCAGTTTCTCGCTCATGCCCCAACGGGTAACCATGTGGCGGGCCAGACTCGTGGCCTGCTCGAGGTCGCTCTCCGCTCCGCTGGTCCGGTCGCCGTAGACCAGCTCCTCAGCTGCTCGACCACCCATAACTCCCACCAGTCGCGCCTGCAGGTAAGCCTTGTCGTAGTTATGGCGCTCGTCTTGCGGGCGCTGATAAGTCACCCCGAGCGCCTGCCCGCGGGGCATAATCGTCACCCGATTTACCGGATCAGAGCCGGGCACGAGCAGCCCCAGGATCGTGTGCCCCCCTTCGTGATAGGCCACCCGCTGGCGCTCCTCAGGGCTCATCAGCAGGTGTCGGGCCGGGCCGAGCGTGAGCTTCTCCAAAGCATCGACGAAGTCACGTTGATGAACCGCCTCCTCATCACGTCGGGCGGCGAGCAGCGCCGCTTCGTTGACCAGATTGCGGAGGTCCGCTCCCACCAGGCCGGGCGTGGTGGCCGCGATCGCCTGCAGGTCAACGTCGGCAGCGAGTGGCACGTTGGGCGTGTGCACTCGCAGGATCGCCTCCCGCCCCACTCGATCAGGCGGCTGGACCATCACCTGGCGGTCGAAGCGACCCGGGCGCAGGAGCGCCTTATCGAGCACGTCCGGCCGGTTAGTGGCGGCCACGACGATGACACCTTCGCGCGAGCTGAAGCCGTCCATCTCAGTCAAGATCTGGTTCAACGTTTGCTCTTGTTCGGAATGTCCGGCAAACATGCCGGGGCCGCCCCGGGCCCGCCCGATAGCATCGAGCTCGTCGATAAAGATGATGGCGGGGGCAGCCTCGCGGGCCTCCTTGAACAGGTCGCGGACCCGGCTGGCGCCTACGCCGACGATCATCTCCACAAACTCTGAAGCGCCCATGCTAAAGAAGGGCACCTCCGCTTCGCCGGCGACTGCCCGGGCTAGGAGGGTCTTGCCGGTTCCCGGAGGGCCCACCAGAAGCACCCCTTTCGGTGCGACTCCGCCCAGGCGGGTGTATTTGCTCGGATCCTTGAGAAAGTCGACGATCTCGACCAGCTCGTTCTCGGCCTCGTCAATACCGGCGACATCTGCGAAGGTGACTCGCTCATCTCCACCGGCGGCGGTGTTGTAGCGCTTGGCCCGGCTGCGGCCGAACCCAAATAGTCCACCTCGGGCTTGCCGGGCGGCCCGATTGGAGAGCCATATGAAGCCGCCGATGAGCAAGAGGGTGGGGCCGAAGCTCAGCAGGAGGTTGAGCCACCAACTGCGCGGCTCGTCGAGCGGATGCGCGTTGATGACCGCGTTCTGAGCAGCGAGCAGAGCCTCCAGGCCTGGGTCAGCAAAGGCGGGGCGGACGGTCGAGAACTCCTTCATCGTCAATCCCGGCTCGCCGGGGGATGACTGCAGCGGCACGGCCTGCTTGAAGGTTCCCTGGATCACGTCGGCCCGACTGGTTACTTCGGCGACGTTGGCGGCCTCAATTTGCTGCTTGAAAACGGTGTAGGGAATCTCCGTGGGGCGGGGCCGGTCCGGCACGAAGATGGAAAAGAAAGCGTAGTTCCCAAACAGCACGAGCGCGAAGATCAGCAGTGCGCTTGGCTTCCACATGCGCCGAACCCCGGCTGGTTCCGGAGTCGACCGCCCGACTGGCGCCCGGGGAGAAGGGGTCATCGGCCGTCCGGATCGAGGTTCGGAAATTGCGAGAGCGGGGGCGGCGGCTCCCCGTCGCGACGTGCGTCGTCGCAGCCAGAAATGCAACGTTATGCCTCGTCCGGTCGCGTGTTCGAGGCGGCAGCTATGGGCTCCTGGGTCGTGTCCACGCTGCCCCCACCGTCGACCCAAGCATCCAGCGCTTCCTTGGTGCGAGTCGGAGCGAGCACGCGACGTAGCTCAGCCACCTCCTCCGGCACGGCCAACTCGCGGGGTTCCACGCTCAGGACGGTAGCGATCTTCCGCACCGTTCGGGTGGTGGGGGCCGACCCCCCGGATTCGAGCCGAGTGACTGTGAGCGCATGCAGGCCGGCTCGACGAGCAAGCTCCGCCTGCGAAAGGAACTGCTCGAGGCGGAGGCGACGAAGGGTTTCAGCGAAAGCCACGCGTCCTCCTAATTAAATGCATGTTGTTCTAATAATAGAAGTTGAAGATAAGTATTATATTGTCATAATAATCATACCATGCTATGATCCACTGTCTCCAGCGTCGCCCAGAAGACAGGAAGAAGGACCCAATTGCAAACGCCATCAACTCCAGACCCCGCGTCGCAACCGGCGGAACCCGATAGCGCCGGAGTCGCTTCGTGGAGGAAATACTCCGTGGGCATGGCCACCCCTCAGAAGCAGGGGCATGCGGTAAGGAACACCTTCCTGGCTTTGTTCGGGGTCCTGATCATTGGGCTTGGGGTCTTCTTCGCGATTGGGGGTCCCGCTCGCTTCGCCCCTCAACCGTTTCGTGCACCATTCTCTACGGCGATTCCTGCTCCGACTCAGCCGTCAATCAACCCGGAGCTGGTAGTGCCGCAGCCGCCAGCCGGCGCCGTGGCGCCCTGACCCAAATCCCACCTGCCCAGTCCTCTGCATTGAAGTTGAGCATCGGTCCCTATCGAAATTCCGTGCTCGCCCGATTCGCCGAGAAAACGCCTCTGGCTTGGCTATTTGTGGATCACGTCCGGGTGGAGCAAGTTTCAGAACGCGGGGGCGGATCGGTGACGGTTCAGCGCTCAAAGCGTTCCGGGACAGGGCGATCGTTACTGACCCCACGACCGTCGTAAAGGTCGACGGGTATCGAGACTTCCTCACGTTCCTGGTGAACGCGCAGGCGTACACCTGGTTTTCGAAAATGGTGTTGTTCGGCGAGATGGCGATCGGGATCGCGCTGATCTTGGGCGCATTCACCGGCCTCGCGGCATTCGGAGGCTCGTTCATGAACTGGAACTTCATCATGGCGGGCAGTGCCTCGACCAACGGCCTCCTGTTCGCGGTCGCGACCCTTCCGGGGCTCGCCTGGAAGACCTCCGGGTACATTCGGCTCGACCGTTATTTGCTACCGCTGCTCGGAACGCCGCGACAACCCGGATTCCGTTTCGACCACCCGGTGAAGCAAGCGACCGAAGCGGTCGGGACGGATCAGGAGCCGCGGGCCGCCTAGCAAGTTCGATGTGAAGTGGACACGACCCGCGCTTGGGTGGCGCCACCGGACTTTGGCTGGATCAGCCGATCTCGGGGAGTGACGGCATAGCCGGTCTCGGGGCCAGGACGAAGCAGACGAAGCCAATCAGGGTCATACAGGCGATGAATCCGAATCCAGCTCGGTAATCGCCCGTAAGGTCGGCGATCGATCCCATGACGACCGGCCCGAAGAAGAGCCCGATCGTCGTCACCATCGCGGCGAATCCCTCGATAGTCGCGAAGGCGCGCCGGCCGAAGTACTCGGCTCGAACGGCCATCATGAGCGGGCCGCGCAGCCCCCAGCAAAGCCCGTGGATACAGGCGCCGAGGGCGAGCGGTCCGAGCGAGGCGCCGAGGATCATGACGATCATGGCCAAGGTGTGCCCCAGCATGGCTACTCCGGCGACGAGCCGCTTCTCGAAACGATCGCCGATCTGACCGCCCAGGAGCTGACCGACCCAGGAGATCGCCGTCATTGCAGCGGCCACCGACGCGGCGACTTCGATCGAGATCTGTCGCTGATCCACCAGATAAGGGATCAGGTGCACCGTCATGGCAGCTACGGCGAATAGCGCCGAGGTGTGGCCGGAGGTCAGGAGCCAGAAGGCCGGGGTTCGGAGCGCCTCGCGGGCGGTCAAGCCAGCGACCTGAACCCCGGGTGTGCCCGGGGCCACCGGGGTGCGAGGCGGGTCGCCATCTGGAGCCAGCCCGTAGGGCTCCGGGGCTGCGCGAAAAACCTGCGCCATTGGGAGTCCAACCAGGAAGACGAGGATCCCCGAAACGAGCGCCGTGGTGCGCCAGCCGGTGGTCGCGAGGGACCAGGCGACCAACGGGACGAGCAGGCCGGCCAGGCTGAATCCCATAGCCCCCAAAGACATCGCCCGAGCCCGTTGGCGCTCAAACCAGTTGGCCAGCACGATATTCACCGTGAGGAAGCCGCCGAAGCTGGAACCCACTCCGATCAGGAAGAAGGCAAAGTAAAAGCCCACTGCGGAGTCGATGCGGCTGAAGACGAAGAAGCCGATGCCGAAGGCCAGGAGTCCGAGGTTCATGACTGCCCGGGGTCCGATCCGATTGATCAACCAGCCCTGCAGAGGTCCTAGCATCCCGCTCTCGACCCGGGCGACCGAGATGGCGCCCGAGATCAGCGTGCGGCTCCAACCGAACTCGGCCTGCAAGTAGACGAAATACGCCCCAAATGAGTGGAGCACCAGGACGCCGCCCAGCCCCTGAAGTAGGGAGCCGGCGGCCACGATCCACCAGCCAAAGAAGACGCCGCGGGTGCGGGTAATTAGCGACAAAGATCCTCGCCGACTCTGGGGTAGCGGGTCACCATATCGGCCCGGGGGTGCTGCGGACAAGGAAAGGAGTTTGGCCTCAAACCACTAGGTCCTTCGAGAGCCTCAGGACGAACGGTCTTTCGTCAGCTAGTAGCCGCGCTCCGGGTCGACGACGTAGCGCCGGGGACGGCCGACCAGAAAACCGGCGCAGCTCAGTCGCGAAGAGCCGGTACTCCGCCTCCCGAGCCTCCGGGTAAAGGCCAGTGATATGCGGAGTCACCCTCAGATTGGGGAGATCCCATTATGGATGGTCCGCCGGGAAGCGGCTCGTGACTGAAGACGTCGAGGCAGGCGCCTCCGATCGGCCCCCTCTGCAGCGCGTGCAGGAGCGCGTCGTCATCGACCAAGGCCCCGCGTGCCACGTTGATGAGCCAGGCGGTGGGTTCATGGCAGCGAATTGCTCCGGGCCCATCATGCCGCGAGTCTCCGGGGTGAGGGGGGCTGCGATGAGGACAAAAGTACGGACCGCCGAATGCCCAAGGCCCGCATGCCCAAAGCGCGGGCGCTACGCTCGAGGGCCCGACCGATTCCGCCGTAGCCAACGATTCCTAGTGTTTGACCGCGGAGCAGCCGAGGAACGAGCGGATGACCGTCCACATCTTCCCAGGATCGGCCCCGCATCCACTGGTGCTCGCGCTGCGCTTCCCAAAATGCGCGCTGATGCTTCGCGACGTCCGGCATGCAGCCCAGGGCGTACTCCGCTACTGGTGCGTCGTAGGTGCCGACGGAATGGGTGAGGACGATGCCGCGGGCGACCAACTCGCGAGCGAAAGCAGCGTCCACCTCAGCGGAGGGATATGGATCCAGCTAAGCTTCGAGGCTTGCGCTAGCACGGCGTCAAGCGCCGGACGCTGGATCGAAGTGGCCTGGAAGAAGACCTCCGCTTCCGATTCCTCGGGGGAACCGGCTGGTCGTTGGCGACCAAACGCACGAATTCAGGACGATACGGCGGGAAGAAGCTCTTGCAGCTTCGGGGGAGCGGTCGCCGGCACCAGCACGTAGATCGGTCCGCGACGCCTACCTAGGGCGGAACCCGAGATCTCGGTCACAGCGTTCAATCGTCAGGGGGAGGGCGCGGCGTTCGCTGGCAGCTTCCCGAAGGAGGGGTTGAGCAACACCATCAAGATGACGAAGGCGATCACGATCCCCCCAGCACCGACCGCGGCCATAGCGGGCCCGACCCGGTCAGCGACAAACCCGGCCGGCAGGGAGACGACTGGGAACAGTGAGAAGGACATCATATAGATGCCCATGATGCGGCCAAACAGAGCGGGCTCGGTCGCATCGAAAACCAGCGTCTGGTTGAGCACGCCGTAGGCGCTGCCGGCAAAGCCAGCTATGGCCAGCGCGACCAGGGTCAACGGGTAGGAGACCAGTCCCACGCCAAGTCCAAGGATGCAGAGGCTGACTCCCCAGAAGAAGCCGATCCCCATCTGGAGCAGCGCCCGACGCTGGATCCGGCCCAGGGAGGCCACGAAGAATGAACCGATCAAGGAGCCGACCCCCGCAGCGGTAAACATTAGGCCGAGCCCGGCGGAGTAGCCGTCGCCCAGGAGCGCCCGCGCGAAGACGGGCATGAGCAAGGTCGCGACGGGCATGCCAACCAACACCGGAATCGTGCCCATGAGCATCGCCGTGCGGAGAACCGGCGAGGCGAACATGTACCGGAACCCGGATAGGACGCCTTCACCAGCTGCGATCTCGGCGCCGCTGCGGTGGCCCCAGCGATCTTCGGCGCTCTCATCGTCGCCATCGGCGTGATAACCAGCGGGAATACGGAGCAGGAGAACCAGCGCCCAGACATAGCAGGCGGCGATGATCATAAACACCCCGGCGAAGCCAAGCAGGGGCAAGGCGATGAGCATCCCGGCCAGAGCGGGACCGCCTACTCGGGTTGCACTCATTCCGGCATTGTTCAAGGCGATCCCGTTGGTCATATCGGCGGCGCCAGTGAGTTGAGGCAGCAGCGATTGGCGGGCGGGACCGTTGAAGGCAAAGGCGGTGCCCTGGACTAGGCCCGCGACGACCAGGTGCCAGAGGGCAATCAGGTCCAGGTAGATGAGCGCGGCCAGCGCGATCGACAGCAAGGCCATGAGCGATTGGCTGGCAATAACAATGTTCCGCTTGGGCCAGCGGTCGGCGGCCAGACCACCAAACACCGAGAAGAGGAGCATTGGTGCCGCCATCGAGAGGCTTACGACGCCAAGGAGCGTCGCGGCGAGCTCGGGAGCGGTGACCCGGGCCAGCTCGTAGGCCAGGTTCCCGCGCGCCACCTGCTGCATCTGCATCGCGGCAAACGACCCCAGGGTGCCGATCCAGAGCAAGCGGAAGTAGTGATGGTTGGCGAGAGAGGCGAACATGTCTTGCCATCGGCGGACATGCTCGGGGTCCTCAGCGAGGAGGGTATCGAGAGCAAGCTCCACTTCCCGAATTCCGTTCAGGGTTTCAGTAGTGGTTTCCCGAACCTGGTTGGACACGCTCGTCGTCGAGCCATTTCCGCTACGGTCTCGGGTCTCTATAGCACCTCGATCGCTCCCAGTCTGCCGCTGGTTTTGGGTGCGGTTCGCCTCAGTCATCGTTTCCAATCGGTTGAGCTGGGATCATCGAATTCCCTAGTCTAATGCCACGGCGAGCCAGGCCGCCTCCCATCTCTGGGGCCTCCCCCGCTCACCCGGTTGGTCTTCGAGGCCGGGCAAAAGAATCTTCCGCCGGATCGTGGACGTAGTTACACGGAGAAGGGATCGATGGCAAAGAACGTGATGAGCGCTTAGACAGCACACGACTTCGGGCTCGCAGATTCCCAGGAGGCCCCGAAATGTCAGTTCAGACTGATGATCAGCCGCGCACGGAAAAACTGGCTGACGCTTGCGTCATCTGTACCACCCCGCTGGCGGGGGCGCTTGGCTACGCATTCGGCATGCTCGGAATCGGGCGCAGCTCCCGGAACCCCAATCTTTGCACCCGCTGCAACACCCATGCGGAGGAAGGGCGACTCGTCGAACTGACCGTGCTGTTCGCAGACATCAGCTCTTTCACTGAGATGACCCATCAGCTAGGCCCAGAGCGCACCCACGAGGTAGTGGATGCCTTCCTTCAGATGGCCACCGCTGCGCTGATCGAACATCAGGCATTTATCGACAAATACATTGGCGACGCGGTGATGGCGTTTTTCAATGTCCCCATCCACTCCCACGACCACGCGGCGCAGGCCGTGGCTGCGGCCGAGGCGATCATGGCGGGCCTGCCGGCGTTGCAAAAGCGCTTTGGGCTCGACCTAAATGCCAGCGTGGGCATCGCATCAGGGTGGGCGAGACTCGGCCGCCTCGGCTCGAAGGATGCAAAGGACTACACGGCCATCGGGGACGTGGTCAATCTCGCCGCCCGGCTCGAAGGTCAAGCCCGGGCGGGAGAGATCCTCTTAGACCGCAACGTTTACCAGGCCGTTGCGGGAAGCTATCACGAGGCCGCCGAGGAGCTACTCATGCTCAAAGGTTTCGGCGAGGCTATCCCGGCCTACCGATTGAATACAGGGGAGGGCATCCCGCGGCCGCTAGGAGCGGCCGGCGACCACGCCGGTCGAGCGCTCAGCCTCGGAGCCATCCTCTTTGCGATTCTCGGAGCCCCCTGTGCCGCGGCCACTCTAATCGGTCCCCTGGCGGTGGCGCTCGGCTTCGCCGGCGCGACCGGAGCGGCCGGCGTCTTGTGGGGGTTGGGGGACGCACCGATCCGGTATCCGATTCTGGCGCTCGCCACCCTGGGGGCGCTCGCCAACCTGTACGTCATCTGGCATGCGAGGGGAATACGCGCGAGAAGCGAGTCGACCGCTGCACAATTGCCCATCACCTGATTGGAGCGGCGCCAGAGTGCCACCCTCATCAGCACATCAATAGTGACCCTGGCAATCGTAGGCTTTGAGATCTATGCCCACGATGGCCTGCTCGGGCAACTAGCGATGACCATGCTCAAGTGAGCTTCCATCCCGCATAGGCTTATGGCTGGCCCACGCACAACTGCGGGAGCCCGCTCATCCACCGCGCATAGATGGTGCAGAATCCTCCGCGGCCCCCAGCCTAAGGCGCGGGTTTCCAGCCGACTGCTTCGCCGTAAGCGATGGAATAATAGGATCGCGGATCTTCGGCCCAATTCTTCCACGCGGCAACGTAGCGATCTGCGGCCCGCTGGTTCCCCCAACCGAGCTCCTCGAGGAGAGCAACGTTGGGCTCGATGTAGTTGGCAGGAGAAGGCGGCTGCCCACTGCACGCCCTCGTTCGTGCCGTGGTGGTCGTACATCCCGGAGCTGACGATGTCGTGGAAGCCAACCTTGAGCAGCTCCGACCGGAGCTTGCGTCCGAACCAGAAGTCCCCGTGTCAATGACGGGCAATGCGATAGTGAAGGCGCCAGGCCTCGCGCAGCACCGGGCTGGGATTACCAAACAGGTCGGCCACGCAGTTCCGGTCACGGGCTCCGATCAATCCGCCCGGGGATATCTCGGAGAACAAGCACCGCTACCTTACTGAGGCGTACGCCGACACGCACAAATGAGTCACCGTTCGCACGACGACCTTAGGCAACGCCGTGCTCTCGGCGGAAGTCGGTCACGAGCTCGGCGATCGTAGGCTGATCCAGGGACCGCGCGAGTAACCGGATTGGCTGGCCGGCTTCGATGCGACCCTCTTGCAGCACCCGGCAATAGAACCCGCTGCGGCCGCTCCGGAGAAACTGGACTAGGAAGCGTTGACTGCCCATCTTGATGCCGAGCTTGAAGCAGGGAAAGCGGGGCTGGGTGACCTGCAGCACGACCTCGCCGATCTCAAGCTCATCCCCAACGTGGACTCCGGGTTCCAGGAGGCCGTCCGTAGTGAGGTTTTCGCCAAACTGGCCGTAAGGCACCTCGTGATCCAACTCGGACTGCCAGAGATCGTAGTTTTCGGCGGCGTAAAGGTAGACCGCCTTGTCCACGCCGCCATGGACCGTCAGATCCGCCTGGGCATCGCCGTCATGATTGAGTCGGCGGACCAGGACGGGGCCCGCGATGGGTGCTTTGTAAATTCCAGTCTGAATCTGCTTGCCTCGGTAGCCGGTAGCGCGAGGAAGCCCGACGTTGATCGAGACGAGACGGGATTCCGGGAATGCTGAGTCGTGCACTGGTGTCCCTTCGGCTATGTCTTCGCCCGCCGACCCTGGCGGGTATTCCAAATATAGTATATTGAAACGGGGAAATTGTGTGGAAAGAGCCCTGATGGGGACAATTATGCTCGGCGGGGGAATCGGAGGATCAGGGAACGGAAGGAGCGAGACCATGCAGGCAGAGGACAAAGAGCTCACGAGGAGCAGCGGGAATATCTTCACTGATCTGGGCATTCCCGAGCCCGAGGAGATGCTCGCCAAAGCAGGCCTCGCCCATCAGATCTGCGCCATCGTTGAGGAGCGCGGTCTCACTCAAATTCAAGCCGCTCGGCTTCTCGGCGTTACTCAGCCGAAGGTCTCCCTCCTCACTCGGGGGCGTCTGGCGGGATTTTCCATGGAACGGCTGGTCCATTTTTTGTTGCTGCTCCAGTGTGACGTAGAAATCATCGTGAAACGGCAAGGGAACGCTTCTGGACACGTTAGGGTGATCGCGGCATAGCATCCGGGGGCGGGTTGATGAGACCGACGCCGGGTGGTTGCGAGCCCGTATTCTGGGCTGAGATTCACGCCTGGGATCGTGGTTGGCGCCCATGCGATTGGCGTACAAGGAGGTCTGAATGACTGCTGAAGAAACCGCGGACATCTTGGTTATCGGATTTGGAGCCGCAGGCGCCGCCGCGGCGATCACCGCCCACGATCTCGGGGCCAAAGTCATCCTGCTCGAGAAGGCTGTGGCGGGTGGTGGGAGCACGGAGGCATCGGGCGGAAATATTCGGCAGATTCGAGACGTGGAGGGCGCCATCCGCCATTTTTGCACGCTCGCGGATCAGGGCACTCCCGAAGACGTGGTGGTCGCTCAAGTCCACGGTCTGACGTTACTCCCGGAATGGCTCCTGGAACTGGGCGCTCACTTTCGGGGAACCGATGCGCCCGTGCCGCTCGGGCTTCCTTCAGGAGAGTCTGCGGGAGGGTCCACGTTTGGGCAAAGTGCCTTTCCCGATGTGGAAGATTCCGAGGCGCTTGGTGGACGTCTCCAGCTGGCCGGTACCCCGAACAGCAGCGGAGGAGAGGCGCTCTGGCAGTTCCTGGAGAGCGTTGTTAAGGCTCGCAAGATCCCAGTGCGACACGGCGCGGGTGCCAAACGGCTACTTCGAGATCATCAAAGCGGCCGGATTGTCGGCGTCGAGGTAAGCGGTGGATCGCGGCCGCAAATGATCGACGCCCGGCTGGGGGTCATCCTGGCCTGTGGCGGCTTTAACTGGGCACCCGAGATGCACGTGGATCTCTTCGGGACGGTGCTACCGGCATTGACCCCACCCCATCGCAACAGCGGGGACGGCATCCGGATGGCTCAGGAAGTGGGTGCTCAGCTGTGGCACATGTCCGCCATCGCGGCGCGGTTCGGCTACCAGTTCCCGGAGTACGAAGCCGCCTTCAAGAGTACCCCGCCGTCCAACGGCTTTTTCTACGTCGACCAGTTGGGACGTCGATTCGTGGATGAAACCGGGGTTATCTTCCACGCAGCCGGGCGCATCATGCTCGAGCGAGACCCATACACGGGCAAACTGGTCCGCTGCCCGAGCTTCATGGTCTTCGACGAGACCACTCGGTTGAGTGGACCGATTGGACCGCAGCCGAACGGCCACAACCGCACGTACGACTGGAGCAGTGACAACCACGTAGAGATCGATCGCGGTTGGATCCACCGGGCCAGCACCATCGCTGAGCTCGCCGCCTGGATCGGTGTCCCCGCTCCGGAGCTGGAGAGGACCGCCTCGCGGTACAACGCCGCTCGCCTGTCCGGGAGCGACGATTGCCGGCGGTCGCCCCAGAAAATGGAGCCAGTGGAGAAGCCGCCGTTTTACGCGGTGCCGTTGTGGCCATGCCTGCTGAACACCCAGGGCGGGCCGCGGCGGAACGCCCGGGCCGAGGTTCTGGACGTGCACGGAGAGCCGATTCCGGGCCTCTACAGTGCAGGAGAGTTAGGGTCGATGTGGGGGCAGCTCTACCCCGGCGCGGGCAATATCGGCGAGGCGCTGGTGACCGGCCAGATCGCCGCTCGGTCTGCTTGGGAATCGGACGGCCTGTAATCGTGGCTGAGCGAGAGAAATCGTAACGCTATGAAGCTGACCCTGCCCTCGGATCGAGCCGCTGAAACAGTCAGGAGTTGTTGCGCCGTACTACGCGCGGGTCTGAGCTGCCCAGAGATGCTTCAAGGTCAGGTTGGCCGGCGAGCGATGCCGAGCACCATGGGTCGAGTCGGATAGGGGCCGAGCGGGAACCGCTCGATCGAGTCCACGGTGAATCCGCCTCGCTCAATCGCCTCGACGGTCGTTCGATTCGGATGACAGCCACCCACTAGGACTCCCCAGGCGGGAGCAACCAGATCCTGCAGGCCAGCCCAAGCACCATTCTCGCTGCGCACGTGCTCGAAGAACCGGAGCTGACCGCCGGGTTTGAGCACCCGGTGGACCTCGGCGAGGGTTTGGGCGGGTGAGGCCACGCTGCAGAGAACCAGGCAAGCGACAACCTGATCAAAGACGCCGTGGCCAAAGGGCAACGCCTCGCCGGAGCCGACGACCAGGCCCACCCGCGTTGCCGATGCCGCTGCGCGCCGGTGGGCCAGCTTCAGCATCGCTGGGTCAGGGTCGACGCCCACGACTCGCGCAGAGCTGGTGCTATAGCAGGGGAGGTTCAGGCCAGTGCCAATGCCCAACTCCAGCACTCTGCCGCTGGCTGGGGCGACGAGGGCCTCCCGACGCGGGTCCAGCGCGCGTTTGCCCAGCCGCATGCCCAGGTCGTAGAGCGATGGCTTCAACTGCGGGTCCGCAGGTGCCACGGCTCAGCTTTCGCGCCGGTGCCGACTGCGATGGTGTGCCTCCAAGGATTGACGCACGGTGGTAACCGATTCTAGCAGCGGCGAACCGATCGCCTTCACGAGCTGTTCAGAGTGCAGCGATGGGTCGATCTACTACTATCACCGGGACACGGAAGGTGGGTTTCTCCCCAATGATTGATCTGCGCAGCGATACCGTGACCCAGCCAACCGAGGCAATGCGTAGAGCTATGGCTGCCGCGGAAGTCGGGGACGACGTTTATGGAGAGGATCCGACGGTAAACCGTCTGGAGGAGCTCGCGGCCGAGCGGTTTGGCAAAGAAGCGGCGCTACTGGTTGCGTCGGGGACCATGGGCAATCTGGTGGCGTTGTTGAGCCATTGTGGTCGCGGCAACGAGGCGATCGTCGGGGCACGTACCCACATTTCGCATTACGAACAGGGCGGTATGGCGGCGCTCGGTGGGATTCATCAACACCCGGTCGCAGATCTCCCATTCGGACGCCCCGAGATCAGTGACATCGAGCAGGCGATTAATTCAGACGACGATCACCTGGCCAGGACCACTCTGGTGTGCCTCGAGACGACCCACAACGAGGCGGGCGGCCGTGTGCTGCCTCTGGCTTACCTCGAAGAGGTCGCACGCCTGGCCGCGAAAAATCATTTGAGGGTCCACATCGACGGCGCCCGGGTGTTCAACGCCGCGGTTGCGTTGAACGTGCCGGTCAGCATGATTGCCCATCATGCCGATTCAGTGATGTTTTGTCTCAGTAAGGGCCTGGCTTGCCCGGTGGGCTCACTCCTGGTCGGAAGTCGGGACTTTATTGGGCAGGCTCGGCGCAATCGAAAGCTGGTGGGGGGTGGCATGCGGCAGGCCGGGGTTCTGGCCGCGGCAGGGCTGGTGGCCCTGAACGAGATGGTCGATCGGCTGGTCGATGATCATGCCAACGCTCGTAGGCTCGCCGAAGGGCTTGCGGACATGGACGGCGTGGAGGTCGACCCGGGAGTGGTCGAAACCAACATTTTCTACATCACGATCACAAAGCCTGGAGTCGACGCGGAAGGGCTGGCCGCCCAGCTCTCCGATCAGGGGGTTCGAATCTCGACTTCTAACTTTCCGCGAGTACGTCTGGTCCTTCATTACGAAGTAGGTCGCGCGGAGGTCGACGAAGCACTGCGGGCTTTTCAGCTGGCGTTGGCGTAGCGGTACGCAGCACCTCCTCTCACCAATCGCCGAGCGCGCGGACTAGCTCGGCGACCGCGATATGGCTTTCCCTCCATGCCGCCCAAACTGAAGCACATCCGTCATTACGGTTTGGGCCGGGTAGAAGAGTCATCACCGCTGGAAGCTCGACATCAGCGACGGGGGAGGAATGAGCCCCTTCGAGTAGAGCACGCGGATGTAGTTCCGAGAGCATTCCATCAGATCCGCCGCTTCCTCAGTCGTGAGGTACCCGTCGATTCGTAGCTCTGACATTGCGGCTCACCCAGCGTCAAAGAGGGATGCATTTCGCTGCCGGTCCCGCTAGTGCTTCCGCGACTGGTGCGGCAGACCGTAGACGACGGGGATCGCTCCGCCCCACGGGGCTGCCACCGATTCCTCGTGGATGTCGTAGCCGGCCAGCTCAGCATCTTCGCCCTTGGCTAATCGTTCGGCCAGGTAGTGGTCGAGGTCCACCCGGGCATTGGGGCCCACGAAGTGGACGTTCCCGCAGCAGCAGGCCTCGAATTCCGATTCCTGGCTGTCCTTTTCGTATTCGGTGCTTGGCTTGCAGCCGCAAGGGCAGTCGTAACGAACCAACGCTTCCGTGGGGGAAAGCTCGGCCACGATGAACTGAAGAGCGCCGACGGGTGGCCCGCCCGGGTGCTCAGGGTGATTGTGGTCATGCTCGTCGTGCTGGTGCTCGTGTGCCATTCTGGTTACCCCTTCTTCGCATATTGGGCGGGATTGGCGTCGAAGCTGCGCTTGCAGCCCGCCGCGCAGAAATAGTAGGTCTGACCTTCATATTCGCTCTTGTGCTGAGCGGTCTTTTCGTCGACGTTCATTCCGCAGATCGGATCCTTGGCCATCGTCTACTCCTCCTCTATGTAGTGGTTGGTAGTGGTTGGTAATGGTTCGATGATCAGCGTGCCGGCCATGCCAGCCTCCCGGTGCCCGAGGACGGTGCACCAGAGTTCGTAGGTCCCGCTCGCGTAGATGCGGAAAGTCGCGGTTGCGGTTTGACCCGGTCGGGCATTCACGTGGGCATCGGGGATACCGGCCACCGTCCAGTCGTGGAACGCTGAATCGTGGTTAGTGAAGACCACCCGGACCAGGTCGCCGGGCTGGGCCGCGATCCGTACCGTGGCCGGGTCATATTTGAACGACTGGGCGCTCACCGGGATGGTGGGGAGAGCGGCGGCGTTGCTGCGCGACCATCCGTACCCCCCAACCGCGATGCTGATGGCGACCGCCGCAATACCGGCCAGATAGCCGACATCACGGATCCGGTCAGCCAGGCCGGGGTTGGTCAACACTTCGCCCGGAGCCGGTCGACGGAAGCTACGCAGGCGGAGCGAATTGGTCACCACGCTGACACTGGAAAGAGCCATCGCAGCGGCGGCCAGACCGGGATTGAGCAGGTCGCCAGTCAGAAGGTAGAGCCCGCCCGCCGCGACGGGAATGAGCAGTACGTTGTAGGCGAAGGCCCAGAAGAGATTGCTCTTGATTGTGGCGACGGTGCGACGACTCAGGGCAATGGCGGCGGCCACCCCGTGGGGATCGCCTCCGACCAGAGTAATGTCGCTGGCCTCGACTGCCACGTCGGCTCCGGTGCCGATGGCGATCCCGAGATCAGCCTGAGCCAGCGCGGGGGCGTCGTTGACGCCGTCCCCCACCATCGCCACCACCGCCCCCTGGGCCTGGAGGCTCCGCACCTGCTCCGCCTTCTGGTCCGGATGGACTTCGGCCAGGACCTGGTCGATGCCGATTTGCCGGGCAATCGCTTCCGCGGTGGCCCGGGTGTCGCCGGTCAGCATCCACACGTCGAGGCCGAGCGCCTTCAGCTCAGCCACCGCATGACGCGATTCCGGCTTCACGGTGTCAGCCAGTGCAATCAGACCAGCCGGCCGGCCGTCAACCGCAACGTAGAGCGGCGTCTTGCCATCGACTGCCAGACGTTCGCCCAGCGAGCCGAGGCCGTCCAGACTGATTCCGCTATCGGACAGAAAGCCTGGGCGCCCGACCAGCACGGTGGCGCCGTCCACCATCCCCGAGACGCCCCCACCGGCGGTCGCCCGGAAATTCTGGGCGCCACCAACTTCGAGGCCCCGGGCTCGGGCCGCTTCCACGACTGCTCGTCCCAGGGGATGCTCGCTGCCCAACTCAACCGCGGCTGCCCAACTCAGCAAGTCAGATTCATCTATGCCCGTCACGGGCACGCACTCGGTGACGATCGGGCGGCCTTGAGTCAGGGTCCCGGTCTTGTCGAGCACCACGGTGGTCAGGCGGCGGGCGGTCTCGAGGGCCTCGCCGCCCCGGATCAGCAATCCTATCTCGGCGCCCTTACCGGTCCCAACCATGATGGCCGTGGGGGTCGCCAGCCCCATCGCGCAGGGGCAGGCAATGATGAGCACTGAGACCATGGCGATCAAGCCCAGGTTGAAGCGCGGCTCGGGCCCCAGGAGAAACCAGACCAGGAAGGTGAGCACAGCGATTCCGAGAACCGCCGGGACGAAGTAACCCGCGATCGTATCCGCAAGCCGCTGAATGGGGGCTTTGCCTCCCTGAGCTTGCTGGACCAGCCGTACGATCTGAGCCAGCGCGGTGTCCGTCCCGACCCGAGTCGCCCGGAAGATGAGAGACCCGGAGGTGTTGAGGGTGGCCCCAATCACGTCGTCACCGGCCCGCTTGTCCACCGGGACGCTTTCTCCAGTGAGCATGCTTTCATCGACCGCGCTTTGGCCCTCGACCACAACGCCGTCCACCGCGACCTTCTCGCCGGGCCGGACCCGGATGAGATCTCCGGGCTGGACTCGATCGATGGGGATCTGGACTTCCTCGCCCTCTACTACGACGGTAGCGGTCTTCGGTTGAAGCCCGAGCAGCTTCTTGATTGCGCCGGAGGTTTGACTCTTCGCCCGATCTTCCAGGTACCGACCGACCAGCATGAAGGCAATGATGATCAGACCGGAATCGAAGTACGCTTCGCTCATGAGGCCGCTGCTATGGATGAAGTCGCCGCCGAAGGTCACCATCGTGGAATAGGCCCAGGCGACCAGCGTCCCAAGTGCGATGAGGGTGTTCATATTGGTCTGGCCGTAGCGGCCGGCGGCCCAGGCCGCCTGATAGAAGCGCCAACCGGCCCAGGCCTGGATGGGGGTGGCGACGAAGAACAGGAGGGGACGCACGTCTTCCTCGCTCCAGCGCCACCAGGGGAGATAGAACCAGTGAGGGAGGAACATCAGGGCCATTGCGAAGAGACCGGCCGCCAAGGCAGCGACCGCCTGGATCGCCGTCCAGCGCAGCGCACGACCGCGGCCCGCTTCATCTTTGAGCTCCTGCTCAGCTTCCTCGGCGGCGGGCAAGGTGGCCCGCTCGGTGAGAAGCCCGTAGCCGGCTCGCTCGACGGCGGTCCGCATCGACGGAAGGGTCGCGGTGGCGGGATCAAAAGCGACGGTGGCCTTCTCCGTCGCCAGGTTCACGTCGACTGAGACAACCCCTTTGACCCGCTTGATGGCCTTCTCGACGTGCATCACGCAACTGGCGCAAGTCATGCCGGTGACCGGGAGTGACAGCTCGCGCAGGGCGAGCGGAGTTTTCGTTCCTATTGCCTTCGTTTCTATCGCCATGGATTACCTCGTGGAAATGGTGGCAGACGGTCGCTCACCGCTTGGCCAGAGCGAACAGCTCTTCGAGCTCAGAGACGACCTGCTCGGTCCGCCCTTCCGCCATGCCCTCCGGCACACAGTGGTTGAGGTGGCCCTTGAGGAGCATCTCATCTAGCTTATCGATGGCCCGCTGCACGGCATAAGTCTGCTTCAAAACGTCCACGCAGTAGGCATCGTCCTCGATCATCTTACGGATCCCGCGCAGATGTCCCTCTATAGATGAGAGACGGCGAAGCGCGTCGTCGCGGTTTGTTTGCATTGGCCCTCCGTGAGCCACCCCCCTGGGGGAGGGGGTATCATGTGACAGTATATACCCTGAGGACAATGCGTACGGAGTTAAATTGGGCGTCGGCGGGGACAATTTGAGCGCACCTGTAGCCACCCACCGGATAGGAGGAGACCTACATGGCTGACCCGTCCCTCACCCCTGGCTCCAGTGGCTCCTCAGCGGTGCGGTCCGACCGGGCATCGACCCCCGGCCCACCACGCTGGGTGAAGGCGTTCGGGTTCGCGGCGCTCACGGTGGTCGTGGTGGTGGTCATCTTGCACCTCACTGGCAATAGCCTCGGTGGCCCTGGGCTCCACACACCCTGATGAGAATGACGCCCAGCCTCCACAAGTTGGTGCTCACCGCCCACGTCACTTTTGGGGTCGGCTGGCTCGGCGCGGTCGCCACCTTCCTGGCTCTCGCTATTGCCGGACTGACCAACGAGGATGCTCAGATGGTGCGATCCGCCTATCTCGTGATGGACTTGATCGCCCGCTTTGTCATCCTCCCGTTGAGCTTCGCCCCGCTGCTGACGGGGCCCATCCTGTCATTGGGCACCCGGTGGGGCTTGTTCCGGCACTATTGGATCCTAATCAAACTCCTGATAACCGTCCTTTCTACCGTTATGTTGCTGGTACACATGCAACCAATCGGCGTTCTGGCAGACGCAGCGGCAAAGACGACATTGTTCAGTGCCGATCTTCACAGGATGCAGGTCCAAATGGTGGTCGCCGCGGGTGCCGCCCTGCTGGGGTTGCTTGCGGCCACGACGCTGGCCGTGTACAAGCCGCGGGGAATGACCCCATACGGATGGCGCAAGCAGCATGAGCGACGTTCATGAGCGACTTGGATAGACTGACAGAGATTGCGGCAAAAGCGGAGCGGCTGCGCGCATTGCACGCGGGGCCGAGGATGCTGGTTTTGCCGAACGCCTGGGACGCGGCGTCGGCGAAGGTGTTCGAGGCGGCTGGGTTCGCCGCGATCGCGACGACCAGCGGCGGAGTGTCGGCGGCGCTGGGCTTCCAGGATCACGAGCTCGCACCGGTCGATGAGATGGCGGCGGCGGCGAACCGAATCGCTGGGGCCGTGACCGTGCCGGTGAGTGTGGATTTCGAGGCGGGGTACCAGCTGACCCCGGGCGAGATCGTGGAGCGGCTCCTGGTGATCGGAGCGGCGGGGATGAACCTGGAGGATTCGGACCACCACAGCCATGCGGCGCTGATTCCAATGGAGGTGCAAGCCGAGCGGCTGGCCGCCGTGAAGGCGGCCGCGCGGGCGGCGGGGGTGGATTTCTTCCTGAACGCGCGGGTGGACGTATTCCTGCACAAGCTGGGCTCCGCGGAGGAGCAGCTCGCGGAGGGCTTGCGGCGCGCGAGACTGTACCAGGAGGCGGGGGCGGACTGCATCTACCCGATCATGCTGGCCGACGAGGCGATGATCTCCGAGCTGGTGGAGGCGGTGGGGCCGATCAACGTGAATTTGCGGCGAGGCGGCCCGCTCTCCCTGGAGCGGGTGACCGCCCTGGGCGTGCGGCGAGTGACCTACGCATCGAGCCTGTTCCGAGAGACGATGGGGGCTTTGGAGGGCATCGCTCGGGAGCTTCAGGCGGAGTCAACGGGTGGGCCGAAATGAAGAAGGCCCCCAGCGTGCGCCACATCGTTCGCCCGGCCCTATTTATTGTCGCCGGTATTGCCCTCGGCATTCTCATGGTTGCTCTCAAGAGCAGCCTGTACCGCGTGCAGGGTGGAGTAGCCACGCTAGTCGAGGTGCTGCCGATCAGCTATGCCTATGCCGCGGGGCTGGTAGCCGCCGTGAACCCCTGCGGCATCCTGTTCGTGCCCTCGCTGGCCGCGCTTTACGTCGGCAGCGCTCCCTCAGGTGACTTTACGGCATGGAAGCGGGGCGGGCGCGCCCTGGTGTTTGGGACAATGGCAACCCTCGGCTTCGTGACCTTGTTCGCGGCGGTCGGCGCGGTCTTCGTGGCCGGCGGCCGAGCGATCGCGACCTATTTTCCCACCGGCGGCCTGCTCGTGGGAGTCGGATTCACGGCGCTCGGCCTGGGGATGATTCTGACCGGTCGCTCGGTTGGCTTCGCCAGCGCGAGCCGGGCGATGGGATCTGTCCGGGTGGGTGATGACATTCGTTCGCCCTACCTGTTCGGTTTGGCTTATGGCGTCGCATCGTTGGCGTGTACGCTGCCGGTCTTTCTGGTCGTGGTCGGCACTTCCCTATTGGGGAGCGACTTCTGGCAGGCTGGCAGCCAGTTCCTAGCGTACGCGCTGGGCATGGGAACAATCCTCACCCTGGTTGTGGTCGGAGCCACCTTCTTTCAGGCGACGGTGACCCGGGCGACCCGGTGGGTGTTGCCCTACATGCACGAGCTGATGGCGGCCATGCTGCTCGGCGCGGGTCTGTTCATTTTTGTCTACTGGCTCGACGCGCTGGGCGGGCTCCGATGAGAGCCGCTACCCAGCGCTAGCCGTGAAATATCGGCCATGCGACGAGTCCGACGAGTCCTGCCCCGGCCACCAGCAACGGCTCTTGGGTTCGGAACCTCAGCAGCAGGCCCAAGCCGACTAACGCGATGAGCGCCGTCGGGAAATCGTAGATCGCTCGCTGCCCGAGCACGATCACCGCGCCGCCGATCGCGCCGCTGGCCGCTGCAGTCGCCCCGCTAGCAAAGGCGCGCAACTGGGGGTTCTCGCGGTGCCGCCGGAACCAGGGAGCCGGCACGATAGTGAAGATGTAGACGGGCAGAAAAATGCCCACCGCGGCGACTGTGGCACCCGCCGCACCAGCCACCAGGTAGCCGATGAAGGCCACCGTGATCACGACCGGCCCGGGCGTGATCAGGGCGACGGCGACCGCATCCAGGAACTGATGGTCGGTCAGCCAGCCAAGGTCGTGCACGACGCCCTGCTGCAGAAACGGGACGATGGCGAGCCCGCTGCCGAATACGAAGGCTCCGGCTTTGGTGAAGAAGAGGAGAATCTGGAGGAGGACATTCTCATTCCCTGAAAGGGCGTCTGCGCGCAGCAGGAAGGTCTCCATGCCCCAGATCAGGAGCGCCCCGACCGCGCAGGCGAATGCCAGGCCGATGGCGCGGGCCGGACCCGGCCACGCCCGAATGAGAACGGCGACGAGGCCCGCCAACAGGAACAGGACCGCCAGCTCGGCTTGCGTTAGCACGGTCGCGGCCAGCAACCCGCCAAAGATGCCCCAGAGGAGCGGGTCTTTCTTGTTGGTTCCTCGGGCCAGTCGATAGGCCGCGATAGCAATGATGGCAATGACCACCGCGCCGATCCCGTAGAAGAGTGCCTGCATCCAGGGCAGTCCGCCGAAGGAGACGTAGAGCCAGGACAGGCCGAGTACCATGAGAAAAGATGGCAGGATGAAGGCGAGACCCACCAGAGTGGCTCCGGTGATCCCGCCCTCGAAGTAGCCAATCGCAATAGCGGTCTGGGCGGCGAGCGGCCCCGGCATGATCTGGGCGAGCGCGATCGACAGGTTGTAGGTCGTCTCGTCGATGCGCTTTCCTTCATCGACGAGGTCCTTGCGCATATAGCCAACCAGGGCGGCCGGGCCACCGAAGCCAATAGTGCCGAGCTTCAGAAAGTACAGACACAGGTCCCGGAGGGAGATCGCACTGCGCTCGGTGCTCGGCTGATCGGTCATCGCGTCTCCTGAATGGGCATGTCTGGTGCCGGCTTGCCGAGACCAGATCTTACTTAGCTGGCTGCGAAAAGCGCTGAGAAGTGACCGAGTTGGGAGTGGGCCGCCGACCCCGACGGGCTAATGAGTGTGCGCTGCCAACCCATCGTGAGCGTGCTCCGCAATGTGGTGGTGCTCTTCCCCGGCGTGCTCTGCTGGGTCGACGTGAATCGTCACCCAGGAGAGAGTCGGCAGGTGATGGAGTAGCTCGTGGTTCACCTCACCCGCGATCTCGTGACCCTGGCCTACGGTAAGCGACGGATCCACCGCGATGTTTGCATCGACGGAGAGCCGGTGACCCACCCAGCGGGCCCGGACCTCGTTGACCTCCCGCACCCCGGCAACCTGTTCGGCGGCGTGGCGCACCTCCTCGATGAGCCCGCAATCTACGCCATCCAGCATGCGGGCGAAGACGGCCCGAGCAGACTGCCAGACGATTCCCATGATGAGGGCGGTAATGCCAAGCCCGACCAGGGGGTCCGCCAGCGGGAAGCCGCCCCAGACACCGATGGCACCAAGCACGACGGCGAGGCTGGTGAAGCCGTCGGTCCGAGCGTGGTACCCGTCGGCGATGAGGGCGACGCTCCCGATCTGACGGCCGACTCGGATGCGGAAGACCGCGACGGCCTCATTCCCGACAAAGCCCATCAGCCCCGCCGCCATGACCGCGCCCAGGTACTGAAGGGGCTGCGGATTGAGGAGCCGATCTATCGACTCGTAGCCGGCCACAAGGGCGCTCACCAGAATCGTGGCGACGATCGCGACCCCGGCCAGGTCTTCCACCCTTCCATAGCCAAATGGGTACTTCTGGGTGGCGGGGCGGCGGGCGAGCCAGAAGGCCACCCCGAGTGGGATAGCAGTCGCCGCGTCTCCGACATTGTGAATGGTATCGGCCAGGAGGGCCACACTACCGCTGAGCAGGACTACGGCGAGCTGGACCAATGAGGTTACGCCCAGGCCCGCGAACGACCATTTGAGCGCCCACATGCCACGTTCATTCGACGCGAGGGACGGATCGACGATACCGTGAGTGTGGCCATGCGGCCCATGGTCGTGTCCCGGAACCGTCTCGCCGTGGTCGTGCTCGACAAATGCCAGGTCGTAGGCGTGCGCGTCCTCACCAACGGCCACGGAAAGGACCGCATCAAACTCGTGGGGCTCGGGTAGCTCCTGGTTCGCTTCGAGATATTGGCCGTCTCGATTCTCGAAGGTGAAGGTCTGACGTGCGCTGCCGCCCCGGATCGTTTCGATAGTCACCACCACATCGGGGTTCGGCGGCAGTGCCTCGCCGTCGGAGTTGAAGAAGTGGACCCGAAACCGAGGAGGCACCCGTTCCTCGAATATCGAAACTTCGAGCCGTCCTTTTTCAATGGGGACGACCTTCACCTCATCATGCTGGTGCGGATGGCCCGAGCTCGGTTCCATTCCTGGTCCCCTTTGATCCGACCCTGTGCAGCGGCGCTGTCCTCAGAATGCGATTATGGGTCGACTCCCCTGAAATAGCATGTTGCAGCGAGTCTCAGCTACGAGCCGTTGCAACACGGGGACTCGGGGCGCTCGGGTTCGTCGCGCCGGCCGTAGACTGTGCCAGACGGCGCAGTCGATGCGTGAGGGCAAGCACCCGATCATGACCGCGAGCGTATTCAACCCGTTTGACAAGGAGCCCCACCCGGAAGATCCGGTGCTTGATGCGAGGACCGTGCTCGGTCTGGCCCGCCAGCACGTGCCCAGCGCTACCTCGGTAACCCGCATCGCCGAGTCGGGTGGAGAAGCGCGCACCTACTTCATTGATGATGGCTATCTGGTCAAGACGCAGCGACCACAGAAGCTCCGAGCCAGCACGAGCCTCGCGAAAGAGACTTTTCACCTCCAGCGCATCGCGAAGGATGCACCCGACGTGAGCGTTCCGCGGGCCCTGGGTTACGGCCAGAGTGGAAACGTCGAATACATCCTGATGACGCGCATGCCGGGACAGGCGACCCGGTACCTCGCTTTCGAGGGGCCGGCCCGCCGAGCGACCTTGGTCGAGGTGGGGCGAGCCCTGCGGCGCATCCACAGCGTTGACCTTGATGCGGTCCGGGCCAGCGAGCTCTTCCCGGGCGACGTCACCGAGAATGACGTCCGCCAGCGTATCGAAAGTGGACTCTTGCAGGCGACGGAAACCGTTGTGGCCCAGGAAGGCATCGATCTGGGCCTCCCACCCGAAGCGCTCGTGGCCAGGATCATGCAGCTCGTGCAGCCCGGCGAGCTAGCGCCGCTGCACACGATCCTTGCCCTGGGTCCAGCGACTGGGCGCCCCCGGGGTCCGGCCATGGCCGAAACCGTCGCCCGCATCCTCGGTCAGGAGCGGGTTCAGCATCTCGACCAGCGCTCGTTTTTCGGTGGCCTTGAAGCTCGACGTATGGCCGACGTGGTTCAGGTTGCCGTGCTCGTCGAATAGGCCGAGCAAGAGCGAGCCGACCGACCGCCCCTCTTCCCCCCGATTCCACCGAAAGCCGCCGACCACGCAATCCACCGTGCGCAGGTGCTTGATCTTCACCATCGACCGAACACCGGGGTGGTAGCCGTCGGAGAGGCGCTTCGCGACGACGCCGTCCAGGCCGGCCCCTTCGAAACGGTCGAACCAGTCGGCGGCGAGGTCGGGATCGCGAGTCGCCGGGGTCAGGAACGCGGGCTTCGGCACGTTCGCTAGCGCCCCTTCCAGACGCCCACGGCACTCGATAAAGGCTGTGGCGCGCAGATCCTGGTCGCCTTCAGCGAGCAGATCGAAGGCGACGAAGGACGACGGGGTCTGAGCGGCGAGTTTTTGCACCCGGGAGTCGGCCGGGTGGATGCGCTGGAGCAGGGCGTCGAAGTCCAGGCCGTGCTCGCCCATGATCACGATCTCGCCGTCGAGGACCATCGGGTGGGGCAAGGCGGCGAGGAGGCCGCTTTCAAGCTCGGGAAAGTAGCGTCCGAGGGGCTTCAGGTCACGACTCTGGAGGTAAATCGTTGAGCCATCGTAGAAAACGACAGCTCGAAAACCGTCCCACTTGGGCTCGTAGTGCCAGTCCTCGCCGCGAGGAATCGCGGGCTCGAGTTTAGCGAGCATGGGCTCAATGGGTGGCTGAAAAGGCGTGGCGAGCATATCTCTCCTCGGACCGAAAGCTTAGCAAACCAGGTGCGGTCGAACTCGTGGTTTCTCCCGCTGCCCGGGGAGACACCCCCCACCCTACCCTCCGCCATCGCGGTGGAGGAGGAGGCAATCCTCATTGCACTGGGCGGGGGACCCTCGTCCTGAGCGACAATTCTCCCCATGACCCAGACCACTCCCCGGATTGTGATGCACGTCGACATGGATGCCTTCTATGCCGCGGTCGAGGAGCGCTACAGCCCCGAGCTGCGCGGAAAACCGCTCGTGGTGGGGGCGGACCCCAAGGACGGCCATGGCCGAGGTGTGGTCACCACGGCGAACTACCTGGCCAGGAAGTATGGGATCGGGTCGGCGATGCCCATCTCGCGGGCCTGGCGATTGGCCGAGGCGGCGCGCCAGCGCGGTGAGCCAGCCGCCACTTTTGTCCGGGGCGATCATGAGCTGTACCGACGTATCTCAGGACGAATCATGGACGTGCTGGCCACTCGGGGAGACGCTTTCCAGCCGGCCAGCATCGACGAAGCGTATCTCGACACCTCGTCCCTGGAGACCTTCGAGGCGGCAACCGACCACGCTCGCCAGATCAAGCTGGCGATTCTGGAGCAGGAGGGGCTCAGTTGCTCGATTGGCGTTGCGCCCAACAAGCTGGTCGCCAAGATCGCATCGGACTTTCAGAAGCCGGATGGGTTGACGGTCGTGCAACCGGCCGGCATCCAGGACTTCCTGGACCCGATGCTTGCCCGAGTCATCCCGGGGATCGGTCCCAAGGCAGATGCCCTACTGCGCGGGCACGCCATTACGACGGTTCGGGAGCTGCGCGCCATCGAGCTCGATCAACTGACCGGGTGGTTCGGGAAATGGGGAATCGATCTGTTTGCCAAAGCGCGCGGCATATCGGACAGCGCGGTGGCGAACGATCGGGAGCGGAAATCGGTCGGTGAGCAGGAGACGTTCGAGCAGGACACCCTGGAAGCCGGCTTCATCCTGGAGCGGGCGCGCGCGCTGACCTCCAGCGTGTTCCGCACGCTGGGCGAAGCGGAGTTCACCGCCTTTCGCACCGTGACCGTCACGGTGCGCTTCTCGAACTTCACCACTCTGAATCGCTCCCACACCCCCGCCCAGCAAATCGGGAGTGAGGATGCGATGTGGATCGAAGTACTGCGGCTCTTGCTGCCGTTTCTCGACCACCGCGAGAACTCCAAGCTGCGGCCGATTCGCCTCATCGGCGTCCGCGCCGAGAAGCTCCAACGGGACAAGGCGTAGAGGGGCGGCGAGAGCGGAACCGCTCGCCCTCGAATCGCTGGACGGAGAAGGAAGATGATCAAAGAGCTGTCGATTTCGACGAGTGCCGTTCGCCGTAGATGTTGAGCGAAGGTTTCAAACACTCACAAGAATAGAGGAGGCAAGCCGATGCGAGTCCTGGTGCTAGTGAAGGCCAGCGCGGGGAGCGAGGCGGGCGTCATGCCCAGCCATGAGCTTCTGACCGAGATGGGCAAGTTCAACGAAGAGCTGGTCAAGGCAGGCGTCATGCTGGGCGGCGAGGGTCTGCATCCCAGCTCGAAGGCTAAGCGGGTTCGGTTCGGTGACAGGCCCATCGTGACCGACGGGCCGTTCGCCGAGACGAAGGAGCTGGTGGCCGGCTTCTGGATCTGGCAAGTCCGTAGCATCGACGAGGCGGTGGAGTGACTCAAGCGCGCCCCGTTTGGAACGGGGGGAGCGGTCGAGATTCGGCCAGTATTCGAGGCAGACGACTTCGGGGAGGCCCTCACGCCTGAGCTTCGGGCGCAAGAAAGCCGCCTGCGCGCGCAGCCAACTAAGAGTAAGACGAGCTTCGCCTCTCCACAACCCTCCTCCGGGCGAGAGAGTTCGAGATGCAGCGGTCGACCGCCCAGTCCCCGCGGTCGATGGCCTGTTCGGCTTGATCCAGCAGTCGCTCGATCTGCTGCTGCAGCCGCGCACTGGGCATCATTGGACTGTCCGCCTACTTAGGCCCTAGCGATCGGCGGTACGGACGAGGAGGGTTGGCGTGCCGAGGCCGCGCAGCACGTGGTCGGCCACACTGCCGTGGCGGAGCCGATCAAAACCGCCCTCGCCTCGGGTGCAGAGCACGACCAAATCGGCGTCCTTCGCGGCCCGCTCAATGGTCGGGCGGGGGTCACCTATGTCGACGACGATCTCGGTGTCCACTCCCGTCTTGGTGAACCGGGCGGCCACCCCTTCCAGATACGTGTGGGCGGCAGAGCGGTCGGCCGGGTTGGGGACGACCCGAAAGAGCTTGATCTGCTTGAACGGCTTGCCAGCCAGACTTTCTACTAATGGAAGTGACTCCTCCGCCCGCCCCGAACCGTCCAGCATCACCAGCGCCCGATCGAGAGAGCCGCTGAACTCGGTCGACATGCGAGTGACCAGCACGGGCGCAGTGCCATCCCGCACCAGTCGGCCAGTGACGCTCCCCATGGCGAAGCGGGCCAAGCCGGTGCGGCCGTGGCTGGCCATCACCACGAGATCTGGGTTGTATTTCTTTTCGTAGTCGAGCAGGCTCGACGCTGCCTGGCCTCTAAGGATCGTGGCTGAGACCGGGATGCTTTGCGACTGCAGCACGGCCTGGAGCTTCTCCAGCGCCTGACGGGTCCCACCTTCCATTGCATCGACCATGGCCTGATAAATGTCTGGCGGCATCGCGTAGCCTTCTTCGCTGCCGGTGAAGCTGGGGCGTTCGACCACGCTCACCAACATGACCTCGCCGCCCTGGGCCTGGGCAAGCTGAGCCGCGATCGGGACGGGCTTCTCGCTCTCGGGAGAGCCATCGGTGGGCACCAGGATTCGTTGGAGCATGGCGGGTTCCTACCTTGGCGCTTGATTGGTCTGCGCTGCGTGGCTCTTTCGCCGCGCGTCGCTAGTCTATGCTTGCTCTCAAACGGTGGCAAGCAGGCCGGCGGGAAGGCTTGCGGAAGTCGGCGACGGTGAGGTTTGGGGGTTTACCCGGCCACTCGCGAGGTGCGGACCAAGCTTCAGCTACATTGGCGCGACGGCGGAAGCGACGGCGGAAGAAGCGACGGCGTCCCCCGACTGCTCGGTCGTCGGCTCTTCACGCTCGAGGATCTGCAGGATCTGACCCACCGTCAGGTCATGGTCCTGGATCCGGGTCACCGGACGGTGGATGTCGACGTGGTAACGATTACGCCTCCCGATCCGCTCGCGCTCGATATAACCCGCTTCCTCGAGATCGTCGAGAATAGCGCGGGTTGCTCGTTCGGTCACGCCCACCGCTTCGGCGATCGCCCGGCCGGTGCTCTCGGGCCGCCGCCCGATATAGACCAGCACCAGCGCATGGTGAGTCAAAAAGCTCCACGGTCTCACTACTCACGCCCCAAGCGAATGATCAACACATGATATTCGATGCATGTAACTGTTATCATGGTTCAAGGCTCCTTCGAGAAAGTCTGAGAAGGGGCAAGGAGAACGGAAAATGGCACAGGGACAGATCAAGAAACTCGTACGCGACCGTGGCTTCGGCTTCATTTTGCCGGAGGGCGGCGGCGAAGAGGGCAAAGATCTCTTCTTCCACCGCGTCGATGTCGAGGGCAATCTGTATGACGGCCTTCAGGAAGGTCAGACAGTAAACTATGAAGTCGGAACCGACGAACGGCGAGGCACCCCGAAAGCAACCCGGGTTGCCGCTGCCTAGCGGGCGAGTCGACCAAGCATTGGAAGCATGAGCAGTCGTTCGTGCTGAGCCGCTTGCACTCGTTCGAACCGCCCCATCGACGGGCTCAGGGCAAGGCAAGCTCAGGGCGAACGACTTGTTCGGCCGCCTAACCAAGGCGCGGCTCGGACTGAGACAGGAGGAGACGAACATGCCAGGAAAAGACAAGGGACACGACTCCGGTAAAGCCAGCGCCAAGAAACCCAAGACCAGCAAGACTGGAAACCGGCCGCATGAGGTTCGGGAGCGCGAGACTCTTAAGACCAATCCGTCGTCGTGATGGCTTCTGAGCTTCCTCCCGAGTCCGTCCCGATCCTACTAGTGCCCGCCATCCTGATACCGTCCGATCTTGAGTCCGGTCCAGTGGTGCCAGTAGCAACCCCCCCGCCCAAGGTGGTCAAGTTGGCCCAGACCGTGATCATCGACCGCTCATGTGAGACGGTATTCGGCTACCGCAGCCTGCTCTCCAATGGCCCCGAGTGGCGTCGGGGGGTCGTCTCCGCGAGCCTTGAAGGAACCGGTCCCATCTGCGTGGGTAGCCACTGCACCGAAGTGCGGAGCGGCAAAGAAGATGCGACTGAGCAGTGGGATCTCGAGGTCACCGAGTACGAGCCCGCCCGCCTGCTGGGAATTGTGGAACGAAACGGTGGGGTCGAGGTCCAGGAGGTTCACCGCTTCGTACGGGAAGGGAGCGGGACCCGGTACACCGTGGCAGTCGAGGTCACCGGCGGCTCGATAACCGCCGCGGCCTTCCAAAAGCTGCTGTTGGAAAACGTCCTTCAGTTGAAGTGGGCTATCGAGGCGAGCTCCGGTAGCGGACCCTGGAACATGCGCCGCCAACTCCGTTAACGGTCGGCCGCGGGCCGCCAGCGAGGTCCTGATCAAGCCGAATTCTCTCAGAGGAGTCATATGCCCAAACGACGTCAACAGTACCGGCGTCCACCAAGACCATTCGTTACGTCAAACTCAGGCGCCTCCCAGGAAATGCTCGAGTTGGCTGCGGTCCGGATCGCCTCCAGTCAGACGCTGGAGGAGGTTCAACTGCTGGTCCGTCAGAGCAAAGATCTGTGCGAGGCGGCAGACCAATTCGCGATGGACTCCCCTGGTCCTGAGGCACTGGGCCGATTCCGGGAGGCCCAGCTCCGGCTGGCCGAAGCCGAGCGCGCGCTCCATCTCGCCGAGCAGGGTTCCCCCTAAACCCTAGCTGTTTTCCATTAGCCTAACTCGTGTGTTTCCTTTCCTCGGGAAGACCAGCTCCTTTGGGAGCGGTCCCAGTTCACTTATCCAACCCGCGCGGCTAAGGTCGATCCGGCCTGGATGGCCCTCGACCGCACTCTTGCAATGGCCGAATGGCCCCGCCCTCGCCTGGCTTGCGGGCGGGGGAGCACTCCTGCTGGTGGCGATGGCTCTCGGCTTCGCCATCCATGGCGCGCCGTCACCTTCGGCCACCCCTATTGCGGCGGGCCCTCTCGCCGCGACGTCGGAGAAGGACCCGACGATTCTGGCTCCGGCTCTTCCCCTCATGTACGAAGTCGTGGAAGATGACACGCTGCTGGCGATCGCCACGCGCTTTGACTCTTCAATCGAAGTACCCCGCCTCGCCAACGATATCGAGGATCTCAACCTCATCCAGGTCGGTCAGGCCTGGCGCATCCCGCCGGCCGGGACGAGCGCCCAGCGTGCCGATGCCGCGACGACTCTGGCTGCTCTAGCTGGCAGCTATGCGGTCGACGTGACGGTGCTCGGTGCCTACAACGGGATTGAAGCCCAGGCCTTCGATCAGCCACTGGGCCGCGAGTGGGTCTTACTTCCGCCCAACCTCGTGCAGCCGGACCGCCTGGCCCCGGGGTCGATCGGCAACATTTCCGGCGACGATGCTTCCGCGTTCTCGCTCCCGTTTGGGGCTCAGCGCCCGGTCGAGCCGATCATGTATGAGGTGCGCCCGGGGGATAACCTCACTGAGATTGCCTGGCGCCTCGGCATCGACGTCGACACGATCGTGAACAACAATCCCAGGCTTGCGGATGCCGACCAGATCCGAGTCGGCGAGAAGCTCCTGGTGCTGCCCGTATCCGGCTTGCTGTACCGAGTGGAGCCTGGCGACACCCTGTCCGGGGTCGCCGAACGATTCGGGCTGGACATCTACCCCATCCTCGAGTTCAACCACATCGAGAGCGTGGACCTGGTGCAGTCCGGAATGCAGCTCATCCTGCCCGGGGCCGGGCCGTCCGGTTTTTCCCTGCAAGTGCCGCAGATTTTCGTGCCGTACCGTTCCCAGCTCGACGGTTCACCGTGGCAGGGCGCTAATTGCGGACCAGTCAGCCTCGGCATGGGGTTGGCCTCGCTCGGGATCAATCTCTCGTCCACCGAGCTTCGGCGCCAGGTCCTCAATGCCCAGGGATTCAGCGGAAATAGTGTTGGCACGCTCATCGACGCGCTGGCCCGCACCGCGACCAACAATGGGGCGCGAGCGCTCGGGTTGTTCGACGGCAATCAAGTGAAACGGTGGTCGGTGAACGATATCCGAGAGCAGTTGCGCGCCGGGCGGCCGGTCATCGCCCAGGTTCGGTTGCGCGCGCTTCCCGGGCGCGCATTTTATCCCTATTTTGGCGACCACTACATGATCCTCACCGGCCTGAACGGAGACAGCTTCGTGTACAACGATCCCCTGGACTCCGACGGCCCCGGGTTCAACCGCCAGATGTCCGCAGCGCAGCTGCAGGGCGCGATGAATGCCACCGACAGTCGCTTCGCATTTGCGGCCTTCGCCCTCTCTCGGTCCTAGCGGAGGCGGCGTCCCGGGCGGTTCTCGACTATCCTAGGACGCAATGATTGGGACGATTGCGATTATTGGGGGCACCGGAGCCGAGGGCCGCGGCCTGGCGAAGAGCTTGATACTGGCTGATATTCGCCGAACTGCGGGTAATCCCGCGCTTGGCGGGTGTAGAGCTCGTCGTGCTCAGACCCATTCGCCGGCGCGGCGTCGGCCTGATAGGTCTCCGTCCCGACCTCGACGGTGACCTCCGGGTTGGCCAGCAGGTTGTGGTACCAGTCGGGGTTGGTGGGCGCGCCGCCCTTCGAGGCAAATACGACCAGGCGGTCGCCATCCTTCATATACATGAGCGGCGTGGTTGGTGATTGCCGGATTTCGCACCGGTTGTCGTCAGCAACAGTATGGGGCGGCCAGTAAAGGGACCGCTCTCCTTTCCGCCGGTGGCCCGAACCTCTTCGATATTTCTACGGTTGAAGTCATTAGGTCTGCTCAAGGGTTCCCCTCCGATATCGACTTCATTGAACCACAACTGACTGAACCACAACTGACCCAGGAGCAGGGCGCCACTGCCGCCCGATTCAACACCGGCCCGGGCCAGAAGACAGCCGCGATCCGTCGCTTCTCTCGATTGCATCGCTTCAGACTGCCGGTCAGCCGGCAGCCCTGAGGAGGGTGCGCCAGAGCTGCTCATCCCAGCCTACCGCGATCTGGTTGCCTGAGCGGACCAGTGGGGTGACGAGCAGAAGCGGGTCCGCTTCCAGCAAGGGAAGGATCTGGCTTTCATCGAAGCTGTTCGGGTGAAAATGGCGGTCGGCGAAACGCTTGCTCTTCAGATCGATCAGGGCTCCCCAGCCGAATTTTTGACCAAACTTGCGCAGCTCGCCGGCCGCCGCCGCTCGAGCCTCCAGGTCGACGAAATGGGTCTTGATCCGCCGTTCCTTGAAGAAACGCAGCGCTTTCAGGGTCTCCTTGCAGCTCTTAGTGCCGAATATCTGCGCTTCCAAAGGGCCTCACCCACCAACAACGTGCTGGACTGCTCGCCGACCTTCCACGATAGCTCACTTTACGGGCCGTGCGGGCCCGACTGCCGGCATTGTCGCACGGGACCGACCTGCCATCCCAAACTTGTACAGTAGTTCGGTACAAGTCGGAAGGAACTCCTTTGTCGATCGAGACAACTTATAGCCAGGCGAGAGCAAACCTCGCGAGCTTGTGGACGCGAGTCGTAGAGGGACGGGAGACGGTGATTATCAAGCGGCGGGGCACCCAGGACGTTGCCCTAATCGCGGCGGATGAGCTCGAGAGCCTGCTCGAGACTGCCCATCTGCTGCGGTCGCCTGAAAACGCCCGTCGCCTCCTTGCGGCACTCAATCGAGCGCTGCAGGAGACAGAGCCAGTCAGCAATGTCGACGCTTTGCGGGAGGAGCTCGGTCTCAAGGTTCCGCGCTAGTTGGTCCAGGACTCTGACCCCCAACGTCGCGAGCCCGTCTTCCAACCGGAATTTCGCGAAGACCTTCGATATTGGGTTGCAAGCGATCGGCGGGTGGCGCTCCGAATCCTCGACCTCGTCGAGGCGGTGTTGCGCGACCCATTCTCGGGGATCGGTAATCCAGAGCCGCTGCGCTATCTGACCGAGGGTGCGTGGTCCCGCCGGATCACCCAGGAGCACCGCCTGGTGTATCTGGTTCGCGAGCGTCGAATTGATTTTCTGCAAGCTCGCTATCACTATGACCGGAATTGAGGCGGATCAGACCTTATCGGGTCTCAATTTTCGGTGCGGCCTCCGGACCTCAGCTTCGCCAAGAGCCCTTCCAGGGGGAGGGTCGCCAGCGAGTCGATGACCAGGTCAGCTTGATCGAACGAGGATCGGCGGGTGAGGTTCGTCGGGACCACGATACAGTAGAGCCCGGCCCGCTTCGCCGCGGCAACCCCAGGCGCTGAATCCTCGATCGCGATTGCTTCGGCGGGCACGAGACCCAATGCCGCGACGGCGGCCTGGTAGAGATCCGGATCTGGCTTGCCCTTTGCCACGTCCTCTCGGCACTGGATCGCCTGAAACTGCTCGGAAAGGCCGAGCCGCTTCAAATGGCGGTCCACCCAGGAATGAGGCGAGCTCGACGCTATTGCTAGCCCAAAACCAAATCGCCGCGCCGCCTCGATGTAGTCCTTTACGCCGGGCATTGGCCCCAGCGCATTCGTCCGATCGTCGAAGCGACTCAGGCGGCCCACTCGGATCCCGGCGCGATCCAACTCTCGACCAAGCTGCGCCTCAAGCCATCCGTGTGGGTCAAATGAAAAATCACTCGTGGACATGCCGACGAATGACGCCCAT
>SHYK01000001.1 GCA_009692845.1 Chloroflexota bacterium | reverse complement strand
CACGTTTCCTGCACGAACTACCACGTGATCGAGGGCTCGGGTTATTCGATGGTCGGCGGCCAGAAGCTGGACTGGGAGGACAAGGATGTCTTCACAGTCCCGACCTGGACGTTCCACGAGCACGTCAATTCGGGAGCTCGCCCGGCTATCCTGTTCAGCTTCACCGACGCTCCGGTGATGAAGGCGCTCGATCTCTACCGCGAGGAGTCGGCCTCGAATCCTGCTGCCTGAGCGCGTCCCCACGATATCTTCACGGCTTTGATGGGCTCGCAGTGGTAGCGTGAAGACGAAGCCCAAGAGCGCGCACTATTTTGAGCATAGTGCTGAGTTCTGGATTGCCGTCAGGCGAAACCGTGTCTGAGCCCCAGTGCTTCCTAACTTCCAGCGGCGTCCGTAAGGATCGACTGCTTTCACGGAGTGCCCCTTTCAGTGTCCGGCCACATTGTTATGTGGCCGGAGGAACATCGAGGAACTACGCCTCGTTCTCATCGTCAAGAGGGTCTTCTAGAGCGATCCCTTTGGCAATGTTGATGTACTGAATCAGTCGCGGTGATAAGGGCCGGCGCTCCAACAACTACGGCGGTGACCGACACTAATTCGACCCTGGCGGGGAGCCCAATGCCGGGGCCTGGAAGATTTCTTCCACCCGGGAGATTGAACGGAGGCCGTATCCGTTAGATGAGCGAATGTTGCTCGATTACCGCCAGCCAGGGGAGCGGCGACTTCCAAGCTCTTCATCTCGACGCAACCGGCGGCGAGCTGCTGGCCACAATGGAGAAACACCCCGGTGGCGTGTCAGCTTGGGATTAGGACTCTAGCTTCGCAAGAATCTTCTTCAGACTCTCGTTGAAGACCATCGAATCCGATGCGTAATGGGCGCGCCTGTGGCAAATGGGACACACCGCAATGACCCATTTGGGATTATCTGGCCCACCATCTGAAAGCCGCTTTGTGTGGTGCGGTTCTAGGTAGAGACGACCGTCCGGTGTGCGAAATGGAGCGGATTCACCGCAAGCCTCACACCTTCCGTCGGCGCGTCGTTGCACGGCCACGCTCACCGCCTTGCTACGGTGGTAGACGTTTCGGCGTGCAAAAACGGGAGCCATTCCAACCGTAGGGGCGGTCATTGCGGCCGCTCTCACCTCTTCGAGGGGAGCACTCCAGTACCAGCCGGGGGCGACTTCTTGTCCGTGGTCGTCGACGGGACTGTCTATCTCGTCCAAGGCCGAAACCTCATCCCTCGGGTGACTGATCAAGCGGAACACGATCGCCATCCTTAGGCTACCTTCACGGTCCGGGACATCAGGAACCAAATCGTAGCCGGCGCAGGCCATCTGCCCTCGGTATTGGATGAGCCCTCGTGATTCCTGCTGGAAAAGATGTAATTCCTTGCCGTTAGACCCGTGGTCACGGATTGCCGCGTTCCCGCGCACGAATTGCATGTCACCCAATTGGCCTTCGCCCGTGTACCGAAATGTTCCATCCTCGTCCCAGCCATCCTTGTAGCCGTAGAGGCCCCCGGTCTCTCCTGTAATAAGGAGAATGATTGGGTGACGGTTGGGCGTACTGATTCCACCTTGCTGCTGGCCACCGTACGCCTCATGGAGGTCGCGCCGGCGGTAGACTTTGCCTACCTCAAACATGGATGCCCTCGCGCCGCTACCAGGCGCCACCTTCCGGTCACGGCGAATACTAGCGTTTCATTGTTTCTTCGTCCCGCCCCAGCCAGCGGAGAACCCGTAACATACCCCAGTTAACTAATGACATTAAGCGGCTATTGTGAGAGGACACCCGCATCAGCCCGGATCACGCGATCCACAACCGTGGGCAATACGAGCTGATTCGCGCGATGTGGGGCGAACGCGGTTGGCTGAAGCTGGACTGGTTCAACGATAGCGGTCGGATCTGAAAAATAGCTGATCCCCAGTGATCTGATGAGGGCCGGCGCTCCCACTATGGGGGTGCTGGCCCTCGTCGGATTTGGCGGCTCCGAGGCTGTGCGCATTGTGGCGGTGATCTCTGTCGCGAGCTGGCCCCCTGGCGGCGGAGCTGGTGGACGTGCATTGCCTGCGGTCGGGAGTGAGGCCGTGGCTCCCAGTACCCAGTCCGCGAAAAACCTAGTGGTTCGGCGATCCTTGCCTCCTCGGCGGCGGTCAACTCCGTCAGAGCGAAGGCGGTCAGCCACATAGCGCCTTCGTCGAAGTTCGCCTCGTCACTGAAGCCGAACGTCGCGTACCTCGTTTTGAATTTCTGCGCGCATTGGACGGCTAACCTTGGCGAAAAAACGGCCGCCCGCGGACTGGGATCAAATCTAGTAAGACGATGCGTTTCCGGTTATTATCGGCTGGCGATAATCCGAGGAACATATGCCGTTGCCGTCATCTCACAAGGGCGAAAGCGAGACGCTCTAGCACGGCCAACTGTGCCGTCCTCGCCCTTGGAGCAAGGCGACATGACTCGGTCCTCTGACGGTTCACTGGCCTGAACATTTAAGACTGGGAGATGAAATGACCCTCACCGTCGAAGAAAACGAGCGACTCAGCCGCGTTGGCCCCGGCACACCCACCGGCGAGCTGCTGCGCCGCTACTGGCACCCTATATGCGCCGCCGATGAGCTCGACCGCAGCATCTTCCGCACCAAGGAGCTAAAAGTTCTAGGCGAGGAGCTCGTCATCTACCGTGATCGCAGCGGTAAGCTCGGACTCATCGACAAATACTGCGTGCATCGCCGCGCCAGCATGGCGTACGCCGTCGTCGAGAAGGATGGAATTCGCTGCCAGTACCACGGCTGGAAGTACGACTCCTCAGGCAAATGCGTCGATCAGCCGTTCGAAGAAATGACGCACCCTGAAGTGGGCTTCAAGGACCGCTGCCCGATCAACGCCTACCCAGTCCAGGAGCGGGCGGGCCTGATCTTCGCGTACATGGGGCCGAAGCCCGCACCCTTGCTTCCCAATTGGGGGCCGCTGGTGTGGGACAACGCGGTGCGAGACATCGCCATCACCCACCTGCCGTGCAACTGGCTGCAGGCCCAGGAAAACTCGGTCGACTCCACGCACACCGAGCACCTGCACGACTATGCGGCTCGGTACTTCCGCCAGATCATGAATGGTGAGGAACCCGACTTCGAACGAGCACGTACCCACACCAAGATCGGTTTCGAGCCCTACAAGTACGGGATCATCAAGCGCCGGACAACCAACGATCGCGGGGAGGACCACCCCCGTTGGACTCGGGGCCACTCGATCCTTTTCCCGAACATCCTGTGGCACAACGCCACCATGCAGTTCCGAGTGCCCGCGGATGACACCAACACCATGCACTTTTCGCTCTACATCTGGCGAGCCGCTCCGGGTCACGAGGCCCCAAAGCAGGATGTCGTTCCATCCAGGACCGTCCAGCTTATGGATGAGATGGGCCAGTTCGCCGGTCTGAACTATCTCTTCAACCAGGACTACATGTGCTGGGCGACTCAGGGCCCAATAGCCGACCGCGAGATCGAGAAGCTCGGTGAGTCCGACCGCGGAATCATCATGTTTCGCAAGATGCTCAGTGACCAACTGGACATCATGGCCACGGGGGACGAGCCGACCATCAACGTCTTCCGCTCGGCGGAGGAAAACTCCGGCCTCGAGTGGCCGGCGATTCCCCACGAGTCCGGCGAGTACGTTGGGGCCAACTTTGGTCGCGGAGACCCCAAGTACCGCCCGTCCGAAAGTGGATACAGCCGGGACGCTGAGAAGATCGAGGCAGTGATGAGGACCTGGCAGGAGTTCGAGGTTCCGGCCGGTGCGTATATGGGCGAGTAGCGGGGAGCCATGACAGCAACAGGTTCAGCGTTGAACCCGCCTTCGAGTGCGCAAAGGGTGCTTAAGTTCGGTGTCATCGGGATTGGCAACGCGGGAGGCGGCGTCCTGCGGCTCATGAAATCGATGCCTCAAGTGGATGTGGTGGCAATAGCGGACCTGCGCCCGGCCGGGCGCAGGTCCGCCGAGTGACGAATGGAGATCTTCGGCGGCGGCGGTAGGGCCTTCTAGGCAGTCCCTCGGCGAACGATGCCGGCAGCCTTAATGGCGGCCTCAGCGTCCAGCTCCGGCAGGGCATGGCTATAGAGATCCAACGTGATCGCAATCTGACTATGACCCAGGCGGGCGGATGCGGTCTTGATATGAACCCCAGCCGCGAGCATCGCTGTGGCGTGGGCATGGCGGAGATCGTGGAATCTGATCGACGCAGGCAACCCGGCGCGGCCGAGAGCGAGTTTGAAGTCCCGCCCCACGTTCCTGGCTCCGAGGGGCGTCCCGAGATGCGTGCAGAACACGAGGTCATGTTCAGCGTAGTAGGCAGATGCGAGCCGTTCTTCCTTCTGCTTGACGTGGTGATGTCGGAGCCCTTCCACGGCTTCATCGGGAATCGAGATACGTCGACGGCTGGTGGCGCTCTTGGGCTCGGCGAAGGTCGGCAGGGTCCCCACAACCCGTTCTAGCGTGCGCCTGATCGTAATGGCTCCCGTGTCGAGATCGACGTCCTGCCATTGAAGGCCGAGCATTTCACCCAGGCGGGCACCGGTGAAGATCGTGAGGTTCCACAGGACGGCGAGGCGGTCACGGTTCGCCTCTGATGTATCAATGAGCTGGGCCAGATCGGTCGGTGATGGCGGGTGAATCTCCCGCTTCGGCACGCGTGGGGCCTCAACGTCGAGAGCTACGTTCCGGGGCACGCTGTCCCACCTGACTGCCATCCCGAGGGCGCGGCGGATCGTGGCATGGATGTACTGGACGGTGCGCGGTGCCAACCCACCCCGGCGCTTATCTGCATAGAGCTGCTGTAGGTGGTGCGGCCTGAGATCGGCCAGCTTGTGGCGGCCGATGGTGGGCGAAAGGTGGAGTCGCACGACTTCGGCGTACCGCTCCAACGTGCGCGGACGGACCGTCCCCTCAATCGAGTTGACCCAGCGGTCAAGGAAGGTGGCGACAGATGTACTCCCTACATCCTTATCGACCAAGCGGCCGGAGGCGACGGAGGCGCGGATCGCGTCGAGCTTCTGCTGAACTTCGGCCCGCGTCATGGCAGACACCTGCCGGCGATCCGGTTGACCATCGGCAAGGTACCCCACCATGAGGCGACCTATCCAGCGGCCATCAGCTCGCTTGTGGATCGAGCCTTCGCCATCACCTCGGCGGTGCACCCGGCGGCCGGTAGAATTGCTGGTGCGGGTAGTGGGTTCCATCTCAACCTTCTCCCGTATTCGGGGCGGGTAGTGCTTCCAACACTCCCGCCTCTTTTTTGTCTGCGCTCCTCCATTCTAGCGAGTGCTTGCCTCAATTGGTATACGCGTTGGTACACTGAGCCTGGGTCGCCTTGGCAAAATGACCAGCTCTGATCGCCTTTGTCGCTTTTATGAGCCTCTATGATTGGTACCCCCGGGGGGATTCGAACCCTCGACCCTCGGATTAGAAGTCCGGTGCTCTATCCACTGAGCTACGGGGGCAGGTTCGCCCGGCTGCGCGGGCCGAGCCTCACATTCTAACGGGGTACTGACTCGGAGCTAATGCTGTTCCCGGAGCACCCGGACGAGCAGCGCCAGTGCCTCGCTGGCGGCTCGGCGGCGCAGCTCGGGAAGGCCGCGATTCCAGGCGCTGGTTGCCGAGCTGGCCCTACCTCTGACCACTACGCCGTAGTCGGGTGCGCGCTCTCCCTGAACGTCCAGCAATATTGCAACCCCGGTTTCCGCGCCCGAACGTTCGCAAGCCGCCGCGGCAATTTCTGCAGCCCGGTTGCGTCCGAACCGACCAGCGATCCGCCTTCGGCTAGCACGAATCCGCCTCGGTAATGCGGCGCAAGCGCAGCCTCGCTCGCAATTTCAACCGTGAGGGCACCCAGCGTGCCGCGCTCCACCGAGACCAGGCCCCACCCGGTCCGCTGCAGCTCGCTCCCAACCAGCGCACCCAAGGACTCGGAATCGCTTCCGAAAACGTTCGAGCCAAAGATGTTCTGGACCTCATCCACGACGGGTGCCAGCAGGCGTCGGGCCGTCGCTTCGTCCGCGGCCTTGGCTGAGACCCGAACCTGGACTCCGTCCGGTTTGGCATAGGTGGCCACAGTCGGATTCGTGCCCCGCACCAACAGCCCGAGCTGCTCTTCGACCGCACCCTCGCCAATACCAAGACGCGAAGCGTGCGGGTGACCAGCACTGAAGCACCGGCCCGCTCCTTGAGCGCAGGCCGGACATGAGACTCCCACATCAGCTTCATTTCAGCGGGCACGCCCGGCATGGCGGCGATCAGATGGCCGTTGCGCTCCACCAACCAGCCCGGCGCAGTCCCAATTGGATTGGGCAAGGCTCGCGCCGAAGGAATCAGGGTCGCCTGCTTCAGATTTCGCTCGGGCATCGCTCGGCCGCGACGAGCGAACAGGTCGCGCAATTCGCGTTCCAGTCCTGCATCGACGGTCATCGTTTCACTCATCAGCGCGGCGAGGGATTCCCGAGTCAAATCATCCTCAGTAGGGCCCAGTCCACCGGTCACGATGACCGCGTCGGACCGCTGAGAGGCCCGATCCAGCACTTCGACGACTCGGCTGAGGTTGTCGCCGACCTGGCTAATCCAGAATACGTCAATCCCCAACTCGGCCAACTGCTGGGTCAGATATTGCGCATTTGTGTCGTTGATCATTCCCAGCAGGAGCTCGGTTCCCACCGAGACGATTTCAGCGCGCATGCGGCCTTCCCCCATTTTCGTCCGACCCCGGTGGCAGCTCGGGAACCGGAGGTCGACTGGCAAAGTCCGGCTGGGCCTCGGTCCCCTCTGGGTTGGGTTCCCACAGCTCGACCAGCACGCCCCGGTCGCCCCGCGGCCGCACGAAGGCAATCCGCCCACCGGGGACTTCCCGGGGCTCCCGATCCAGCAGCTCGGCCCCCCGAGCAAGCAGCGTTCGCATCGTTAGCTCGATGTCCTCCACCTCGAAGCCGAGATGGTAGAGGGCACTTCCCCGCTCCTGGAGGAAGCGCCCGACCGGACTCTCGTCCTCGATCGGCTGCAGCAGGGCGAGCGCGGTTTCTCCTACCTTCAGATGGACGCGCTTGAGCGCATGATGCGGGTCCTCGATATTGGAGTCCACCTGCAGACCCAGCGCATCGCGGAAGAATTCGAGCGCCGCATCCAACTCGGGAACCGCGATGCTGACTAAACGCAGCTTCTTAATCACTCTGTTCCTCGGTCCGGGAATGCTAACCCGGATGTAATCCCGGCTGTGCTGGTAGTCCTCAAGCTGGGGTCCATTATCGGGGCGAAGCCGGCTGGGGCAATGCGGATTCTTGACACTATCAGGGACGGCTCGTATTGTGTACCGTCAACCGCGGGCTGAGCACCACGGATCAGGGAGAAGCCGAGAATGACCAGACGTGAACGACGCCGACTAATCATTAGCATGGCCCTTTCGGCCGGCGTGGCCGTTCTCTTGTGCGCCGGGCTATGATTCGGCGCCTTTAGCCTCCAACAGGCGGCCGCCCGCGACATCTTCTTTCAGACCTGGTCCGGAGAGGGCGTTCGCGATGTTGCCAACAATGTCATCATTGTCGCGATCGACGACGCGTCGATCAGCAAGCTGGGCCGGTTCGGAGAGTGGCCCCGTCGTTACTACGCCCAAGCGATTGACCGGCTCCGCGAGGGTTTTGCACGGGTGATCGCTTTCGACGTCGGGTTCCTCGAACCCAATGCCGATGACGCCATCGTGGCGGAATCGCTTAATCGTTTCCGCAAGCTCAGCCCCGAGGAGCTGCGGGCCGGGGGCGCCTCACCGAATCCACGGGCGGTGGTCTCTCCCGCGGTAGGCCCCCAAGAATCGGGCCGGGTCGAGCCAGGCCAGCTGCCATTCTTCAACAGGATCCAGGCGCCGGTTCCAGCCTATCTGGCCGTGACCGACGTGCTCGGCCACGCCGTAACCATTCCCGACAAGGATGGCACCCTCCGCGTCGATCCGTTGTTCGTCCGCCTGGGCACTCGCGATGTCCCCGCGCTGCCGCTCGCGGCCGCGGCCGCCTTCACCAATTCGGTGGGCGACGTTAACGCCCTCAGTCAGCCGACCTACAAACTGGTCACAGCGCCCTTTAGCTCCAGTCGGGGCCAGGGGTTTACGATCGACGCCGACGGGAACGGACTAGCGGCTCTCCGCCGTCTCATTCCAGTCGAGTCATCGACCCAGATGATCATCAGCTACGCTGGACCGCCATCTCGGCTCGGCTCCGATGGCCAGACTTTCAACATCGTCTCATTCGTCGACGTGATGGAGGGCAAGGTCAAACCGTCAGTTTTTAAGGACAAGATGGTTTTTATCGGACTGCTGGGAGCTTCTGGATTCGCGGACGACTACTGGACGCCCACCTCGCAAGGGGTCGGCAAGATGGCCGGGGTCGAGATCCACGCGAATGCCTTCGCAACCCTCGTGTCGGCCAAGTTCTTTACCGACCAGCAATTCCCGGTGACCGCGGCCCTGGTCGTGGTTTTCTCGCTGTTTACGGGATTCAGCGCCGCCCGGCTGCGTATCGTCCTGAGCGCACTCGTCACCTTGCTCATCGGCCTCGTCTACTTCCTCGGATCCCTGAAGTATGCTGATTCGCTATTCGATCCCGCTGGGGTAGCGATTCCAAACCTGGTTTTCCCACCGCTGGCGTTACTGGCCGCATTCCTGTCGGTGATCGTCTACCGAGTCGTGTTCGAGCAGGCAGAGGCGCGGGCTACCCGCGGAGCCATGGGCAAGTATCTCTCGCCCGCCATCCTGGCCGAGGTACTCAAAGACCCCGATCAACTGAAGCTCGGGGGGGAAAGGTGGGTCATGACCGCCCTTTTTACCGATATCCGCGGCTTCACTTCAATTTCCGAATCTCTCGAGCCCCAAGCGCTCGTCAAGATCCTGAACGAGTACCTGTCCGCAATGACCGACATCGTCCACGAGCAGGAAGGGGTACTGGACAAATACATGGGGGACGCGATCATGGCCTGGTGGGGCGCGCCTACGGATCAGCCGGACCACGCATATCGCGCCGCTGTGACCGGGATTCTGATGCGAGCCAAACTGCGCGAGCTCCACAAAATGTGGGCTGACCGCAACGAGCCAGAGAACGTCTCAACGATGGAGATGGGCGTTGGCGTCAACACCGGACCTATGGTCTACGGCAATACCGGGTCCCACGATCGATTTGACTTCACGGTCCTCGGTGACGCGGTGAATCTCGCGTCACGTCTCGAAGGTGCCAACAAAGAGTACGGGTCAAACGTCATCATCAGCCAATCGACGTTGGACCAGATGGAAAAGGATCAACTGGTCACCCGCTTCATGGACTTCATTGCCGTCAAGGGCAAGACCGAGCCAATCAGCATTTACGAGCTCATCAGCACGCCGGAGGGAGTCGCGCCGTACATTCCGCAGGTCCTGACGGTTTGGAACAAAGCGATGGACCTCTACAAGAATCGCAGCTTCGAGGAAGCCGCGAGGGCCTTCGAGGAAGTTCTCGAGATCAACCCCAACGACCGAACCGCTCAGGTTTACCTCGAACGCTGTCGGGATCTCGCAGACGCTCCGCCCCCAGCTGACTGGGACGGCGTCTTCGTGATGACGCACAAGTAAGGTTCCAGATCCCCGTTCGCAAGCAAGGCTCGGGGGTCCAGATCGCCCCCGGGCCACGAACCGGCCAGGATCTTTAGGGCCGCACCGTAGGTGTAGCTGAGAGGGGCCCCCTGGTGACTGTCGGGGTCCCACTCATCGATGGACGTGGGGTCGCGCTGCCGGTGCTAGGAGTGATCCCGATCGGGGTCGAGGTGGTTGTCGAAGTCTCGGTTGGTGACGGAGTTGGAGTTCGACTCGGGGTCGGCGTGGGAAGGGTCCAGATATTGAGGGGCACTCGCTGGGCGAACGCTTGAGCGGCTTCCAATGTAGTTCGGTACTTGGTGTCTGCGCCGAGAGCCGCCAGCTTGGCCAGTCCCTCCTTCATCAAGACCTCGTTGACCATCACACCATCCACGTAGACGTGCCGCAATAGAAAGCCTGACCCGTCGGCATCGCTCACGTCCTGCTCGATCTCTACCTGCTTGCCTTCCACCAGAGCGACGTTCCTCTCCGCGGCCTCCCGTCCGAACGGCTCGATGGGCCGATCGAAAATCCCCCCGCCCGGCGTCTCGATTCCGAGATAACGCACTGACAACCCATTTTCGATGAGCACGGTGTTCCCATCCCAAACCCGCAGAACCCGAGCCCACTCCCGGCCCGGCCGGGCGGTTGGCGTGGGAGGGACAACTGGACTAGGAGTCGCAATCACCTCGGTCTGGGTCGGCGGTATTGCGATAGTGGCAGGCGCAGTGCTGAGGGCGGTCAGCGCGCTGTTCGGAGAGGCAGCGCGTGAACCAGAGCAGGCAGCACAAAAGATGAGAATCAAAGGGAGAAGGAGGAAAACGAAGGAGTTATCGTGCCTCAACTCGGGGTTAGCTGCCGGCCCGTTCCACCGGCTCGATCCGGGGTGAGCATTTTTTGGATCTCATCCTGAAACGAAGTCAGGTCAGCAAAGGCTCGGTAAACGGATGCAAATCGAATGTAGGCCACCGTGTCTAGCTGGCGGAGCTTGTCCATCACCAACTCGCCCACCAATTGATGATTCACCTCCAGCCCATCGCGGCTCCTCAATTCGGCCTCGACTTCGTTGACCAACTGCTCGATGGCCTCACCGCTCACCGGGCGCTTTGCGCAGGCTTTGGTGATTCCCGAGCGAAGCTTCATTCGGCTGAACGCCTCCCTTCGCCCGTCCTTCTTCACAACCATTACGTCGGCGACCTCCGACCGTTCGTAGGTCGTGAACCGGCCGCCACAGGCATCGCAGCTCCGGCGGCGCCGAGTCACCGTTCGGTCCTCAGAGTCACGCGTATCGAGCACCTTGGTGCTCCCTGAAGAACAAAATGGGCACCGCATCCGAATCAGCCTCCTACGCCGATAGTAGGAACGGCCATGAACCATGTCAAGCGGGCGCATTGCCGGACGATCACGCTGTCCCGTTACACTACGCAACGAGCAAGGGCCGCAGGATGGCCCAGCTCTGGAGTCGCTCTTGGCCGTTGGCCCCCTTCGCATAGCTCCCCTCGGCGGCGTCGGAGAGTTTGGAAAAAACTGCACGCTCTACGAGTACGCCGGCAGCTCTTTACTGGTCGACGCGGGTCTCAAGTTTCCGGATGACGAGATGCTCGGGATCGATCTTGTCATCCCGAATTACGAATATGTGGTGGAGCGAGCGGACGAGCTCCGGGTCGTCCTGCTGACCCACGCTCACGAGGACCACATTGGCTCCCTGCCCTTTCTGGTGCGCCAGCTCCCTTCCTCCCGTCCGGTTGTTCTGGCGGGCGCCCCGCTGACGCTGGGCCTGGTTGATGCGAAGCTCAATGAATACGGGCTGCGGGATCGAGTGATCTACGAGGAAATCCGGCCGGCTGAAGTCCACCGGTTTGGTCCGTTCGCCGTCGAGTTCATCCATGTAAATCACAGTGTCCCGGATGCGGTGGCGCTGGCCATCCGCTGCGATGAGTACATCGTCGTCCACACTGGCGACTTCAAGTTCGACCCGACCCCAATCGACGGTGAGCCGGCCGACATCCAGCGGCTCGTAGAGCTGGGGAACGAAGGGGTGCTCGCGCTCATGTGCGATACCACTCGGGTGGAGGAGCCGGGCCGAACCCCCACCGAGCGCATCGTAGCGGAATCCTTGACTCGAATCATGGAGCGGGCCGAGGGTCGCCTCATCGTCACCATGTTTGCCTCGAACATTACCCGCCTCCGTCAGGTCATCACCACCGCTCAGAATCTTGGCCGCTCAGTAGGCGTGGCCGGCCGCAGCCTGGTCCGCAACCTCGAAGTCGCGCGATCTATGGGCTACATGCCGGAAAGCCACGGAGTCGCCACCGACATAGAGGCGCTGAAAGGCTTGGCCCCCAAGGCGACGGTTCTTTTGACGACCGGAAGTCAGGGCGAACCGACTTCTGCACTGGCCCGGATGGCCGTCGATGACCACCCAGGGATCAAGATCGTCCCGGGGGATACTGTCGTGCTTTCCGCCACCCCGGTTCCTGGGAACGAGATCACGGTGTCCCGAACCATCAACAACCTCTATCGACGGGGCGCTCACGTGATCGCCCACCGGCACGGGCCGGACGGAGAGCATGTGCACGTGTCTGGCCATGGGAGCCGGGAGGAAATCCGGGACATGCTGCGCTTCGTCCGCCCGAAATATTGCATTCCCCTCCACGGGGAGTACCGTAATCTTTCCGAGTTTCGCGTGCTGGCCCAAGAAGTGGGCATTGCCGAAGAGAACATCCTGCTTACCGAGATTGGAGACGTCATCGAATTCAGCGAGACCGGCGTTCGCCGAGGCGACACTATTCCCTCGGGCACGGTTTTCGTGGACGGCCTAACTCTAGGGGTGAGCAATGTGGTCCTCCGGGATCGCCACCGCTTAGCGGCCGAAGGCGTGCTGGTCGTCCAACTAACGCTGGATCCGGAGAGCGGTCAACTCATCGGGCCGCCCGACTTTATCGCCCGAGGACTCTTCGACGAGGGTAGCGAGCAACTCGACGACCTCGTCCGGGAGGGCGGCCGCCGTATTCGAAGGGCGCTAGCCCGCCTGACCGGGCCACCTGAGCGGAGCGTGGTAGAGTCCAAGACTCGCGAAGTCCTGGAAGGGTATCTGGCCTATCACACCCGGCGTCGACCGTTGATCCTGCCGATCATCACTGAGGCATAATCGCAGGCGCGCGCGCCAGACGCTAGCCACAATTTTGTGGTTAGGCCGGCGCGGGACGATCGACGATCGCAAATGAGATCTCGCCTTCGGCCAAGATCTGACCCTCACTGGTTGCTACCGCGCGCCCTTTTCCATAGTTGGACCGGCGGGCGGTCATAGTCACCTCGAGCCGCACTTCGTGTCCGGGCAGCGCAGGCCGCCGAAAACGCCAGCCGTCCAACCCAGTCAGCATGGCGATCTTCCCCTGGTTCTCTGGTAGTCCGAGCGCCGCCACGGCACCCACCTCCGCGAGCGCTTCGACCAGAAGAGCGCCCGGCATGACCGGGAAGCCGGGGAAATGGCCTGCCAGGAGAAGCGAGAACTCGGCCACATCCCGGATCAGCCCAACTGCATGATCGCCATACTCGAGCTCGACGATCTCGTCTACGAAGATAAACGGTGCGCGGTGAGGAATGATCGCCTCGATCTGCTCGCGGTTGAGCCGAAGAGCCGACGACACCTAGGCAGCATCCGGCATCGGAAACAGATCAGCCGATGCGTCAGTTAATGGCGCAGTCACCGGCACCGAAGCCAGCAGGTTGCTGTGGTCGGTGCCCGCATAGAGAGCGAAAGAGTAGGTGCTGCCGGGGGACAGGCCTGGCACGTTGCGCGCTCCAACCGGGCCCTGGGCAAAGAGCTCGTCGTTCCCACCCTCATCTCTTACGTAAACCTGGCCGATCGCGCCCGATCCGGTATCCCACGCAATAGTAGTTAGGATGAGCCCACTGTCCGGATCAACGCTCGCTCTGGCCGTTAACGCGGCGCGGCCTTCGTCAGAAACAGGCGACCGAACCGCAGCCAATGGGCTTCCATTTAGCGCCACTGCCTGTAGCCGAGAAGCTCCCTGGTACAACCGAAATTCGTATTGCCAGCCCTTTTGCAGCCACCCAACACTCGTAAACCCACTTGCCGCTTGAGCGAACGGGACTTCGCTCCCGCCCGGCTGCCAGACGTAAACCTGGCCTTGACCGTTGTTCGCGGTACTCCAGCTCACTGTCGTCCCCCCATTCCCATCCGGGGCAGCGGCGATCCACGGGGCATCAGCCAGGCCGCTGATCGCCGAGGCCTCGGCCTGTTGCACCGCTGAAGGCACCGCATTGATCGCGTCGCTGACGACGGGAGCCGGCAACACCACTGGAGCCACCGTAGGCACTACAAGCGTCGTCGCACTGCTTCCGGTAACGGTCAGCGTCCGAAGCCGGTTCAGCTTGGCGGTTCCTTGATACAAACGAAACTCATAGGTCCAGCCCGTATGAATCCAGGGCGCGGGGAGAGCGCCCTTGCCTCCCTGGCCGAAAGGCACTTCGCCGCCACCTTTCTGCCAGACATAGACCTGCCCCATCGAGCCGTCGCCAGTATCCCAGTTAACCGTCGTAGTTCCGCTGGTACTGCCGGCGGGCACTGGATTGGGGCTAGCGGACAGGATCGCCCCGCTACTCGCGGCGGGCGGCGGGGGAGCCGCCACTACCGGAGCCACTGGCTCGGTTCGGGGAGGCGTCTTTGGCACCACCAGGGGCGTCATTCGGGCGGGAGGTGAAGGAGCGTCCACCCAGAGAAAGGTCACCTTAATCCAGTCATTTGCACCCATCTGCAGGTCGTCCCAGAAGGTTCCATCGGCGAGGTCGATGGAGGTGGGGATCGTCACGTAACGACCAAATGAATCGCGACCATTGTTGTATTCGCGGAAAAACGCGGCCTCTGATTCGGGGGTCCAACGAGGCAAATCCGGGAAACTCTCCCGCTTATCATTCCAGTAGTCATCTCGGATATTCCAGGGACCAATGTCCCAGACCGGGGCCTCTGCTGTGCGACCGTGGTACTCGAGTCGGACGACGTAGTCCCTTCGGTCGAGTCCATTCAATGCTCGACGCGACGGCAAGGCGACAAAACGATCGTGCTCTGTAATTACGTGACCGTTGGCGGTCGTCTGACCAACCAGACCTTCCCGGGTCGCCCAGACTGTCACGGTAGGCGGTCCGAATTGGGCCTCGGTGCTCGACGCAGTAACGCCGGCCACGGCCGCGCGAGCGCTCCCGTAGACGCCTCGGATCCGAGGCGACAGCCCGTCGGAGGAAGACAGCAAGGTCAGCCGTGTCTGCAACATCACCACGCCGTCGAGCTCGTTCAGACTATCCAGAGGTTCCCACAGGGTCCAAAGGCCCCCGCGGACGCCTCTTGACTCAATCTGGACGTCGGTTCCGTCCGGCAGCTCGGCGTCGAGGGTGAGCCCGCCGAGAGCCGCCGGCCAGGGTAGCTGATACGGGATGGACTCAACCATGGCAAATTGCGAATGGGGAAAATAGCTGAGGGATGACGGCGCGTCGGGGGACAACATGAGGAAACCCGCGTCGTCCAGCAGCACGATCGCGGAGTCCTCACTGACGAACTCCCGGCTGGCCAACCAGAAGTCGGCCGTAGCCGGCTCGTTTTCGGCATGAAGATGGGACGGGGGAAGCAACAGGAGCGAAGCGACGCTGAGGAGAAGCGCGACTCGGCCCCTGAGCGGGGCATTTAGCATGCTGGGGTCACGTGCTCCAGACCGAGATTCCTGGCACTTGGCACCAGCGAGACAGAGGCTAGGTAGCCAAGAAGAGAGTCCATCATGAGAATTCTAGTAGCATCGGCGCCTCTTAAGCGCTGGGGATGCAGGCGGACGGCTTTCCGTGAGCCTTTTGTGAGCAGAGGACTGGCTCGGCGATCTAGCGTTTTCGTCCCGTCGGCCGGGCACTTCTCCAACGGAGATATGAGCGCACCTCCTCGGAAAGCCGAGCCGGGCCGCCGGCCCCGAGAAAGCCGACGGCCTTGAGGGGGAGCCGCCATAGGGGAGTTGGAGGCGGAAACATTCCAGGCGACGTTGCTCTTCCGAGCGTTTCTCGCATTCGCTTGGTCGGATTCCGCTCCAAGGTGGTAATCCGCTCGAGCCGCGCTCGGATGAGGCCACCTATCGACATGGGATCCAGCAGATCGCGGATGTCCACTTGTGCCCGTTGACCGAGTTCCTGGGCTTGGTCGGGGTGTTCATAAACAAAGCGCATGTACTCGGCAGCGCGTCCGACGTCCGGCGCGGCCCAAACCGCGCCGCGTTTGTACGGTCCACTATCCTCTTCAATCTCTACTAGCTTGTAGTCCACCAAAAAGCTATTCGCCGGACTCATGAAATCGAGATTCCCCGAGTATCCAGTCGCGATGACCGGTTTCCCCGCTGCCATGGCCTCGGCCAGGGTCAGCCCGAAACCCTCCGACCGATGTAGCGACACATAACAATCTGAAGTCTGCAGCAGTCCGTTGAGTTCTCCGCGATCGAGCAACTCATCGACGATGAGAACTCTGGCCCCCTGCCCCGCCTCTTTGATAGAGGCCAGGCCGGAGGAAAAGAAATCAGAATGGGCGCATTTGATGACCAGGGCCGCATCATCGTCCGGCTTGAAGCTGCGTCGGAACGCTTCGATGACCGCCAGGGGATTCTTTCGCTCGAAGTAGCTCATGAAGTCAAACACGAACAGAAAAACCACGCTGGTGTTGGGGATACCCAATCGCTCCCGGACCTGGGCGGGTTGGGGGTGCGGCTCGAACACCATTGGATAGGGAATTCGCACCACCGGAACCGGGGATACCCGCGAGACCGCGTCCTGCTCGAAGCTGGAAGCGACCCAGATTTCGTCAAACGGGTCGAAAAACGGCAGCCATTCTTCGGGAAAAGCAGCCAATTCCCAGTTCCAAACCCCGATGTTGTATCGGTCTTTGAAATAGGCCGAGCCCCAAATCCGGACGAATTCAGGAACCTGATCGGCGTTGACATTGATCAAGTTGGTTCCATAGGGGTTGTCGGTTTGGAACTTCCTCTGCCCAGCAACTAAGTTCTCGCCACCGTAGTCCATGAAATTGTTCAGTACATGGGGAATTCCTGCCGCCGAAATTGCCCGTAGGGCCGATCTTGCCGCTTCACCGACCCCCTTCTCGGACGTGAAGTACCCGGCGACGTTAATGCCTAAGGTCTCGGTCCCATTGCCGGGGTCGGCCGCTCTGGCCGGAGCGGGATCGTCTGAGACGACCGGCGCTGAGCCACCGGACGATTTGCTCGGAGGGTTTCCCGGCGTAGCGCGAGGAATGAAGGCACCGTCGATGTCGTATTCTCGACGGCTGCCGTTTCGCACCCAGTGGACGAAGGCATCGCGGTCCCTTCCAAAGAGGTCCGGGAAGGCCGCCTGGAGATCCACTCGGTGACGGTACACGTCGAACCACAACCTGGTGATCGGGCCACCGCCCCGTTCGGCGGGGGCGGGGCTGCTCAGCCAGATAAAAAAGCTGTTGGTCTCATCGCTCTTGAACGGATCGCCGAATTGCGCGGCTGCTTGGCCGAGCCCAGCATAAATGGCGCGCGCCTCGGCTGGAATACGTATTCCATTGTCGAAGCGGTTGAAATGATAGGGCCACCCGGTGGCTTCTTCATACCCCGCGTTTAGCAGTCGCTTTGCATAGGCTTCGAACAATCCGCGAGCATCTCCCACTGTCGACATGCTCAATCGATCCTGGTGCTTGGAAATGGCTTTGGGTTTGGTCGGGTCAAATCCACTGAAGTGGAAGAAATATCCGGGTTCACCGTTGACCCGAACCGAATCACCTTCGTGGGTCACTTTGCGAGAAGCAAGATTCCAGTAGGCGACGTTGTAACCCGGGTCCCTCAAGATCCTGGCGTGTTCGAGAAACGCCGGGGCAAAATCGATCCACTTTTGATCGAAAAACATGCCGCTCTCGGGGGAAACGTGCCCATGGGCCCGAAGCTTCTCTTGCCACCAGCCCAGGAAGCTGTAGGTTTCGGGATCCGAATGGACTCCGATGAAGCCAAGGTTGTACACACCGGCCTGGAGCAGGTCGATTTCCCGAGGCTTGAAGTCGTCCGCCATCGGAGTGGTGATGTGCGGCGTCAGCACTACCGATGAGGCGTCGAGCGTTCCATACAGCTCCGAGAGGCTGTCCAACACCAGGATGTCTGGATCGAGATAGAGCACGTTCGCCAGCCCACGATGCCGGAGGAGATACTCGAGCAGGAAGGGTTTCACGGCCGTGCTGAACTCTTGGACGTTGTAGCGAAAGCACATGCCCGGCAGGCCCTGAATGCCGAGCTGCTCGATTTCCACTAGCTCGAACGGCTCTTCCGCGGCGCTTATTCGCCCGTCATTCTTGTCAGCCAACAGAACAAAAAACGGAATCCCTGGATTGTGTCGGGTGAAGGACTCCGCGAGAACTCGGGCATAAGCCAGGTAATTCTTGGCGATGATGGTACAGGCCCCGGATGAGCCCAGGCTCGAAGCACTCAAAGCTCGGTTACCCCTGGAGGAGAATCAATGACCCGCGTCACACGCCCGCCGCGAATTGCCAACCGCCACGAGGGATCATCGGGTGGCGACGACGGCATACTCGCCACACCCCGCATAGTTTCGCTGGTCGAACCCGCCTCCCTGAGGATAAAAGACCCGCGCGCTTGGGTAGCCAGCTTCATGGCATAGATAAAGGAGCACCTCTGGAAAGATGGGGCGCTGATGGGTCAGGTCGACGTGGAAAGTCTTGAGTGCAGCGTAAGACTCAGGATTCACCGTCTCGGCTACCAGCACACCACCGGGCCGTAGCTTCTGGCGCACCAGGCCGAGAAATTCGATCAGCCGTGAGCTCTCGAAATGCTCGATGACTTGCGCGCAGAACACTCCATCAAATGATTCATCTGCGGAGCTAGCGAGATAGTCGAATGCATCAACGCACAGGACATTCAGGCCTTGCTCCCGGCACCGCTCGCAAAGGACCGGGTCCAGATCCACCCCAACGGCCGGAATACCCGCCTGCTCCAACAGCTGCAGAAATTCTCCTCGGCCGGCCCCTACGTCCAACACATTGCTGCATTTCGTAAAGAACGGGACGTAGATCCGTTGCCGTTCGGCGATAAACTCGGCCGATCCCCGAAACAGCTCTTCAAATCGAGCTTGCCCTTCGAGGGCTCTTCCTGCCTCTGGGCCATAGCCCATCACGTCGGATGGGTCCCCGATCGTTCCGAAGGCGTCATACGCCATGTAGGGTCGCGCCGCGATCAGGGCCGACAGTTCCTCGAGCCGTTGCCTGAGCCCTTCTCCCGCAGCTGACAGCGTATCGATTTGAGCCAAAGCAGTGGCAATCTCGAGAGCCTGTCGATCACTTCTCAGCTCAAGCTCCCGCTGAAAGGCGGCGAAGGCGAGGTTCACCCGCTGCTGATAAAAGCTGTGGTAGCTCAACAGTCGGGCAACCAACCGTTTGACGACCCGCCCCGGCCACCCGTGTCGACTGCTGTCGAGATCCATTGGGGGAACGTCCGGAGCATGGCGGAGGCTTTCGATCCCAGCCAATCGGCTCTCTGCCTGAACCACCAAATCAGGCTCGCGAATCATGTTCTGGGCTCACCGACTCGCGCGGGCTCGGCTCCGTCCTGATACTCAGCAACCACAGTGGAAGCCTGACCGGCCGCGCGTACCGAACCGCTTTCGAGCCACAAAGCACGGTCGCACATGGTGGAAACCAGTCCAAGATCGTGGCTGACCAGGAGGATCGTCGTTCCTCGATTCCGCAGCTCGGCAATGCGGTCGAAGCATTTCGCCTGGAACTGGGCATCACCCACCGCCAGGGTTTCGTCGATGAGCAATATGTCGGCATCGGTGTAGACCGCGACGCCGAATCCCAATCGGAGCCACATTCCACTCGAATAGTGCTTTAGCGGGGTATCGATGAAATGCTCGAGCTCCGCGAACCCAACGATATCGGCGTATCGGTCCGAAATTTCCGCTCGCGAGAGGCCGAGGACCGACCCATTGAGGTAGATATTGTCTCGGCCACTCAACTCCGGATGAAATCCCGCGCCCAGCTCCAGCAGCGGGGTTACGCGGCCTCTGATCAAGACCCGCCCCGTCGTGGGCCGTACCGTCCGCGCCGCCACCCGGAGCAACGTGCTCTTCCCCGAGCCATTCCGACCGATCACGCCGAGCATCTCCCCGGCGTGCACCTCAAATGAAACGTTGTTGAGGGCCCAGAAATCCTCTCGCGAAGGGTCCCGCCGCCGGTGGATCAAGCGAATCCACGCTTCCTGGAATGAGCGGGCCTGGGCGTGCTCGAGGGTGAACCGCTTGGAGACCGCTTCGAACTGCAAACTCGTAACCGTCCCCACGACGGCAGGCGGCTGACTAGCGAATGCGACTGGCAAGGCGACGGTCATAGCTCTTCGACAAACCGATCCGCGAAACGGTGAAAGATGAGCCACCCGAAGATGAGAAAGGCCCCCGCTTCGGTGGCGCTTCGCAGCAAAAAGAGTCCTTCTGGGGCGGCATTGGAATACAGGATGTCTCGGTAGCTCGCTAAGACTGATGCCACCGGGTTCACGATATACAGCAACCGCTGCCATTCAGGAAACAAGTCCTGGGGCTGGTAGAAAACGGGCGTCAGGAAGAACCAAGCCAGCAGCAGGGATTCCATGATGATGCCAGTGTCCCGGTAGTAGACGTTGGCGGTGGCAAAGATAAAGGCGAAGCCCGCCAGGAAGCCGATTTGAATCAGCACCACGATCGGGAGCAATAGCAGCCCCCAACCAATGCCGATCCCGAACAGCATCAGAAACGCCACCAGGATCGGAATCGCGAACAGGAAGTTCACGCCATTGGACAGCACCATCGAGAGCGGGAGCAGCTCGCGCGGAAAATGCGTCTTGGTGAGCAGGGCGCTGTTGGCCGTGATACTCTGGATGCCCCCCACGATGGAGCTGGCATGGAAATTCCACACGAGCACCCCGATCAGAGCAAAAACTGGGAAGTTCGATATCGCCTTGTTTGGCATGAAGACGGTGAAGAGCAGCGTAAAAATTAGAGTCATAGCCAGGGGGTTCAGGAGGCACCAAATCACTCCGAGCACGGTACCCCGATAACGGAGCCGTACGTCGCGCAGAACCAGGTTCGCCAGGAGCCCGCGATAGTGCCAGATCTCGGCCGGGCGCCCGAGCGCGGATTGCAGCCAGTCTTGGGACGGGCCCCAGATTACAACTGGCTTCGAAGTGACGTCTCGGATCGAAATTACCTCTCGACGGGAGCCTTCCTGGCAGGCGCCGAAATGATACCGTAGTGCAATCTACACCCCCGCCAGCGGGCAGCCCTGGTGTCTATCAGTCGGGAATCAGCGCAGTCTGAAAATCACCTCCGCCGGGCGAGTGGTCATTTTCCCAGTGCTATACTCGCCCAACCGCTCGAAAAGGCTCCTGAAGTCGAGCAAGATCCACCTCCGGTCTCCCCCGGAGGGATCAGTTAGGACCTGGGCCGATTGAACATCTGGATCGTCATGCCTACCTACAACGAGGCAGACAATCTGGAAATCATGGTCACCACGCTGCTCGACAAGCTGGATTGGCCCGCCACGGGTCCGGTGAGCCTCCGAGAGCTGGCCGGGTCCCCCGAGCCAGAAACCAGCCGGGCTCCTGAAGACATCCAGGTATCGATCCTTGTGGTGGACGACAACTCACCGGACGGCACCGGGGACCTGGCTGAGCGCATCGCGCGCGAGCGACCGGGCAGACTGCACATCCTGCACCGGGCCGGCAAGCTCGGCCTCGGCACCGCGTACATCGCCGGCTTCTCCCTCGCTCTCGAGCGAGGCGCAGACGTCGTCTTCGAAATGGACGCGGACTTTTCCCATTCGCCGGAATATCTGCCCCAGATGCTCCGTCTGCTGAATGAGAACGACGTGGTCGTCGGCTCGCGGTGGGCGCCGGGTGGGAAACTCGATGAGAACTGGCCACTCTGGCGCTACCTTCTCAGCAAGTACGCCAATCTGTATGCGCGCTGGGTCACGGGCCTCCCGGTCTACGATCCAACCGCCGGATTCAAGGCCTATCGAGCGGCCGCCCTGCGCAAGCTACCGCTCCATCGAGTTCGATCCGATGGCTACGCTTTCCAAATCGAGGTGGCGATGGCGTGTCACCGGTACGGCCTTAAGGTGGCTGAGCTCCCGATCTACTTCGAGGAGCGGGTGCGGGGAACCTCCAAAATGTCCCTGAAAATCATCACTGAAGCCACCTGGCGGGTCTGGCAGATTCGATCTCGGTGGTAGGACGGGCCCTGGCTTCCCGGGCCGCCATCCCAATCCTCTACGTCGCCATCGTGCTGGCGTTCTTTTCCCCGGTGCTGCTCACCAACCGAGTTCTCCTGCCGACCGACAATCTGGTGGCTTTCGGCCCCTGGCGGGAGTCGGCTGAAGAGCTTGACCTCACTCGTCCTAACAACATGCTGTCGTCGGATTCGATCCTCCAGAACATCTCTTGGCGACTCCTCGCTCAAGCGAGCTGGGCATCGGGGCAGCCCCCCTTGTGGAACCCCAACATCTTTGGAGGCCAGGCCTTTCTGGCCACCGGGCAGAATCAAGCCCTCTACCCACCGGCGATCGCGCTCAACTTCCTTCCTCCAGCGCGGTGGTATGTGTGGTTCATAGCACTCCATCTATGGCTCGGCATGGTCTTCACGCATCTCTTCATGCGTGAGATTGGCGCCAACCGGGTCGGCAGCACGCTGGCCGCGGTCTCCTTCGGGCTGTGCGGCTTCCTGACCGTGAGCACCATGTGGCCCCAGATGATCGCCACGGCGATATGGCTCCCGCTGATCCTGTGGGGCGTCGAGCGAACAATCATCGGGGTGGAGCAGAGGAAGGGCGCCCGAGCGATTCTGTTCACACTTCTGATCCTGAGCGTGGCAACTGGCTTGCAGCTTACCGGCGGCCACCCCGAGATCGCCTTCTACAACCTCGCGGCGCCCGCGCTGTACGCGTCCGCGCGCCTGATCCAATGCCTACGGCGATCGCGTCGGCTAGCCGACACCGCTATCAGTGTCGCGGCCTTGAGCGGCGGCTTCCTCCTCGGAGGTCTGCTGGCTGCCGTGCAACTGGTGCCCCTGACGGAAGCCGGCGCCACCAACTATCGGGTAGGGGGAACCACCTACGACCAGGTTCGTGGTTATGCGCTGCCCCGCGAGGCTGCTCTGGCCTTTGTCATTCCGAACGTCTTCGGGAACCCAACCCATCACCGGGTGTTCGACCTAACGACTCTCTCGTGGCGGCCGGCCAGCGCAAGCAATGACGCGGGGACGACCGAGTGGGGCAAAAAGAACTTTGTCGAGGGAACCGCCTATATCGGCATTGTCGCACTGCTCCTGGCCGTCCTCGCTCCATGGCTGAGCCGTGCCCCCCAGCGCTGGCCTTTGGCCCTGATCGCCGTTTTCGCGCTTCTGATCGCCTTTGGGACGCCTCTATTCGGGATCCTGTACTCGTTGGTCCCGGGGTACTCCCAGCTCCGCACCCCATTTCGGTGGATCTTCCCGTACTCGTTTGCTGCCGCGGCGCTGGCCGGGCTAGCCCTGACTGCACTATCCAGCGCTGCCCCGACCAGGGTGCGTCAGATCGGGTTGGGGGTCCTCGGTCTCGGCGGAATCATCTCTGGCGGTTTGCTCCTGAGCATGCTCGATGATCCAGCGATCGGTGTCCGGGGCCAGGTCATCGGCTGGGCAGAAAGCGCAATCAGGGGCTCCGACCGGCTGACCGACGCTTTCTTGGATGGCGGATCCTTGTTCTCGTACCAGTGGGCCAACGTCGCAATCGCTACGATCCTGCTCTTAGCCAGCGGAGCCGGAATCCTCCTGAGTGCCCGATTTCGATTCGGTCCCTCAGTCCTCATCGCCGTTAGCCTGGTCGACCTGTTTGCCTTCGGCATCGGCTACGGCACGGCCGGCGATCCTAAGGTCCTTGACTATGTGCCGCCTTCGGTTCGTGCCCTCCGCCACGACGTGGCCAGTAGCGGATGGGCCGGGCCTTTTCGCATTACTGCCTTCGATCATGACGTGCTCCCCGCGAATACCGGCGCGCTGTTCGGACTCGAAGACATCCGCGGATACGACAGCATCATCCAGCAGGACTACGTCCGCTACGCCAGTGCAATCGACGCGGACAATGTCCGGGCCAGCCTGGCCTTCAACCGGATCGAGGCGCTTACCGACCCGAAGACCCTGGGCTCTCCGCTGGTCGACGCCCTCGGCGTTCGGTACGTCTTTACTCGCGATACGTTGAGCGACCCCCAGCTTGCGCTGGTCTACGACGGTCCGACCAAGGTGTATCGACGGAGTACCGCCTTGCCTCGCGTGCTCCTCGTCGGCAGCGCCATAGCGGCGGTCTCGCAGGAGGATGCGATGGCTCAGGTGGTGACCAAAGCCATCAACCCTGCCAACGTGGCTGCGTTGGAGGGATCGGTCACCGAGCAAGCCCCCAGACCGGCCGGCACCGCTCAGGTGACCAGCTACGCCAACGAGGAAGTGCGCATCCAGGCAAGCTCCTCGGCGGGTGGCTACCTGGTCCTGTTTGACGTCGCCTTTCCCGGCTGGACCGCCTATGTCGACGGCAACCCGCAAACGATTCTGCGGGCGGACGGCCTCTTTCGAGCCATTGAGCTGGGACCCGGCGGCCATGACGTAGTTTTCGCCTACCAACCGTACAGCTGGCGGATCGCACTGTTGCTGTCCGGGACAGGGCTGCTGGTGATCGTCATTCTGGCCGCCATTACGAGCTGGCAGGGGATCATCGCTCGCTACGCTCGGCGCTCGACTCTCGCCCGGGTCGTGAAGAACGCAGCGGTGCCGATGGCGGCCGGCGGCCTCAACAAGGTGCTCGACCTGGGCCTGGCAATCGTAATGCTGCGGGTCCTGGGTCCCACGGACGTGGGTCGCTACACGTGGGCAGTGCTGGTGATCGGGTACCTGGATATCCTGGCCAACTTCGGCCTGGGCGTGCTCCTGACCCGCGATCTCGCGCGCGACGCCGCCGCAACTTCCCGTTATCTGGGCTCAGCCGCCGCCGCCCGGCTGACCCTCTCTATGGTTGCGTTAGTCATCGCGGGCGTGGTGGCCGGGCCACTGGGGCCGCTGATCGAGCTAACCCCCGAGATGGGCCTGACGCTGGTGTTACTGGCGGTCGGGATCGCGATTTCGAACCTGTCGGGGCTGGTTACGGCGGTCATGAACTCCCGCGAGCTGATGGAATACCCAGCCTATGTCGGCAACCTGACCGCGGTGCTCAAGCTGGTGGGCGGGGTCAGCGTGCTGCTGCTCGGCTTCGGGATCGTGGGACTCGCGGCGGTGTCGATCGCCGTAAATACCATTACCGCGGTCGCCCTGGTCGTACTTCTAGCCGAGGTGGTGGGCTGGCCAGGTTTGTCGATGGAACCCAGATTTTCGGTGAAGCTCGTACTCACGTCATACCCGTTGATGCTCAACAACCTGCTCTCCACCCTGTTCTTTCGAGTGGACGGATTGATCCTGCGACCAATCTGGGGGGACACGGTCCTGGGTTGGTACGGCGCCGCCTATAAGTTCATCGACGGCCTCAACCTCATCCCATCCCAATTCACCCTCGCCCTCTTCCCGATCTTCTCGAGGCTCGCCGGGTCCAGCGACCGTCTAATCCCAACGGTTGAGCTCGCTCTGAAGACGCTACTCAGCGCAGCTTTCCCAATTGCCTTCGGGACCACGCTGCTCGCCGAGCCGATCATTCGAATCGTGGCCGGCGAGGCATATATTCCGCACTCGGTAGTCGCGCTGCAGGTGCTGATCTGGTTCCTGCCGTTTAGCTTCGTCAATAGCCTGTTGCAGTACGTGCTCATTGCGGTCAACCAACAGCGGTTCATTACCTGGGCCTTCGTGCTGGCCAGTGCGTTCAACATTGCCGCGAACCTGATTCTTATTCCTCGATTCGCCTACGTGGGGGCGGCGGCGGCCACCATCGCCTCCGAGCTCATCCTGCTCGGTCCGTTCTGGTATGCCATCCAGCGCTACGTCGGGCCGGTCCACCTGCTCGCGCTGGCCTGGCGACCGATAGTGGCCGGGCTCGCAATGGGGCTGGTCACCTGGGGCCTGGCATCTTGGCCATTGGCCGGGGTGATCGTCCTCTCAGCGGTGGCCTATGGCGCGGTCTTGTTCGCGATCGGCGGCGTGGGTAAACAGGAGCGGGCATTTCTTCGCGGCCTTTTTGGCCGAGGGCAGGAGGAAGGGGCCCTAAGATCAGCGGCCGAAATCCTGGACTGACTCAGGCCTTCGGCGTGGGTGGGGTGTGGTCGACCGGGCGGCCGCGGATGAGCTCGACGGCATGGGCTAGGACCGGTTGTACCACCTCGAGACATTCGACGACCGCTTTGGGACTCCCGGGCAGGTTGATGATCAACGTGCTTCCTCGTACACCCACCACCTGGCGGGACAGCATGCCGAATGGTGTCTTCTGCAGGCTGTAGGCCCGCATGGCCTCCGCGATACCGAGGGCCTGGTAGTCCACAACTTGCGCAGTAACGTCGGGCGTCACATCGCGGGGAGACAGCCCGGTGCCGCCGGTGGTCAGAATCAGATCAACGTGGGCAACGTCCGCCAGGCGGCACAAATGCTCGCGAATTTGCTCGCGCTCATCGGGAATGAGCACCCGGTCCACCAGCTCGGCCTTGATCTCGGCCAGGAACTCGACGATCCGATCGCCACTGGTGTCCTCCCGCTCTCCACGGGAACCCATATCGCTCATGGTCATGACCGCCGCGCGAATCGGTTGGCCTCCCAGACGCTCGTCCAACTACTCTTTCCCCCGGACAAACTCGCCGGACTTTCCGCCGCTCTTGTGAACCAGGCGCACTCCCCCGATGATCATGGCCCGATCGACCGCCTTGCACATGTCGTAAATGGTGAGCGCGGCGACCGAGACCGCCACCATGGCCTCCATCTCGACTCCGGTTTTACCCACAGTGCGGGCGGTTGCCTCGATCTCGACCGAGGCGCTCGCCCGATCCACCGCGAAGCTGACGTCCACTCCGGTGAGCGGCAGCGGGTGGCACAGCGGAATCAGCGTCCCGGTTTGCTTGGCCGCCATGATGCCGGCCAGCTGGGCCACCCCCAGCACACTGCCCTTGGCTGCAGTCCCACTTTCGATCAGGTTCAGAGTCTCTGGCGCCATCGATATGCGACCGCGAGCAGTCGCCTCCCGGAGAGTGTCGTCCTTCTCGGAAACGTCCACCATGTGGGCGGCGCCGTGTTCATCTAGATGGGTCAGCGGCAGGTGGCTCAACGACCCATGGCTTGCTGACTCAGCGCTCATTCTGCGCCCAGGAGCCGGCGAATATCCTGCGTGACCACGCCAATGTCCAGCTGCTCGAAGCCCATGAACCGGGCCAACTCCTCCACCGAGTACTTCTGTCCTTCTCGCCACAACTCCACCAAAAACCTACCCGCCTTGGGGTTACGGAACCACTCCTGGTCGAACTCCTTGAGCAAAAACCGCCGATGCTGCGCCTCAAAGATCCAGGCGCGCAGATAGGCCGCGCAGTAGAAGCCGTCGTCCACGTCCGTGAGAAAGCTTTCCGGTCCGTAGGTCGCGCCCAGATTTTGGCTCATGAGGTCATCATAGTAAGTCGCCACGTCGCCGGGCTCGTTGGACCGATGGAGCTCCTGCTCATAAATGAGCTTGGATCCATACCGGCGCAGCATGTACAGGCGCTGAAAGCCGACCAGATGGAAGAAGTTCGTCGCATCCATAGCCAGGTTACGGCGCAACCAGTTGGCGTCGTGAAGCAAGTACTCGAACAAGAAAGCGTAGCTCTCGGTAACCGACGGGTCGCCCAGATAGCGGTAGGCAAAGGGCTCGGTGCGGCCGACGCTCCCGTAATGCTCCGCGTGGCCGGCCTCGTGAAACAACGATTCGTAGTCCTGCTCACCGCCGGACGGCTTCACGACCAGCCGGATCTCATCCGGCACCCCGATGATGGCACAGAAGGCGCGGGGCGACTTCAGAGGCCGAGGCTCGGCATCAACATGAATGTTGGGTTGGTCGCCGAGCAGGATCCCGAGATCCCGCAAGGCTGAGTGAAGGCGCGGCAGCATCTGGTCAGACGGAAAGCTCACATCATGGTGAGGGGCCCGAAAAATACGGCTGAGGTCACAGCGGCGGGCATCTTCGCGCAGGATGTGCATCTCGTGGAGGTAGGTGTCCAGGGTCGAGAAATAGAGGTCGTGGGTATCGGCAATGAACTTCTTCATCGTCGCGGTGAGACCAGCCAGGTCGAAGCCGCGTAATTCGTCGTACATGGCCACGTAGTCAGCATGACCGAACTGGCGACCGGCCCGCTGCTTGCGTTTTTCCCCCGCTTCGAGGGGAGAATTGAGAGTCGTCATAGCGGTCAAATACTTCGCCTCGAGGGCATGCCGGCGAACGGCGTTGGCTTCGCCAGCAATCAATGCCGGGACCTGGCGGTAGGGCACCGGGGCCTCGTCCCAATCCACGGTCAGACTGGTTTCCATCGCTGCCGCCCGCTCAGCAGAGTCCCGACTCTGATCCTCGGCGTAGCCATGCGCGATAAAGTCGAGCAGATGATGAAGCTGACGGGGGTCGATATCCCAACGGCTCGCTTCCGCAAACCGATCTCCTTCGAAGAGGTGAGGATATCGCTCATAGATGGGGGCGAGGTCGAGAGTCGCCTTGAGCCCGGATCGAGCCACATACTGCTCAGCGCTGAGCGAGCGAGTGAACCCTTCTGCATCGTGCAGATATTCTTCTGGCCCCATATCCTGTTCCTTTGGGCTCGGAGCCCGGCTCGTTGCGCGCAGACATTTTTACCATTCCCTCGGACCCAGCGGAGGTTTGATGCCGGAATCCTATGACGTGGTCATCGTGGGCGGAGGCCCGGGCGGATACGTGGCGGCCATCCGGGCGACCCAGCTGGGCCTTTCCACCGCGATCGTCGAGCGAGATGCCCTGGGAGGCATTTGCTTGAATCGGGGATGTATCCCGTCCAAGGCAATGCTGCGGGGTGCGGAGATCCTGGACACCTGCCGTCAGGCGACGCGGTTCGGGGTGACCTGCGCCGCTGTCGAGGTCAGCTATGCCGGATTAGTGCGGCAACGGGATGAGTCGGTTGACCAGTTGAGAACGGGGGTGGGCAACCTCCTGCGCAACGTTCAGGTGATCAAGGGCGACGCGCGGCTGCGGGACTCCGCCACTGTCGAGGTTACCGGCTCCGGCGAGACCAGCGCCCTTACTTTCAAGAATTTGATCATCGCCTCCGGCTCACGCCCCTCGACTCCGGCGATTCCCGGAATCGAAAGCCCAGGCGTAATCGACAGTGACGGCGCTCTGCGCCTAGAGAGCTGTCCCCGCCGCGCGGTTGTCGTCGGCGCCGGTGCGGTCGGTGTGGAATGGGCGGAGATCTGGCGTGCGCTGGGCGCCGAGGTCATGGTTCTGGAAATACAGCCTCGGCTGCTGCCAACTGCCGATCCCGAGATCAGCCGAGAGCTCGGCCGATCCTGGAATCGAAAAGGGATCACCTATCGAGTAGGGGCCCGCATCCAGGGTATCAGCCCGGATGGGGGCGGTCTGCGGACCCAGGTTCTCGTAGAAAACCACGAGGAGAGCCTGGCTTCCGACATCGTCCTGCTGGCAGCCGGCCGCCGACCTAATGTCGAAGGCCTGAACCTCGAAGCGGCCGGGGTTGAGGCCAACCCGGGGGGGATTCCGACTGACGATAGGATGCGCACCAACGTCCCCAACATCTACGCCGTCGGCGACGTGACGGGGCAGTACCTGCTCGCCCATGCCGCCTCGCACCAGGGCATCGTGGCGGCGGAAACGATTGGCGGGAGTGGCGAGCCATTCGACGACCGGGCGGTGCCCAGCGTGGTGTTCACCGACCCCGAAATTGCGAGTGTGGGCTGGGGGGAAACCCAGGCCAGGGACGCCGGGCTCGAAGTCAGCGTGGGGCGATTCCCGTTCGCAGCTAGCCCACGAGCGGTGGCAGCGGACCAGGCCGTGGGCTTCGTGAAGATCATCGCCCGTCAGGACACGCAGGAGATTCTCGGGGTGCACATCATCGGGCAGCGGGCCGGCGAGATCATTGCGGAGGCCACCCTGGCGATTCGACTCAGGGCAACTTTGCACGATCTCGCCCACACCATCCATGCACATCCAACTTTTTCGGAGGCGCTGATGGAAGCCGCCTGGGCGGCGCTGGGCACTCCGATTCACGTTCCATCCCGATCAAGCAGTCGTTCAAGTGCTCCGGGGCGTGCCCCATGAGCGCCCATGGCGAAGCCGGCGCCAGATCAACGATGTTGCGAGTCGAATGGCTGGGCACCCGCAGTTACGACGCGACGCAAACACTTCAACGACGCCTGCGGGACGACGTCGCCGCTGGGCTCGAACCGCCTACGCTATTGCTCCTCGAGCATCAACCGGTGATAACGCTCGGCCGTCGGGGCGAGGCAGGTGACCTGTTGGTTCCCGCCAGCCATTTTTCATCGCTGGGGATACGCGTCCATCAATCCGAGCGAGGCGGAAAAGCCACCTACCATGGACCCGGGCAACTGGTTGGCTATCTCATCGCGCGGGTCCGCTCGATTGCTCCGAGCCTCTGTCAGATGGTCGACGACATCGAGCAGACGCTGATCTGCGTCTCGGCCGGCCTCAGCGTGGAGACGCGCACCGATCCCCGTCAGCCAGGCGTCTGGGCGGGCCTGGCCAAACTGGGCTTCATCGGATTGGCCGTCCACCGCGGGGTATGCTGGCACGGTTTCGCGCTTAACGTTGCCCCGGACCTGGCGCCCTTTCGTCTGATCAAGCCGTGCGGCCTCAGCGACGACGTTACCTCGATCGCCCAATGTGGGGGGCGCATTCCACCATTGCGCGAAGTTGGGGAATATGCCGCCATCGAGCTTGCTCGGCGCTTCTCGCTAACCCCGTCTTTTGCTGAACTTGACCTAGCCGGAGCGCCCGCCTGACACCAACGGCGTTCGGCTAAAGGGTCAACCGTGCGACTCGGAATAGCGGGGGGCGAAGCGGCGGCCAACTGCCGCCACGCAGCCAACCGCGCCTCCCATCACCAACATGACCCGGCTAACCCCGATCAGGTCCGCCACACCGCCAAAGAACAGCAGCGGAATCACCGAAAAGAGGTTGCCGAGCATCAGCTGAACCGCAAATATGCGGCCCCGAGCGTCTTCTGGCGCTCGCTCCTGAAGTGATGTCTGCGCGGCAACCATGACTGCGGTGAAACCCAACCCAGCCACAAAGGTGGAGAGCATCACTCCGCCGGCCACCAGCAACTCCCCGCCGCTCAGCATATCCAGCCCGACGCCCTCCGGCCGCAGGACGCCGACCGCCCGCGCGAACAACGGAATCCCTCCGATCATGGCGAGCGCGAAGGCCACGACCAGCAGGCCCCCGGTGATAAGGGCGTGGCGCTTTCCCCAGTCTCCCGGACCGGAGCGAGTCAGCAGCGCCGCGGCTAGCACTGTTCCGCCGAAGCCCGGTCCCACGATGAAGACCGTGTCCGCGGCGGTCATTCCAAGCACGTCGACTACAAACCGGGGGGCGATCATTGCCACCATGAGCGTGATGGCAACGCCGACCGTCCAGTAGGCCATCGACCACAGCATCGTGCGGTCACCCAGCAGGAGGTCGGACACTTCTCGGAGTTCGGCCAGAACTTCGCCTACCGGGCTCCGTCCGCCGTCTTCGGCTGGATCGGCAGGTTGCGCGGGGAGGGCCCACACCAGAGCGGTACAGACGCCATACAAGCCAGCTGCGACCACGAAGAATGTCTGGGGTCCAAGCAGCTTCACAATTAGCGGGCCCAAGAAGACCAGCCCCATCACCTGGGACGCGGTGAAGGTCAAATGGAAGAGGGAGGTTGCCTCCATGAGCCTCCGCCGTCCGACCAAGAACGGAATTGCAGCAAGCTCGGCCGGTCCAAAAAATTGGCTGACCACCGAGAACAAGAAGCTGACCGCGAATAAGAGGATCAGCACAGAATTGAGCACCACGTAGCTGGCGACAATGAGCGCCCGGGCGAGATTCGTCGCGATCAACACCAGGCGCTTGTCCCAGCGATCCACGTATACGCCAGCCGGGACGCCGAACAGGATTGACGGGATGATCACGGAAAGAATAGTGATGCCGAGTTGGGTACTGGAGTGGCTTTGCTCCTCCACAAGGACCAGCAGGCCATACCAGACGGCGTTTTGGGCGGTCTGGCTGATCCCCTGAGCGATCCAAAGCCTGACGAAGGCGCCATTCCGCCAGAGCGCACGATCGGACTGCGGTCCTAGCTGGGTCGCGCTCACTCCGCACCTGGCGGAGCCAGCGGTTCCAGACCCCGAAGTGCATCAGCTCCGTCGAAGGGCTCGTGGAAGTCGGGGCGGGCCACGAAGCTCTTGAGCCTCCGCTCAACGACGCTTCGGGACAGCAGCACCCGGCGGCCACAGGTCGTGCAGTGAAGACCGATATCGGCCCCAATTCGGACCACAGTCCAATCGAATCCTTTGCAGGGATGCGGCTTACGGAGACGGATGACATCGCCGATGTGAAAATCGACTGGCGGTGCCACCTGACTAACCGGAAGCTGAGGGAGCCGGCACCCGCAGTGCGTCGCGCAGCTTGAGCGCCTCGGCGCGGGCGGCCGCAGCCCAGTCGGCGCCGCTCGACGCATAAAGGACCTGACGGCTTACGCTTACGATCGCGAGCGTACCGTCGGGCCGCGCGCCCCGCTCAAGTGCCTCGCTGGCCTCACCGCCCTGCGCACCCACCCCGGGAATAAGGATCGGGAGGTCAGTCGCCACCTGACGCATCCGGCTCAAATCCTCTGGGTAGGTCACCCCGACCACCAGACCCACATTTCCGGCCCCTGCCCATTCCACGGCGCGACGGGCGACCACCTCGTAAAGCGGCAGGCGCTGGCCTTGGTACTCACAGAGCAAGTCTTGAAAATCGACGCTTCCGGGATTGGAGGTCTTGCAGAGGAGGAACGCACCTCGACTGGGGTCTCGAATGTAAGGCTCAACACTGTCCCAACCCTGGTATGGGTTGACGGTAGCGGCATCGAATCCAAAGACTTCGAAGAGCGCGGTGGCATACCGCTCCGCGGTCGTGCTGATATCGCCACGTTTAGCGTCCCCAATCGAGAGTACGGAATCCGGGATGGCGGCCAAAGTGGATCGCACCAGCGGCGGGCCGTCGTCTCCCAGCGCTTCAAAAAAGGCGAGGTTGGGCTTGTAAACGGAAACCAGATCGGCGGTCGCCTCGATGATGCCCCGAATAAACTGCTCGATGCCCCGACGGTCGGGCGCGAGACCCTCGGGCAGGCGCCGGGGGTCGACATCGATACCGACACAAAGGGCGCTGCCACTCTGGAGCTGTGCGTTTCGGAGCCGCTCCTGGAAAGGCCGCGCGTTCGCGTTCACGCGCCCACCTGACGGGTTTCGGCGGACCGGAACAAGTACTCCAAGAACAAGTAGCTCACCACCAGCAAGATGACATAGACCGTGGTCAGCATCCGCAATGATTGCAGCCAGAGTCCAAACTCGACCGCGGTGGCAAACCGCATCCCGCTCCCCAATAGTCCGATCGCGGTCGGTGGGTTGACGCCCTCGGCAGATCTTCGGAGATAGTAGCTCTCCCGCAGCAGCGCCCAGGTTCCGGACAAGCCGGCGAAGCCGGCCGCGTACAACACGGCTTGAGTGGTGGGGCTGACCGGCCAGGCAAACACGACGATCAGCGCGACGGCCCAGCCGCCGAGGGCGAGGCCGAGTACCACGCCGCGGGTATAGCTGACTCTCACCAGTGCCTCCGGTCAGTGCAGTATAGCGGAGCAAAATGGCCCAGCCGGCCCGGCGGCCCCTATACTCCCCCGAAACTTTTCTCCAGGAGGCGGCTACGAGCGACCGTCGTAACAATCTGTTTCTCTTGGCCGTGGCGGCGCTGACCGTCACATCGTTATTGGTCATATGGCCGCAGAAGCCTTCAAACTACGTTCCGGAAGTCCTCCCGCTGCCCGGAAGCGCGGGCCTCCACATCGATTTTCTCGGCTTCCGCTTCGACCGTCAGGGTTTCCGTCTAGGGTTGGATCTGCAGGGCGGGACTCATCTGATCCTCCAGGCAGACACCAGCAGGCTGCCCGCCGACAGCGACAAGAACGCCGCCGTCGAGGGCGCGCTCAGCATCATCGAGCGGCGTATCAACGCCTACGGCGTCGCCGAGCCAATCGTCCAGCGCCAGGGTACGGATCGGATCATCGTGGACCTGCCAGGCGTCCGAAACATCGAAGAGGCCAAGAACCTCATTGGGAAAACGGCCCAGCTCGACTTCCGGGAGCAGAAGACTGTTGAGGGCAAGCAGGAATGGATACTGGCGGTCGCCCCGCTTAACGGAGTCGACACAGAGCTAACTGGCGCCTATTTCAAGAAAGCCGAGGTCGGCTTCGAGCAGAACACCAGCAAGCCCGAGATTCTCTTCCAGTTCAATAGCGATGGCGCTTCGATGTTTGGGCAGGTCACCACCCGCCTCAAAGGCAAGCAGCTCGGAATTTTCCTGGACGGCAATCCGATCACGACCCCGACCGTGCAGGAGACAATCCGCGACCAGGGGCGGATCACGGGTAGCTTTACACTCGACGAGGCCCGGGCACTGGTGATTCAGCTGAACGCAGGTGCGCTGCCCCTTCCGGTCAGCATCCAGGAGGAGCGCACCGTCAACGCCACTCTGGGCGAAGACTCGGTGCGCAAGAGCGTCGTGGCCGGTGAAATCGGTCTCATCATCGTGGCCGCATTCATGCTGCTCTATTACCGAGTCCTTGGCATCGTCGCGGTTTCAGCTTTGTTCGTGTACACGCTGTTCCTGCTGGCCATCTTCAAGCTGCTTCCGGTTACTTTGACCCTGGCGGGTATCGCCGGGTTCATCCTGTCGATCGGGATGGCGGTGGATGCGAACATCCTGATCTTCGAAAGAATGAAAGAAGAGCTTCGGACTGGGAAGACCGTGGGGGCCGCAATCGACGCGGGGTTCACCCGGGCCTGGTCTTCGATTCGGGATTCGAATATCTCGACGCTCATCACCTGCGGAATCCTCTACGCCTTCGGGGCGAACTTCGGTGCCAGCATCGTGATGGGCTTCGCCCTCACCCTGGCCATCGGAGTGGGGGTGAGCATGTTCAGCGCGATCGTCGTATCGCGGGGACTGCTCCAAGCGGCGATGGCCGGGCGGCCTACCGTGAATCCCACCTATCTCGGCATGCCAGCCAACCGGCCCCGGACCGAAGCAATCGGCGCGCAGGTTTAGCGCGTGCAGTACTTCGATTTCATCGCGCGCCGCTATCAGTTCTTCCTGCTGTCTGCACTGATCATTCTTCCTGGCCTGGTCTCTCTCGCTTTGCCCGGTGGGCTCCGACCCGGGATCGATTTCACCAGCGGCTCCATCATGACCTTCCGCTTCGATCAGTCCACCGATCAAGGATCGGTGCGCCAGGTGTACGCTGAACTCGGGCAACCCGATGCCATCATTCAAAGGTCGGATGACGGGACTTACATCGTACGGACACGGACGTTAGAAGCCGAGTCCGGAGAGACGACTGAAAGCGGGCAGGCGATTTCCGGGCGGCAGCACCTGCAGGACGTTCTAACTGAGCGATTCGGCCCGTTGACCGTGCTGAGCTTCGACCAGGTCTCACCAATCGTGGCGGCAGAGATCGTGCGCAATGCCGTGTTGGCGGTCATCGCCGCCTGCGGCGGTATCCTGCTCTACCTGTGGTGGGCGTTCCGCCACATCAAAGAATCGTGGCGGTATGGCGCCTGCGCCGTGTTCGCGTTGATCCACGATGCGCTGGTGGTCCTGGGGGTCTTCTCGATCCTGGGTCGATTCCCGGGCTTCGAGCTCGACGCCCTGTTCATCACAGCCGTCCTTACTGTCATCGGTTTCTCGGTCCATGACACAATCGTGGTATTTGACCGGATCCGCGAAAACCTGGTGAAGTACCAGGGAGAGCCATTCGAGGACGTCGTGAACCACAGCCTGACTCAGACCATGGGTCGATCATTGGCGACCTCGATCACCGTAATCCTGACCCTTCTGACTCTCTGGCTCTTCGGCGGCGTCACCATCCGAAATTTCGTGCTCGCCCTGCTAGTGGGAATCGCCTCGGGAACCTATTCCAGCATATTCAATGCCAGCATGCTGCTGGTAATCTGGGAAAACGGCGAGCTGGGCCGGCTGTTCGGTCGACGCCGGCCGCAACCAGTTCTTCGGCGGGCCTAGGTCCTCGGAGTGAAGTTTTGAGTGACGCTAAGCACCCACCCGATCGACCCCCGAGCGACTCAGCCGCAATTGGAAATGAGGGACCTAGATAGCAATCGGAGGCACGTTCGTATATGTATCTAACGCCGACAGCAAGGACATCACCGTCCTTGACCTCGACGCTGCGAGCGGCGCACTCACGGAGGTACAGCGCGTCGGGCTGAGCCATTCGGGCGCGCTCAATCCGCTCGCGGTCAGCCCCAATCGACGTTTTCTCTACGCGGCGCAGCGCGTACCCGACATGGTCTCTTGTTTCGCCGTAGACCAATTGAGCGGCGAGCTGACCTACCTTTCCAGCGCGCCTTTGCTCCAGAGCACGCCCTACATCATTACTGACCGCACCGGGCGCTGGCTGTTCGCCGCCTCATACCAGGGCAGCCTCGTCAGTGTCAGCCCGATCGGTTCGCAGGGCGTCCTCCAGCCGCCCCACCAGGTGATCCGCACCGACGCAAACGCGCACTCGATCCAGATCGACGCTGCCAACCGTCACGTTTTCGTCCCTTGCCTCGGCGGCGACGTATTCCTACGCTGGCGCTTCGATGACGTAACCGGCAAGATTGACACCAGCTCGGCTGAGACGACGAAGGTGGAGAAGGGCGCCGGTCCCCGCCATTTCGTCTTTCATCCCAACAACCGGCATGTGTACCTCCTCAACGAACTCCAGGCGTCCATCTACGTTTTTGGTTACGACGCCGAAGACGGCTCGCTGAGCGAGCTTCAGACAATCCCGGCTCTTCCGTCAGATTTCAGCGGACCGCCGATTGGCATGCCCGGTGTGAGCACCAACGGCGGGCCCAAGGCGGCCGATCTTCACGTTACGCCGGACGGCCGCTTCCTCTACGCATCCGAGCGAACGACGAGTACGCTGACTGCGTTCCGCATCGATCTCGATTCTGGACGGCTGGAGCGGATCGATAGCTTCCCGACGGAAAAGACGCCCAGGGGTTTCAACATCGACCCTATCGGCCGCTACCTGCTGGCCGTCGGGCAGGGTTCCGACCACCTAACCGCTTACGCTATTGATCAAGAAACCGGCGGCTTGAACGAACTGGGCCGGTACGCCATGGGTCGGGGGCCGAACTGGGTCGAAATTCTCCGCCTGCCCTGAGCGGCCAGTCCAGTCACCCTATAGCAGGTCGACTTTAGACGGGTCTTGCTGCAACTGCTCGATGAGAGTCTTGAGCTGCTCGGCGCGGGCCCTCGGGGCGATCAGCAGCGCATCCGGGGTGTCCACGATCACCAGGTCTTCGACGCCCAGCGCGAAGACCGGGCGGGCCGAGCCCCAGATGAGCGATCCGCTGGTCTCGACCCCCAGAAAGTCGCCGTGGATAACGTTACGGTCAACGTCTTTGGGCGAGATCTCCCAGAGATCGCCCCAGCCGCCAACGTCATTCCAGCCGAAGTCGGCCGGAATCGTCGCGATTCGGTCTGAGCGCTCCATGATGCCGTAGTCAATGGTCTCGACCCGTAGGCGAGGATAGTGCTCCTGCAAGGCCTGGTCGGCGGTCGGAGTGCCTAGGGCACCACCGATTGCCATCAGCTCGGCGTGCATATCCGGAAGCAGTGTCTTGAAAGCGGCCAGGATGACCTCAATCCGCCAGATGAAGTAGCCGGGGTTCCACACGTAGCCTTGTTCGATGAACCGCTCGGCCTGGGCGCTGGCCGGCTTCTCGACGAAACGGACGGCGCGAAACGCCTCGTGCCCGTGAAACTGACCGATGGGCTCGCCAGCCTGGATGTACCCCATGCCGGTATGCGGGGACGACGGCCGAATCCCCAGGGTGACCAGCCAATCGGTAGATTCGGCTAATTCGAATGCCGCGGAGAGGGCGCGCCGAAAGGCTTCGTCGTCCTGAACGGCATGGTCCGAATGGAGGGAGGCCATCACAGCACCCGGATCGCGATGGGAGATCGTTATCGCGGCGAGGCCGATCGCGGCGGCCGTCCCTCGACGAACCGGCTCGACCAGGATATTCTCCGCGGGAAGCTCCGGGAGCTGCTTGCGGAGTTGATCGGCATGGCTCGCCTCAGTGACCACCAGAATGCGTTCGGGGGGGATCATGGGCACGACTCGGTCCACGGTAGCCTGGACCAGGGAGCGTTGACCGAACAGCGCTAGAAGCTGCTTGGGATAGTGCGAGCGGCTGAGCGGCCACAATCGAGTCCCGCTCCCGCCCGCCAGGATCACGACGTACTGGCTCAAGAGTGCGGGTCGATCATGAGCTAGCGATCACCGGATTGGCGCGGACCCACTCAACGGTTGCGCGGAGACCGTCGTCAAAGGACGTCTGTGGGCGCCATCCGAGCTCCTGCCCGGCCCGTGACGCATCGAGGGCAATGCGGTAGACCTCGCCGGCCCGGCCTGGGCCGTAGCGAGGTGGCGCCTCGTAGCCGGTCAATACCTGCAGAGAGCGATAGAGCGAGTTGATGGTAATCGCCTCACCGGTCCCCAGGTTGAGCACCTGGCCAGCGCCACGTTCCAACGCTAGTTCATTCGCCCTGACAACATCCCCCACGTACAGAAAGTCGCGGGCTTGCTCCCCATCGCCAAAGATGGTGGGCTGACGACCGGCCAACATCAGCCGCGCAAACAGGGGGACGACCTGCCCCTCTTCCGTGTAGGGATGCTGTCGCGGTCCGTAAATGTTCGGGTAACGCAGCACCGTGTAGTCCAACCCGTGGACGCGTCCAAAAGTATGGAGGTAATTTTCGCCGGCGAGCTTGGCAGCTGCATAGGGCGAGATGGGCCGAGCCGGGTGCTCCTCATTGCAGGGGAATTGTTCGGGCTCACCGTAGATCGCCCCGCCGCTCGAGATGAAGATGAATTTCCCAACGCTCGCCTGGGCGGCGGCATGGAGCAGCGCGACGGTGCCCAGAACATTGACCCGAGCATCGTTCACCGGATCCTTCACCGACTCAAACACGTCCGCATGAGCGGCATGATGGTCGATGCAATCCGGCCGAAACTCGGCTACCAACTCGATTAGCTTCGGATCGAGGAGATCGAGCTCTGAGAAGCGCGCGCCGGCTGGCACGTTTTCCCGGCGGCCGGTGGACAGGTTGTCCACCACCCAGACTTCGTGGCCGGCGGCCACAAAGGCATCCGCCACATGCGAGGCAATGAAGCCGGCCCCACCAGTTACCAGGATTCTCAAGAGGAAGGCCCGCCCTCCCGCCCATTTAACTCGGGGGCTACCGCCCCCGAACCCCCGGAGGGCCGCTGACCAGCTGATCGGGCAAGCGCCTTAACCGCGCTTAACAGCAGCCCAGGTGAAGAATGAGGCGAGGCGAACCGAGATGTAGGCGCGGGATCAGGCGGGATCAGGTGGTCGTCCGAATCTCGGCCGCGACATAGGGAGCTGGGTCGAGGCAAGCACCGACAAACCCGCTGAATAGTGGGTGCGGTCGGTGGGGGCGAGAGCGAAATTCGGGATGGAACTGGCTCCCCACCATCCAAGGATGCTCGGCTACTTCGGTAATCTCCACGAGCCGGCCGTCGGGGGACAGCCCGCTCAGGCGCATCCCCGCTTGCTCGAACTCTCGCCGGTATTCGTTGTTGAACTCGTACCGATGTCGATGGCGCTCAAACAGGATGTGTTCCCCATAGGCTTCCAGTGCTCGGCTGCCAGGTTGGAGTTGACACGGATAGAGCCCGAGTCGCATGGTGCCACCCTTGTCAGGCAGATCCCGCTGCTCCGGGAGCAGGTCAATGACCGGAGCGGGACTGAACAGATCGAACTCGGTGCTGTTCGCCCCCTCGAGACCGAGCACGTGGCGGGCATACTCGATAACCATGATCTGCATCCCCAGGCAAAGTCCCAAATACGGGACGCCGCGCTCCCGGGCGAACTGGGCAGCGCGAATCATCCCCTCGATTCCACGACTGCCGAAGCCGCCTGGTACGATGATGCCCTGGAGGCCCTCCAGCATGCTTTCGCTACCTTCGGCCTCCAGCGCTTGCGAATCGATCCATTCGATTTCCACCTTGTGGTGATGGGCCCAGCCGGCATGGAGCAGGGCTTCACGAACGCTGATGTAGGCATCGTGTAACTCGATGTATTTCCCTACCAGGCCGATCCGAACTCGCTCCTGGGAGCTCTCGATCCGCCCCACCATTTCTCGCCAATCGTCGAGGTCGGGCGCTTGGCTGCTCAGGCCCAGGCGCTCGACGATATAGCTGCCGAACTGAGCGTCCTCCAGGATCAGCGGCACCTGGTAGATGCTACCGACCGTATTCAGAGGGATCACCGCCCGCCGCTCGACATCGCAGAACAGCGAGATCTTGTCATTCAACTCGGGGGGGACGGGCTCGTCGGACCGACAAATGATGGCGTCAGGTTGGATTCCGATGCCTCGGAGCTCTTTGACGCTGTGCTGGGTCGGCTTGGTCTTCAGCTCATTGCTGGCGGCGATGTAGGGAAGCAGCGTCACGTGAATGTAGAAGGTGTTCTCTTTGCCCAGGTCCAGGTGCATCTGGCGAACCGCTTCCAGGAATGGGAGGCACTCGATGTCCCCGACCGTTCCGCCGACTTCGACAATAACCACGTCCGCGCCGCTCTGACGGCCGGCCCGGGCGATGCGCTCCTTGATCTCATTGGTGATGTGGGGGATCACCTGGATAGTGCCGCCCAGGAAGTCTCCGTGGCGCTCGCGGGCGATCACGGCCGAATAGACCTGCCCGGTGGTGACACTCGACACTCGGGACAGATTGACGTCGATGAAGCGCTCGTAGTGTCCAAGATCCATGTCGGTTTCGGCGCCATCGTCGGTTACGAAGACCTCACCATGCTGATACGGGTTCATCGTCCCCGGATCCACATTGATGTAGGGATCCAGCTTTACGACTGAAACCCGGATTCCCCGACTCTTGAGGAGGCGGCCGATCGAAGCGGCCGTGATGCCTTTGCCGATACCGGACACCACGCCACCGCTTACAAAGATGTACTTCGCCAAATCTATCCTCCCCTAGATCCTGAGAGCGCCACGAGCGTCGGAGCAACCAACAGCGCCGGGAGCAAATCGCCCACCGGAACGCGCGTCAACCGAAGAATATTTAGTCCGATCGCCAGGATGAGCAACCCACCGGTCGCGGTCATCTCGGTAATCATGGGAGCGCTGAGCAAATCGCGCGCCATTCCGGCACTGAGGGTCAAGGCTCCCTGAAAAACCAGTACCGTTCCTGCCGCCAGCATAACACCCCAACCCAGGGTCGAAGCGAGGACGACCGAGGTCACCCCATCCAGGGTGGCCTTGAGCGCCAGCGTCTCATAGGCACCGGTGAGTCCATCCTGGATGGAGCCCAGTATCGTCATGGGTCCGACGCAAAAGATGAGGCTCGCCGTAACAAAGCCCCGGCTCGGAGATTGAGGACTATCTCCAGCGTCTTCGTCATCAGGTCCTAGGGTTTTTCGGCCATCCGATGGTGGATGGGGTACGGCCCGATTGAGCAGGTCCCCGAGTTGTTGGAGCCGGTATTCGATCTGAAGCAACTGCCCCAGGACCGCACCGATCACGACGGAACCTAGAAGGATGATCACGTTGGTGGTCTCGATGGCCCGTTGCACCCCGATCACTATCGTCACCAGCCCGATCACCTGGAACAGGAGCGCCCGGAGATCGACCGGAATGCGTTGGCCGGCCACCAACCCCAGTGAGCCTCCAAGGAGCACGGTCGCCGTATTGATCAAGGTCCCGCGCACCGTTGCCCCCGGCTCGAACCCAACTGGGGCCGATTGTAGCATCGAGGCAGCGAGTGCCCGCCTTCCCCTGTCGCCTCGGTGTCAACCGAACGCTTCCAGAATGATCCGCTCAGAAGGCGGCACCCCCGCCCTACCCTCCCCCGTCCGAGGGGGAGGGTTTCGGGAGACGCGCTTGGACCACAGACCAGACTTCGGCCGCGACAATGTCGCGGCCTTTCGTCGCATCGACGACAACCCATCGAGCAGGATCGCAGGCGGCCATCTCGCGGTAGGCTTGTTGCACCCGCCCATGAAAGGCGACTGCCTCATCCTCGAACCGATTCCAGTCCTGGGCAAGCTGTAGCTCTTCGAAAAAAGCCATTTGACCGGCAACATCCTGGCCGCCGGCCGGGCCCAGATTTCGGGCCAATCCGACCTCGGCAGGTAGGTCGAGCAAAACCGTAAGGTCCGGTTGAAGGCCGCCAGTAGCGATCTCAATCAAGGTCTGAAGCGGGGAGCGACTCAATCCCCGGCCGGCCCCCTGATAGGCAAGGGTTGAGTCGGCGAATCGGTCAGCAATGACCAGCAATCCTTGCTCGAGCGCGGGCCGAATGACTTCACGCACAAGTTGCGCCCGACATGCCGAGAATAGCAATGCTTCCGCCCAGGGATCGATCGCGGTCCAGGTACGCCCGACGAGCAACGCGCGCACGTGGACTCCAAGATCCGTTCCGCCCGGCTCGTGGACCAATATCGCGCGCCGATCCGATGCTTCGAGCTTCGCCACCAGGAGCTGGGCCTGCGTGGTCTTGCCGGCGCCGTCCGGGCCCTCGAGACTCACGAACATTGGCTGAGCACCTAACGCCTGGCAGCAAGAGGAGAGTCTTGCCAGAATGAAATTCGCACTGTGCCGTCCGCTAGGACCGATCCACGGGAAGGATCGTAACCCTCCGATGGGGCTCCTGACCGACGCTGCGTGACCCCACGTTGTACCGATCGGCCATTTGATGTTGCAGACGGCGTAGATACGAGTTTTGGGGGGTCAACTCGACCGAAGGATCGTCGCGGTTGAGTACGCGATGAATCGCATCTTCCGCTTCTTGTATGGCCTCGGTGTTCATTTCGGATCGCGGCGTCCGACCGAGCTTGGTTATGCCCTCGTCGATCTGGGCTCCGGTGTTGCTCCGCAGGACGTACACCGGGATCCCCCGCGCCTCAGCGTCCAGCAACGGCTGCGGTTTGCGACGGTAGTAGTTCTTGACCGTCATCACGACGTCCGCTTGATCCACGTCGAGCACGACCATGGCAGGGGCCCGCTGCTGGCGGATCGCGTGCTCCAGACGGGTACGGTTGACCCCATAGGCGTAAACCCGCACTGGGCGACGGCGTTCTTCAGTCGACCCGGGTGCCGGCGACCCCGGTGCCGGCGACCGGGGTGCCGACAGCCGGGGTGCCGACGGCCCGGGGGTCGGCGGCCAGGGTGCTTCAGGCAGCTCGATCTCGGTGGCCCGCGGAGTGAACGCGTCCGATTCTCCGCCGAAGCTCCACGAATCATTCCGTCGACTCGTGTCGCCCCGGTGGGGCTGAGGACGGTCCCTATTCGATGGCACGGACGAAAAACGCTGCGGCTCACCGCGGGTAACCCGAATTTCTCCATCATCGTCTCGATAGCGAAGCGTCGGCGACACGGGCTCCCCGCGCAGGATAGCGTCGACCACCTGGGCCACGTTCTCGTGCACTGCGACCCGTTCCCAATCCTGGATTTCGACGAGTACGTCAAAGGTTGGCGGCGCCTTGCGCTCCAGCACCGATTTTTGAGTACCCCGCCGGCGAGCTTCCTCATCCCCCAGCGTGACGGTTTGAATGCCCCCGATGAGATCGGCCAGGGTCGGATTCATGATCAGATTCTCTAGGGTATTGCCATGGGCGGTCGCCACCAACTGGACCCCTCGTTCGGCGATGGTCCGAGCGGCCGCCGCTTCGAGCTCGGTGCCAATTTCGTCGATCACGATCACCTCGGGCATGTGATTCTCGACGGCTTCGATCATGACGTGGTGCTGGAAGCTGGGGCTGCGCACCTGCATCCGGCGGGCTTTGCCAATGGCCGGATGCGGGATATCGCCATCTCCGGCGATTTCGTTCGACGTGTCCACGACGATGACGCGCTTACCCAGGTCATCGGCCAGGACGCGAGCCGTCTCCCGGAGCATGGTGGTCTTGCCAACCCCGGGCCGGCCCAGCAGCAAAATACTCCGTCCGCTTTCGACGATATCCCGAATGATGGCAACGGTTCCGAATACCGCCCGACCGACCCGAACGGTCAGCCCGACTATCCGGCCAGCCCGATTGCGGATGGCCGAGATCCGATGGAGCGTCCGCTCGATCCCGGCCCGGTTGTCATCGCCGAAGCTCCCGACATGCGTGACCACGTACTGCAGGTCCTCATCTCCGACCGGCTCTTCACTGAGCACCAGCTCGCTACCAGGGTAACGGGCCTCCGGCTCCCGACCGAGATCCAAGACAACCTCAAGAAGGTCGGTCCCCCGGGGCTGGCGGAGTAGCGAATCTCGAATCCGAGGAGGCAAGTCCTCCAGCAGCACGGTGAGATCGTCCACGATGACCTCCTCGCCTCGCCGCTCAGCCAACGCCATTTCCCCTCCGATGCCCGGCTTGTTGCTTCTTTGATTCTTGGTCCCTGAGGTGGCCGGCGAGGGTCAAGCGAGCGAGCTCGGTTGGGCCCGTACCGCCGCCACCGCGGGCTCGACGACTCGCTGGGCGAGCTGCCTCACCCACACTACATAGTCGTGCGCCCTTTCGAAACCCAGCTCCTGAACCGCGTCCTGTAAGGAGGTCTGGTACTCGCGCGCGTCAATCAGCACCGGCGCCTTCGCGCTCACCTGGCCCAGCGCGTCCCGCATCATTCGCTCAGTCAGCGAATCAGATTGCGGATGGACGAGCAGCGTCAGGTATTGGGCTCTCTCCCCGAAGACCACGTGCATCCAGCCGACCGGTCGAGAGCCCAGCTCCCAAACGTAATCCTGGGCTCCGAACAAAGACGGCGACCAAAGCTTTCCCCCTCGATAGAGCGCCGACCATTCCCGGTTGTCGAGTGCTTCGGCGGCTCGCACCGGAGCGGGCACGGCCGCGTTGTACAGTTGAAACAGCCCGGCCTCGTCCGACCGCAGCCGGGGTCGGGCCGGCACCGCTTCGGTTCGATCGACCGCGAATCCCTGCCCGAGCACGTACACGCTGCCTCGGGTGCACTGGTCAAATCCGGACCGGCTCGCGGCTTCGTACCCCCCGCCCTCCTCCGCCGTCTCCAGGAACAAGCGGCGCGCTCCGGCCTCAACCGCGCGCTCGCACGTCCAACGCAGCAATTCCACGCTTGTCTCAGGCAGCCGAGTCGTCAGCAGGTGCTCGACGTCCCAAACCAGGCCTGATGCCCGAGGCCGTGCCGTAGCTAGCCCCACGGTCGCCGAGCCGGTAGTCGCGATTCCGACTACCCCGCCGCGAGGTATGAGGCTCCATTTCACCAGCTCGAAGGGACTGGCTCCCTGGCTTTCCGGAGGGGTTTTTGGCCAATTCGGGGCAGTAAGCTCGGCAGCCGGGCCGTTGCCCTGGATCAGCGACCGTACGGCCAACGCGTCGGTGGCTCGCATAGCCCGGATCACTGGAAGGTCACCAGGCGGCCGACGTCACGGGGTGGGCCTCTTTCACCAACTTCAGAAAATAGCGATGGAAACGGTCATCGTCCGTGAGCTCGGGGTGAAAGGCGATACCCACCACCGCTCCCTGGCGGACCGCGACAATTCGACCATCTTTCAATTGGGCGAGTATCTTGACCTCCGGCTGAACCGATTCCACGACCGGAGCGCGAATAAAGACCCCATGGAAGGGCTGTGTCCCCAAGATAGGCACGTCGACATCAGCTTCAAAGCTGTCGACCTGACGACCGAAGGCATTTCGTCGCAGTTCCACGTCCAAACCACCGATCCCGGGTACCTCCTCACCATCGACGCGCTTCGCGCAGACGATCATGCCGGCGCAGGTACCCAGGACAGGAAGGCCTCCCTTGATTGCAGACCCGATGGGGCCGATCAATTTGTAATCCGTCATCAGCTTGCGGATCGTGGTGCTTTCCCCACCTGGGATCACGAGAGCGTCGACACCAGCCAGGTGTTTGGGCAGGCGGACTTCGACAGCATCCACGCTAAGCCGCGCAAGTTGGTCGATATGTTCGCGAAACGCGCCTTGGAGGGCCAGGACGCCGATCCGCACGGAGCTACCACCCTCGGGTGGAAAGAACTTCCTCGGGCCGGAGCGTGGCCAGGTCAATCCCCCGCATGGGCTCGCCGAGCCCGCGGGAAACTTCGAGCAGCACCTCAGGGTCCTGAAAGAAGGTCACCGCGCGCACGATGGCCCGCGCCCTAGCTTCGGGGTCCTCCGACTTGAAGACGCCCGAGCCGACGAAGACTCCCTCGGATCCGAGCTGCATCATGAGCGCAGCGTCGGCGGGCGTTGCCACGCCACCAGCGGCGAAGTTGACCACCGGAAGCTTTCCGGCTTTGGCTACCTCTCGGACCAGTTCGAATGGAGCGCCTAGCTCTTTTGCTTCGGCGACCAGCTCTTCATCGCCAAGCCCGTGCAGGCGGCGAATCGAGCCGAGCACGGTTCGTACGTGCCGGGTAGCCTCAACGATATTGCCGCTGCCCGCCTCACCCTTGGTCCGGATCATCGCAGCACCCTCGGCTATTCGCCGCAGCGCCTCGCCGAGATCGCGGGCCCCGCAAACGAATGGCACCGTAAATTTGCGCTTGTCGATGTGATACCGGTCGTCGGCCGGGGTGAGCACTTCGCTCTCATCAACGTAGTCCACTCCCAATTCTTGGAGGATCTGCGCCTCTACAAAGTGGCCAATTCGGCATTTCGCCATTACCGGGATCGTGACCGCGTCCATAATGTCCCGAATGATTTGCGGGTCCGTCATACGAGCCACCCCGCCCTGGGCTCGAATGTCAGACGGAACGCGCTCGAGCGCCATGACGGCACAGGCGCCGGCGTCTTCGGCGATTCGGGCCTGGTCAGCGTTGATCACATCCATGATCACGCCGCCCTTGAGCATCTCGGCATGGCCGACCTTGACCGTTAGAGTCCCACGTTCCAAGTTTTCCACCCTCATTCGTTCACGAAGGAAGCCTAAGCCATTCTACATAGGCCCCGGGAGGGCAGCAACAGGCTCCTGCTGCCGACCCGTCAGGGACGGCCCCTTCCGAGTCTCTACCCGTCGGCCCAGGCCCAGGCGCTAGGGGACGCCTACGGTGCACCACCCACCGCGATTGCGATAGGATGAATCATTCGTTCACCATGGGTGACACAACTCCGTTCAGATCTCAACCTCAATCCAACCAAGGAGCCTGAGCCATGATCAATGTCAGCGAGCGTGCAGCGAGTGAAATAATCCGCTTTGTCGAGGCGAACGCCGATCCCGACGACTCCGTCCACGTTTTCGTCCAGGGAACCTGCGGCTGCGGCGCCGCCCACTACGGCATGGGGCTCAGCGCCGAGCGGTCGGATGGCGATAGCCTGCTCGAGGTCAGTGGCATTCGCTTCGTGATCGATGCGGAATCCGCTCCCTATCTCGAGGGAGTGGAGATCGACTACACCGACGAAGCAATGGGTGGATCGTTCGCAATCCGAAATCCCAACCAGGAGACCGGCTCCTGCGAGTGCGGTAGCTGCGCCTAGCCAGGCAGCACCCTTCGAGCGAAATTCCCACCTTGTCGCTCACTAGGGCCTAAGGCGATCAGGGCAAGGTCACCGCAACTTCAGTACCCTGCCCAGATAGGCTGGTAATCGCGACCGTACCCCCATGCGCGTTCACCAGATCCCTCACGATCGCCAGGCCCAGCCCGCTACCGGTGGAACGGGACCCTTTCCAGAAGCGATCGAAGACCCTGGGTAGATCCTCCGGTGCAATTCCTATGCCGCTGTCCTTCACCACTAGCTGGATTCCTGGCCCAGCCGGGTTGGCTGCGCAGCGCACCCGCACCGAGTCGCCGGCCTTAGAGTAGTTCAGCGCATTGGCGATCAGGTTTTCCAGGACCTGTCGGATGCAAACCGGATCGACCTCTACCGTTCCCAACCCTGGTGTTGCCTCGGACTCGAGGGTCACCCCGCGGTCCTCAGCCTGCCGCCGAAACTGAACGACCGTTTCCGCCGCCAGTACCGCCATATCGATCGGTTCTATCTGGAGCGGCAGCGAGCCGGTCTCAGCCAAAGCGAGCGTCCGCAGGTCTTCGACGAGCGTCGCCAGCAGCCGAGTTTCTTCGAGAGTCGCGTTCAGCCGCTGCAGGTCCGCCGCGTAGACACCATCGAGCATCCCCTCGAGGTTGCCGGTTACCACGGTGAGCGGAGTCCGTAGCTCATGGGTCACGTCGGCCAGGAAGTCCCGCCGCTGCTGGTCCGTTGCCTCGAGGCGGGCTGACATCAGGTTGAAGGCATGGGCTAGCTGGCGCAATTCTCGCGGTCCCGCTTCGGACACTCGCGCCGATAAATCCCCATTGGCCACCTTTTCCGCAGCGCCCAGCAGCTCCGTGATGGGCGCCGCGGAGACCCGCAACGACCGGGCTAGCCGAACGATGCTGGCAAATCCGAACACCAGCGCGAGAATCCCCAGCGGGATCACCCAGACAAAGGCGCTCCGGGGTACGTCGATGGCCCCGATAGCCGCTGCCGCCAACCAGAAGATGATTGCGAAAGCGGTAAACAGGAGCAGCGGAAAGAGGAGGAGGGCCAGCCCCACTCGCCACATGAAATGCAGGGGAGGACGGCCCTGCCACCCTCTGCCCGGGGGCCCATTCGGGGGCCACGGTTCGTCGGACGGCCACCAGTGCGGCCGATTACGCGGGCCGGGCCAGCCTCGGTTCATGGTTCAGCAAACTTGTAGCCGACGCCATACACGGTTTGGATGTATCGCGGCTCACGCGGGTCCGGCTCGATCTTGCGCCGAATGTTCTTGATGTGCGCGTCGATGGCTCGCTCGTAAGACTCGAAGGCAACCCCTCGCACCGCATTGAGCAGCTGACCGCGGGTGAAGATCCGCCCGTGCTGCCGGACGAGCTCCGCCAGCAGCTGAAACTCGGTGGCGGTGAGCTCGATCCGGCGACCACCCACCTCGGTGGCCATACGGTCCAGATCCAAATCGACGTCGGCTACCCGCAGCACTCGGGCGCCAGAGGCGGCCCCGTCGATTCGGCGAAAGAGGGCTCGCACCCGGGCCACCAGCTCTTTGGGGCTGAACGGCTTAGTGAGGTAGTCGTCGGCGCCCAACTCTAGCCCGATGAGCTTGTCGGACTCTTCCGCCCGTGCAGTCAGCATGATGATAGGCACGTCCGACTGCTTGCGGAGGGTTCGGGTGACGTCCAAGCCGTCGAGGTCGGGCAGCCCGAGGTCCAGAACGATTAGGTCCGGTCGATCGACGCGAGCAGCGGAGAGGGCCGAAGCACCGGAGCCGGCGGTCACGACGTCGAAGCCGGCGTGGACCAGATAGTCCCGCACGATTTCGACGATTTTGGGCTCGTCATCGACAACCAGGATCCGTTTCGGCACGTGCGTTCCTCCGGTCGTATTCTGTCATCACCGCTCTGGATCATGGCAAGTTGGCCCGCCCAGGACCTGGGCGGGCCAACTTGCTGGACTGCTTGGGCCGGACTAGACGCGGGCGATGGGCTCCGAGCCCCCCTCCGGACGGTCCTCATGCATCCGACGATGCCAGTCTTCCAGCGTCGAATGGCTAGCCCATCCTCCGTGACGGCCTCCCCACCGGTGTCCCCACAAGGCGGTCCGGATCAGCCCGAACATCAGGAACAGGAAGAACAGGGGCGCGAGAAAGCCCAGGAATCCGAACGGATGGAAATAGGGCCAGTAGCCGGCGCCAGGTGCGACCGCCGCGCCAGCCTGGCCGAGACCCTGAGCAAGTCCCGCTTCGTAGGCCACTCCCCCCGCTCCGCCAAGCAGGACCACCATGCCCACCAAGAACGCTAACTTCCCGACGATTCGACCAGTCATCGTGTTTTCTCCTTCGTGGCCAAGGTCCTCCTCGACCTACTCAGGAGTCTCGCGGCGAATTATGAATGCACTGTGAGCACAAGAAGGAGATCTTCAGCGCCGTTCACGTGTATTGCTCAAAGTAGTAGAGGAGCGCAAACGCAATAACCACAGCGGCGCCGGGAAACGCCAATCGTCGCGCGCTTCGTACGGGCTGCGCCCAATCAGCTGTGACGAAGAAGAGCAACGTCATCGGAAACAGCGCCACGATCGATAGCTGAAAGATATGCGCCCCGGTGCCTTCGTCCGATTCGTGGAACGGGTCTTGCCCGCCGAACAGCGCAAGCAGCGCGCCGATGAGCACTGGACTCAATGCCGAAAGAGACAGGACTACTAGACCGAGGCTGCTGACCCGATTGATCCACTCCGCGCGCATGCTGTCAACGCCTTTCAGGCTTGCTGTCACCGACCTCATCCTAATCCCATGCCGTTCGAGTGACGCCAAAATGAACTGCATGCGCGGGCCAAATCGCACCGCCATCTACCAATCGGCCACCGTGGCCGGTTCTACTCGCCGATCAGGTAAATGGCACCGTGGGCATAGTCCGCTACGTAGAGGTTTCCCGCCTCGTCGCGCCCCATCGAGCTTATCGGGAAGCCGGGTTCTCCCACTACGGAAACAATCCACCGGCCGTCTTCCTCACGAAGCCCCCAGATTCGCCCACTGCAGAAATCGCCGTATAGGTACCACCCTTGGAGCTGCCGGTAGCGGGAACCCCGCGCCACCGCCCCGCCGATCTCCGCACAGCCCTCCAAATGGTGATACTCGGTCACAGGCAAGGTCAGTCCGGACATATCGCACCCTTCCTGTGGGTAGCAGTGCCTGCCTTCCATTCGCGGCCATCCGTAGTTCTCGCCGCCCGCGTCGCCCCTTCGCTGGACATCGATCTCTTCCCACTCGTTCTCACCGGCATCGGCAATGTAGAGATTGCCAGTGGGCAGATCTATGGTCATACCCCAGGGATTGCGGAGCCCCAGGGACCAGATCTCCGGCCGGTATCCGTCTCTCCCCACGAACGGGTTGCTCGACGGTATCGCATAAGGGGTCTGTCCCGCCTCGACATCGATGCGAAGGAGCTTGCCCTGTAAATTGTCCGTCCGTTGAGCCCGTCCCTCGGCCCCGCCACCTGGTCCCCCGTCGCCAACGGTGACGTAAAGGTAACCATCCCGACCAAACTCCATCTTGCCGCCGTGGTGCGCATCCGATGCCTGGGGGATTACCAGAATAATCTCTTCGCTTCGTGGGTTACCGGCATCTGCATCCGCGGCCAGCCGGAATCGAGAGATGACGTCGTCGCCGAGAGCAATCCGGAGGTCGGGCCGCGCCGTGCTCGTGTAGCTGACGTAGAAGTAGCGCTTCTGTGCATAGCCTGGCGGGAAGGCGAGTCCGAGCAGAGCGCGTTCATTGCAACAGCCAACCCGCTCCGGAATCTCGAGGAAGGGCTGGCTGCGTCGCTCGCCATTGGCATTCACCACCCAGACGCGCCCCTCCTGCTGATTGATGAAGATCCGCCCACTGCCATCACCCGCGTGGGTGATGTTGGTCGGGTGGTCAATGCGGCCGCCGGTCAAGAACGGCGTGAGCTTCAGGCTAGCTCCGGGTGGCTGGGGGGCGCTCGCCCCAAACACTCGCACTTCCCGCCACCCGACAAAACTAGGGCTCGTGGACGTGCGAATCAGAACTCGCGTAACCAGCTGCGGGGGGCTAACCGGCGCGAGCAGCGTCTGGCCATCACTGGTGTTCCCGGCCAACCGGGTGAGGAACTGAAGGTCTGGTCCATTGCCCAGCCAGATCTCGTGGATGGTGTTCCCCGGTGGCGATTGGGCGACCACCATCTCGATTCGTTCGACCTGGTACGGCTGGTCATAGCTCAGCGCGAACCATCCGGGCGCGACCCGTCCTGACGTCCACTGAGTACCGCCGTTACCGTCCACCGCGTTCCTGGCAGCATCAGGCTGGTCCAAAACCGTGACCCTGGCGAGTGGCGCGATGTTGGCCGCGGCGGCCGCCAACGAGCTGGCTGGACCAACGTCCGGCAAAGATATGGTGGGACCCGCGGTCGCCGAAGGCCCTATCGTCTGGCTAGAGGCGACGGGGGTCACGGCCGTCGTTTCGAGTCCGCTCGGCACAGCTGCAGAGCAGGCCGCCGCGACCAGCACCACCAGGGCCGTGCTCATCCGATTCCAAGCGACTCGGTTCATGCTGTCAAGAGACCAATCTGGCTGCTAAGCCAGACCTCTCGTATTCCCCAGAAGTACAGCCCGTTCCGACCGCTGGCAGCCAATCAGGCCGTTCGGAGGGCTGACTGGAGCAGATTGAGGGCACCCTCGGCGAATGCTGTCATGTTCCGCTCACGCTGGTTTGCGCCCGTCTCGAGCATGATCGCAAGCTCCACAGGTCCGGCCACGGCAAAGCACGCGTGGCCCGCCGCATCTCCGTAACGGTTGCCAGTCGGCCCGGTCGCCCCCGTCTCCGCGAGACCCCAGGTGGTCCCTAGCAATTCGCGCACCGCGCGGGCCAGCAGCAACGCGTATTGCTCGGTGCTCGCCCGTATTCCTTCCATCATTTCGTCCGAAATGCCCAGCAAGGCCACTCGCGAAACCCCTGTGTAGGTGACCACCCCACCCCGAAAATAGGCCGAAGCCCCCGCGACCGAAAGCAAAGCGGCCGAGATCAATCCGCCGGCGGACGACTCGGCGACGGCAATCGTTTCACCTCGCTCGGTGAGCAGACGTCCGACAGCGTCGGCGTTCAGTTGATGGGATATCACGGGTTCGCCCAAAGCCTACCAGTCCGAAAATTCAGCCCTGCGAGGCGACAAAGAGAAAATTGGCGGAGAGGGTGGGATTCGAACCCACGAAGCGTCACCGCTTACTCGCTTTCCAGACGAGCGCCCTAGGCCTCTAGGCGACCTCTCCACGTCGCGGGCAGCCAAATTCTACGGCCGACGGGGGTGGGCCACCAGTTACAGGCCAAGTCAGCCCAACTGGACCCGAAGCCGCGTCCTCGCGTCGCTCCCCAGGGCGTAGCCGCCGGGCGCCTGACAGACGTCGCGCGCAACCCCTTCGCGAATATCTGCCCAGATGCTCGGCATCGAATGGTCGACACACCCGAAGTCGACAGATTGGGCGAGCACCGGGCACCCCGGTGGACGACTACACCGGAGTTCGGAGGTGCGGCTGAGGCCGTGCTCCACTCTCTCTATAGCGTCGACTACCAGTAGTAGCCGCTATAGAAAGACGACGTCGTCTTGGTTCCGTCCGCCCAAGTGATGTCCTGGTTAAGCACGTACCGGCCCGGGCCGAGCCGTTCGGGACCCCGCACCCGGGCGGTGCGACCGATCGACTCGCTCGAGATCAGCGCAACGTTGACATCCGAATCATCCAGCCAGGCCCGAACCGTGATCGGCACGGTCGAATCATTGCGAATCACCAAGGTGTTGGTCGCGTCGGTCCCAATCCCCAGCGTATCCACGACGCCGCTGTGATTCTCCCGGAAGTCAGTGGGGAGGCCCGCCCAAAGGGCCGCCCGCCACAACGCGGTGCTGACCCAGCAGACCCCTCCGCCGCGCATGGGGATGAGCCCGTAGCGGGACGTCCCGAAGCTCCAATAGTAACGAGGGTCCTCTCGGTAATCCCAGGTCCGGGCGACTTCATCAAATGAGAACTGTGCTCCAGGCTGGATCACCGTTCCGTCTACGAATGCAATCGAGATCAAGGCGTTCGTGAGGGCCGTCCCCGCCAAACCTCCTACTGTGGCCTGACCCTGAGCCAGGAAGCGGATCGCGGCGGTCGCTTCGACCGGGGCCGGGGACACGATCGGCTCGACCGAGTCAATAGCCGCGACGATCTCGCTCGACGGCGAGGCTAGCGCAGCTTCTCGCCGGACCTCGGCGGGGGCCACGGCCGTTCCGATCTCGCTCGTCCATTGCGGACGGGACCACGGGCTGGCTGCCGCTGCGTAGATGGCGAAGGCGGCCAGCAGGAGCGCCAGCCACGGCAGAGAACTGCCGAGGAGCTGCTTCCGCCGATAATCGGCGATCGGGATCGCTTGGGGGTAGGTCAGGGGACCAGGTCGGCCCGCCCAAACCGCCATGGGACGCATACAAGACGGCAGTATATGTGGCCGGTTTCACACTAGCAAGCTCACTGGGGCCCGTTTCGAACCGTCGTGGCCCTCGGTGGATTACGTTGAGCACCACCTTTCCCCCGGCGAAACCGAGCGGCCGCTCGGCCAGAGGCGAGCTTTTCAGATTCTCAGCTCGGCGCCGGAACCTCAGCGCCCAGCTTCGGCCGTCTGCTCCACCATCAGCTCATTGGTCCGGGCTCGGTGCCAGTCGTCCAAGGCCACTCGCCAGTCCACCCCGGCCGGCAGCACCGCCGAGCATGACCGAACTCGAAATAGCTCTGGTCGGTCGGCGCCCGGGGGCGGGATGCTCGACTCTCGCAGCTCTCGAGCGGCCTGCAGCAATCGTTGGCGGCTACGGACGATCATGGCATCGGTGGTACCGAGCCGCTCCTGAGACCGATCGAAGATCGCTCCCATACTGGTGGTCACCGCGGCATCTTGCAGCCGGATCGTGGGAATCCCGGTATAGGTCTGGGTGCGCTGGATCTCACGGTCGATTGCGAAGTCGCTCCATTGGTCGATCTCGGGCCACCAATCGGCGAAGAACCGCCCCTTCTGCTCCGGCTTCATGGGCCCCATTCCGGCGAGCTCGGGTGAAAGGTGCGTCATCTGGTGGTTCGGCATCTCGCGGGTCGGATGCCAGCGAACGTCCCAGGCCAGGGTGTGCTCATCGTCGATCGGCACCCAGATATGGCAGGGAACCGTGCCGTCTGGCGAGGCGGGGAAGATGGTGTGGACGGGAAAGAGATACTGGCTGGTCCGCCAGTAGACCCGGCCATCGGGTTCATCCCGTCGCGCTCCATACATCAAGCCGTAGCCGGTCTCCTGGATCTCCAGCCTAGGCGAGCGGTCCGGGTGCCAGACACCCATCGCCCCCTGGTCATCAGCCCGAAGCCGGCCATGGAGGATGAACAGGTGGGCGGAGTCGAGATCACCCTCCAACGATTGCATCCAATTGCACTCCAGAACGGCCTTGTAGCCGTGGTGCACCTGGGCTTCAGGCAGGAGGGTCCATTCCAGATCGGGCAGGGCCGGCGGATCGGATTGCTTGGGACCCAGATAAGCGAAGACAACTCCGCCACGTTCCCGTGCCTGATATGCCTGGAGCAGGATGCGCTCTTTGAAGCTGCTCTCGGCTGGCTCGTTGGGCATGTCGATACAACGGCCCTGGGTGTCATACTTCCACCCGTGGTAAACGCAGCGCAGCCCGCATTCCTCGTTGCGGCCGAAGAAAAGCGCGGCCCCTCGGTGGGCGCACCGTTCGGCCAACAGCCCAATGGCACCGGCCGAATCGCGAAAGGCGAGTAGGTCTTCGCCTAGCAGCCGCACCCGCAGGGGCGGGCCATCAGCAGGAATCTCCCAGGAATAGAGGAACGGCAGCCAGTACTGGCGCATCACATCGCCCATCATCGTGCCCGGTCCGACCCGGGTGAGCAGCTCATTTTCTTCCTTGCTCAGCACGGCTTCCCCCCTGCATCCTGGATGGCGTCAGCGTATCACAGGGGAGCCCATTTTCGCCCTCAGAAGCGTCCCGCCAATCCACCGGATCAGAATGCACGGCGTCGGTGCCTTACCATATGCCTGCAATGGACTCCCCCCCTCCGCCCGACACTCCTGAAATCGAGCTTACCGACGTTGCCTTCGGCGGCGACACGTTGGGGCGCATCGAAGGCGAGGTGGTCTTCGTTCCTTTCGGTCTCCCCGGCGAGCGGGCTCGGATCGAGATCGTGAGCCGCAAGCGCGACTATGCCTCGGCTCAGATCCTCGAAGTACTTCGTCCGGCCGACGAAAGGGTTACGCCCCCTTGCCCGCACTTTGGGGAATGCGGGGGGTGCCAGTGGCAGCACGCAACCTACACCTTGCAGCTCGCGATGAAACGGCAGGTGGTGATCGATCAGCTGGTTCGGATCGGCGGTTTCGCCTCCGCGGAACTATTGGTGCGCCCCGCAATCGGAATGGTTGAACCGTGGGAGTACCGCAACCACATTCGCTTCAGCCTCGGCCGCAACTGGGGCGACCTCGGCTATACCTATCGAAACAGCCACCGACTGCTGCGAGTCGATCACTGCCCCATCGCTCATCCCTCCATCAATGCGGTGTTGGCGACCATTCAGCGCCGCTGTGCCGGTCTCCGCTCCCATCAAATCGCGGTGCGGGTCGGGGCCAACACCGGATCGCTGATGATCAGTCCCGCCCTTCCCATGATTCCCGAGCTGGAGTCCGGCCAAACCCACCTGGAGGAAGAGGTGCTCGACCGGCGCTTTCGCGTCGCCGCCGCCTCATTCTTCCAGGTGAACACGAAGCGGGAGCTGCGGGACATCCCGGACAGCATCTCGGCGAGATGGGCTCCCAACCGCTCGGTTCCCGTGTCCATCGCCGATCTGCTCGCCCTGCTCGTTCTGGATCGGCTCGATCCTCAACCCGACCAAACGGTCGTCGATGCCTACAGCGGAGTCGGAACGCTCACGGCGCTCATTGCCCCCCACGTGGGTACCGCGATCGGCATCGAAGAGTCGTCAGCAGCGGTGCTCGACGCGCGAGCCAACACCGCCGACCTTGCCAACGTCCGGTTTGAGCTCGGCAAAACCGAGCAAGTGCTGCCCGGGCTGGCCGAGGAGCGAGTCGACGCCGTGGTGCTGGATCCGGCGCGAGTCGGATGCGCGCCGCCAGTTATCCAGGCGCTGCTCGACCGCCAGGCTCCGAAGGTCGTCTACGTGTCTTGTGACCCAGCCACCCTGGCCAGAGATTGCAAGGCCCTCTGTGCGGGCGGTTATCAGATTCAGAGCGTCGAGCCCCTCGACATGTTTCCGCAGACCTATCACATCGAGTCGGTAACGACACTAACCCTCAGGTGAGTTGGCCCGGAGCTCTAGCCCCGGGCGGCAAGCCTCTGGTCGACGTAGGTACGCTGAGACACACTCTCGTAGGTCGCCATCGAGCTCCCCTGCTTCGGGTTCGCGTTCACAAAGTGGAAGGTGTTCTCGTCCCAATCGTAGAAGCTATCACCCCGCCCAAATGCCTTCTTCCACTCGGGTCCGATCGGATTTCCGTGGATGCCGGTTCGAGCCGGAAGCGAGGCGGATTCGTCGACGCTAACGGTGCCGATGGCGCTCGGATCGTGGTCCCATTCGGGCAGGTCGCGGTACATGTGCTCCAGGGCAGGCAGAAAGTCTTCATCGCGGATCACTAACGCCTGATGGAGGGCCCGGTACACCGCGTGCCCGGCGGTCCGGTTGCCGAGCGAGTCGACTTTCTTGAAGGCGAGACGGCCGCCGGCGGCCAGTGGGAAGACCACGGTATCTCGCTCCACATCCCCGCTCGGCAACGGGTCCACTCCGCAGTAGGTGCTGTAAAAGTCAGCCGTCTTTCCCAGATCCCGCGCTTCCAGGAGTGCACCTGCGATCCGCCCCACTTTCGCCGTGGTTTCGTTGGCCATGGCACCGTCCGGAAGGCGGGCCGGCGCCCACAGCGCGAGCTGATTGCCATCCGGATCGGCAAACCGAATCGCGGTCCCAGGCTCACCTTCGTCGCTCGTGCGAATCGCGCCCGAATGTGCGATCTGGTGCGCGTCCAGGCGGCGGAGGTGCAACTCGACCTCTTCGGGCCGAATGAACCAGGAGTAGCGCGGGCTCCCGGTGCCCGGGGTCAGGCCTTCCGCTTTCGCGCCACCGACATGGCACTCGCCGACGTAGGTGAACAAAAGTCCGCCACCACCACCACCGCCAGCCGGGCGATCCGGCCGCGCTTCCCGAACCTGCGGCTTGGCCCCCAGGGCATTCGTATAGAAGTCGCTCCACCTCGCGATATCGCTGACCGGCACTACATAGTGATCGATCCAATAGACTGTGCCGGGACGCTGCTCTTTCGACATTTGCGCCTCCTCTACTGAGCTAGGGCGGATCGCGCCGCCAAAAATCTGAAGTCGAGTATAGCTCTGAAATTGCGACTTCTTATGAGCAATGAAGACTTCCGGGTAATCTCACTCCTCACCTGCTGGCTGCTCACCATCTCCGGCCCGTCATCGTCGCTGGCTCAGGAGCCATCAGACCCTACGCTGCCCGTCTCGCTGGACGTCGACCTTCAATCAGCCAACCTGTCATCGGCTGACCGCGAGCGGTCCCCCCTGATCGCCATCGACCCGGGGCACGGAGGGCGCGAGCCGGGCGCCGTGCATCGGCAGGCCAACGGCCGGGTGGATCTGCTGGAAAAGGACGTGAACCTGGAAATTGCTCTGCGGCTCGATGCGCTGCTCCGCGACCACGGCTTCCGCACCGCGCTCACCCGAGCTGACGACAGCGACGTCAACGTGCCACCCTCCGACCGGAACGGCGATGGCCGGATCGATAACGATGACGACCTCCAGGCGCGGGTCGATATCGCCAACGCGGCGGGCGCTGCGCTACTCTTCTCGATCCATAACAATGGATCCACCAGTCCGAGTGTGCGAGGGACGAGTACGTGGTACTCCATCGACCATCCGTCGGGCGCCGAAAGCCTTCGCCTGGCCGCTCTGGTCCAAACATCTCTGCTATCCCATCTTCGCGACATCGGATATCTCCAGGCCGTGAATGCCGGTTTTCACGACGATGCCGGCCTCGGCAAACCCTTCGGCCACCTATTCCTGGTCGGCCCCCAGACGCCCCGAGTGGCGCGGGTCTCGCAGATGCCGGGCGTGGTCGGTGAGTCGCTCTATATCACCAGTGATCGGGAAGCAGAGCTACTCAAAAATACGGATGTCCTCAATGCGATTGCCGAAGCCTATTTCGAGGCAGCGGTCGAATTTCTCACCGGCTGAAGGGACATCAGCAGCCGCTCCATGCCTGATTTATCGATCCCGCGACTCGCCCGGCTTTGTCATTAACCACGGGGCAGCCCCAACGGCTAGCACCCGGAGGGCCCTCTACGCTACCCTTTAGGGGAGCCAAGATTCGACGCATTTCGCCCGATGAATGGCCCGCCATCGAGATCTGGGGAGGCCATGGTGGACACATACGAGCTCGGGTCAATCTCCCAGCATGACCAGGTAGTGACGGAGCTCTCGCGCCGAGCGCGTGAGATTGCCGGCTTCTACCAGTCAATGGTTGACGGGGGGCTGCCGGAGCGACTGGCGGGCAGAATCGTGGTTGAATGGGCACGTGCCAGTCTACAATCTGCCGGCGATCCCGCCTGCGGATGTGACTGCGAGCTCTGTCGCGGCGAGGGCTAACCTTCGCCTCATTCTCGGTTCAGCCTCTCCCCGTCGGCAACAGATCCTTAGCCGGCTTGGCTTGCCCTATCTTGCTTTTCCGTGCGAGCTCGACGAGCGGCCCCAGCCCGGCGAGACTCCCCGGGCCCTCGCTGAACGGCTAGCCCGGGAAAAAGCGCAGTTCGCCGCCCGTCAGTTCCCGGGGGATGTTGCTCTCGGCGCTGACACGGTCGTTGCTCTGGACGGCGAGCCCCTCGGGAAACCGGCGTCCTCCACCGCTGCCACAGCCATGCTGCACCGGCTTCGGAATCGCTCGCACCACGTCATCACCGCGGTCGCCGCTGCCCGGGTCGATTCCGGCGGACTTCCTGCGACCTGGGTTCAATCCGGCATTACCGAGGTCTGGATGCGCAATTACAGCGACGCTGAAGTCGAAGCTTATGTTGCGTCGGGTGACCCCTTCGACAAAGCGGGCGCTTATGCCATCCAGCATCCGACCTTTCGGCCGGCCGAACGGCTCGACGGTTGTTTCCTATCGGTAGTCGGGTTGCCCCTTCCAGAAGTCTTTCGCGTACTGACCGCCGCCGGTGCTCGCTTGCCCAGGATGGACCGCAAGCTGATCGAAGGCGTCTGCCCCGCCTGCCGGGATCTCGCGGAGCTCCCGCTCTCCTAGACGAGACAGCGGGTACCAACCCTTCAGCACCGCGACTTCAGACAAAACACATCGAACCTGCGAACCCGAAGCCGCTGGTAGGTCGTGCCCTCCTCTACCAGGCTCTCCGATACACCCAGACTCGCAGCAGAAAGTCGCTGAGGATGATTGCCAGGCCCATCACAATCGCTGTGAAGCCAAGATTGAAGAACAGGCCCGGGCGGGTGATGTTGTTGGCCGATGGCATGTCGCCTGCGCCCACCGCACGCGAGACCATCGCCCGTGCATCGGTATCGAGGCCCATCCGGCCGGTGTTGAAAGCTGGATCCAGGTTTGGGCGACGCCGATGCTAGCGATCGCTCGAGAGCCGATGAAACCCGCCCAGAACAAATCGCCGATCTGGTCGATGGCATTGACCAACCCGGCCACGATCTGTGGCCATCCGAGAAACCACAGGTTCCGCGAAATGCTACCTTGAGTGAGATCGCGCGTGGCATACGAGCCTCGGCGACCGGTCTGGGTCTTGTGCCGACATGCGCTACTAGGGCAGCCCGACCGGAGGGGGGACCACCGCGGGCTCCGGAACGATCTCAACCGGTGCTTGCGAGAACTGCAGCACGTTCTTTTTCCACCACGGGCCCCACATGAAGTACAGAAAGAGAAATATGAAACGAGCAATAGCCGCGGCCACGTTGGCCCAGGCGATCCCGAGGATTCCCAGGTTCCACGAAATCGGCACGAGCGCGGCCAGGTTCGGCGGCAACCAGCGGCCAGCGGCTCCAGTTAGCAATATCGCCACCGGCTGCTGGACCCCCCAGATCCCGCCCAGCGCCGCCAACATCGGTATCGTGGTATCGCCGGCGGTATTAAACGACAGCACCAGCACATTGGCCAGGCTGAACAGCATGTAGCCCAGAACCTCGATGCGGAGCCAAGTGCCTGCGATCTCCATCACCTCCGGGTCCCGACTGAAGACGAGGATCACCGCCTCCGGGAATGCAAAGATGAGTGCGCAGACGAGGCCCTGGATGGCGAAGTTGTAACCCAGCGCCCACCAGACGGTCTCCTTCGCCCGCTTAGGCTGTTGAGCGCCGAGGCTCTGCCCCACGATCACGCCAGATGCCTGCGCCAAGCCCTGCGCCCCAAAGCCTCCGAACATCTGTATCCGCTGGGTGATCGAGAACACCGCTAGCCCGGCCGTACCGAACGGGGCTGCCAGGCCCACCAGCACCACCTGAGCGATTGCGCGCTCTGCCGCGGTCACTGAGGCCGGACCACCAATCTGCACCTGCCTCCACATGAGTGGCAGTTCAACTTTGAGATTGTTCATTGACAATTGAATACGGGACGTGCCGGTGTAGAGCGCCCAAAAATTCATCGCCGACCCGATCCCCTGGGAGATCCCGTTCGCGATCGCCGCTCCAGAGACTCCAAACGCGGGTAGGCCGCCCCAGCCGAAGGTAAGGACCGGACTCAGGATCAGGTGCGAGGCACGAGTGACGAGCTGCGCCTTCATCGGCGTGAGGGTATCTCCGCCCGCCTGCAGCAATGATCCCGAGATCATGTTCAACCCAAAGAAAAACGACCCGGCGAATCGCAGTCGCTGGTAGGTCGACCCTTCCTCGACTAACGCGTCGGAAACCCCGAGCACTTTCAGCAAAAAATCGCTGAGCCCGATGCCGATGACCATCACCACGAGCGACAGGCCGACGTTGAAGATGACCGACTGGCGAGCGATGTCGCTGGCCTGAGCGAGGTTGCCGGACCCGACCGCCCGCGAAACCATGGCCCGCGCCGATGTATCCAGACCCATACGCCCCGTGTTGAACAGCTGGATCCAGGTCTGGGCGACTCCGACCGTGGCTACCGCGCGGGAGCCGAGGAAACCCGCCCAGAACAAATCGGCCAGGGTGTCGATAGCATTAACGGCACCCGATATAATCTGGGGCCAACCCAGAAACCAGAGATTTCGGGGAATGCTCCCCTGAGTGAGATCTCTAGTTGCGTACGCGCTGGTTCGTCGGCCTCGCTGAGCCAGTGTCCAATTCTCCCGTCCGCGCAATCAGAAGCGAACCCCGATTATAGGGCGGTCACGGAGGCCTGGCCGCTGGGCTTGAGTGAGGCCCGCCCCAGGAGGTGGCCCTAGGGGACGCGACCGGCTTCGGGGGCTCCCTTCTCTCGGAATGCGTCGACGAACTTCACGATCCGATCTTCATCGTACGCGTCGAAAGTGTCGATGCGGCCCCAGGCGGTCAGCGTGATCCGAGTTGGCATGTCCGGATAGGGAGCGATCACGATCTTCGAGCTGGACGGGAATAGCGGGATCCGGTGAGCGGGCACGTAGCGGTTGTAGAAGTCCTGGAGCTGACTCACCAGATCCAGACAATCGTTGCAGTTGTACTGAATCATGATCCCGCCATGCTCCAGATTGTGGATCTGCGCCTCATCGGCAATGGGGATTTCGTAGATGCCCCAGTTGGCCGGCGCCTCTCCGCCGATATTCCAGTGGGGTCCAGACGTCGGCGGCTTTGAGTTATAAGCGACGTGCTGCGCGCCTTTCTCGATGTGTTCGGCCCCCTGAAGGGACACCGTTCGCCCAGGTTGCGTCCTCGAAGAGAGTACCATCCCGACGACGATCGCAACCAGAACCGCCACCCCCGCGGCAATGTAGGCCGCCATTCGAAATTGCCGGCCGCGGAGCTCGCGTTGCCGCTGGCGCTCCCGGGCATGCAATCGGTTCTCTTGTCGATTTTGAGTCCGGCGTGCGGTGCGCGGCGGTACGCTCACGGTCGGGGAGCCTGGAGAGTGGCAATTGGCTGGGTTTGCTTCGGTGCGGCCGTCGCGCTCGCGGTGGGCTGCCCGGCCGTGGGCTGAGCGGTGACGCTCACGTTCGTGGGTTGCGCAGTCGCGACCGGGGTCGCACTGTTGGGCTGGGGCGTGACGGCGGGCGACGTGTTCTGATTCGACCCAGGTGGGCTCGCTGGATTGGTGGGCGAGCTCGGGTCGGCCTCGACCGCGGGCAGCTCCCCCCCGAACAGGATCACGTTGTGGGCCGGCAGATAGTGACTCCGAAGCGGGAGCCGGCGGACGTCGTCGCCCAGAGTGACGGTCCGGTTGACGGTTACGTCGAATCCATCCTGGGCCGTCTCGACCTGCAATGACCTGCCCGGAGGCATGGTCGGCTCCACCTCTCGAATCAGAGTTGGATCGGTTGGAACGACGTTGCTGATAGTCGGCGCGCCAATTTTTACGTCCCAGGTCGGCTTGGTTCCGTAGAGGTCGAACAAGAGCGTCGTTCCTTCAACCCGCGACCCAACCAGCAGATAGTCCGTCGTATTGTTGATAAATCGGAGATCCAGCCCATAGGCCTCATCCACAGTGGCATCGAGGCCCTTCATCCCGAGTGGCGCCTGTCCATAAGATTGGATCCAGTAGAGATGGTAGTTTCGCTCTTCGATGGCGTAGCCGGCGTGGAAAATCGGCTGAAACAGGGTGGTCGCAACCTGGCAGATTCCGCCCGCGACCGAGGGAATGGTGTGGGCGCCGGTATCCGAAAGGGTGATTCCCCACCCGGTTTTGAAGCCGGCCTCGAGGGTCGTCGGACCAACTTCCTTGTTGAACGAGAACAGCTCTCCAGGTGCTACCACCGTCCCGTCCAGCCGAGAAGATGCCAGCTTGATGTTGAATTGCTTCTCCGCCGTAGCGCCCGGAAATGTGGTACGGCCTTGTTTGATCAACTCCTTCAACCCCAGCTTGGCGCCATCATCCGCGGTAACTAACGCGCGGGTCGTGGTCAGCGGAATCGCGAAGCTCCGCTCGGCGGGCAACCGGTCCTGCAACGTTTGTGCGAGCGCAGCGAAATCTACCCCCATGCCATCCTGGCTCGCTCGAATGGGCCGAGGAGAGCCCCCATTCCAGTCGAAACGAGCATTCGTCGCGGGCTGACCTAGCTGGGCGTCGATTCGATTCGCCACCCTGCTCAGGGTGTCAGGGTCCACGGCAATTCGGAGGTCAGCCCCTCCCGCACTCTGGAAAGCGATAGTTCGCGCGATTTCCTGAGGACTGAGGTCCCAGGTCGACGATCCGTAGCTCAAAGCCACGGGACCAGCGGCCATTTGACTGGCTCGGGACCGGACGGACTCGACGTTGGCCGTCGTGAGCCCCGGCTGCTCGATTCCGATTATCAGGTCCACCGTGGCCGGTAATCCCCGAGAAATGGCCTCCCGCACGCGTTGGGCAGACTCCGAGATGCGCAGGCGGCTGCCCGGACGTTCAGGAACCGTGGCGAAGCTCACCCGCCCATCCTGGCTAATTTGAGGATCAATGCGAGCGTTCAGGGACGGCTGATCGATCTCGGCGGCGATGCGCTGGAGCACGGCATCTTGCCGCTCGGAATCGAACTGCACCACGGGGCTGACAAAGCGAGTGCCAAAGAACAGCGCGCTCCACTGGGCCCCGACCCGCTGCAGGGGATTGCCCGCCCTCCCGATTTCATAGGCCTGTTGCACCATTGCGTCGGCGTCCATCTGGGTGCCCAGATCGACGACACTTAGCTGCCACTCTCGGCCTCCCGCCTTGAGCGTCACCAACTGCTGACCAAGCTGAGCGGCACTGGTCTCCAACAGAGCCCGACCAACCGGAGGCGTCTGGCCTCCCAGGTCTAGTCCCAGAACCTTTACGCCGGCGACTATGCGGTCGGCATAAGCCAGCTGAAATGCCACGCTGATGGCTAGAGCAACCCCGAGTAGCGTAGAGGCGCCCGCAACGGCGATCCAGCCTCGCCCAGCCGGATGACCAAGATTCCCCACGACCGAGACTCCATCACTCAAAGCTTCGCTCCAGCCCATTTCCCAATTGGGTGCTCTATTGGATTATGCATGACCCATAGGCACTCGGCTAACCCTGAGAGGACACATCTTCATTTAGATATTTCCCTTGATAGAACCCTTGATAGCCTTCCACTTTCTCGCTCAATGGAAAGAAAACGACCTGGCAAAGCGTGGCCGCGGCCGCCAGGCTCAGCCCGAACGGATTTTCTACCGAAAGCAGCACCTCGAGCTGCCCCTGATACCCGGCATCAATCACCGCCGTCCCCAGGCGCCCCCCGCAACGCAGCAACGTCGACCGAGGAAAAATCAGCGCCATCAAGTCCTCGGGCAGCTTGATCGACTCATACAGCGTCACTACGTATGAGCCTGGTGCCAACTGGTACCAACCGTCAGAGGAAACCGCTCGAATCCGATCGGGAAGCCGCCGCTCCGGCCCCAGAGCGCCCCGCCCGGCGAATTGCCAAACCGCCTCAACCGTGAGGTCGATGCCATGCGGCTGCAGCTGGGCGTCAACGTCGCGAATTCGGTCAACGATCGGATCAGGCGCCTTCAACAGCTCCCGAATAGAGTCCCTTCCGAGGACTCCAGTTGGAATACCGTCGACGCCGCCGGTCAAAGTCGCCATCGCTCGATCTCCACTTCGGAGCTCTCGAGGAAAGCCCCTTCAATTGGTGGATGCAGCTTGCGCACCCGGACCACGACACTTTGCGCGGACCCAAACCGCTCCAGCACCGCAGTGGCGATCCGCTCAGCCAGCGCTTCGATGAGCCGCCGGGGTGACCCGACGATGATCGACTCAGTCGTTCGGTACAGCTCCGAATAGTTCAACGTCGCGTCAAGGTCATCCGTTAGACCGGCCGCCTGCAGGTCCGACCGAACCTCCAGATCCACCTCGTAGCGCTGGCCCAGCTTCTGCTCTTCAGGGAGCACCCCGTGGTGGCCAAAGAAGCTCATTCGGTTGAGCCGAATGACATCCGTCATCGGGTGGGACGCCGCCAGTTGGCTTCGATCCCGCGCACCACGAGGTAGCCGAGCCGCATCCACGGCACCGGCACGTTCGCTTCCGCGCCCCGCCGCACAACGTCCCCGATCGTTTCTTCCAATTCGGTCGGATGGCCACGCTCAACGTCTTGCAACATCGAGATGCGCATGCCCGTCATTCCGCGTCTCTCCATGTCCTCTCCCCGCTCCACGATCGATCGTACGGCTTCGGATTCCGAGACTTCGACCAGGCTCTTGATGTTGAAACCGGGATAGTCGCCCACCTCGGAGCCACAGGCGGTTGCGACCGCCGCGCACTCGCGAGTCAATTGCACAAAGACTTCGGCCAGTGGCTCGCTCAAACAGATCTGATAGTAAGGAAGGCGACTCAAAACCGAGACAAGGGCGGCGGGTGCGTACTGGCAAAGCTTCGACCACTCGGCCGCCCCGATGTTGTCCGTCACCTCCGCACGCAAGCCGGCCCATGAGAGGATATCGGCCAGCCGCATCGCTCGCTCGCTTGGTGCTCCTTCCAGCTCCCCGAGCAGTGTGGCCCCGTTGAAAGTGTGCTCGGCAACTCCCGGCTGAACCATGCTGGCTCCGATGATGCTGGTCGCCCCCAGCACCTTTTCTCGCCCAAATACCTTCGAAAGGATTTGGTCTTTGGCCAGCCCATTCTGGAGCGAGAGAACCGTCTTTGGAGCCAGCCCCTGTACCGCCGCCAGCGCACCCTCGGTATCCGGCGTCTTCACCGCCAGAATCAGATAGTCCGGCGATCCCTCATGGAGCTCCCCGGCCACCTGCACTCGGACCTCGAAATCGCTGATTCCGAAAACGCGCAGCAGGCCGTCGTTCATCTGAGCGACGTAACTGGGACGGGTTATGAGGGTGACCCGATGCGCAGCCCTGGCCAGACACCCGGCCAGCACGGTCCCCACCGCTCCGGCCCCGACAATGACGAAGGAAGCTTGCTCCGGCTGCACCCGGTGATTGTAAGACGCGCCCTCGGGTGGATACTCGACGCTGGTGCCTTTTTCACACTCCAGCGATCAGGTATTGACCGTGGCCGTGCCTGATGGCTATGATTCAGAATCAGGGCAAGTAGCTCAGCTGGTTAGAGCGCCACGTTGACATCGTGGAGGTCAGGGGTTCGAGCCCCTTCTTGCCCACCAAGAGTGAAAGGCTGCGAAGAGGACGAGTAGTCGGAGATCGGCGTTCAGAGAGGCCCGCACGCGCTGAGAGCGCGGCCACGCAAGAACCGACGAAAACCACCTCAGAGCTGACTCGCGAAACTCAGATCAGGCTCGTCGGGAACTCCGAGCAGGTAGTTCAGCCGAGCCGATAAATGAGGGCGAGCGAGAACCCGGTTGCCTCGGTTATCAGGCCGGCGAGGCGTCCCCCGATTCCATCGGGGGGAACCTGGGTGGAACCGCGAGTGACCTCTCGTCCCAGGACGAGAGGTCTTTTTATTTGTGACAAAGGAGCAGTCGATGACGGAGCCGCAGCCAGACCTGACGACCATGCGACACAGCGCCGCGCACGTGATGGCCGCCGCGGTGGAGCACCTATTCCCCGGGACCAAGCTCGGCGTCGGCCCGGCCATCGAAAATCGCTTCTACTACGACATGGACATCCCGGGGGGAATAACTCGGGAGGACCTCCCCCGCATCGAAGAGGAGATGCGCCGAATCGCGGCCGAGCAGCATATCTTCGAGCGCGAAGAGGTCACGATCGACGGCGCACTGGAGCGTTTTCGCGCGGCGGGCCAGGACTTCAAAGTGGAGCTGCTCACCGACCTCCGCGAGCGAGGCACCACCCGGGTGGGCAGCCACGAAGATGTGGACGTCGACCCGGCCAACGTCACTTCGGCGAGCCTCTATCGAACCGGCGACTTTGTGGACCTCTGCCGCGGCCCCCACGTCAAGCACAGTGGCGAGATCGGCGCGTTTAAGCTCCTGGAGATCTCCGGAGCATATTGGCGGGGCGACCAGCGGCGACCCCAGCTCCAGCGCATCTACGGGACGACCTGGCACTCCCAGGAAGAGCTCGACCACTACCTCTGGCAGATCGAGGAGGCCGAGAAGCGCGATCATCGCAAACTGGGGCGGGAGCTGGGACTGTTCATGTTCCACCCCTATGCGCCAGGCGAGGCGTTCTGGCTCCCCAAAGGCACGGTGCTCTATCAGACCCTGTCCGACTACATGCGGCGTTTGCTCGTGCACGACGGGGGTTACGTGGAGGTCCGCTCACCGCTCCTTTTCAACCGGGCGCTCTGGGAGACCAGCGGTCACTGGGACAAGTTCCGCGACAACATGTTCGTTCTGGACGTTGAAGACCAGCAGATGGGACTCAAGCCCATGAACTGCCCTGGCCACATGCTCGTCTACGGCAGCGAGTTGAGGTCCTATCGCGATCTCCCGCTCCGGATTCACGACCAGAGCGTCCTCCACAGGAACGAAGAGTCCGGAAATCTCTCAGGACTCACCAGGGTTCGTCAGTTCTGTCAGGATGACGCGCACCTGTTCGTGCGGCCAGACCAGATCGAGAGTGAGATCTCCGATCTACTTCGGCTGGTCAAGCAGGTCTACGCCCTATTTGGTTTGGAATATCAGATGGAGCTTTCGACCCGAAACCCAGAGAGCTACCTGGGCGATCTCGAAACTTGGGAGCGGGCCGAGAACAACCTGCGCGACGCGCTGATCTCCAATGACATCCCGTACCTAGTCAAGGAAGGCGACGCCGCTTTCTACGGACCCAAGATCGACATTCACGTCACCGACGCCTTGGGACGCGAATGGCAGTGCGCCACAATCCAGCTCGACTATCAGCTCCCGGAGCGATTCGACCTAACCTACGTCGGGGACGATCAGCAGCGCTATCGGCCGGTGGTGATCCACCGAGCCATCTTTGGCAGCTTTGAGCGATTCATCGCCATGCTGGTTGAGCACTACGCGGGCGCGTTCCCGTTCTGGATCGCGCCCGTCCAGGCGGTGGTCCTCCCGATTGCCGACCGTCACACTGAGCATGCACAGGGTGTCGTCCACAACCTCCGAGACGCGGGATTCCGGGTCGAACTGGACGTGCGCCGCGAAAACCTGAACCACAAAATCCGGGACGCGCAGCTCCAAAAGATTCCCTACATGCTGGTCATTGGAGATCGCGAAGCCGAGAGCGGAGCTGCCGCAGTTCGAACCCGGGCTGGCGAAAATCTAGGCGCCATTGCCGTCGCCGACGTGATTCAACGCTTCCGAAGCGAGATTCCCGGGCAGACGTCCGAAGGGAGCCTGCAGTAGCCTTGACTAGGCTCGCCGGGCCGGGCTCGAGGTCAGCGTGGTGCCCTCGCTTAACCCTTGGCCCTTGGCCGACCCACACCGCTCACCAATTGCTTGACAGTCCTATAAGGCCTCTCGATAATGGTAATACGAGTGTCAGTCATTGGGAGGCCATCGAATAAGCAGAGAGCTAAGAGTTAACGAACGGATCCGAATTCCTCAGGTCCGCCTGATCGGCGAGAACGGGGAACAGCTCGGAATCGTCAATACTGCCGATGCAATTGGCATCGCACGCCAGCGGGGCCTTGACCTCGTCGAAGTGGCACCCACCGCCGCCCCTCCCGTATGCCGCCTCTTGGACTACGGCCGTTTCAAGTACGAGCAGGAAAAGAAAGACCGCGAAGCGCGAAAGAACCAGAAGATCATCCTGCTGAAAGAAGTGCGCTTCCGGCCCAAGACGGACGATCACGACCTCGATTTTAAGACCAAGGCGATCGAGAGATTCATCGAGGACGGCGAAAAGGTCAAGGTAACGATCAGGTTCCGGGGACGCGAGTTGGCCCATCCCAACATTGGCCGCCAGGTCCTCGAACAGGTCGTCGCCAAGCTCAAAGACGGCGTCCTGGTTGAGCGGATGCCGCAACTCGAAGGCAACTCTATGACCATGATCCTTTCCAAAGGGAAGGATGCAGCCCCGCCGGTCCCTGAGGGCGCTCCTCGGCCGGTCGCACCAGTTGCAGTGGCCGCCTCGGTGGCTCCAGCTACGGCTCCAGTCGCCCGGTCGACGGTAGCCCGGCCTTCAACGGCCGCTCCGACGGCGACTCCGGCCGCCGCATCAGCCGCCCCCCGCGCACCGGCGACTCCGGCCGCCGCATCAGCCGCGTCCGCGCCGGCGACTCCGGCCGCCCCAGCGGCGACTCCGGCCGCCGTTTCAGCCGCCCCCGCCGCGGCAACTCCGTCCGCTGCACCCGCGACTCCGGCCCGTCGAGCCGCTACGCGCTCAGGCAGTCGCCCACCCGCGTAGAAACGTGCTCAAAAGCCCGTTTCATTGTTCTCCCTAGCTTTCTTTTGGGTTGGCCATCGCGGGACGGTAGATTTGGTTGCCGGTGTCGCGGAACTCCCTGGCCTTTTCTTCGAGTCCGACTTTGATGGCCGATCCTTCGTCGAGGCCATGCTGACGAGCGTATTCCCGAACGTCCTGAGTGATCCGCATGCTACAGAAATGCGGACCGCACATCGAGCAGAAATGGGCGAGCTTGGCCCCCTCGGCCGGAAGCGTTTCATCGTGGAAGGACTCGGCGGTTTCTGGATCCAGAGAGAGATTGAACTGGTCCCGCCACCGAAACTCGAAACGCGCCTTCGATAGGGCGTCATCCCAGAGATGGGCAGACGGATGGCCTTTGGCGAGATCAGCCGCGTGGGCCGCGATCTTATAGGCGATCACGCCATCCTTCACGTCCTGACGATTTGGCAGGCCAAGGTGCTCCTTCGGCGTCACGTAGCAGAGCATTGCCGTCCCGAACCACCCGATCATCGCGGCGCCAATGGCCGAGGTGATGTGGTCGTAGGCCGGCGCAATATCGGTCACCAGCGGCCCCAGGGTGTAGAACGGCGCTTCGTGACAGACCTCTAGCTGGCGGTCCATGTTCTCCTTGATCTTGTGCATCGGAACGTGGCCAGGGCCTTCGATCATGACCTGCACGTCATGCTTCCAGGCGATCTCGGTGAGCTCGCCCAGCGTCTCCAGCTCGGCAAACTGCGCCTCGTCGTTCGCATCCGCGCCGGAGCCCGGGCGCAGGCCGTCGCCGAGTGAAAAAGCGACATCATAGGCCGCCATGATCTCGCAGATCTCTTCGAAATGGCTGTAGGTGAAGTTCTCCTGGTGATGGGCCAGGCACCAGCCGGCCAGGATGGAGCCGCCCCGAGAGACGATCCCTGTGACCCGGCGCGCCGTCATTGGGATATAGGCGAGCCGCACCCCCGCGTGAATCGTGAAGTAGTCGACGCCCTGTTCCGCCTGCTCGATCAACGTATCGCGATAGACCTCCCAGCTGAGGTCCTCAACCTTACCATCGATCTTCTCGAGTGCCTGATAGATCGGAACCGTTCCGATCGGAACCGGTGAGTTCCGAAGAATCCACTCCCGGGTGGCGTGAATGTTTTTCCCCGTCGAGAGGTCCATGACCGTGTCCCCGCCCCAATGCGTGGCCCAGGTCATCTTCTCGACTTCCTCTTCTACCGAAGATGCCACCGCCGAGTTACCAATGTTGGCGTTGATTTTCACCAGAAAGTTCCGCCCGATGATCATCGGCTCACTCTCGGGATGATTGATATTGGATGGGATGATCGCCCGCCCCCGGGCCACCTCCGAACGCACGAATTCCGTGTCAATTTCCTCGCGGATTGCGATGAATTCCATCTCAGGCGTGATGATCCCGCGCCGAGCGTAATGCATCTGGGAAACGTTGCTGCCGGGCTTCGCCCGCAGGGGCGCTCGCCGCAGACCGGGGAAGGCCTGGAGATCGGCCAGCGGGTCCGCGCTCTTTCGGCCCGAGGGCGAATCGCCCGGCCGATATCCCGACTCCTCCACGTCCCCTCGCTCGAGGATCCAGGCCAGCCGCAGTGCGGGGAGCCCTCGCCGAACGTCGACATCAATGGAGGGATCGCCGTGGGGGCCTGAGGTGTCGTAGACGCGGACTGGCGCGTTCGCTTCCAAGCCCAGTGGGCCCGCGGTCGGCGAAAGGGTGATCTCCCGCAAAGGAACTCGCAGATCGGGTCGCGACCCCGTTATGTAAACTTTTTGACTGGCTGGGAACGACTGAACTGGCTGCCTGGCTGTGAGCACGGTTTCCTCCTGAGAACTGCCTGATTGCGTTGGGAGCGGCATGACCCAGGGGAAACGAGTTGAAATCGAGGCACAAAAAAGGGCCCCGTGGCCCCAAAGCAAGGCAGCCCGATAGCCGCCGCTTTCGGACCGCATTTCCTACGCTCGTCTTCCGCCCGCAACTCCGAAGGCCCAACTCCAGAGGGATCGAAGTCCGGACGACTTCCCGAGATCAGGTTCGAAGGGTTGGTGGGCTTGACCCCGCCTCTCAGCTGCTCGCTCCCCCAGCGGACCGCTCGCTATTTAATTAGCTGCAATCATAGCACTGGCGCTGACCGCCGGGATGAAACTCGTACGGATCGGCCCAGCCCGTACAATTTCCGCTATGGAGACAGTCGTTAAACCGATCCCGCAGCTGGCGCGCGCTTTTGAGGCCCGCGGGCGCAGCCTTTATCTCGTCGGCGGCTGCGTACGCGACAGCCTGCTCAGTCTGCCGGTGAGCGATTACGACTGCACCACCGACGCTCCGCCGGATGAGATCAAACATTTGGTCCATGCAGCCGGCGCCGACAGCGTCTATGCCGTAGGCGAACGCTTCGGGACGATCGGAGCGATCTTTGTCGACCAGCGCGTCGAGATCACCACTTACCGCACTGAGACCTACACGGCCGGCGACCGCAAGCCCCACGTGGAGTTCGGTGCCACCCTCGAAGACGATCTCTCCCGACGGGACTTCACTATCAACGCCATGGCCCGCCCCGCGCTGGGCGGCGACCTGGTGGACCCTTATGGCGGGCAGGCCGACCTTGCCGCCGGCCTGGTTCGAGCCGTCGGAATACCGGACGAACGGTTTCGGGAAGATCCACTTCGGTTGCTGCGCGGGGTTCGGTTCGTCGCCCAGTTCTCCTTCACTCTCGAGCCCAAGACTCGGGAGAGCATCGCTCGCAACTGCGCAACCCTCCAGACCATCAGCGCCGAGCGCATTGCACAGGAGATGAACAAGATTCTGCTGGCCCGCCAACCAGGCGGCGCCGTCCGCCAGCTATGTGAGCTGGGCTTGATGCCGTGGATCGTCCCCGAATTTCTGGACCTTCGGAAAGAAGCCGCTGGCGGGGCTCGGCACAAGGACAACTTCTCGCACACGCTGATGGTTCTCGACCGGACTCCGCCGGTCCTTACTGTGCGGTGGGGCGCCCTGCTGCACGACATCGCCAAGCCTAGAGTGATGGCGGTCGAAGAGGATGAAGTTCACTTCTATGGGCACGAGCAAATGGGACGGGAGATGGCCTCCCGGATCCTCCGGAGACTGAGATTTGATCGGGCAACCAGCGACCGGGTGGCCCACATTGTGGCGCTGAGCGGGCGGGGCAACTCCTACGATGGGGATTGGACGGACGGCGCGGTACGCCGCTTCGTCCGCGAAGCCGGTGACGCACTGGAAGATCTGTTCATGCTCTCGCGCGCCGACGTAACCAGCCGCCGAATTGAGCGCGTCCGGGCTGCCGAGCAGCGAGTCGCCGACCTTCAGGCGCGGTGCGCGCAACTGGACGCCGAAGCGGATCTTGCCAGGCTTCGTCCCCCGATCGACGGCTTGGAGCTCATGGAGCTGTTCGGCCGCGAGCCGGGCCCGTGGATTCGTCCGATCAAGGATCGGCTGCTCACCATGGTGCTGGACGGAGACCTGGCGCCAGATGACAAAGAGAGCGCGATTGCCATCGCTCGCGCCATGCTAGAGGACGGGCCGCAGGAGGTGTGAGCGTCTTGCGCCGGACCATCTGGGTCGTCATCGCTGGTTTCGGCATCGCCATGCTCAGCATCTCCGGTTTCGCCTTTGCCAAGGACGGACCGCCCCCGATCCCAGTGGCAGAAGTGACCGGGGTCATCAACCCGCTGACCGCGGACTATCTCGTTCGCGCGATCGACGAAGCCGAGCGCGAGGGCGCTCCGGCCCTGGTCATTCGGGTGGACACCCCCGGCGGCCTGGATAGCGCTATGCGGACCATGGTCCAGGCGGTTCTCGGCAGTCGAGTCCCGGTGATCGTCTACGTCGCGCCTTCTGGTGCCCGAGCAGCGTCCGCCGGTCTCTTTCTCGCCATGTCCGCCCACATCGCCGCCATGGCACCCGGAACGAATATTGGGGCCGCTCATCCGGTCTCTCTGGGTGGCCAGCCCAGCGATCCCACGATGACGGACAAGGTGGTCTCGGACTCTGCGGCCTACATGCGGTCTCTGGCGGAGACACGCGGGCGCAACAAAGATTGGGGAGAACGCGCCGTCCGGGAAAGCGTCTCAGCTTCCAGCTCAGAAGCTCTCACTCTGGGAATCATTGAAATTGTCGCAGACGATCTGCCCAGCCTGCTCCGCGCGGTTGATGGGAGAACCGTGAAGACGGCGGCGGGGACCATCAGACTCGCGACCGCTGGATCCGAGACGGTGGACCTTCCGATGAATCCGATCGAACAGCTCCTCCACATCATCACCGATCCCGACATTGCCCTCGTCTTGCTCAGCATCGGCACGGTTGGCATCCTGGCCGAGCTCTACCACCCGGGGATGTTCTTCCCGGGCATCGGCGGAGTCATTTCCCTGGTGCTCGCCTGGGTGGCCCTGGGCAGCCTGCCCACCAACTGGGCCGGCGCCGGCTTGCTGATGCTGGGCTTCTTCCTATTCGTCGTCGAAGCCCACAACCCGACCGTCGGCGCCTTTGCAGGTCTCGGCGCCATCTCCTTTGTCCTCGGAGCCATGCTCCTATTTCGACCGATCGGGTCGGTCTCTCCATCGGCGGCGGCCATTGACCTAAATCCACTGGCCGTCATTGCGGTGGGCGCAGGAATCGTGGCCTTTACGTTGATCGTACTCCGCGCTGTGCAGCGAATCAGGAAGCAGCCAGCCTTGAGTGGCTCCCAGACTTTGATGGGGCGCCTGGCCACCGCCGTGGGGAACCTGAACCCCAGGGGGCAAGTCCGGCTCGGGGGAGAAGATTGGACTGCCGACACAACTGGCCGAAGCTTGCTTGACGGAGAGACGGTGCGGGTGGTGGGCATCAGTGGGGTCATTCTGCGAGTAGAGCCCGTTTCTGACCCGCCAGTGCTACTATCTCCGCATTCCGTCGCTCGGCCGGCTCCGAGCACCGAGAGCGGAACCACTCGAAGGGAAGGCTAATGATCACCGACTTTATCGTCCCAGGGCTTGTCGCCATTCTGGTTATCGCCACCGTGCTCCGAGCTGCCCGGATCGTCCCAGAATATCAGCGGCTCGTGATTTTCCGCCTGGGGCGGGCCCTCGACATTGCTAAGGGTCCCGGCCTCGTTTTCCTCATTCCCTGGGTTGACCGCCCGGTGACCGTTGACCTGCGCGAGCGTTTCATCGAAGTTCCGGCTCAGTCGGCGATTACGAAGGACAACGCTCCTGTCTCGATCGATTTCCTCATCTACCTCCGGATTCTCGAGCCCCTCGCCAGCGTAATCAGCGTCCAGGACGTCTTCGGCGCCGCGGAAGGGATTGCCAAAACAACGTTGCGGGCGGTCGTGGGGGACATCATTCTGGACGACGTGCTCTCCCGGCGAGAGGACATGAATGATCAGCTGCGCGCCAAGCTCGACGAGGTAACCAGCCGTTGGGGGGTGAAAGTCACCGCGGTTGAGGTCAAGGAGATTCAGCCGCCGCGGGAGATCCAGGATGCCATGAGCCGTCAAATGTCCGCCGAACGAAATCGCCGGGCGGTAGTGCTCGAAGCTGATGGACAGCGAGCGGCGGCGATCGCCGTAGCCGAAGGCCAGAAGCAAGCGGCCATCCTCACCGCCGAAGGCTTGCGCCAGGCAACCATCCTCGAAGCCGAGGGAAGTCGCCAAGCACTCATCTTGCAGGCCGAGGGGCTGGCGGGTGCCTTAGGTCAGATCGACGCAGCAGCCGTGGGCGTCAGCGTCAACACCATGGGCTTGCAGTACCTGGATGCTTTCAAAACCTTGAGCCGCTCTGACTCCTCAAAATGGATCGTGCCGCTGGAGTTCACCACCCTGCTGCGTCCATTTCTCAGTGGGGGCACGGCGCAGGTCGCCGATGGCGGATCGAGCGCCACCCCCTCTTGATCCCCGCCGTGACCCCGTCCTGATCCCGTGACCCGTCCTGATCCAAATGAGGCCACTCCGCTGAATCTCGCTGCCGAGCAGCAATTCTGGGCTGCGATTCCCGTCATTCTCCGGACCCTCGGCGAGGACGACTCACCGGCCTTCATGGATCGGAACATCGAGATGTTCGAGCGGGAGCCGGCCCTCATCGGTCGCCTGATGGCGGTTAGCACGCGACTTGGGCTGATCGAGCGCCTCCGCGAGGAACGCATCGTGGCTGGCCAGGACATCTATGCCGAGCGGCAATGGCGGGACATCGATCAGCTCACCGCTTTTCTCGCGGCTACCTGCATCCCGATTGCCGAAAACGCAGCCGATGAACCCGGAGATGCGATCCACCAGGCCTTTGTCAAGCACCTGCCCGAGTGGGCGCGCCTTTGGCTGGCCCAAAACTACATGGTCCTGCCTAGCGCAGGAAATCGTCAGCAGGCGATTGCTGATTGGAGCACGCTCGGCGATGCTCAAAAATGCCGTCTCATCGCCGCTCATCTGGCGGCCGCTACCGAAAGCTATCGACGGACCGTCGATTACGCGCAGTGGGACTGGCACGACCGACTCCACATGTCGCAAGCAATGCGGGAAGCTCCGTTCGAGTTCGCCTGGCTGCACCGGGCGGGCGACCCAACCATGCAGGTGGACACGGCAGTGGGAATCAGATCGGGTCTGGCCGAAAGTGAGGCTCTGCGGTTCCTCTTGGTTACGCACCTGCGCAGTCGGCTGCTCTGTGAAGACCAGGAAGACTTCGTCGATCAGTATTGGGCGCGGCGGCGGGTCCGGATATGGGCCCTGCGCGCCATCAAGGAGCTCGACGTCAATTCCCGTCACATTCACGGGTGGGCCGCCCGAGCCATGTACGACCGTCCTTTCGAGGCTGATTTCGCTCCCCTCGCGGGTCTCGAGAGCACGGCGATTCACGAATTGCTCGCCGACCCCTCCTCTGCTGCGAGGTACAGCGGGACATCGATCCAGACCCTGGAAGGCTATCTCGGCAAGATCAGTCGTCTGAACGAGCGCATTGATCGACTGAATCAGCGTCACCAGGAACCGGCGTTCGACATCACCAACAAGGCCGATGAAGAGGAGAGCTTGTTTGCTGCAGTGCTCGCCGATCCGGAAACCCGCGAGCTCCTACGCCAGATCCAGAGTCTTCACCTCGATCTGAGTCGCGCGGTCTGACCTCCCCTCAACTCCGGTGGGTCCACGCACCATCGACGAGAGCGCTGATCCTTCGCGCCCTGCTCACGGCCTTCGCTTTTGTCGCATTGAGCTGCGGATTCATCGGCCAGCAAGGTTCCCCGCCAGCCCGAAACCCGGACGGGGCCCCGTTTGCCACTGGCCGGCTGGTGGGGATTCCCGCTGGGGCGCCAACCACCCGGATCACGCTTTACTTTCCTCGGCTCCTCGCTGACGGGTCGCTTGGGTTGTCGGCGGCCCAGCGCGAAGTCCCCACCAATGGTCTACCCCGGGCGGCAATCGAGGCGCTCGTCGACGGTCCAGACGGTGACGAACGCGCGGCGGACTATGAGTACCCACTCAGCCCGCGCACGCAGGTGGTGTCCTTCGAGGTCCGGGACCGGATCGCCACGGTTGAGTTCGGACCTGAGCTCGCCCGCGTACGCGGGCGTCCTTTCTCGGAGCTCGCGTATTGGTCCATCGTTTACACGCTGACCGGGCTGGATGGAGTAGACGGCATAACCCTGGTCAAGGATGGCGTCTCTCTAGAAGAGTTCGGCTACCCCCCGGTCCGAATCCCCGGAGTCGCCGGCCGCGCGGCGGCCCCTGGCTGGATTCGGCCTATCTGAGCTGGTGCACCCTTATTGCGCTGCGGGCTTTCGGGACGGACAATAGCGAGCAGTTAGGGGAGAAACCGAAGGCACATGAAAATGAACAGCGGCAGCTCCGGTCTGCCCTTCGCGGCGGGGCTCCTGGCCGGGACCGCCGCGGGCGCAGTGTGGATGCTCGCTCGGAACTACGGCCGCGGCCAGGCTGACCGGCTCTTCGATTGGAACCAGGTGGCCGCTATTGCTTTGCGCACGGGAGCTCAGGGGCCCTCTCTCGATTCGGGGTCGCGTCAACAGATCGAGAACGAATACGAATCCATCCTGCGCAGCATTGCCGGTCCATTGGCCGACTACACCGGGACGGGCCTTGATCTCGCCCACACCCAGGTCCGGGCCCTGGACCGCGGCGAATGGGTCCGAGCCAACGTGGCAAACTTCCAACATTTGTTGGCTCCCCTCGAGCAGTCCTGGCGGGAGACGGCCGGCGGTGGCAGCTCCAACTACCCCGGCATCGCCGCCCTCGGACGAGTAACCCTCTCTTCGGAGCTCGGAGTCCTCCTCGGCTACCTGGCCAAGCGGGTCCTCGGTCAGTACGACATCACCCTGCTGAGTCCAGAGACGGTCGAACCCGGCAAGCTCTTTTTTGTCGAGCCCAACGTGCAGGGAATCCAGCTCCGACTGGGCCTTCCCAAGCAGGAATTTCGCCTCTGGCTCACGCTCCACGAAGCGACCCATGCCCACGAGTTTGAAGGCCACCCCTGGGTCCGGACGTACATGGAAAGCCTGCTCCAAGAGTATTTGAAGTTGATGATTGACCAGATAACCGAGGGCGATCTCTCTTTGGTCACCGGCGCCACTGGGCTCGCTAACCGTCTGGCTAGCGGGCAAACGCTGATGGAGGCTGCCATGACGGCACCCCAACACGAATTGTTCCTCAAATTGCAGGCCCTCATGACCATCCTGGAAGGCTATGCAACCCACATCATGAGCGAGGTTGGGAAAAACCTCCTCCCGCACTACCAGGAAATCGAAGCCCGAGTTGAATCGCGGCAGCATCAGAAAGGACAAATTGAGCTGCTCTTCTTGAAGCTCACCGGGCTTCAATTGAAGTTCGATCAATACCGGTTGGGAACGGCTTTCGTCTCCGCGGTCGAGCGTGAGCGCGGCCACGAGTTTCTGCATCGAGTCTGGGACGGACCCGACGAGCTTCCCACAATGGAAGAGATTTCCAAGCCGGAGCTCTGGTTCGCACGGATCGACGCCCTGGTCGCCTGAGGCTTTCTTCCCTCCCCCTCGACTGGGCTGGCCAGCGCGGTGGTGGCATCCTCGTCACTGCGGGGTCACGGACTACGCGATGTACCCTCTCCCAAGCAACAAGCAAGACGTGTTGGAGCGAACGATGAACGAATCGGAGCCGGTCTTCCGGCGAGCTGCAGAAGCACGCGAGCGGTTTGGAACCCCATGTTATGTCTATCAACGATCGAGCATCGAGGCGGCGGCCCGATCCGCATTAGCCTTCCCGGCCCCGTTCGGCTTCACCCTCCGCTATGCCATGAAGGCCAATCCGAGCCTGGGCATCCTCACCCTGTTCAGGGATCTAGGGGTGCACATTGACGCATCGAGCGACCATGAGGTGGAACGCGCGCTCCGGGCCGGGTTCGCCCCCGATCAGATTCAGCTCACCTCTCAGATGCCGTCCCGTCGGCTCGCTGACTTTGTGGGCCAGGGCGTGCGGTTCAACGCCTGCTCCTTGCACCAACTGGAAGCATTCGGATCCGCTTTTCCGGGGCGATCGCTTTCGGTTCGCATGAACCCCGGCCTCGGCAGTGGCTCGACCAATCGCACGAACACCGGAGGGCCCGCTTCAAGCTTCGGCATCTGGCACGAGTACCTCGACGACGTGATTGCCATCGCGAAGCACTACAACCTGCGACTGAACCGGCTCCATTCCCACATCGGCTCCGGCACGGACCCGGAGGTGTGGAAACGGGTCACCCGGATGACCCTCGATCTGGCTGCCAAACTGCCCGAAGTGACGTCGGTGAACCTCGGGGGCGGATTCAAGGTGGGGCGGATGCCGCATGAGCCCACGGTCGATTTGGCCGATGTTGGCTCCCACGTGCGAACCGAGCTGCTCGCCTTCCGAGATCGAACTGGACGCGCCCTGGACCTGGAGATCGAGCCCGGCACCTACCTGGTGGCCAACGCCGGCTACGTGATCGCTTCTTGCGTCGACGTCGTGGACACCGGTGAAGATGGATTTGTGTTCGCCAAGCTCGATACCGGCATGACCGAGGTGACCCGACCGTCCCTCTATGGGGCACAGCATCCCATCACGGTGCTGGCTGCAGACCGCCCACTCGCCGACGTTGTGTTCGTGGGCCCATGCTGCGAATCCGGAGACATCCTGACCCCGGCGCCGGGGGATCCGGAGGCTATGGGCCCCCGCTCGGTGCCTCGGCCCCAGATCGGCGACATCGTCATCGTGGGAGGGGCCGGTGCCTACTGCGCCGGGATGTCCACCATCAACTACAACTCGTACCCGCAGGCCTCGGAAGTCATGTTGGAGTCAGACGGAACCCTGCGGCTGCTCCGCAGCCGGCAGACCCTCGACCAGATGTGGGCAAATGAGATTTAGGCTAGGCCTTGCTCATCAGGAAGGCGATGACATCTTCAAGATCTTGCCCCGTCGCCTGTGCGCCGGGCATCGATGAGGGCGACGTGAACCCGGGCGCGATAAACGCCTGCGGATTCGCAATCGACTCCCGAATGTACGCCTCGGCCGTGATCCCCGATTTTCGGGTTGCCCCGACAGTAGCGACGTGAGTCAGGTCGGGTCCGATAGTCCCTGCGCTCAGTCCGGTGATGGTGTGACAGGCCGGGCAGGCACTTTTGGCATAGAAGGCTTGACCCTTTTCTGGAGATCCACCCCCGCCTACACCCTCGTGCGCGGCGCCCTCGGCGGGTGCAAAGGTTTCCCCCAGGTAGCCGACCGGCACGGCGAGGATGGCCACCACCACCACCGTAGCCAGCGCCCGGGCCCGGCTCAGCACGCCGATAGAGCTGGCGGCAGCCATCGAGATCAAGACCAGGATAACGACGGTGCCTAAAACCAGCGGCGTCGGGGGCAAAGCGGACCTCCATGTCGGAAGAGGATCGGAGCGGTGATGCGGGTATGCAAGAGACACCCGGCCTTGGCGCGCCGTCAGATCCGGGCGGTGTCCACCCTGACGGTCAAACGAGAGCGCTACCGCGTGCCAATCCTATCAACAGCGCTTGCTACTTGTCAAAGCAAGCAGACAAACCCACGGATGGAGCCAAATGTGGGCGAGGAGTGTCCCCATTTCCCGCCATCTCAGATGTATGACCGGCGGGCGATGATCCGTTTACTGCCTGCCTGAAAGACCACCTGAGATATGCGCAAAGCGGCACTATTGCGCAGAGCAAGGCTTGCCGGCCCAAACCGGGCTGCTACACTCCCTCCCCAACCGACCGGCGTCGTCGATGCGACGCCGACCCGAGGGTCGATCCGAACGACAACGTCCATGCCCTAGTGAAAGTGCGCCCTCCGCGAGGGCCGCATCGAGGAGGCCAACCATGCAAACCGTCGTCCTGGACACCGTTCGCTTGTGGCAACAAACCCTCCGAGAGATCGAGCTCCAGATGAGCCGCGAGGACTTTCGGACCTGGTTTCGCAACACCGAAATCTCCTCCTTGCAGGGCCCCAGGTGCATCGTGGGCATCGAAAATCCACTAACCAAAGGGTGGCTGGACACCAAGTGCCGAGGTTTGGTGGCTCGAACCATGGAGGGCATCACGGGCCAGCCCATGCAGATCGAGTTCGCGGTACGGCCGCAGCCCGTCCCGGTGGGGCCAGCCCCGGCGCTGGAGCTGGAGCCAACCCATCCCCGGGCCAGAAGCAAGAAATCATCCTTGACCGAATCCGCGTCGGCGAGCCGGATGCGGGTCAGCGCTCGCTACACCTTCAACAATTTTGTGGTCGGGTCGGGCAACCAACTGGCCCACGCCGCATGCGTCGCAGCCGCGCAGCAAGCGGGTCGGTCCCACAACCCGCTGTTCATCTACGGGGGCGTCGGCCTGGGCAAGACCCATCTCCTGCATGCCATTGGCCACCATGCGCTGGAGGCTGATCTCGAGGTCGTTTACGTCTCTTCGGAGACCTTTACCAATGAGTTCATTGAAGCGGTCAGCCGGGGCCGCATGGAGGCCTTCCGGGCTCGGTACCGCCGCGCCGACATCCTTTTGATCGACGACGTGCAGTTCATCGCTGGCAAGGAGCAGACTCAGGAAGAATTCTTCCATACGTTCAACGAAGTCTACGACGGAGCCGGCCAAATCGTGCTCACCAGCGACCGCCCGCCTCGAGCCATTGCGACCCTGGCTCAACGCCTACAGTCGCGCTTTTCAATGGGGCTGATCGCGGACATTCAGGAGCCCAACCTCGAGACTCGCATCGCGATCCTGCAGGCCAAGCTGGCCGAGCGCCCAGCCGCCTGCACAGTGCCACCCGAGGTGTTGGCCTTCATCGCGGAACGGGTGCCCAGCAATGTGCGAGAGCTCGAGGGGGCGCTGAACCGAGTCCTCGCCCAAGCCGAGATGCTAGGCACCGAGCTAACTCCCGAGCTCGCTCGATTGGCCCTGGATCCAGCGTTGCCGGCACTGGCACTCCGGGTCGTCGATCCTGACACCGTGATCAAAGCGGTCTGCCGAATGAGTGGAATTGGGCGGCGTGCCCTTGAAGGCCCCGGCCGGGATCGGAAGACGACCGCCGCTCGCCAGGTGGCCATGTATCTGCTCAGAGAACAGACGGACCTATCCCTGGCGGAAATTGGGGGCCTCCTCGGAGGTCGCGACCACACCACGATCCTGCACGGACACGGGAAAATCACTCGCAGTCTGGCCGACGACGAAAGCCTTCAGCAGACGGTCGCCGCCCTTCGCAGCGAGCTCGCTCAGCGGGGCTAAAGCTCTCACCAGGGACGCGGCTCGATTAACATTGCCCTTGATGGAGGAACTCTTCGATCTGTGCGATGAGCGCGGCCGGTTGCTCGGCATCAGCAAAGTGCGCTCTCTGGTGCACCGAGACGGAGATTGGCACCGTTCATTTCACTGCTGGGTCGTCGACCGATTGCCGGACGGCGATGTCGCGATACTGCTGCAACAACGGTCAGCCGACAAGGACACCTGCCCGGGCCTCTGGGACGTCAGCGTGGGGGGCCACTACTCCGCCGGGGAGGGTTTGCATGGCGGGCTACGCGAGATCCGGGAAGAGCTCGGGCTCAGCGTCGAACTGGACCAGCTGGTCCAGGCGGGCTGGCGCCACGGGGTGGCCTACCACGAGAACGGTTTGATCGACCGCGAGGTGCAGGACATCTTTTTCCTTCACCACCCAATCGAGCTGCCGAAGCTGAATCCAGATCCGATCGAGGTGCAGGGCCTGGCCGTCGTATCTGGGACTAGTCTGCTCAGCCTGGATAGCGGAAAGACGGAACGGGTCAACACGGCCGGGGCGCGCGTCACCCTGGCTGGCGCCCTCGAGATCGGAATGCAGAGTCTGCGATCAGCCGATCTGGTGCCCCGGGAAAGCCGCTATTTCGAACGCGCCGTTCGATTCGGGCAAGCACTGGTTTCCAGCCGTCGGGTCGGGGTTCGCCGCCGCTGGTGGTAGCGGCCAGGTGCGGAAACCGGGGCTGGGGGCAATAAACCGTTCATGGTGAGCCCTTCGACAGGCTCAGGATCGAACCACTCAGGTCCTTCGAGAACCTCAGGATGAACGGATTTTCAGCTCACCTGACTGAGCGGCGCTTGTTGTCCACGTAGTCGACCAGGACGTATTCACCGAGACGGTCCGGGGTCGCGTAGAAAGCGCGGCCCTTGTTGATGCGGGTCATTTGATCGACAAACTCGGTCAGATACCGCCCGCGCTCCATCATGAACGTATTGATGACCACATGATCCTGGGTGCAGCGCTTCACTTCCCGGAGGGTTTCCTGATAGGTGCGGTAGGTCGGCGGATAGGCGAATTCGACGTGCCCGCCTTCGAAATGGGCGGTGGGCTCCCCGTCAGTCACCAGAATCACCTGCTTCGTCCCGGACTTATGACGGCTAAGCAGCTGGCGGGACAGCATGAATGCATGCTGCATATTCGTGCCATAACCCCAGTCCGCCCACGTGAGACTCGGCAAGTCCTCCGCTGAGATCTCCCGGGCATAAGCCGAGAAGGCAATGATGTAGAGGTTGTCGCGCGGGTAGAGACCCTTGATCAAGGAGTTCAAGGCGACGGTGACCTTTTTCGCGGCCAGGATGCAGCCCCGCAAGAACATCGACCGGCTCATATCCAGGACGATCACTGTGGAGCTCTGCGTGATCAGCTCATGCCGGTGCACCTCGAAGTCTGGGGGCGCCAGGTGGATCGGGGTACCCGGCCCCTCGCGCACAATGGCGTTCATCATGGTCTGATGCATGTCGAGCACGAATGGGTCGCCGAACTCATACAGCTTCGACTCATCGGTCCGTTCCCCGCCCGGGCCATGGATGTCGATCTCATGCTTGCCAAAGCTATCCCGCTTGAGATGCTGAAAAATGTCCTTGAGCGCCTTTTCCCCGATCTTCCTCATCGCCCGCGGAGTGAGCTCAAGCTCGTCACCATTGCGGGTCACGTAGCCTGCGTCCTCCAGCAGCTTCTGGAGCTCCTTAAGCTGATCGAGCGATTCGCCGGCATCTTCCCCGAGCAGCTCGCGTACCTTGTCCGCGTCAATCTTGTCCAGGCCTTCGAGGTCGCGGACCTGCTGGATGTCCCGCTCGAGTAAGTCCATCTGTTGCAGCGTTTCCATGAGCTGCATGGCTTCCATGAACGAGACCGGCTCGTCACCCCGAAACGGATACGGACGGTCATGTCGCCCACCCGGAGCGATCGCCTGGAGCAGCTCAGCGAGCTCCCCCAGCTCATCACTCATGCCGGCTTGCTGCATGAGCTGCTCGGCCATTTCCTGCAGCTGTCGCCTTTGGTCGGACGACATGCTTTGCATAAGGGACTGCATTTGCGAGATGCGATCCTGGAGGTTGGCCACCAGATCGTCCAGCGACTCGATGCCATCCGGGAAATTTTGGCCCCACCGATCCATGAACTCCTGGAAATTGGGGTCCCCACCCTGGACGCGCTCCCGAAGCATCTGATTCAGGTCGCGAAGCATCTGGCCGGCCGCGGCCATGTCCTGAGGGCTCATCGACTGCATCGATTGCTGCATGCCCTGGAAGTAGGACTGCATTAACTGCTGCTGGAGCAGTTTGAGCAACTCCTGGAACTTCTCCCGCGCAGCCGGATCCATAAAATCGTAGTCCTGGAGCTGCTGGATACGGCCACCAACGTCAGGGGGCAATGCATCGAGCTGATCGAGGTGCTTGCGCCCCATCTGTTCCAGCATCTGACGGAGTCGCTGATCGTCTTCGCTGCTGCGCGGCTCCGAGCCCTGACCAGGGGAGGCGGATGGAGCTCCAGGTTCACCGTCAGCCGCTTGGGGTGTCCCTGGCTCGTCTTGACCGGCTTGCGCGTCTTCTTTCGTCGCCGATGCTTCTTGGAGGCGGCGGTCTATTGCGTCTCTTTCAGTGCGGATGACCTCGTCGAGCATCTCCTTGATCTGGTCCATGATGCCGCCGAGGTCGTAGCGGTCCAGCCGCTCCTGACGCTTCGACCGAAGTCGATCCATGAGCTGTTGAAGCCCCATGGTCTGGTCGCCAGCTCGGTTTTGAAAGCCGCGCTGCATGAAACGTTCCAGCGCGTTGCGCACATCGCCGTCTCCGAGCAACTCCTCGGCGAGGTTCTCGATGACCTCATCGGGGTCAAACGGCGAGACCTCTTGGGTCCCATCCCACCGAGAGTAGCGATAGTGCACAGGGTGCTCCTATTTGTGGTATCGAGCCCGGTGGTCCATCTTGTCCTTGTTCAGTTTGCGGTTTAGATGCAGGCCCTCAAGGACGAACTCCACCGCGGAGGCAATGCTGGCGGGATTGTTCTGCGCCCCCAGGCGGGCCACGGCGGCTTTCATCCCCACTGTTGACGACGCCTGGAGCATGTACTCCATCGATGGGATCATGTCCCCGACCTCGATGCTCAGGCCGGTGTCGAAAGCCCGGACCAACTCGTCGAACTCCTGGACCGCGAAGTAGCGGTTGAACACATTGAGGACCGCGCCCTGAGCGAGTCGCTCGATGATCCGCTCATCTTTGACGTCGCCCACCGTCTCAAGCTCGATCTTCCCAGCCGTCGAAGCCACGATCGAAGTCAGGTCGCTCACTCGGGGCGACGCATCGCCTTCGCCCGTTCGAAGCGCCCGGCGCACCGCGTTCGACATGCTGTTCTCGTAGTTGCAGATAGAGACCCGCACCGAGACGCCGGACCGCTGCGAAATATCGGGGCTTTTCCGGGCGAGATGAGTGATCTCGGCGATGACCTCTTTCATATATGAAGGGGTCTCTACCGCGAGCTCGGGAAGCGAGATCTTCTGGGATTCCTGTTCCATGATCCGGATCTCGTCTTCGATAGTCTTGGGGTAGTGGGTCCGGATCTGGGACCCGATGCGGTCCTTGATCGGAGTGATGATCCGACCCCGGTTGGTGTAGTCCTCCGGATTGGCACTGGCGACGATCAGGATGTCGAGCGGAAGCCGGATCTTGTACCCGCGGATCTGAACATCCCGCTCTTCCATGATGTTGAGCAAGCCGACCTGGATCCGTTCTGCCAGGTCCGGCAGCTCGTTGATGCAGAAGATTCCCCGGTTAGTCCGGGGCAACAGTCCGTAGTGAATGGTCAATTCGTCGGAGAGATAACGGCCCTCGGCTACCTTGATCGGGTCGACTTCACCAATCAGATCGGCGATGGTGATGTCTGGCGTGGCGAGCTTCTCGCCGTAACGGCGTTCCCTCGGGACCCAGCTGATCTCCGTGTCATCGCCTTCGGCGTCGATGCGGTTGACCGCGTACCGGCTGATCGGATCGAAGGGGCTGTCGTTGACTTCTGAGCCGGCCACGATGGGAATCTCATCGTCCAGCAAGTTGAGGAGGGCCCGCGCGATGCGGCTCTTGGCCTGGCCCCGCTCGCCCAGAAACACGATGTCCTGTTCGGAAATGATCGCGTTCTCGATCTCGGGAATAACGGAATCTTCGTAACCAATGATTCCCGGAAAGAGATCTTCGCCTTTGCGGATACGCTCGATGAGGTTTTTTCGAATTTCCTGCTTGACGGAAAGCGGGGCGTACCCACTCCGTCGCAGCTCACCAAGAGTCTGAGCCTTCTGCATGGCTTCTCCCGAAAAAGTTGGAGCACTTTGGCCGGGCAGTCGACGCTGCCCGGCGCCCCTATTCCTTTGGCGTTGGGTTCGGGTCGGGGTCTGGCGCGGCGTCTGGTGCCGGGGCTGACGCAGCAGACCCGGGCTGCGCGACGGGGATCTCCGCGGTGACCAGCGCTTCCGGGGCAGCGGCCGCTTCGAGCGTGGCCACCATCAGCGCAGCCCCTATAGGCGGAGCCATCACGGGCGCGGGTCCCATTGGCGGGCGGTCACCGGTTGGCGGGCCATCGCCCATCGGGGGACGGTCGCCCATCGGAGCGCCGTCTCCCATTGGGGGACGGTAGCCCATCGGTGGGCGGTCACCCATCGGTGGGCGGTCACCCATCGGTGGGCGGTCACCCATCGGAGGACGGTCGCCCATTGGCGGGCGGTCACCCATCGGGGCACGAGCATGATCGTCTCGTCGATGAGCCCGCTGATCGGGGCGCGGATTATGCAGAGCGCACAGCAGCCGGCCATTGAGAATTGAGCGCGACGGTTGTCCTATCTTCCGCCCACAGACATCACACCTGGCGATCGTAGTCCTCCTTGAGTTTCAGGCCCCCCGCGGGCGGACCCTAGTCTACCACGGAGCGAAGGCCCTTCGTGCCCATGTTGGAGGGGCGCCGGGACTGGCGCCCTGCGGGTCTCGGTCCCCCGCGATTTCTATGTAGAATCCGTCAGTCTGGAGGGAACGGGATGGCCGATGAGCTTCCGCTTTTCCCCTTGAACGTCGTCCTGTTTCCGGGAATGGCTTTACCTTTGCACATCTTCGAGCCTCGGTATCGGGAGATGATTGCCCTGTGCTCGGACGAGCAGCGCCCATTTGGCGTACTCCTCATAAGGGAAGGGAAAGAGGTGGGGGAGCCAGCCACCCCTTTTGACGTCGGCACGACCGCCGAGATCGTGCATCTGGAGCGACTTGATGACGGGCGGATGAATGTGATTACCATCGGAACCCGCCGCTTTCACTTGCTACGCTACTCGACCGAGAAGAAGTCCTACCTGGTCGGCGACGTCGAGCTGCTCGAGGATCCGGATCCACCGGATGTCGCCCGAGCGCTAGGAAAGGAAGTCGCGGGGCTGGCCCAACGCTATGTCACCATTATTCAAACTGCTACTGCCCGCGACCTGGTACCGCTCGATATTCCGGATTCGCCGCTCGGCACTTCCTTCGTGGTCGCTTCAGCGCTCCGGGTGGAGAACGCCCAGCGCCAGGAGCTGCTGGAAATTACCGCGGTGGTCGACCGTCTGAGCAAAGAGAAGGAGATCCTGGCGAGCGAGATTGCTCGCGTCGAAGCATTGCTCCGCGAGCGGAACGCCGGGGCCTTCGGGCCCTTTTCTCGCAATTGAACGTATAGGGGACGGTATGCCACTTCGATTTCTTACCGCGGGCGAGTCTCACGGGCCTGGACTGACGATCATTGTCGAGGGCATGCCGGCCGGTGTCCCCATTTCGGAAGACGAGCTGGCCGTGGACATGCGGCGCCGTCAGGGCGGTTACGGCAGAGGTGGGCGTCAGCTCATCGAAGAAGACCGAGCCATCATCAGCGCAGGCACCGCGAATGGCGTCACGACCGGGGCACCAATCGCGATGACGGTGGAGAACAAGGACTACAAGAATTGGATCGGCAAGCCCATTCCGATGGTAACCATCCCTCGGCCCGGGCATGCGGACCTGGCAGGCTCGCTCAAGTTCCAGCAGGAGAACATGTGGCTCATCGCCGAAAGGTCCAGCGCCCGGGAGACCGCCGCACGCGTCGCGGCGGGCGGCGTCGCCAAGGCCTTGCTCGCGGAGCTGGGAGTTCACATTGGTGGGCACGTGCTGGCCATCGGCGGCGTCCACGCGACGGTTCCCGACTGGCCATGGTCGGAGCTGTTCGCGGCCGCCGAGGCCTCCCCGGTGCGCTGTGCGGATGAGGAAGCGACCCAAAAAATGATCGCCCGGATCGATCAGGCCAAGGCGGAACGGGAGTCGGTCGGCGGCATCGTCGAGGTCGTCGCCTGGGGGGTCGTCCCGGGCCTCGGCAGCGACGTGCATTGGGACCGCAAGCTGGACGGACGACTGGCCGCCGCCGTCATGAGTATTCACGCGATCAAGGCGGTAGAGATCGGTGACGGCTTCGTATCGTCGGGCAAGTCGGGAACCCAGGTCCAGGATTTCATTCGCTGGGGAGACGGCCGACCGATCAGAATGAGCAACCACGCCGGGGGGACCGAAGGCGGCATCACCAACGGGGAGCCGGTCGTGGTCCACGCGGGCATGAAGCCCATCGCCACGACGGTGACTCCCCAACCCTCGGTCGACATGCAGACCGGGGAGGAGACCGTGATGCAGTACGTGCGCTCCGATGTCTGCGCGGTTCCCGCCGCCGCGGTCGTGGTCGAAGCCATGGTAGCGCTGGTGCTGGCGGATGCCTACCTCGAAAAGTTCGGGGGCGACAACATCACCGAGACCTGCTCCAACGTCAAGCATTTCCTCACGGCGATCAACTGGACAGCCCAGGCCTGAGCAGGTACGATTGCCACAGAGCCGGATAGCTCGGCTCGAGATAGGAAGTAGTGGACGACCACTTACCCGGTAAACGCAAGCCCCAGGACAACCGAATAGCCCGGTCAGCAAATGCGGGCCAGGGGACCTGGGGCTCAGGAAACCGCCTCAGCTAGCTCCCCCCCTTCGGTCGGCGCCTGGAGACTCGTTCTCTAGCCCGATCCTCAGCGTCCGATCTCCGCCGCCCGTCCGGGCTGTTCTCTGGTCCGAGTGGGCCGGCTGGAGAGCGCCCATGCGCATGCGGCTCAACGCAGGCGAATTCGCCACATCCGTAGTCTGCTCATCGAGCAGGCCCAGGATAACGCTGCCGCTGCGCTCGCCCCGCTCACCGCTCCCGAGCTCGCCGAGCTTCTGCTCCACCTTCGGCCTCAAGAGCTCGCGGCCCTCGAACCCCTGGTCGGGACTGAACGGCTGGCGGATGCCATGGCAAACCTTGACCCCGCCGAGGCGGCCCGCCTCATTGTCCGCTTCAGTCGCCCCTCAGCCGCCGACATCCTGGAGGAAATGGGACCCGACGACGCCACAGACGTCGTTGAGGAACTCGGTGAGGGAGTAGCCGAAGGCATCCTGGCCGAAATGGAAGGCGCCGACGCGGCCGAGATCCGCGAGCTCATGACCTACGAGCCGGACACCGCCGGCGGCCGCATGACTCCGAAATTCATTTCCATCCCGCCCGAAGCGTCCGTGGCGTCTGCCCTCCGCCTGATCCGGGTGCAGGCACCAGAGGTCGAGACGGTTTACTACACCTACGTTACAGACAAGAACGGCCAGCTGGTCGGAATCGTAAGCTTGCGAGACCTGGTGACCGCGAATCCGCAGCAATTGATCAGCGACATCATGCGACGCCAGGTCATCCGCCTCCCCGCCAGCACTGACCAGGAAGAGGCCGCTCAGGTGCTCATGGCGCACGACTTCATGGCCCTCCCGGTCGTCGATGACGCCGGGCGGCTGATCGGCGTCATCACCGCCGACGACGTCGCCGACGTCCTTCAAGAGGAGGCGTCCGAAGACATCGAGCGCCTCGGCGGCTCGGAGCCTCTGGACGAGGCGTATCTCAGCACGCCGTTGCGGCACCTGTTTCGCAAGCGAGTGCCGTGGCTTCTGGTCCTGTTTGTGGCCGGAACCTACACCAGCTTCGTGCTCGAAGCTTTCTCCGCGACCCTGGAGCGCGCAGTGGCGCTCGCTTTCTTCATTCCGCTCTTGATCGGAACGGGTGGAAACGTCGGATCTCAGATCGTCACTACCGTGGTCCGCGCCATGGCCCTCGGCCACGTTGGCCTGGGGGACTTCTGGCGCGTGCTGGGTCGAGAGATGTTGCTCTCCCTAACGGTGGGACTGGTGATCGCAGTCGCCATGCTCATCCGCGCCGAGTCGATGCTCATCGATCAGAGAGTCGTCCTGGTGGTTGCCCTGGCCGCCCCCGGCGTGGTGCTGTGGGCGAGCTTGCTCGCCTCCGTCTTGCCTCTGGTCTTGCAGCGGCTTCGCATCGATCCGGCCGTGGCATCGGCCCCCCTCCTGACAACGCTGGTCGACGGAACCGGCCTCCTCCTCTATTTGACGATGGCCCGCGCCCTCCTCAACATCTGAGGCGGGCCAGGTGAAGCTGTTGTGCAGACGCTTTGCCCTTTCTGCCCGCAAGGGCTTAAGCCTGGACGGGGCTGGTCGATCCGCGGCCAAGCTGAGGTTGGTAAGAGGGAGACCTCCGGATGCTCGGCGAACGGGCTCAGCGCCAGGTCGATCGGTTCCTCGACGAGGCAGAAGAAGCACTCGCCCGATCGGATTGGGCGACCATGAGCGACCGGTCCCAGGCGGTGCTCAACTTGGACCCGGGGCCCTCGGAGAGGTCCTGCCCGGGTTCTAAGAGCCAGCCCCGGAACCTCGGCGGACAACCGCGAATCCAAGAAGCAGCGTCACCGTGGCGGCGGTCGCAAGGGTGATCAGCAAGCCAATCGGGATCGATCTCGGCTCATATGAAAAGACCACTTCGTGCTCACCGGCCGGCACGAGCACGCCTCGGAACAGGTAGTCGGTGCGGAGAATCGGTGAAGGTATCCCATCGACTCTCGCCACCCATCCGGGAAAATCAGCGTCTGCCAACACCACCAGCGCCGATCTCGACGTCGTGGTCCGGATGGCAACTCGCTGGTCCGCGTATTGAGTAATCTCGGCAGTGCCGAGACCGGCCACCGCTGAATCGGTGAGGCTAGACAGGTCCAGTCCCTCCGGGATCGGGGCAGTCGCCATCGCTGTGGTTCGGAAATCAAACGGGCCATCGTGCATCCGCAACAGCGGATCGGCGCCGCGTGGAAGAATGACAACATCAGGCACCAGGCTGACCCGCGGACGGACCTCCCGGTTTTCGGTAATTTTGATCTGCGCATCCGTGTAGACGATCGGGTGCGCTTCGGGATTCGATATCTGGGTGACCTGTCGAGTACTCGAGTCGAAGGATGCGAGGCCGTACGCCGCGATGCGGCCGGTCGGTAGGGACGGCTCGATGGTTGCGCGTTGGATCAGCATGGGTGGGTCCAGGGCGAACCTGCCGAAGAAGATTTCCTGAGCGTAGCGGTCCCCATCCGGGTTGCTTCGCTGATGATCGAAGGCCACCTCCGCCGCGCGATGCGCGAATGGCCCGCCCCCCGGCACGTCGATTCTCGCGTCCGACACGTCCAGGCCGGCTCGAATCTGCAACACTCGCGTCTGCCCATCCGGTGCCTCGAGTCGGATCGTTCCCACCGTTACGCCGTCTGAAATGGCTGCGCCCGCTTGAAGGTCCGCGACCAATCGGAACTCGTCAGCCCGAACCGGCCCCGCATCGGGCAAGAACCCAAATGACCGCCCCCTCTCGCTCTCCTTGCTCCGCAGTAACGGCCGAGTGGGATGGAAGCTCACCCCCTGGTAGCTGGGCAGCTGCGGCGGCCGGCTCTCACTGATGACGTAGCGCACGTTCCACAGACTGAGCAGATCGTTATCCGTCTGCAGCACAGTGCTCAGGTACGACGCGGGGCGATCCGGGGGGAGCGACGAATAGCCATTTGCCTCTTCAACTCGGAGGGCCATCAAGCGATTCGGATCAACCTGGGTCAGCTTGTCCTGGTTGCTCGGAAGCGTGAGCACCCGAAAATCGCCCGACCGCCCAGCTCGTTGCAGCAGATCAGGAACTTGAGGACGGAGTTGGTCGAGTGCGAGATACGGATGGGAATTCAAACCGTTGACCCACAGATCCCCGAATACCAATGCAACCGTGAGCGCTGGGGCTACCAGCCGCATCGATTGACCCATGAACCAGCAGGCCAGGGCGATCCCGGTCCCAAGCGCGAGGGCCAGCTGCCAGGCCGTGAACGGGCCACTCGGGGAGAAGCTGTCCGCTGCCAGGCGGGCAACTCGTTCGACACTCAGCGGTGCGCCGTCGACTGCAACCGGACTCCCGGGCAAACGGAGATACTGCTCGATGAAGGCCGAGCCCGACACCGACCACGCTTGCAACCGGTCGCTCACCGCCTGGAGCCCCAGGCCTGAGCCGAGCACGGCGACCCCGGCTCCGATTGCAATGGCGGCCGCCCATCGAAAAGAGGACGGCCTTTCCGCCAACCAGTCGGCACCCCGTCCCGCCAGAACCGCAGTCGCCAGGGCAAACAACAGCGAAAAGCGGCCGGGGCTCTTGAGCACGTTAAAGCCCGGCAAGCGATGCAAGGTATCCCACAACGGAAACGGCGCGTAAGCGCCCATCGCCGCGATGAGCGACAGGCCGGCGAGTAGCAAGAAAAAGAGCCGATGCGGGCCCCGACCGGCGACCGCGCCCAGGGTCGCCAGGGCCAGCGGAGCGATCCCCACATACAGCGTTGTCTCCCATTTGACCCACAGACCCCAGTAGTCGCGAGTCCCGACGTCGAACAGGTGGGGGAGCACCAGCGTGGCCAGGTTCCCCGGCCAAATACTGTTCGGCGTCGAATCCGAAACCGACAGCCCAGCCCCCCGAAAAGTCTCGCCCGCGAGCTCGAGCAAGGGGAGCAGCTGAACCGCGGCAAGCCCGACTCCGATGACCCCGACGGTCCCCAATGCGAGGGCCAGACTCAACGCGTCCCGCAACCGGCCAGACTTCCGTGCCCAAGCCGGTGCCACGCCTCGGTACAGGATGAAGGCGGACACGGTAAGTGCACTGAGGATCGTGAAATGGACGTGCAGCGCGAGTCCTTGAATCCCGAACACTGCTCCACACAGGATTGCGTTGGCGAGCCGGGCGAAGCCCGCCGTCCGGGCCATGCGCTCTGCAAACAGAAGCTCGAGCGGAAGCCAGGCCATGCTGCGCACGACATCCCCGTGAACCATCTGGCCTACCGCAAACCCACTGTAGGCATACACCAGACCCGCCACGATGCCGCCGAATGCGCGCCCGCCCAATGCGCGCACGAGCCAAAACATGAACAGGCTGCTGAGAAAGCTGTGCAGGATCTGGAGAATCACCAGGGCTTGCTCGGGAGTGGTCAGGGGCAGGACCAGCAGGTTGAACGGGTAAAGCATGCCCGCCTCACCGTCGGCGAACAGCGGATAGCCGCTGAAGATGAGGGGCGTCCAGAGGGGCAGTCGGCCCTGGTGGAGCGCCTCGCCGGTGAGCGCCATCAGGGGGAAAAAGAAAACCCTCAGGTCGTCCTCGTCGGGAACCAGGCCAAAGACCAAGGACGGCGAATGGAAGATCAGGGCCGCGCCGAGCAGGACCAGCAGAGAAGTAACTCCGACCGGCGGGCGTCGGAAGGGTCGGGACAACGTCCTAAGGAGGCGGACAAGCCGGGCCGTTTGCGCTACCATTGCGCTGCCGCAGCGCGTCCTGTCTCAGGGGATTGCTGCGCCGGGGGCAAAGAATGGACGTAATCAAGCACGATGTTTTGATCGTGGGCGGCGGCCTGGCCGGACTCCGCGCTGCGATTGCAGCGGCGGTCGAAGGTGTGAGCGTCGGCCTCGTCTCCAAGGTCTACCCCATGCGCAGCCACACGGTGTCCGCCGAGGGTGGCGCGGCAGCGGTCGTTCGGACCGACACCGGGGACAGCCTGCAGCTCCATTTCGAAGATACGATCAAAGGCAGCGACTTCCTGGCCGACCAGAACGTCGCCGAGTACTTCGTCCAGGAAGCGGCCAACGAGCTGATTCAAATGGAGCATTGGGGCTGTCCATGGAGCCGGGAGCCGGACGGCAGCGTCGCCGTACGTGCCTTCGGCGGAATGAGCGTGCATCGGACGATGTTCGCCTCCGACAAGAGCGGCTTCCACATGCTGCACGCGATCTTCCAAACCTCGCTCAAGTACGACAAGATCGTTCGTTACGACGAGAATTTCGTGACCTCGCTGCTGGTGGATGACGGACGCTGCCAGGGCGTGGTGGCCATGGACCAGCGGTCGGGCGAGTTTCGGCTATTTACCGCCAAGGCGACCATTCTGGCCACCGGCGGTTGTGGGCGCCTGTGGGCATTCACGACCAACGGATTCATCAACACCGGCGACGGCCATGGCCTGGCTTACCGAGCGGGCGCACCCCTTTCCGACATGGAATTCCCCCAGTACCACCCGACCGGCTTGCCCGGTACGGGGATTTTGATCACCGAGGCCGCCCGGGGCGAAGGCGGTTACCTGGTCAACAAGAACGGCGACCGCTTCCTTTCCGACTACATCCCGTCGCGGATGGAGCTTGGCCCACGAGACATCATCTCGCGGGCGGAAATCACCGAGATGGAGGCTGGCCGAGGCGTGCCGGGGCGATACGGAGATACCGTCATGCTCGATCTCCGACACCTCGGTGATGAGCTGATCAACCGAAAGCTCCCTTTCGTCCGCGAGCTGGCTGAGCGCTACATCGGCATCGACCCAGTCCACAACCCGATCCCCGTTCGCCCGGTCGTCCACTACATGATGGGTGGAGTCCGCACCGACATCGATGGCCAATCGCCGCTGCCCGGCCTATTTGCCTGTGGCGAAGCCGCTCAGGAAGGCCTTAATGGCGCGAACCGGCTCGGATCCAACTCGCTCACGGAATGTCTCGTTTTCGGGGCCCGGACCGGCCGGGTTGCCGCCCGGCTGGCCGCCCAGACCCCCGAGGCTTCCGCGGCGGCCATCGAGGCGCTGGGGGCAGACGAAGAGGCGCGAATTGCCGCGCGCTTTGGAGAGGCGACCGGCGATGAGCGAGTCGGACAGATTCGGTCCGATCTTCAACTGACGATGGAGCGGCTGGTGGGGGTCTATCGCACCGGCGACAGCCTCAAGCAAGCCGCGGAAGAGCTGCGCACCCTCAAGGAGCGATTCACCCGGGTGCGCGTCGACGACCACACCAGGGTGTTCAACATGGAGCTCCAAGCCGCCCTGGAGGTCGATTTCATGCTGGAGATCGCCGAGACCGTCGTGGCCCCATCCATCCTTCGCGAGGAGTCACGCGGGTCCCAGGCCAGGCGCGACTTCACCGATAGAGACGATGAGAAGTTCCTCGTTCACAGCCTGGCCTATCGGACGGAGAATGGTCCTCAGATCGAGTGGCAGCCGGTCATCCTCACCACCGAGAGCCTGACCGCCCTTCCCCCGGCTGAACGAAAGTATTGATTCCGAATTCCCCGCCGCGGGCGGAGCGACGTTCGCGAGATCACCAGGTTGCACGTTCGTGCTGGAGGCGAAATGACTGAGTCCACCATCAAGCTCGCGGTAACTCGTTATCGACCCGGGCAAGACCGCGAGCCCACCGTCCAGACCTACACGGTTCCGTATCACGATGACTGGGTCGTACTGGACGCTCTGCAGTACGTCAAAGACAATATTGACGGGACTCTTTCTTTCCGCTGGTCGTGCCACATGGGCGTTTGCGGGAGCTGCGGCATGATGGTCGATGGCACGCCCAAGCTGACCTGCGCCGCCTTCCTGCGGGAGTCCTATCCCCGGGAAGTCCGGGTCGAGCCGCTGGCAAACTTTCCGGTGGTTCGGGATCTGATCGTCGACATCGACGACTTCATGCACAAGCTCTCGGAGGTCAAGCCCTACATCATTCGAGAGGACCTCGATAGTCTGCCGCTGGGCCTCGGCCATGAGCTTCGCCAGACTCCGGCTGAGCTCGAGGACTTCAAGCAGTTTGGGATGTGCATCAACTGCATGCTCTGCTACTCCGCCTGCCCGGTTTACGCCATGGAGCCCAAGTTCCTGGGCCCCGCCGCCATCGCTCTGGCCCACCGCTACAACATGGACTCTCGGGACCAGGGTCGCAACCAACGGATGCCGGTCATTGGCAGCTCCGAAGGTATTTGGGAATGCACCTTCGTCGGGGAGTGCTCGGTGGTGTGCCCGAAGCACGTGGATCCGGCGGCGGCCATTCAGCGAACGAAGCTGGCCACTACCAATGACTGGTTCAAGTCGATGCTGATGCCGTGGGGAAACCGCTGATGCACGCGCCGCTCGCGCCTGGTTACCGTCCGGCCCTTTCAAATGGTTGGTGGCTGAGCAATCGCCGTTACTTCCTTTATATGGTGCGTGAGCTGACCGCGGTGTTCGCGGCACTGTGGGCGATCATTTTCGTCACCCAGCTGCCGCAGATCACCGCCGGCGCCTATTCGAATCCCGCGAGTCTGGTGAGCTCGCCTCTCTGGTTCGCGTTCAGCCTCGTTAGCCTGGCCTTCGTTCTCTACCATGCCTGGACCGCCTTCAATGCGACGGGCACCCTCATTTACCTCCGAATGGGTCCGAAGCCGATCGCGGGCGGCTCCCTGAACGCAGCGATGTTCATCGCCTGGGCACTGGCCACTTTCGTCATTGCTTTCGTCTTTGTAACTCCAGCGATCGGCGGCTGAGGCATGTACAAGATCAATACCAACGAGCCGTTCTGGTGGGGACTCTTCATGGGCGGCGCCGGCATGATCGGGATGTTTCTTCCGGTGCTCATTCTGGTGTTCGGGCTAGCGATTCCTGGCGGAGCCGTCCCGCCCGCTTCCTACGATACGGTTCGACTCATTCATCTGTTGGGTCAGCCTGCGTCCGTGGGGAACCTCCTGGTCAAGGTGTTTCTGTTCGGCGTCTTCTCGCTGACCTTCTTTCACTGGGCGCACCGCTTCCGCTACCTTCTGTTCGACCTCGGGCTGCATGGCGGGCGGACCGCAGTGGAGTACCTCTGCTACAGCGCTGCTCTGGCGGCTACCATATATACGGCGGTCACCCTGTTTGTGATTGCCTAAACTGCCACGGCTGCCAGGAGCTCAACAGACTTGACCGACGAAATTTGGGATGTATTGATTGTTGGGGCGGGGCCGGCTGGGTTGACCGCCGGTCTGTATGCGGCCCGGGCCAATCTTCACTCCGTGCTGATTGAGAAGCTCGCCCCAGGCGGGGAGCTGCTCAATACCGATCTCATCGAAGACTATCCGGGTTTCATCTCGACGACCGGCTTCGAGCTCGCTCAGAAAATGGAAGAGCATGCTCGCAAGTTTGGTCTCGAGATCGAGCAAGCCAGCGTTACCGCGATCAAAGCCAACGATGGGATGTTTATCACCGAAACCGAAGAAGGTACCGAATACCGATCCAAGACGGTGATCATGACCGCGGGGGGGGTACCCAAGAAGCTGGAGGTTCCTGGAGAAGCGGAGATGGCGGGGCACGGCGTCTCCTACTGCGCGGTCTGCGATGGCCCGCTTTTCCGGAATAAGGTCGTGGCCGTCGCTGGAGGCGGAGACTCGGCTTTCCAGGAAGGCATTTATCTCACTCGGCATGCTTCCAAGGTCTACATCATTCACCGACGTGACGAGTTTCGGGCGTCGCCAGACCTCCAGGCGAAAGCGAAAGCGAACCCGAAGATCGAGTTCATCACCAGCGCAGTCATTGATGAAATTGGCGGCTCCCCGAATGTGGAGTGGGCGGCAGTCCGCAGCTTGAAGGATGGCTCGGTCACGAAGGTTCCACTGGATGGGGTCTTTGTCTTCATCGGGTTCAGCCCGAATAGCGGGCTCTTCTCCGGGCACTTGAACCATGACGAGCAGGGCTTTCTCCTGACCAACGATCACATGGAGACCGGCGTACCCGGCCTTTATGCGGCGGGCGACGTCCGATCCCAGCTCGCTCGCCAGATCACGACCGCTGTCGGCGACGCCACGACAGCGGCGATTGCCGCCGAGCACTACATTGAGGATCAGGCCTTCAAAGCAAAAAGTGCCCGAAGCTAAGCCCGGACATTTCGATCCATCGGCCCCCGCGCAACGGTTTTCTGCGCAGTCCCCTGCCCGCGAGATGCTCCCCCGCTCGGGTTACGGGCGGCTCATCGAGGAGCTGCTGCGATTTGGGCGCAAAGGCTTCGCGCGCATCGCTGAGTTTGCGCCTACCCGGCTCAATCTCTCCTGGATCACCGATGAGATGGCGGTAGGGGGAGCGGTTCGCTCCCGGGATGTGCCCCGACTGCGGCACCTGGGCATTCGGGCGATTGCCGACTGCCGAGAAGAGGCCACCGACGATGAGGCCGCCCTCGCCCGCAACGGGATCGCTTACCTACGGCTCCCAACCCCTGACGCCACCGCCCTGGCCCAGTCGGATCTCCGCACCGGGGCCGCTTGGATCGGAGCGAGGATCAGCCAGGGAGAGAAGGTCTACATCCATTGCACGCACGGAGTAGGCCGGGCCCCGCTGCTAGCGGCGTGTTACCTGGTCTCCCAGGGCGCATCGGCGCAAGAAGCCCTGCACCTGGTTAAGATGCGACGCTGGCAGGCGTCTCCCAACGAGGAGCAGGTCAACGCGCTGATGACCTACGCCGCGGAACGAACGCCGTCGTCCACCAGCTAGCCAACCCATCTTCCGAATCCGCCCGGCCAAAATAAGGGAGCTTCTTTGTCAGAGCGGCATGCGGTCGCCCACCTCCGTGACGGAACGGTCAAAGAGATCGATCCGGACACCATCCTCGAGGTGCTCGCCGAGCGAGGGGTAGTTCTCTGGCTCGACATTCAGGATCCAGTCGAGGCTGATCTGGCACTGCTGGGCGCCGAATTCGGCTTTCACGAACTGGCCCTCGAAGACGCGGCTCGACGCGGGCAGCGGCCGAAGGTAGACGACTACGATGGCTACTACTTCATCGTCATCTACGCCGCCGCAGTGGGGCCCGACCAGCGGATCAAGACTCGCGAGGTGCATTGCTTTTGGGGCAGCAACTATTTTGTCACCCTTCACGAAGGATCCGTTCCGGAAATCCTGACCGCGATTGAGCGCTGGGCCAGCGGCCATGAGGACCGCCGCCACGGCGTCGCTTATCAGGTCTACACCCTGTTTGATGCCGTGATCGACGCCTATTTCCCAGTTGTCGACGCCATTGCCGAGCGGATTGACGAGGTGGAGGCGGCAGTATTCACCGCGCACAACGGCGGCACTATCCAGGAAATGTTCGCATTGCGGCGGGAGCTCATCGGGCTCCGAAGGATCCTGGCGCCGTCCCGCGACATCCTGAACGAGCTGATTCGCCGTGACGTGCCGGTGTTCCCGCGCTCCCTTATTCCCTACCTGGCTGACGTCTATGACCACTCCATCCGAGTGATGGATACCGTGGATCTCCAGCGTGATCTGCTTACCACTGCATTGGAGTCGCAGCTCTCGGTCACGGCCAACCACCTCAACCAGACCATGCGCACTCTGACCGCGCTTACCGTAGGGCTCATGGTCCCGACGCTGATCGCCGGTATTTACGGCATGAATTTCGTGAACATGCCGGAGCTTGGGTGGGAAATCGGCTATCCGCTTTCTTTAGCTCTAATGGTCGGAGCGATCACCGCGCTCTGGCTAGCCTTCAAGCGAAAAAACTGGCTGTAGGGCGATCCTCCCAAAGGGCAGCCCGAACGCTTGCCTTTACAAATTGTCCTGGAAGAAGCGGGCAACCCGTTGCTCCAGTAGCCGCCGGACCGAGCGATTCTGAGCGGTCGGTCGCAGCCCATGCCGCTCCTCCGGAAGCACCAGCAGATCGAAACTCTTTTCCGCTTGCTCCAGGGCGGCAATCAGTCGTGCGCTGTGTCGGAAGTGCACGTTTTCGTCGACCAGGCCGTGGACGATCATCAGCTTGCCCTGCAGCTCCACCGCGTGGGTCAAAAGTGACGCGTCCCGGTAGCCCGCTGCATTTTCGGCGGGCATCCCCATGTAGCGTTCCGTGTAGTGGGTGTCATAGCCATCCCAGTCGGCCACCGGAGCGCCGGCCACTCCGGCCTGAAACGCCTCCGGGCATCTCATGACACAGAGGGCGGACAGGTAGCCTCCGTAGCTCCAACCGTAGATGCCCACCCGACCCGGGTCCGCGATCCCTTGGGCCGTCAACCAAGCGACCCCCGCCACCTGATCCTCTACTTCAACCGTGCCGAACCGTCGTTTCAAGGCGGCTTCGAAAGCCAGCCCGCGGCGGGCAGATCCCCGTCCGTCCAGCTTGAACACCACAAAGCCCAGGCTACAGAGATATTGAGCCCGCATATCCACCGTCATTCCCCAGGTATTCGTCACCGTTTGGGCATGCGGCCCTCCGTAGACCGACACGATGGACGGGCGGGCCGGGCCTCGGTCGCCACCCCCCGGCCGGTAGATGGCTCCATAGAGCTGAGTCCCATCGACCGCGGTTAGCTGCACGAGCTCCGGCGGATTGAGGTCGGCGGCGATCGCTGCCCCATCGCCCGGATCGTGTACCAGAATGGATGGACCGCCGGTGAGCGACTCAATCTCCATCCGGCTGGGCCGCGTCACCGACTCCCAGGAATGCACGAATCGGTCGCCGTCGGGGGCAAAGATGGCCGAGTGGAAACCGGGCTCCTGAGTGAGCCGAGTGACTTCGCCCCCCGCCAGTGACACCGCGTAAACGTGCCGTTCGAGTGGCGACTCCCGACCGGCCGTGAAGTACAGCCGCTCCCTCGTCGCATCTACGTGGGCAACCGCATCGACCGGCCACAACCCGTCGGTCAGCTCCCGAATGAGCCGGCCATCCGGGTCGTGGAGCGAGAGGTGCTTGAACCCGGATCGTTCGGACGCCCAGATGAATCGGCCGTCCGCCAGGATCTTGAGGTCGCTATGCAGGTTGATCCAGGTCTCCGACTCCTCCAGGACCAGCCGGCGCTGCCCACCTGATGCCGGATCGTAGGCGCGTAGCTCTAGCCGGGTCTGGTCCCGCGACTCCACCTGCACCAGCAAACAATCATTCGTCTGCCAATCGACCCGCGCGAGATACAAGTCTTCATGAGACTCAGGATGCGGAGACTCATGATGCGGAGATTCAAGATCCAGCCATTGGGTGGGCCCACCCTGCAGCGGAAGAACCCCGAGCCGGACCCGCACATTGGCCGCCCCCGTAAAAGGATAACGGTGGTGCTCGATACGCCAGCTGTCCAAGCCCTGATGCACGATCGGGTATTCGGGAACATCGCCCTCGTCTACCTGAGCGTAGGCAATTCGAGCACCGTCCGGCGCGATCCAGAACCCATTCGGGCGACCCATCTCCTCCTGGGCGATGAACTCCGCTACCCCATTGCTGATCGTAGGGGTGCTGTCGGAAGTCAGTCCAACCGCGATACCGGTTTCGACCGATGCGACCCACAGCTCGCGATCCCGGGCGAAGACGACCTGGGTCCCATCCGGCGTCAAGCGGGCATCGACGGCGGCCGAGTCGGCCGGGGCCACGTGCCGCGGGCGCTCGCCGTTTCCACTTGTTACGTAAAGTTGCCCGTTGAACGGAATCAGGATCCGGTCGGCGTTCTTCGCCCATTGATACTGAGTGATGCCACCGTCCCGGACTCGTTGCCGCTCCCTACGCAGCGTTTCTTCCGGAGGCAGATCGCCCTCCGCCGCTCCAAGCTGGTCAGCACTGACCAGGATTCGCCGCTGGCCCGACTCCACATCCATCGCCCACAGATCCCGTGCCGAATCGGAGCGATCGCTCCAGAGGAAGGTGAGCATTCGACTGTCCGGCGAGAAGGCGAAGGCGGACGGCCCATTGGTCCCAGGCCGCGGATATTGCACCACTCGGTCCAGGGAAAGCTCGGCTGGTTGCTCGCTAGGGATCGCCACGGCGCCAATAATAGTGGAACGACCTTGCCGGCATGCGCGACCTGGCTAGAATCTGGAATTCAGAATAGGAACCGAGGATGGAAATATTGGCACGAAACCTGCCTCCCCTGCTCAATCGGGCCGAGCGAACCAACTATCGAGAGACATCTCTTCACGCGGATGTCGTCGCATTCTTGCGAAGGCTCCGGAGGGACAACCCTCGCGTGCGGGTCCGTTCGATGGGCACTTCCGCCGAAGGGCGCGACATGCCGGTAGTGGTGCTCTCCCATCGCGGAGCTTTCACGACGGGCGCTGCCCGTCGACTCGGCATCCCGATCCTAATGATCAACTGCAACATCCATGCCGGGGAAGTCGAGGGCAAAGAGGCCATGCTCGCCCTGATGCGCGAGCTCACCCTGGAAGGACTGGAACCGGACCTTCTCGATCGGCTAACCCTGGTCGTGGTACCCATTCTGAACCCGGACGGGAATGACCGGATCTCAACCGAAAATCGAAAGCTTGACCTGGCCACTCTGGAAGGGCAGATCGGACCGCCCGGCGGGGTCGGAACGCGGAACACTGGAGAGGGCTGGAACCTCAATCGGGACTACATGAAACAGGAGGCGGTGGAGTCAAACCATCTGTCGCGACTGTATGGCCAATGGTGGCCCCACGTGTTTGTGGACTGCCACACCACCGATGGCTCGATCCACGCCTACGACCTCACTTTCGACACTGCCCATCTCTCGATGAGCGGCCACCCCGGCCCAATCGAGTACGCCCGCACGGAGCTGTTGCCCAGCGTCGCCGAATCGGTCCAAGCGAGCATCGGCCGGCGCGGCTTCTTCTATGGAAACTACCGTGACCAGGACGATCCAGCCAGCGGTTGGGAGACCTACCCGGGGCTCCCGCGGTTCGGCAGCCACTACCGGGGTCTAACCGGGCGGATGGACGTCCTGCTGGAAACCTACTCGTACATCGATTTCCCGGCTCGGGTCGAGACTATCCGGGCCTATCTTCTTGAGATCATGAAGTACGTCGCCGCTCACCCAGAAGAGATCATGGCGACCGTCGACCAGGCCGGTGTGGACACCATCCGGCGGGGGAGGAACCCTCAGCCCGACGACCTCGTGGGGATTAACTACGGGGCGGCGCGCCGGGCAGCAGATGGAAGTCTCGAATTCGATTGGCCGGTGCACTATTTAGAGGAAGCGGAGATCCTCGCCTACGATGCACCGTCCATTCGGGCCCGTCGCATCCCTGGGCGACGCCTGACCGCCTACCGAACTCCCCATTACGCGCGCTTCGTCCCGACCGTCGCGGTCCCTCGCCCGTACGCCTACTTGATCCGAGCGCCCGAGATCGGGCCCAAGCTGCTTCAGCACAATATTGAGGTGCAAGCGCTGACCGAGGACGTGGACCTCGAAATCGAAGCCTACGTCGCGCTCGCCACCGAAAAGACCCACAGTCCGGACATCTGCACCGGCATCGAACGCTTCGAGACCGTGCTCACCGTCCGTAAAGAGCGACGGCGGGTCAGCTTTGCAGCGGGGGACCTCGTCGTTTTCGCAGGTCAACGGCTGGGCAATCTCCTCATCTACTTGCTCGAACCGGAGAGTGACGACGGTCTCGCCCGTTGGGAGTATTTCGACCGCCACATCGAGCTCGGCCAACCCTTCCCGGTCTATCGAATACCTCGCCCGATGCGGCTAGCCACCCACCACTACACCCCACCTAGTCAATGAGCTTTCCGCTGGCCGCTAGTCGTCCAAGTTCAGCGCGCAGGCGGCCCGTCCGCCCCCCGACCCTCACGTCTCCGGGGGATTCAGGGGGCTACGCCCCCCGACTTAAATGGGGCGGGCGGGTGGGCCTTTCCTCTTGAGAGTTATTGGCACCGCCGGCCACGTTGACCACGGGAAGTCCACCCTCATCGAGGCGTTGACCGGCATCGACCCGGATCGACTGCAAGAAGAGAAAGATCGAGGCATGACGATCGATCTCGGCTTCGCCTGGCTCCGCCTCCCCAGCGGCCAAGAGGTCAGCATCGTCGATGTGCCCGGACACGAGCGCTTCATCAAGAACATGCTGGCCGGGGTCGGCGGCATCGACATCGCGCTGCTGGTCGTGGCCGCGGATGAAGGCATCATGCCCCAGACTCGCGAGCACCTCGCCATTCTCGATCTGCTCGAGGTGGGGGCGGGGGTGGTCGCCATCACCAAGATGGACCTGGTCGATGAAGAATGGCTGGGGCTGGTGAGTGCGGAAGTTGAGGAGGTAATCGCCTCTACAGCGCTGCGCGAGGCTCGGCTTATTCCGGTGTCCGCGCTGACCGGCCAGGGCCTCCCGGACCTGGCTGCCGAGCTGGATAACTTGCTGTCCCACGAACGGCATCGGCGGCAAACCGGTTGGCCTCGGCTCCCGATCGATCGCATCTTCACCATGCCGGGCTTTGGCACCGTGGTGACCGGGACCCTGATCGACGGGGAGCTGCGAATCGGTCAGGAGATCGAGCTGGTGCCGTCCGGCCACCGGGCGCGGGTTCGCGGCCTGCAGTCCCACCGCAAGTGGTTGGATCAAGCGCCGGCCGGAACCCGGGTTGCGGTAAACGTGGCGGGCCTTGCACTGGATGACATCGAGCGGGGCGAAATCCTCACTGCCCCCGGCTGGTTGACCGCCACCCGAGCCGTCGACGTTCGGCTGCGCATCGTCGCCGACGCTCCGAAACCGTTGCTCCACAATGCAGAGGTCTCCTTCCACACCGGTGCAACCGAGGCCCTGGGCCGCGTCGGCCTTCTGGACCACGACCGGCTCGAGCCCGGAGCGGTTGGATGGGCCCAGATTCGGCTCGACCGGCCGGTCGGCGCGGTACGCGGCGATCCGTTCATCATTCGGTCGCCATCGGCCAACCTCACGGTCGGGGGCGGAACGGTGGTGGACGAGCACCCCAAGCGCCACCGTCGCTACCAGGAGCGAGTCCTGGAGCAACTCACGATCCTGGACCGGGGGAGTCCCGCTGAGCAAGCGGTCCAGGCGCTCCAGAGCCGAGAGCCCGCCGAACTGGGAGAACTGGCTCTTCGTCTGGGAAAGACGCCCGACGAGCTAGTAGACCTGCTCGCGGGGATGATCCGAGACCAGACAGTCCTCTCGCTCGGAACCACGCCTAGTGGCGGCAGAGGAGGAGCCCAGACTCCAGGTTCCCCGGACCAGCCAGTACTTCCGGGTACCCTGCTCTCGGGCACTCTCCTCATATCGTCGGATGGATGGAAACGGCTAGCGGGCCGCGCTCAAGCGGAGCTCGAAACCTATCATGGGGAGCATCCGTTGCGGAGGGGCATCCCTCGCGAGGAGGTGCGGGGCCGGCTCGGCCTGGACACCAGGACGTTCCCCCGAGCCGAGATGAAGCTCATTGAGGCCGGGATTGCGGCCACCGACGGCCCCTTCCTCCACCTTCCGAGCCATCAAGTCTCGTTGGACGCCGAGATCGAGAGTCGGGTAGCCGCGATGGCTCAAGCCCTGGATGCGGCCGGAGCCTCACCGCCGGATCGCGCCGCAATGATCAACGCCCACGCATTGACCGACGAGATACTGCAGGTGCTCATTGATCGAGGGGCTCTGGTGGAAGTGGCGACCGATCTGGTCTACACCCGCGAGACCTACGACAAGCTCTTGGGTGAGGTTCGGGCGCTCATTGCCGGCCAGGGGCCGTCGACGGTTGCCGAGGTCCGCGATCGTCTCGGAACCAGCCGCAAGTACGCGCTAGCGATCCTGGAGCACCTTGATCAGAAGCGAGTTACCCGCCGAGTCGGTGACCAGCGAGTACTGGTGTAAGCCGCTCTTCACCGGAGTGGCGCGGTGTTTCCGTGGGCCACGGCCCCTCGATTCCCACTTTTCAGATGGCAGTAAGCCTCCCCAAGATGTTGTGCACCCACCCTTTGGGGGTGTGCTGTTTGCCAGCAACAACGGTTTCGAGAGCCCCAATCCGTTAGCGCCGCGGAGTGATCTCGGCATTCGCGGCGATACTTTCCAGTACGGCCCCACGGACCAGGGAGCGCTCTTCGACTTCGGCCTGGGCATGCTGGCCAACAACGAGAGCACCACCTTCACGCTCTTCTACGGAGCGGCCGCGAATCAGAGCGAAGCGTTGGCCTCCCTCACTGCCGTGGGCGCCCAGACATACTCACTGGCGCAAAGCAGCGACGTGGTGGGCGCCGCCGTCGGTCCCCTCAATGCAAACGCGCCCGTGCAGGAAGCGTGCGCGGTCAAGGCAGCGGGGCCGCGGTCGGAGCGACCGCGATGTTCGGTTACATCCCGCCGGCCACGATTACCGCCTCCGCCCCTCCGATCCCAGCGGCCATCTCCAATGGCGTCGTTACACTCGGCCTGGACCCGGCCGGGGCTCTCCGAGGCCCTGCGGGCCCTCCATCGTCTGGACTTACTTCGAGCCGGGTCTCCCTGCGCTACGTGCCGACCAACGCGGAATTCCTGGGCGGGTTCTCGGCCGATGGATGGGGCGCCGGCGATGCGATCTCGGGAACGAGCGGCTATGTAGCGCCGGGCGCGACCGCCACGATTTCCTACATCACCGTCGAGCGGTTCACCGCGGGCGCCACGCAGGCCAGGTCCCAGGTTATCGTGGCGGACAAGCTGCGGGTGACTCACAACTTCCAGCCCTCGAGCGCAACCCAGCTTTACCAGGTCAACGTCACCATCCAGAACATCTCGGGGGCGCCGGTTGACGCCCGCTACCGTCGGGTTCTCGACTGGAATGTTGAGCCGTCGCCCTATGCCGAGTATGTGAGTCTGCGGGGCGTCTCGCCGACGCCGTCGACCGTGCTCTTCACCAGTGACGGCGGCTTTGCGTCTCCTGATCCATTTGGATTCCGCAGCGAGGCTGGGCAAACCGGCTACTTCGATGAAGGTCCAACCAATCCAGGCGACAGTTTCCACGCTGGGACGCTTCTAGATCTGGGATTCGGATTGCTCCCGCCCGGCGCATCGACCACCTTCCAACTCTTCTACGGAGGGGCGGGAAGCCACGCCGAAGCGTGCACCGCGCTCAACTCGGTTGGGGTCTCCGTTTATTCACTCGGAAAGGCTTCGGTTCTCGGCAACCCGAACACCGGCATCTTTGCCTATCGGGACCCCAGCAACACGATCGGGGCGCCTTGCTCGACTCCGGTGCTGACCGCGACTCCGACCCCCACTCCGACTACAACAGCCACGACCACTGGAACGCCGGCGACCGAGACCGTGACACCAACTGAAACCCCCGCGCCGGCAGAATCCCTCACGCCAACGGAAACCCTCACGCCAACTGAAACCCTTACCCCGACCTCCACTGGCACCCCAACCGAAACGCCAACTCGAACCCCGAATCCAAACGCAACCATCGTCGGGGTCACCGCCACCCCGACCCCAACCGGCTCCACCACCGCTACGCCTTCAAGCAGCCCAACTCCACCCACCGCGCCAACCGTCATCACCTGGGTCGGAGGGGCCAGCGGCTTTTGGGACGTTCCGACCAACTGGAACCTCAATCGGGTCCCCGGACTAAATGACGAAGTGCAGATGGCGGCCGCCACCGTCACCATTCGTACCGCGAACACGATCCGAAGCCTGGACGCCCTGTCGGCAGCGCTCGATCTCGCCGCTGGCAGTCTCGAGGTCGCGGAGGGCTTCCACCTCGACGGAAATCTGAGCATCGCGAGCGGTGGCACGCTCACCCTGAATGGCTCGTCGTCGAACGACGTCAGCGGGGTGACCCTGGACGCAAGTGGCGGCGTCTTGACCGTGGTGAATTCCCTTAGCGTGTATGGCAGCGTCACGATGAGCGGCTCCGGCTCCGCCTTCAATCTCGGTAGCGCTTCCGACGCCAGCTCTAGCTCGATCTCCGGGGATCTGCACCTCGCCGGCGGGACGCTTACCCGTCGGGGCAACCTCTCCGTTATCGGCCAACTCGACTGGAGCGGCGGGACTATCCAGGGCCCAGGCGTGGTCGGCATCGGGAACATCGCAACCTTGAGCGGAACGGCGGAGAAAGCCCTACTTGGTGGCACGCTGGCTCTCAACTACAACTCCGGCGCTTTTCCCAGCACCTGGACGGAAGGCGCGCTAACTCTGGCTAACGGCGCTCAACTCACCAATGGCTATGGGAGTTATTTCCAGATTCTTGGGACCAGCGTCTTCGCCTACGGCGGCGGAGCCAACCCGCGAGTTGTCAACCACGGCATTCTCACCATCGGGGACGGCATCACTTCCTCGCAGGTCGCCTTCGCACCGGGCGTCCTCTTCGAAAATAATTCGAGCACCTACCCCAGCGTTTCAGTCGCGACTGGGAGCCACCTAACGATGAACGGGGGGAACAGCGCCGCGGGCGACTACTCTGTCGGCACCAACGCGGCGATCGAATTCGTCGGAGGCACCTTCGCTTTCGGTGGAAACAGCACGGTCGAGGGGCTCGGCACCTTCCTCATCAGCTCGGGCACGGTCTCGGTTGCAAGCTATCTGACGATCGGGGGCAACGACCCAACCCAGTTCAGCCAGACCGGCGGCGGGCTGATGGTGAGTAACGGCTACGGCGTCGATCTGTACGGGGCGGCGAGCTGGACGGGTGGCACGATCGGCGGAGACGGCTTTGTCGACGCCCGGGCGACGCTCAATATCTCGGGTGGTGCGGACAAATATCTGCTCGGGGCCATCCTCTATACCGATGGGAATACGAGCTGGACCGGAGGGCGCCTCTATCTAGGGAACGGCGCCGCGGTCGACAACTACGGCACTTTCCTCATGGGCGACGGCGTCATGGCGGTGTATTGGGGCGGCGCGCTGCCCACCTTCCTGAACGACAGCGACTGCGACCCCGACTGCATCTATGGCACGCTTATTCGGGGCGACCCGGCCTTCCACGTATCTGCGCAGCGAGCCACGGCCGCGCCGAAACGCGCCCGCAGGACTTTCTGGTGCTTCAACCCACGCACAGCCCGCTGCGGCCAAACCAGCCGCCGTACAGTCGCGGTCCCAGGTCAAGGCTGCCAGCCGAAACCCGGTGGCCGCGCAAGATGCCGGCTTCGGCCCGGGGGTGCGATTCGAGAACTGGTACGGGAACATTCAGATAGATGACGGAACCGCTTCCGTCCCCAGAATCTTGCTCGTCCAGGGCGGCGGGTTGAACTACGCAGTCTCTTCTAGCACGCCCGCCTCCTGGCCGCCCTACGCCAAATTCGAGATCGACGGCGAGACTTTTGGTCTCCACAGCGTCTCCACCACCGGCGGCGGGTCGTTGGCGCTGACCTCCGGCCTCCTCAACGTACTTGGGTGCGAGTGTTCCACCTCGGTCTCCCACCTGGAGATCAGCGGAGGAACCCTGGACATTAATTTCGCCGCCCTCCATTCGGCGGCCACAACCTGGACCGGCGGTACGATTACCGGGAACGGCTTCTTCTACAACGACGGAGTGCTCACCATCTCCGGTGACAACCCGAAATATCTGCTCGCCAATCTCGAAAACGGCCCAGGACATGAAATTGACTGAGTCGGGGGACAGCTCTATTTCGGCGGGGGTCAAGGCCTCACCAACTACGGCACCTTCGACATCCAGGGCAGCCCGAGCGTGGTGGACTCGATTGGCAGCGACGTCTTCAGCTTCACCAACCAGGCCTACTACGACACCAACGCCGCAGCCTTCGTCTATGGCGCCTTGACGGTGCCACTGGCCCTCTGGTGGCGGGGGACTTCGCATTTACCGATTCCAGCACAGGTGGGGTAACCATCATTGCCGTCTCCCATACGGCCGGCGCCCCAACCGCGGTCGTGACCCTCTCTGGGAACGCGGAGCCCGGTGCCGACACCCTCGGGGCAGAGTCTGGGGCGACCATCTTCGATGTGGCAGGCAATCCGTCCGCGGCCACGCCAGTCCTGGTAGCCGATGGCACGAACCCCACGATCCTCTCGGTCCAGGCCAACCCCAATCTCCAAACCCTCGTGGTTACCTTTAGTGAAGGGGTGTTCACGAGCAACGGTGCTACCGGGCCACGGATCTTGACGGACTTCAGTTTCATAGACCAGAGCAGCGGCGGGGTGACTATCAGCTCGGTTATTAGCCATCCGGCGGGCTCAACGATGGCAACCCTGGCTCTGTCCGGGGATGTGGAGGCGGGCAGCGACACGCTCTCCGCCGTCGCGAGCCAAATTTTCGACGCCGCCGGCAACGCGGCCGATGCCACGCCGGTGGTCGTCACCGACGCGACCCCGACCCCAACGATCACCAGCACCCCAACCCCGGGGCTGTACGCCTGGGGTGGCAACGGCGTCGGTCAACTCGGTGACGGGACGAGCGGCACGAACCGGCTCACTCCGATTGCGATTCAGCTATCGGGCCTGAAAGCGATCTCGGCGGGCGACTCCCACAGTTTGGCCGTCACCGCGGCCAACGGCGTGATCGCCTGGGGAAGCAACAGCAGCGGCCAACTGGGACTCCCAGTGGCGACGCCAGGCGCGGCAACGCCAGTCCCGGTTAGCGGGCTTTCCAACATCTCGGCGGTCGACGGGGGCAACGCCCACAGCCTGGCGCTTGACTCGAGCAACCGTGTTTGGGCCTGGGGAGGCAATGGATCCGGCCAGCTTGGTAGCGGAAGCCTCAGCCCATCGGCGAACGCGGCCCCTGCCCAGGTAGTCGGCGGTGCACAGGGCGGTGCGACCTTGGCCAACATTACCGCGATTTCGGCCGGCGGCAACCACAATCTTGCCCTGGATACGAGCTCCCTGGTCTGGGCGTGGGGCGATAATACTTACGGCCAGCTCGGTGACGGTCAGGCATCCGGACCCAGCAGCACGGCACCGGTCGCGGTGGCGACTCCGACCGCTACTTCAGTTGCGTTGGGCCCGGTGGCCGCAATCGCGGCGGGGGCGAACCACAGCTTGGTCGTCCGGAATGACGGTACCGTCTGGGCGTGGGGTCTTAACAGCGCCGGTCAGCTCGGGGACGGGTCCACCACAAACACGTTGACGCCTGTTCAAGTGGTCGCTGGAGACCAGAGCGTCACCCTGTCCGTCGCCTGCCAGACCAATAACGCCTTCCAGTGCCTGGGGAGCATCATTGCGATCGCCGACGGTGACGACTTCAGCCTGGCGCTGGATTCGAACCATCACGTTTGGGCGTGGGGCGCAAACGACCACAATCAGCTGGGCAACGAGTCAACTTCAATGGCTACGTCCCCAGTGGAGGTCTTGCCCGGCGCCGGTCCAGCCGATTCCACCTGTGGCGGGTTTGCGGCCAGTTGCCTCGCGAACATTGCGAAGATCGCCGCGGGGGGTAAGCACGCCCTGGCAATAGACGCCAGCCAGAACGTCTGGGCGTGGGGCTACAACTCGGTGGGCCAACTGGGCAACAACTCAACGACCCAAGCTAGCACTCCGATCTACGTGAGCACCCTGAGCGGAAAGCCGGTCGGGGCCGTGGCAGCGGGCAGTGTCCACAGCCTGGCTGCGCTTGGTACCCTCAGCGGGGTCAACGGACAATCTCTCCGCGCCTTCTTGGTCCGCCCAGCTGCTACGATTACCGCTACCCCAACGCCTACCATCACGGCCACGCTCACCGTCACCGCGAGTGCCACCGCCACTGCCTCGATCACCGGATCCTTGACTCCGGCCGGGACCGTTACAGGCACGCTCACGGCGACCCCGACCGGGTCAGCCTCGACAACTCCGATTGCCTCGGCTACCGTCTCTACGACGCCCGTCGCATCCGCGACGGCCGCAGTAACCCCCAACGGTAGTCCCGTCGCCACCACTGCCACCCCGGTGCTCTCGCCGACGGCGGGCACGTCCGTCCCAACCGCGACTGCCGCGTCCACTACGCCGGCTTCCACGACGCCGTCACTCACGCCGCTTCCCGTCGCCACCGGCGGCGCCACGGCCAGCCCGTCGGCCACCCGGACGCTGTCGCCTACCGCGCCGACCACCCCCGTTCCGAGTGCCACGTTGCCCCCCACCCCTCTGCCCAGTACAACCGCGCTCATTTCGGCTCCGTCACCCTCGCCGTTGGCCACCCAGATTATTTCCGCCACTCAGCCGGCGGCGGCCACGCTCGTCGCCCCGCCGACGGCGACAAACGCCGCAACCGCGACCCAAACCCGCTTGCCTACCCCCACCTCGACCTCAGCCCCCACCTCGACCTCAGCCCCCACCGCTACGCCGACACCTTTACCCGGGGCCTTGATCTGGAGCTGGGGCGCGGACCTGTCGTCCGCGCGCTGGGGACTGGCCCTGGTTTCGACCAGCAACAGCCAGATTTACGCTATCGGCGGCGCCACCGGTAGCGGCCCGCTCTATGCGACTCTCGGAACGAATGGCCTGAGCTCGGATTACTCGAATCTGGTCGAGGCTTATGACCCGACGACCGGTGCTTGGACCCCCCGGGCGGCGATGGCCTCCGCCAGGTCTGGCCTGGCCGCGGCTGCCCTCGGCAACCAGATCTACGCCTTCGGCGGGGCGGGCGCTCGCACCGCTGTCGACCAGTACGACGCGACTCAGGATCGCTGGTCCACTCTGGCCCCGATGCCCACCGGCCGAGACTCGCTCGCCGCGGCAGCGGGCTCCAATGGCCGCATCTACGTTGCTGGCGGCCGGTCCGCCGGCGGGGCGGCGCTCAGTACAGTTGAGAGCTACGACCCCTCGTCGGACACCTGGTCTACCAGCCCGACTCCCATGCAGAACCCTCGATCCGGACTCGCCCTGGTCGCCGCGCCCAGCGGCAAGCTTTACGCCCTGGGCGGTTGGAATGGCGCCAACTATCTGAAGTCTGTCGAGGAATACGACCCGGGCACCAACTCTTGGACCACCAGACAGGAAATGCCGACCGAGCGGGCGTACCTCGCGGCGGCGCTGGCCCCGAACGGCCGGATCTACGCGATCGGTGGCCGCAACGCCGACTCCCCTAACCTGACCGTCGTCGAGGAATTCGACCCGACCACCAACCGATGGACCACCATGCCATCCTCAGGATTGGTCATCGGCCGAGCTGGGCTCGGCGCTGCCACCAGCGCCGATGGCAAGCTCTATGCCGTGGGGGGCACCTTCAACAGCCTTTCCAACGGCGGCGTGGCGACTGTCGAGATCGGTGGCCGCTTGGGCTTCGACTCCCGCACCCTGACCTGGGCAGCTAGCTCCAGCATGGGCGAAGCCAATCGGCCCGACTCAGGTATCACTTCGAGCAGCGACGGACGGATCTATCTGCTCGGCGGTTCCCCCAACTCGGGACCCATTGGCCTGATCGAAAGCTGGCTGCCTGGGGATGGCTGGGCGAAGTCCGCCTCCACCATCAGCCCCCGTTCGGCCCTCGGGGCCACCTCGTTGGATGGCCTGGTCTACGCAGTCGGCGGCGCCGCTGCCGATGGCGCCTCTCTCACTACCGCCGAGGCATTTGCCCCGGCCACCGAACAGGTCACCGTGCTCACTAGCCTGGGAACCGCACGCGCCTACCCCGGACTGGCCGCCATCGTCGTGGCCCAGGATGAGGGTCCGTCCGCGCGAGTCTTTGCGATAGGCGGCTGGAACGGGGGGCCGCTCAACTCCGTCGAGATGTACGATCCCCAGGCCAACTCCTGGACCGCCGTGGCAGCCCTGCCCGGCGCCCGCTACCGAGCTGGCGTGGCCAGCCAGGGCAATCACATTTACGTTGCGGGTGGGCGGGGCACCGCTTCTGCCTTCAGTAGCTTCTGGGTATACGATCCCGCTGCCGACACCTGGTCCACCCGGGCCTCGCTACCGGCTGCCCGCTCGGACCTCGCCCTGGTGGCCGCATCCAACGGTCGCATCTACGCCACCGGCGGTCGGGACGCGGCGGGGAACCCTACTCGCAGCGTCTGGGAATACAACCCGGCCACCAACCAATGGCTGGTGCGCACCGAACTGCTTTTCGCCCGGGCTGGTCTGGCTCTCATTTCGCCCGATGGCGACTCGAAGCTCTATGCAATTGGCGGAATTGGCACCGACGGCTCGCCGGTCGACTCGATCGAAGTGGCAACCCTGAGCGGCGCCGTTGCCGCTCAGCGCTCGCAGAGCCTCCTACCCCCGCTTCCCACGCCCACCTCGACTAGCACGCCACCTCGACTAGCACGCCAACTCCGACAGCCACACCGACCACAACCTCCATGCCCACACTCAGTCCGACCCTGACCGCCACCCCAGTCATCACCCCGACGGTACGCCCAACCCGGGTGCCAACCTCCACCTCGGTGGCGCTCACCGAGGTCCCGACGCCAACCACGGTTGAGACCGTGTCCGTCACCCCATCGGCCGTTTCCAGCCCGCCGGCTACCCGGACGCCTGTCCCACCTGCAACTTCTACTGCCACGCCGACCGAGACCGCGACTCCAACCGCGACAACTACGACATCGACTACAACGCCCACCACGGTGCCGACCGAGACCCCGACCGCCACCCCGACGCAATCGCCGACTCTGACGCCCGCCGCGACCCCGTCGGATACGCCGGCGCCCACCCCGACCGCGCCGCCGACTTTGACGGCCGAGCCAACGATCGTCGCTCCTACCACGTTGACACCCACTGCAACGCCACTGCCGACGATCGCTCCGACTGCCACCAACACCGCCACCCGAACCCCAACAGCGGCCCCCTCGCCTACACCCTAACGGTTAGGGCTGGCCCCGCCGGTACCTGAGGCGGCTCCTCCACCACCGCTTGTGGCCGCCGCGAGCGGCAACGCATGCCGAGCCGGTAGAATTTAGGCAACCCAGATTCGGGAGACCGCTGTGGCAGTTCGGCCCATCGTCAACTACGAAAACCCCCGGTTGCGCATGAAATCGATCAAGGTCAAGAAGATCGAGCGGTCGATTCAGGTCCTCATCGATGACATGCTCGACACCATGCACTCAGCCAGCGGCATTGGGCTCGCGGCGCCTCAGATCGGCGTGCTCTTGCGGGTGATAGTGGCCGAGTACGACGACGAAGAGACCGAGGAAACCTGCCAGACCGTCCTGGTCAACCCGGAGATTCAGGCCAGAGAAGGCGAGTGGATGGCCGAGGAGGGTTGCCTCTCAATCCCGGGCTTCGTGGGCACCGTCCCTCGGGCAGAAAGAGTCATCGTGCGGGGAAAGAATCGAGCCGGCAAGTTCGTGCGGATCAAGGCGGACGGCGTCCAGGCCCACATCCTCCAGCACGAGATCGATCACCTTGACGGCATCCTTTACATCGACTACCTGGGCAGCCTGGACGAGCTTCGCCCGGTTGAGCCCGGCCGGCGGCGCCGGCGCAAGGCGGGCGAAGAGGACGACACCGAAGCCGCCGCCGACGGACCCGCTCCGGTGGACATGTGCTGCGGCGAGCCCGAGCCGGCTAGCGCAGATCCGGCCACCGCCCCAGACTAGAGCTCCCTGCTTCCCGGGATCGGCATTTCCTGCAGTGCAACTCCGGCCCGAGGGCGGCCCACCCGGCTTCCGACTCAACCAGTGGTACACCCTCTCGGTCGCCAGCGTAAGCGGGCCGCCGATCCTGATCCGTCCGCTCGGGGTCGATCGAGCGAGCGCCGAGGAGAGGCCTGGGTGATGCACTAACTTACCCGGGAACGACTGGCTCAGAAGGAATACGCCCGCTCGCGGCTACCAGGATCCCCAGCTCCTCGCGCACGGTCCCGTCCGTCTCTCGGGCCCAGACAGCTAAAATCTGGGACTCCGCACCCTCCGAGAGATCACCAATCCGGCCCAGCGCCCAGGCGGCATGCTCGCGCACCAGCGGATCTAAGTCGTCCAACGCAGCCAGCAAGACGCCCTCGGCCGCCGCATCCCCCCGGTTCCCGAGCACAACCGCAGCGTTTCGCAGGAGCCCGGCTCGCCTGGCACGGGTGAGGGGCGTCCCTCGAAACCGCGACCGAAAACCCGCTTCGTCGAGAGTCAACAACTGGGCGAGATCAAGCTCCGGGCCGACCCCTTCTGCAGCAGCGAATTCCGCATGCTCGGTAGCTGATCGCGCCCGATTCCAGGGGCAGACTTCCTGACAGATGTCGCAGCCAAAAACCCAATCGCCGATCCAGGGGCGCCGCTCCCTGGGGATCGAACCGCGGTGCTCGATCGTCAGATACGAAATACAGCGGGTCGCATCCATGGCCCCGGGAGCAATCAGCGCCTCGGTCGGGCAGGCGTCGATGCAGGCCCGACATGAGCCGCAGTCTTTGGTCACCAACGGGTCCGCGGGCAGATCGAGTGTGCATAAGATGGCACTGAGGAACACATATGATCCCTGCCGTCCGGTCAGCAAGCAGGTATTTTTCCCAACAAAACCTACTCCAGTCCGTCTCGCCGCCGCTCTATCGACCAGGGGACCGGTGTCCACGAAGGTGCGCGTCGCGATGTCCGGTCCCCCAAGCTCCTGAATGAACTCGGCCAGCAGCCGCAGCTTGGGGGGAATGACGTCGTGGTAGTCTTTCCCCCAGGCATACCGGGCAACTCGCCCGATGAGCTGAGAACTAGCTGATGGCGCTCTTGACGAGGCATAGGAAGTGCCCAGCCCAACTATCGACCGGGCACCCGGAAGCAGTTCGTCAGGATTGCAGGAAAGTGCGACCCGCTCGGGCGTAATCCAGGACATCCCGCGCAGATGACCCTGGGCGAGATGCTCCAAAATCAGCGTCTTTTCTTCGTCAAACGGATTCGCGGAGCCAAAACCGATCAAATCAAAGCCGAGCTCACGAGCCCGCTCGCGGATGCGATCGGCTAACTCGGAGCGAGCTTCCCGCCCGGTCACCACTTGGCCGACCACACCCTCAGAACTCCACGCCCGGCTGGGCCTTTATCCCCAGGTTATAGGGATGCTTGATTTCGCGCATCTCCGTGACCAGGTCGGCAAACTCGATGAGCTCAGCCGAGGCATCGCGCCCGGTGATTATCACGTGCTGCCCAGTCGGCCGCGCCCGCAGCGTCTCAATGACTTCTCCGGTCTCCAGCCAGCCGAAGCTCATTAAATAGGTAAGCTCGTCGAGCACCACGATGTCATCGACGCCCGATAGGATCCGCTCCTTCGCTCGAGCCCAGCCGTCGATTGCGAGCTGGCGATCCTTCGTGATGTCTTTGCTTACCCAGGTAAAGCCCGCGCCCATCGGGATCATCTCAATTCCCAGCCGAGTCGCTGCCCGGGTTTCTCCCCAATTGGCCGTGGCCGCTTTGATGAACTGGAACATGACCACATGCATGTTTCGCCCCCACGCCCGGAGCAGGACCCCCAACGCGGCGGTGGTCTTCCCCTTCCCGTTTCCGGTATTGACAATCACCAAGCCCTGGCCGCGTCGCTCCGGATGCTCTCGAACCGCGGCCTGTTCGGCTCGTTTCTCGGCCAGGCCCGCATCGGAGAGATCTCCCTGCTCCATTTCCTTCACCCTCCTGGTAACCGCGAGCGCGGGCTCCTCCGCCTCATTTCGGACTTACCTGCTCGTCGGACCAAACCAATGTCCCGCATCGTCCTCCCCCCTAGCAAGCCTAAGGGTTCCCTCGATCACTCCTACGCGGAAGCGAACGTATCCCAACAGCATTCTTTTTACTGATCATAGCCATCTATATACAGCCACAACTTACCAGCAATGGCCACTCCCCGGCAGGGTTCGTCATACTACGGCATGATGACGGCTTCATCAAAAGATCACCCTCGCGGGTGACCGGACTTCATGCTGCAGAGGACTGTACGGATGGGAAACCCTGCATATACTCCCCTCCATGACCGGCGTGGCCGGTGGAGCAGCGAGCTGCTTCGGAAGGAGGCTTGGTGGAGCATTCGAAGATGGGGCCGGTCGATATCCGGCTGCCAGGCAAAGAGCAACTGACTCGGTCGGAAATGGCTGAGGGAACGGGGAGTGGTAAATGGTCCAAGCGTTAAATCCAACCCGCCGTGCCCTAACCATTACCCACGAAGTGGACCGCTGGCCGGAAACTGGCTCCTTCCGCCAAATTCGCGTGCTCGTTGCCGAACCTCGGGGGTTTCGGAGCCGACTCGCGATGAAGATAACCGCCGCCGTCCCAGAAATTGAGGAGGACTAAGGTCGCCATGGAACAAGATCCCCGCCTGGGAACCCCGTTAACTGAAGCAAGTGAAGCCGATGCTGTGCCCACTGCCCGAGCTGGAAGCGTCAGAGTGACCCCGGTGGAATTCGGAGCCCTCGACGAAGTCGCACCGGCCGGACCCCTGGGAACGATGGAGCTCCTCCTCAACGTGCGAGTGCGGCTCAGCGTGCAACTGGGGCGAGCTCAGCTCACTATCCGAGAAGTCCTCGGCCTCGGTCCCGGCTCGGTGGTGGAGCTTGATAAGCCCGCCAACGAGCCGGTTGACATCCTGGTGAATGACCGCCTCATCGCTCACGGCGAAATAGTCGTCGTTGACGAAAACTTCGGTATCCGAGTGCTCGACATCGTCTCACCACAAGCGCGAATCGGGAGCGAAACGATCTCTTGAGCCTGACTTCATCCCTCCGGACTGAGTTGGCCAATCTTGGAGGCCGGGCCCGCACTAGCCGCGGGTTCTGGACAACGATCCTGGGCGCGCTGCTGCTCGGAGGAGTGATCTTCTTTGCGTTCCAGCTCCAGTCATCTACCAGCCCGCAACCGTAGAGGGCTCCCCTCACCTGGTCCCAGCCTAGCCACTGGCGACTGTCTTCAGACAGATGCCGTTGCCCGGCGTAGCTCCAGGGCCACGGTGATTACAAAGTTCCCGTCGTCCTTGTTGAGCCTGTACTTACCCGGCGCGATGCCCTGAACTGGCAAGAACTTCTCTTCGTGCTTCCCGACCATCTCTCCGTAGGCCTCATATTTCAAGAGGTCACGGAAATACTCTGGAAGGTCCACAACCACGCGGCTCAACGCCTCGTCCGCTGTTTCCCCAGCGGTAGACAGCGCGAGATCGTCACATACCGCCAGCCAGACCTTCCCATCCCGGGGGTCCGGCCGGTCCACCTGTATTGCTCGCCCTCGGATAGAGAATACCTTCTTCATTTGAAGCCTCCTTCGGCCGGACCGGTGCCTTGCGGCAGCATACGAAGGAGGGGGCCCTTTCGGGCCCCCTCCTTCGTGCGTTGGTTCGGTTGTTTCGATCCTGCCCTAGGTCACGTCCACCGCGGCCATTGCCGTGCTGTGCGTAGTGCCCGAGTAGAGCGTGAATCGATAGGTCGAGCCGCTCTGGATCCACGTCGCGCTCTGGCTTCCGAAGATGTTCTGCGCGAACAGCACCTCGGGGGCTCCGTTCAGGGACACCCAAACCTGGCCATCCCCACCGTTCCCTGTCAACCAGGTGACGGTGGTTGTCCCGCCGGTCGCGGGGTTCGGACTCGCGCTGACCGATGGGCTCCCCGCGCTCCGGGTCACCGTGACTGCGCCGAGAACGCTACTGCCGCCCACGCCCTGGTAGAGGCGGAATCGGTAGGTATGGCCGGCCTGGATGAAGCTGGCTGTCCCTGTCCCGCTTGTGCCCTGGGCGAATACGACCTCGGCGCCGCCATCGACCGACAGTCGCACGTCACCGGTGCCGCCCGGGTTGGTCCCGGTGCTCCAGGTGATGACCGTGGTTCCGTTCCCAGTCCCACCCGCGACCGGGTTGGAGCTGGCGCTGATCGAGGCGTTGCCGACCATGGTTACTGGCGTCGCGGTCGCTACCGCCGGCACCGTTGTCGAGGTTGGCGGCAGCGTAGACGTTGCCGTCCTCGTCGCGGTTGCCGCAACTGCCGTGCTCGTCGGCGTCGGCGTCGGGGCCAGTACATCGAATGCCACGCTATCCACCGGGTTGCCGGTGAAGACGTCTGACCCATCGGTAGCCGTCAGCATGTAACCCGTGCCGGCCGTGTCGATTCGACAGCCGGCGAACGTTGCGTTCCCCGAGCTGTTGGTGAGGAACGGGTTCGCGGTACATCCAGTCAGGATAGCGCCGGTGGTTCCGGTGCCGGCCTTGATCACGAGTTGGATGGACTTGTTCACGAGCCCATTGCTATTGGTATCGGTCACCCGCACGACTGGCTGCGTCGGGAAGGGCTGGTTCGTAACCGCCGTGCCGGCCGGCTGCGTCGTGAACGCGATGCTCGTCGCTGCGCCTGCCGCGACGGTGTAGATTGCGCTCGTGGCCGCCGTGATGTCCCGGAACGTGCTGACAGTCACCGTGTAAGAGCCCGCGCTCGGGTTGATGAGGCCTGCAGCCGTTGCGAAGCGGATGCAGATCGCGCCACTCGCTTGCACGTCATCCGGCGTCCGGAACGTGACTGCCCGGCCACTGATAGTGGGGTTGGCAGGAACGACCTGACCTGCGCCGCACGCTTCCGCGTCACCAGTCGTATCGGCGAAGTTCACGTTCGCCGCCGTGATGGCGCTCGGGACCGTTGTGTTGCTTGGGAAGGTGATCGTAACCGTATCGTTGTTGGCCGAAGTCAGCGCGCCGCTCGCGCTCGTCGTGAAGATCACGTCGACCACGGCCGCCGTGTTCGCTGTCGTTGGGGCGTTCGTCACTCCCTGGTCCGCCGCGAACGATGGGCTCGTCGGGGCGACAATCGCGAACGTGGAGCTGGCCGTGGTCGTATCGATGGAGGTTCTCACCGTGACAGTGTAGTTCCCCGCAGTGGTGGGATTGGTGATCAGAACCGCCCGAGCGAACCGCACGCAGACCGTCGCTCCAGCCACGACCGCATCCGGGTTCGTGATGGTGAAGGTCGGCGCGCCGCTGCTGTAGGTGACGGTCGTCGCCGCCGCGGTATTGGTGCCGGTGGCGCAGGTCTCACCGTCGCCCGAGTCAGACACCTTTGCGGTTGACCCGGCGGCGACCGTGGCGGGCGACGCGGAGACCGTGAAGCCGGCTGGGAACGCGATGGTGATCGTATCGTTAGCCGCCATTCCCGAAGAATCGACGAAGCTAATGTCGTACAGGCTCGTCACACCGCCGTTCGTGACTTCAGGCGTCACAAAGACGCCCGTCACCGCGCGACTTATCACTGTGTAGGAGCTGGACGTTACGGTTGCAGTGTCCGCGGAGTCGGTCACCGTCACCGTGTAACTGGCAGCCGTGCTGGGGTTCACAATCAGCGCCGCGGCTGTAAAGCAGACGCTGAAGACGCTCGAGGCGCTAACGCCTTCACCGGTCGGGACCGTGAAGCTCACCGACTGGCCACTGACATTCGCCGCCGCAACCGCGGTGCCGTCGGTGCAGTCGGAGTCGTTGTCGAACTTGACGTTGGCGGCCGCGATCGTCGACGGAACCGTGGTCGACGAGTTGAAGGTCACCGTCACGGTATCCACGAGCGCCGTGAGGGCACCCTCGGCGCTCGTGGTGCCGTCAATTTCATAGGTCGTGATGGCGCCCGTGCCGTTGCTACCGAGCGTATTGGTGACGCCCGTCATCGAGCTTGCCGCATCGATCGTGTAGGCGGCCGAGGTCTTCGCTGCGGTGTCCTCCGACGTGCTCACGGTCAGCGTCTTGCTACCGGAGGTCGGGTTCACCAACCCCGCCGCCTTGGCAAAGCAGAGGTTGAATTCCGCGGCCGCCGCGAACAGCGTCGGATTAGTGATGGTGACGACCTGCCCGCTGCTCGATACCGCGGTGGCCGCTGTCCCATCGGTGCAGTCACCATCAGCAGCCCCAGCCTCGACCCGCACATTAGCCACCGCCCAGGTGCTTGGTACTGTGGTGCCGGACGGGAAGGTCACCGCGATCGTGTCCGCAATCAGCAGGCCGCTCGTGGCGGTGGTGACGATCTCGTATAGGGCCATGGCCGACGCATTATTGTTAACTGGAGTCACCGCGACGGCACCCACGGAGCCCGCCGGGACGGTCACGGTATAGGTTCCGCTGGTAACCGTGGCAGTGTCCTCAGAAGTTGAGATAGTCAGGGTATTGGTGGTGATACCCACGGCGGGATTGCGGATGCCCGCGGTTTGTTCAAACCGGATGCAGCTTGCCGCCGCCTGAGCTGGAGCTACCGGAACCACGACGGTAACGGCCTGACCGCTAACCGTTACCAGGTTGGCTGCCGTCACCGCGGTGCCGTTGCTGCAGGTCGCGTCAGTGTCAACCTTGACATCCGCTGGCGCGATTGTGCTAGGCACCGTCGTACCGGACGGGAAGGTCACTGTAATAGAGCTCGTCCCAACGACCAGAGTACCATAGGCGATCTCACCCGAGTTTGCGCTGGGGGTGAAGTTGATCTCGTAGACCGAGGCCGCGCTCGGCGTCGTCGGCGCGAGAGCATCGACCGTTACGGCGGTCACGGAGGTCGCCGCGGTTACCGTGCCGCTGGCAGACTGCGCTACGGTGAGCGTCCCGGCGTCAGCCGTCGTGAACACGCTGAAGCCCCCAGTATAGGTAGCGGCGGGGCCGTTACGCACGCCTGCGCCCGCCTTCACCAGCACACAGACCTGGGCGCTGTTGGCGGCACCTTCAGCAACCGTGAACGTGATGGATTGGTTGCTGACGGTGACGTTCGCCAATGCGGCAGCGGTGCCGTCTGGCGTCACGCAGTCGGGTGTGCCGTCCCCGTCGAACAAGATGTTGTTGGTATAGACGCCTGGGGTGGGTCCCGCAGTGCTCTTGGCCGGGACCGTAAAGCCAGACGGGAAGGTCAGGGTGATCTGGTCACCACCCGCGGTGCCGAGCGCACCGGAGGCACTCAGCGTGAAGGTGAAGCTGTAGCTCGCACCCGCATTGGCAGCGGTCGTGTCGCCGGCTGCGCCGTCCTGGTTGCCGATCACGACCGCGAGGCCAGTCGTTACCGTTGCAGCGCCGATTGCCACGGCCCAGTTCACCGTGCCGGTGTCCACCGAGGTCGAGAACGTGCCGAGTGTGTAAGTAGTTGCCGCCGACGGAGACGGATTGGTGAGCCCCGACGACGGGTAAATCTTCACGGTGGCAACGTCATTGCTGTCGATCTGGCTGCTTCCAAGAACGATGGTTACCGTCCGAGTCGTCGAGTCTGACGAAACCCCCGAAACGGTGACCGCTGCGGAATCAGTGTCGTCGTTGACGGAGACTGCCGTTGTCGCGATCGTGGAAGGTATGGTGAAGCCAGCGGGGAAGCCGAGGTTGATTGAACTTCCGGACCCGAGCGTGCCACCGCCACCCGCCGTAAAGGTGAACGTCCAAGTCCCCTTCGCGGCACCTGTGGCCGGGCTAACCGCCGACGAAAGGCTGCCAACATTGGCTTCCGCGCCAACCTGCTGAGAGAGCGCCGTTACCGGCGTCAGCGTCGCAATGATCATTCCTGCGACAAGCGCGAGCCGACCCAGTCGGCCGACCTTACTTAAAGACGCTATGAGTTCCATCATTGACCCTCCTCGCTTGCTTCGGGGTTCCGTTTACGGAGCGCGCGTGGGTTAAGCACTAGTCACTTACCTCCGAAAAAGATTGGCGCGGGGAGGGATGCACCGCGGCTGTCCCGGGGCGCTCCGTTGCTCGGGGCCAAAAAGAAGTGGCGAGGCTCGCTGGCGTCACTGACGCGGGTCGGGGCTCGTACCCCCATGCGGTTTCCCTCCTGTTGGGTTTCGTCGTAGGTTCGGTGCGCGGGCACGAGGCTGCTTAAACCAAGGTTACTGGGTCTGGGCCCGTCGCCCAACCACCGCCGCGTAATCGCCAACGTTGATTCTAACCGGTCGGGGCCAAGGGATTTCGGCACGCGCCAGAGCCGGGGGCTGCCGCCCTCGAGTCCCCATGGGTTGCAGCCTACCATAGGCATCCGGGCCTGTCAACCAAGGGTACGCCCGGACGCGCATGGATTGCGGATGGGTCCTGTCCTGCGGCCCAAACCCACTCCTGAGGCGAACCCGCCTCTTTCGACTGCGCCACCATACCGGATCACTCCTCTGTCGGCAATCTTCGCTCTATCCGAATGTTCTCGCCGCCTACGCTGATTTAACCATGACCTATGCCACGTGATGGCCGCTTATGATGCACTCTGCCCAGAAACGGCCTATTTGTGCTGTTATCTCTTTGAGACGAGTCTTCGATCCTTCGCCAGGATAGCACTCGAGCAACCCCTTGACCCTTCGAGTGCCTCTCCGACTGCGGAGTCCGCCGGGCGGACAGGGCGAACGGTTGGGTTCGACCGGCTCAGGACTAGCGGGCCCGCTCGGTTTCCGCTTAACGGTGCCAGGGATGGCGCAGGGCGAAGGGCTTGGCATCGCTACATATAACGCAGCGTTCCCTGCGCACGCGCGGTTCGCTTTGCTGGTGAGCCACCCTCCCTGTGGCCCGAGCACCTTACCAAACGCAGTACCCGGGTATGCGTTACATGCAAATTCGGTGCGAATTATTTGGGCGGGGGGCGAGGGCGGGGCCAGCGACGGACAACCGTGCTAAGCTTGGTGCGTGCGCTTTGAGTGGTCTCGCGAGAAAGCAGCAGTCAATTTCGCGAAACATGCCGTGGCATTCGACGAAGCCATCACCGTATTTGGCGACCCCTTGGCGACAACCCTTTCCGACGGGAAGCATTCCGGTCTGGAGGAGCGATTCCTCACCACGGGCCTCACCGGTCGACAAAGAATCGTAATCGTGTGGCACACCCATCGCGGAGATGCCATTCGGATCATTGGAGCTCGGGAGGTCACCCTCTCTGAACGGAGGACGTATGAGTCTGGCGAGTGACACTAGCGAAGAGGACATGGAAGCCGAATACGACCTCAAGGGGGGTGTTCGGGGGAAATACTACGAGGCCTATCAAGCCGGAACAAACGTGATTTTGCTGGAGACGGACGTTGCAGCCGTTTTTCACGATTCGGACTCGGTGAACCGGGCGCTGAGAGCGCTCATCGACGTGGCGACGGCCCAGGTCAAATCATCAAGCTAGCATCAGGCGAAACAATCCCTCGACGAGACGGCCGCCGTCGGTCGGACGCTGAGGAGTCCGCCGCGGCCCTCGCAGACCTCCAGGCGCATGGCGCCGTCCCGTGGGGCAATGGTCAAGGCTGAACTCGCCCTGTAGGTGCCTTACTCCGTTGAATTCTCGGAGTCAGCTCGGCGGCAACTGAGCCGGCTACCGGCCGGCGTCCAACAAAGCATCGGTGCCCGGATCGATGCTATGCAAGCGGATCCCCGGGTTGGAGCCACGAAGCTCGTTGGAACGCTGAGCATTATTGGCTGGTGGGCCCTGAGCGGCGCACTGGAGCCGTTCCGCGCCGGCGAGCTGGGCTATGAGGTGCTCGGGATCATTGGCCCAGGTGTCCCAAATTCCGCGACCGCCTGCTGCGCAATCGCCAACTCAGTGTCTCCCAGAAAGAATCCGTGTCTCCCAGAAAGAATCCGTCCATCATCCGAAATGGCCACGAACTTGCCGAGGTGTTCGGGCTCGAGCTGTCGGCCGTGCTGCTCGTAGAGGAGAACGTCTTGCTGACCCCGTTCCTTCCGCCCTTGCTCCATCTGCGCCGCCTCCACCGCATCTAACTCCGGCTTGAGTCTTGCCTAATTATTGCACGCCCCGCGAACGGGCATCTTCCTCATCTAGGTCTCGGCCCTATTCTCCCGAGCGGCCGAAGGCAAGGCGCGAGAACCACCCAGCAACCGGCTAGCGGGGCTCCCTGGCCGCCGCCGAGATCAGGCGATGAACCACCAATGCACGAATTGCTTGAATAAGATGAGCTGGAGCAGCCAGCTCGCCGCCAGACCCAGGAAAGCGGTCCTGGGGTGGCCGGCCAGCAGCATCGCCATGACCATGAAGCAGGGAAACAGGGGCAGGACCAGCCGATTCGTGCTCTCCAGCGGCGAATAGGGAAGCTGGCGGGTCATCAGGACCAGCAGGTTAGGCCACAGAAAAAGCCCGTAGCTCAGGGGCAGCCAGCGGAGCGCCAGGATGCCCAGGCCGCAAAAGGCCAGCAGGCAGACCAGATTGAGCAGCTCAACCCCTGACAAGGCGTCCGGCAAGGTGCCCATCCGCACTACTCCCCAGGGCGGAAGCCCGTGGATAACGTACTGAGCGCTCGCATTGATGAGCTCCCAGGGCGGGCTGAACTGCCAGACCTGCGCACGCGCTCCAGTGACGTCGGCGCGGGCCAGTTCCAACAGGCGCGCCTCGGCGAGCCGCAGCGCACTAGCCAGCAGCCCCGCCTGCCCCCCCACGCCAATCGATAGGTAGACGCTCCAGACGACCGCCCCGGCGATCGGAAGCAAGGCGAATGCGACGCGCCACCTCCCCAACCAGTTTCGACCTCTTTCGGACCAGCCGGGCGCCAGGCCTGAGCCGCGGAGTGCCTCGTAGGCCAGTGGAAACACCAGGCTAATTCCGTTGGCGTGGGTCAGGGCGGCCAGGAAACCCGCCAGCCCGGCTTGCCAGTGGCAGCCGCGGCGGGCCAGCCACAGGCTCAGGGCCGCCAGCAAGAGCAGCAGGCTCTCGGTAAACGGGGCGACCAAAAAGAAGCCGCTGGGAAAGAGGGCGAGCGCCAGCACGGTCAGCCGGGCGCGCCGAGTCGCCAACGCCGCTCGGCCCAGCACCCGCGTCTGAAAACCGGACCGAGACCGGCCCGGAGGAGGCTCCGTCCGGTCCGCCTTCCGGGTGTCGTGGAGCGCCAGGTCGTACACGACCCGCAGCGCGACCACGAAAGCGACGCTGGACACGAGCAAACCGCCCACCACGAAGTGCAGGCCGCTCAGCATCACGAAGCGGGCTAGCAACGGGAACAGCGGGGAAAAGTTCGTGCTGCCGCCGGTGGCCTGGTACCCTTGCTCGGCGATCTTCTCGTACCAGAGCGCGTCCCACCGCTGCCACATCGAGAGCAGCGAGATCCACGAATCGCTGCCCGGTAGGATCAGCGCCGTGAACTCGTTGTCCACGGTTCGGAAGGCCGACCCCAGCGCCGCCAGGCCGACTATCGCCAGCACCAAGCGCTGGACGATCAGGATGCCGATCGCCCACCGCCAGCCATCGTCGAGCTGGGCCCACCAGGACCTTAACGGCCAGCGGATGGAGCGGAACCGGGGCCACCAGCGGAGCGGCCCATCGTCAGCGAGTTGGGCGAGTCGGCGCGCAGCCGCAGGCTCAGCCCGACTCGACCGCCGACCTCCCGAAGCAGGCCGCCGTGTCATTCGGCCACCCGTGGCATCGAATTGGCGCTGCCGGCGCAGTCCCGCGCCGGGCATCGCCGACCCCAGACCACCTCAGCACCTGGCATCGGGTTCCCTTTCAGCTGGGCGGGATGCGGTAGATCGGCGCAATCTGCGCATCGCGCGCTTTCAGTTTACGGGCGACTCAGTTTTCCGAGTTCTCCGGCATCTCTATAATTCGGCATGGCCTTCACCGTCGATGATTTCCAGGATCTCCTGCGGCTGCTCGGGCAACGGCCCGACTGGCAGGCGGAGCTGCGTCGTCAGATTCTCACCGACGAGCTGCTCGAACTGCCCGCGCTCATGCGGCAGCTCGCCGAGCGGGTCGATGCGCTCACCCAACAGATGGCCGGGTTGGTGGCCTTCCAGGCCCGCACCGAACAGCGAATCGACGAGCTGATCGCCGCCCAGGCCCGATTCGATCGCCGCCAGGACTCGATGGATGATCACCTGGGCACCCTCGCTGGCCGGGCCCTCGAATTGGAATACCGCCAGAAATATCCGGGCCGCTTCGGATCGTTGGCCTTGCGCCTGCAGCTGCTCGAACCGAATCGGGTGGCGGCGATCGTCGACGACGCTTTCCAGGCCGGAGCCATATCCGAAGCGAAACGATCATCGGTGTTGGACGCTGACCTAGTCCTTACTGGGCGCCGCCGGGGCGACAACGCCGAGGTTTACCTGGTAGCTGAGGTGTCGGTGGGGGTTGGGATAAGCAACGTCCGCCGCGCTTCGGAGCGGGCGTCCATCCTGGCTCGGCTGGGCCGCCCCACCCTGGCCGTGGTGGCCGGCGAGCGGATCAGCCGCGACGCCGACGAGTTGGCCCGCGCCACCGACGTCCACCAGGTACTACAGCGCGCTCAGCCACCGGAGGTGTAGCGGCATGGCAAGCCTCCAAATCGCCGTCGACGAACTGTGGGGCTAGCCGCTCCACTTTCTCCCTACACAGGCTGTCACCCCAGAGAGTGTCGCCTTGGTGGTCACATCTGAAGGCCAGCCTCACGATCCCCAGGCATCCCCGTTACCCTCTCATTCAGGCTGGAGAGAGGACGCCATGTCCATGGTGTCCCGACGGAGAGAGTTTTGTGAGTCCAGACGACAGCGCGGATCTGCTCTGGGAGATTCCCACACCAATCGGCATCCGCGTTCGGCTAACGGCTACGGCTTGGAGGACAATTGAGACCATCAAGCACCCGGTCATGGCCGGCCGGCAGCAGGACGTTGCCGCGGCTCTTAGAGGGCCCGCGCAAATTCGGCGCAGCCGCGTCGCTGAGGACGTGTATCTTTTCTACGGCGGCGAGCGCCCGGGCCGATGGCTCTGCGTCGTGGTCAAAGTTGTCGATGGTTACGGCTTCGTTATTACCTGTTACTTGACCGACGCCATCAAGATTGGAGCACCAGTGTGGACGAGGTGAGAGTCTTTTACGATCGACGGGGGCGCACCCTGACGGTCTGGTTTGGTGATCCCCTGCGCGAGAGCACCTCAGAGGAAACCGTCGATGAAGTCGTGCTGATGAAGGACAGCGCAGGCACGGTCATCGGCTTCGAAAAATTGAATTTCTCCGGGCCGGAACCTGAACATCTGCGGGTGACCCTCGAAACTGTCCCCAACTGAGCGTCAAGCGGTCTCCTAGGCCCCCATCACCTCAGTTCCCTCCCAAGCCTAAGACGAAGCCTGCGCCCGGATCTTCCGGGGGCCACGCCGCGATGTTGCGCGACCCGGCAGCCCCGCAACTTATCTCTACGAGACGGGAGTAAAGATTGAAGATTGCCCCGCTACTACTCGGTGTCCTGATGGCTTTCGCCGGCCTGGCGTGCGATCCGGGGGCGGATCTGCTCTCCCGCCCCCGACCGCCCGGGGCCGATGCGCCGGCCGTGCTCCCCACCCCAGGCGTCGATCTCAACCCCCACCGGCCGGCCGGCGGCGAGGTCGTCCAGATCGGCGAGCTGCACATCCGTGGATTGGCCCAGCAGGTCTACTTTGGCAACCCGCGGTTCTTTGGTGAAGTCTTCAACGCCACGGGCCGGCCACGGGGCGCTCGGATCCATGCCACTTTCTGGAAGGACGGTGCGCTGGTCCAGGACCGGTCGGGCGGGCCACTCGGTTACGTCGAACTGGCGCAAGGCGCAACCGTGCCCTTCGACGTCCTGCTCCCGGAGGCCTGGGACCGCTACCAGGTGTCCGTGGAGATGGTCGACTCCGATCAGTTTGCCTCCCGGCCCGGGCTGGAGATGGCCGATCAGGTCCTGGCGACCACTGCGTCCGGTGACGTGGAGATCAGCGGAACCGTGCTGAATAGCGGCGCTGGGCCAGCCGCCCGGGTGCTCTTGATCATGGCAGCGCGGGACGCGGACGGCTCCCTGGTTTGCGCGGCCACCCTCTATCCCGACGCGGAGGATCTGGCTCCGGGCCAGTCAGCCCCCTTTTCCACCCGCATCCCGAATTATTGCGAGTGGGCCCAGGTCGCCGGCTACGACGTCAGCGCTTACGCCTCCACCGGTCACTAGCGGGTCAGGCGTGCCGGACCCCTGCCCCCCGGGTAAACCCGACCGGCCCTAGCGGGCTCGTCGGAGCCAGCGGCCGAGTAGCCAGAGCGCCCGCAGCCAAGAATAAACCACCCGGAACGGGAGCAAAACCCAGTAGGCCAGGATCAGCCAGGGCCAGCCCCGGATGGAGCGGCTGGAGATGGCAGCTCGTCCGGGGCGGGGCAATCGGGCGAGCGTCCTCTGGACGAGGTACCAGCCAACCGTCCTCAGCCCGGGCCGCTCCCAACGGTAGTCCAGATTCTCGTCCACCACCCGGATGGGCGCCCCGACCAGGCAGCCGAGCACCGCCAGGTTGGAAATGGTGAACACCTGGCCCCGCGGCACCGGGATCACCACCTCGGCGGGGCGGGCCGCCCGGAGCTCACCCAACAGCCGCCGTCGATCCCGCAGGTTGGCCACGATTCCCCCGTGATCGACGTACGGAATGAGCCGATCGGCCAGGGACGCAAGCGCATCATCGAGGGCCAGCATCCATAGGGTGCCCCCCGGTTCTCGATCCCGAAGGTCAGCTACGATCCGGCTAAGCAGCGGTTCGGGGGCACACCCGACCAGCAGCGTCGGCCCGTTATCCGCATTCGAGATCGTGTCTCGCCTCCGTCGGTTGGCGACACCCAAATTTCTGTCGTCCGATAGTCATCAACCCGACCGTCTCCCCCACCTAGCCCCCGACTACTCATCGTAATGGCGGCTACAGGTCAGCAGCAGCTTGCTGCCCTCTCCAACTCGCCTAAAAGTGATGCGGAGCTCGTCGGAAACCGAAGCCGACCACACTCCTCCCGCCGCCCATACAGCTGATGGACCCGCAGCGATGGGTGCCGCTCGTCGGTGTCAAGGAGCCGGAGCGCGCGAAGGACCCGCTGCCGATCGGTCGCGCTCAAACGGCGATCGACCAGATCTTCTGATAAAGCTCGTCGTAGTAGGGCCCTGGGTCGCGAAGGTCTTGCAAACCCTGGGCGAGATAAGCGCCGGCCAGCACCGCTGCGAGCAATAAGCTCATGCGTGCCCGCCCCAACATTGCCAGAGTATCACCACCATTCGGGGATGGCGCAAGCTCCATGCTGTAACGTTTCACCACGATTCGCGGTTTTGTTCGTGACGCCCGAATGCTCGGGCCGGCTAAGAGGTCAACGCGGTTACGCCACTTCAGACCACCTTCTTACCTGGGCGAAACGCTCGTTTTACCCTGGAGCCCCAGACTCAAAGGCGGCGCAAGGGCGCCGAGGAGTCCCTCTTGAAACCGAACGCGCTCCCCATCCCCGCCCGGCTTCTCCCGATATTCAGGGCGGGCCTGGTCTTTGGCCTGCTGATGCCTTTTCCCCTCTGGCCCCGAATAAGCTCCGGCCAGGAAGTTCAGGGCGAAGGGGTGGCTGCCGCAGCAGTATGCAGCGCTCCCCAAACCTGCGCCTGGGGAGCGGACGGAAGCGGCCAGCTCGGCGATGGCAGCCAGGCAGACCAGCATTCCGCCGTTCAGGTAGCCGGCCTCACCAGCGTGACCCAACTCGACGGCGGCGACGCATTCAGCCTGGCGGTCAAGAACGACGGCACCGCCTGGGCCTGGGGCGACAACCCCTACGGCCAGCTCGGCGACGGCACCACTACCCGACGGCTCACCCCGGTCCAGGTCTCCAGTCTGAGCGGTATCACCGCCGTCGCGGCGGGCGCCTTCCACAGCCTTGCGCTCAAGAGTGACGGCAGCGTTTGGGCCTGGGGCTACAACGGCAATGGTCAGCTCGGCGACGGAACGACCACCAGGCGATCCACCCCGGTTCTGGTTCCCGGGCTCTCCGGCGTCACTCGGCTGGCGGCCGGCTACCAGCACAGCCTGGCCCTGAAAAACGACGGCACCGTTTGGGCCTGGGGAGTGAATACCTACGGCGGCCTGGGCGACGGCACCGGAGACGCCCGATCTACGCCGGCCGCCATCTCCGGCTTCATCGGCATCACCGAGATCGCGGCCGGCGACTATCACAGCCTGGCCCTTAAGAATGATGGCTCACTCTGGGGCACCGGGTACAACCAGAATGGCGAGCTCGGGGACGGCACCACCACTACGCGTTACACCCCGGTCCAGACCACCGGATTGAGCGGCGGCATCACTGCGATCGGCTCAGGAGCCTATCACAGCGTGGCCCTGAAGAGCGATGGCACCGTCTGGGCCTGGGGCACGAACGCCAACGGTCAGCTCGGAAACGAGACTTTCGTCACGCCCGGCCTGACCCCAGCTCAGGTCAGCGGCCTCAACGGCGTCTCCAGGATCGCGGTGGGCCACAGCCATACGCTAGCCATCAAGAATGACGGCACCCTCTGGGCCTGGGGGTGGAACGAGTTCGGCCAAATCGGAGACGGCACGGTGGTCGATCGCGCCCTGGCCGCCCCGGTCTCCGGGATCAGCTCGGTGACTGCCGCGGACGGCGGCCACCGCCACAGCCTGTCCGCAACCGGAGTGGCACCGGCTCCGACTTCCACGCCAACCCCGACGCCCCCGTTCACTGCTACATCGACGCCAGTGCTCACCGCTACGGCAACACCTGTGTCCTCCTCTACCGCGACGCCCCTGGTCAGCGCCACTCCGACTCGCACCGCCACGGCGGCGCCAACCTCGACTCCAGGTGGCCCGACTGCGACGCCAACGCCGGTCCCCTGCCTGCCGGGCGGGTCAAGCCAATCGGCGGTCTACCGGCTCAGCGCGATCGCCTACCCCGATCACGTCTACACCCTGAGTGCTGCCGAGTGCGCGGGCGCCCAATCGATCTACCACTATCGGTATGAGGGGGTCGCCTTTGCCCTGTACGCTAGCGAGGCAACCGGTTCAGTTCCCGTGTATCGGCTGGTCAACCCGAGCGGCCACCATCTGATGACCTGGTCCGCGGCCGAGAAGGACGGGGCCGAGCACATCTATGGCTTCACCTTCGAAGGAACAGTGGCTTATGCACCGCCCGAGAACACGACGGGAGCGAGCCCGCTCTATCGTCTCAACCGGGACGGCGATTACTTCTATACGATCAGCACCCAGGAACGGGATGCCGCCCAGACGAGCTTCGGCTACCGTTACGAAGGGGTCGCGGGCTACGCTTTCCCACCCGGCAGCTAGACTACCGTTGGCACATACGTTGAGGGAGAGATATTTGAAGCGACTCATCGCGCCCAGCCTCACGCTACTCACCATGTCCGCCGTGCTCTGGTCGGCGCCCGCGCTCGCCGCGCCCGCCCAGCTTCCGCCTTCCCAGAGCTCGGCCCTCTGTGAGGGATTCGCCGCGTGCGGCTGGGGCGCCGGCACCAACGGGCAACTGGGCGATGGCACTCAGACTGACCAGCTTGTCCCGATCGGCATCCCCGGGCTAGATGGCGTCCTACGGATGGAGGCCGGAGGCATCGGTCCGCGATCCTTTAGCCTAGCCGTCAAAAGAGACGGCAGCGTATGGGGCTGGGGTAACAACAGTCTGGGACAGCTAGGCAACGGCAGCACCGTGGACCAGCCAAGCCCGGTCCAGGTCCCTGATCTGGCTGGCGTCGTTACAATATCGGCTGGCGGCCACCACAGCCTCGCCCTCAAGAGCGACGGCACGGTGTGGGCGTGGGGCTACAACGACAGTGGCCAGCTTGGCGATGGCACGACCATCAATCGGCAGAGTCCGGTCCAAGTTCTCGATCTCACGGACGTGACCGCCCTCGCCGCTGGCGACCAGCATAGTCTCGCCCTCAAAAGCGACGGGACCATTTGGGGATGGGGCGCCAATACCTACGGCGCCCTCGGTGATGGCACCGGGGACGGGCGATCCACTCCTGCCCCGATCTCCGGCTTCTCCGGGGTGACCGCGGTTGCCGCGGGCGCCTACCACAGCCTGGCGCTGTTGAGCGACGGAACGGTATGGGGCACCGGTTACAACCAGAATGGCGAGCTGGGCGACGGCACGACCGACCCCCGCCTGACTCCCGTCCCGGTCAGCGGATTGAGCAATGCGTCGGCGATCGGGGCCGGGACCTTTCACAGCCTGGCGCTGATGCCCGACGGCACGGTTTGGACCTGGGGCTCGAACACCAATCGGCAGATCGGTGACGGGACGCGAAATCACCCGGTCCTCAGCCCAGTGCAGGTGGTCGGCCTGAGCGGCGTCGTGGGGATCGGGTCGGGTTACAGCCACACCCTGGCGATCAGAGACGACGGCACCCTATGGACCTGGGGATGGAACGAGTTCGGACAACTGGGAGACGGCACTGTCCTCGATAGCCTGGTGCCGGTCCAGGTCCCGGGGATCAGTGGCGTGCTGGCCGCCGCCGGCGGCCACCGCCACAGCCTAGTGATCTTGAGGTAGGGGCGGGCGGTACGGACCGAGGCCGTTTCGACGGCGCTCGACTCTAGCCTCGTCCCTCAGCGGCGGCGGCGCGTTCGCTGCTCAGGACGTGCAGCACCTTTCCGGTCTCGCTGATCGCTGGCGCGCGCCGCTCCACGGTGACGTAGCCGCCTTCCCGCCAGACCTCGCTCATGACCGCGTCGGTGGGGGTCTCGCGGCGCAGCGTCCGCCAGACCCCGACCAGGAAGCGAACCCCACCGACTGCGTCTTCGGCGGTCGGTAGCGAACGGAGACGGTGGAGACGCGAGCTCACCTACTGTCCCCCTCTCTACGGTGGGGCCCGCCTTCCCAGGCGTTGCCGCATGGGTGGCTGCGGTGGATTAGGGTGGATCGCTTCGTAAAGCACGTCGACCGGGCCGGCCCCTTTTCCCAGCGGCAAGCCCCACCGAATGGCGGCCGTCGTGACCTCCTTGGCCCGGGCAGCCGCCTGTTCAACCGGGGCTCCCAGGGCCAGCGCAGCGGCCAGGCAAGCAGCAAAGGTGCAGCCGCTCCCATGGGTGTGGGGGGTGTCGATGCGAGCGGCGCGGAGCTCCAGGAACGCCGAACCGTCGAAGAGCACGTCGATCGCCTCCGAACCCCCATCCAGATGGCCTCCAGTAATCACGACGGCACCGGCCCCCAGAGCGTGGATAGCGCGAGCGGCTTCCCGCATGTCCGCCACCGAGTGGACCGACCGCCCGCTCAGGATGGCTGCTTCGGCCAGATTTGGGGTTACTACGGTGGCCAATGGGATCAGGTGGTCTCGCAGCGCCGCAAGACCGTCTGGGGTCAGCAGCTGGCCGCCGCTGCTCGCGGCCAGGACCGGGTCGACGACCAGCGGCCTCAGCCGATGCTCGCTTACTTTGGCGGCCACCAGCTCGACGATCGCCTGGCTCTCCAGCATGCCGGTCTTGGTGGCATCGATCGGGAAATCTCCGACCACGGCGTCGATCTGCTGGCCGACAAAGTCCGGGCTCACCCGAAGAATGCCTAAGATAACGGTGGTGTTTTGCGCGGTGAGGGCCGTAATCGCGCTGACTCCGTACACCCCCAGCGCGGCAAACGCCTTGAGATCAGCCTGAATTCCGGCTCCACCGCTGGAATCGGAGCCGGCAATGGCGAGCGTAATGCGCGCACGTCCTGCCCGTGGATCAAGCACCCGCTGAACCTGGCTGCCTAGCCTGATCGAACCCGAGTCGGGGGGCCATCATTGTCATTCTGCCGTCTCACCTTTGTTCCCGCGCCCATACTCTACAAGTCCAGGCAGCCTCTACGGAGTTGCCTCCACCGAGTGAGAATTTGACTAGGCGACCTGCACTCCTAAGCGGGGAAACGCTCCGGGGCCGAAGGCCACTGCCTGACCGGGAATGCTTGACGACTGCATCGCCGTTCGGAGCTGCGCCTCGGCCATCCAGCGGGCCGCACCGTCCCGAGCATCCTGGTACGACGGATCGTGATAGAGAAAGCCATCCTGGGCCATACCGAAAATCACGACGTAATGATCCCACCGGATCGTCGAGCTCTCGTGGCCCGGCAGCAGCCGATACTTCACCAGGGGAACCACTGGCCGGCCCTGGGCGAGCTCGTCCCGGACGTCCTCGACAGTCCATCGGTGGAAGCTCTGGCCGTCGTACAAGCGCTCCGGTCTAAGGCCGAAGTCCTCACCGTCCATCGCGACATACTGGAGAGCGGTGCCACCCCCCGGCCCGCGGTGCCCTGGTATATGTGGGACCGCCATCGCAGATCACTATTCGTCTGGGGGAAGCCGAACGCCTCCAACACCATCTCCAGGGAGGCGGGCCCACAGTTCGCACTTTCGAAGCGAGCCCCATCTTTCTGGGTGTGAAAGGGCACCGACAACTGGAAGGCTCCCGCCGCAATCGGGTTGGTTTCCATCTTATCGCCGCCCGCGAGGCCCGTATCGCCGACCGGAACGCCTAGGTCCACGAGGCTCTCGTCCGCCGCCGGCGCCCAGGCTACCAGCGCTCCGGCTGACCACTCAGCGGCGGTGCTCGAGGCCGGCGGCCACTCCATCGGCGGGGGGGCCAGCGACGGCGAGGCACCCGCGGCCTGGCCAACCGCGGCAGCCGAACCAAGGAGCGCGAGCATGAGGACCGGATAGTAAATACGCATGGTGCCTCCCAGTCGGGAAATCGCGGCGATTATAGAGGGCACGCGGGGCTCGTCATCAGTTCCCCGACCGCTCCTCGGGTACTATTCCACGCGATTCGCACCTGCCGCCCGGAGGGGTTTGATTCTTGACTGACTTGGTGAGTCGACCACCCACCGAGAGCCTGGTAGCTTACTTCTCACTCGAAATTGGTTTGATCTCGACCATGCCCACCTACAGCGGTGGCCTGGGCGTCCTGGCCGGGGACACCCTGCGGGCCGCCGCCGACCTTCGGGTTCCGATGGCGGGGGTGACCTTGCTGTACCGCAAGGGCTATTTCCACCAGCATCTGGATCCCAACGGGGTCCAGACCGAATCTCCCAGCGAATGGGACCCGGAGGCATACCTCGAGCTCCTCCCGGCTCGTGCGACTGTCACCATCGAGGGGCGCCAGGTGGTGGTCCAGGCCTGGCGCTACCTCATTCAAGGCGCCTCCGGCGCGACCGTGCCGGTCTACTTTCTGGACACTTCCCTTCCCGAGAACTCGCCCGAAGACCAGGCCCTCACCGACATTTTGTACGGGGGGGGGGACCCTCGCCATCGTCTTGCCCAGGAGGTCGTGCTGGGGATTGGCGGGCCCGAGCTCCTGCGCCGGCTCGGCCATCCGCGCATCCATGCCTACCACATGAACGAGGGCCATGCCGCGCTCCTCACGATTCCCCTTCTGGAGCGCGCGATAGCCGAAAGCGGGGCAGTGGAACCGGGGCCGGAGATTCTCGACGCCGTCCGCCACGTCTGCGTGTTTACCACCCACACCCCCATCCCGGCCGGCCAGGATCAATTCCCGGTCGATCTTGCCCGCCAGGTCTTGGGGGATCAACGCATCGATCTCCTCCAGGCCGCCGGCACCTGACGGGACGGCAGCCTGAACATGACCCATCTGGCATTGCTCTTGTCTCGTTATGTCAATGGCGTCTCCATGCGTCATGAGGAAGTCTCCCAGGACATGTTCCCCAACTACCCCATCGACTCCATCTCAAACGGCGTGAATGCGGTAACCTGGGCGGCCCCGCCGCTCGCGCGCCTGTACGACGCCCACATCCCAAAGTGGCGACAGGACAACTTCGACCTCCGCTATGCGGTGCATATCCCGGTGGAAGAGATCATGGATGCCCATCGCGACGCGAAGTCTGCGCTGCTGGCCGAGATCGAGCGACGCACTGGGGAGACCCTGTCTCCCACCGTATTCACCATCGGTTTCGCGCGTCGGGCCACGCCCTACAAACGGCCCGATCTCCTGTTCAGCGATCTGAGCGCTCTCCAACGCCTGGTGCAGCGGGTCGGTCCCCTCCAGGTGGTGTACGCGGGAAAGGCTCACCCCCGCGACGAGGGCGGCAAGTCGCTCATCCAGCGGGTATTTGAGGCCGCCAACTCCCTTAAGGAGACCATCAACGTCGTCTACCTTGAGGAATACGATATGGCGCTGGGCCGCCTCCTTTGCGGGGGGGTTGACCTATGGCTAAACACGCCCCAGAAACCGCTCGAAGCCTCCGGCACCAGCGGCATGAAGGCCGCCATAAACGGCGTGCCCAGCCTCAGCATCCTGGACGGTTGGTGGATCGAAGGGCACGTCGAGGGCGTGACCGGTTGGTCGATCAGCGATGATCCTGGCCCGGAGAGCCGCCCGGACGAAGAGATTCCCTCGCTCTACGACAAGCTCGAATACTTGATCCTGCCGATGTACTACGAGCGTCCCACTGAGTTCGCCAGGATCATGCGCTCCTGCGTTGCCCTCAACGGATCATTCTTCAACGCGCAGCGCATGGTCCTGCAGTACGTGGAGACCGCCTACCGCCCCCGGGCGGCCAACTACTGGGGCGACGCATAGGCGTGGATCCCGCGATGCGCCGGGCCCGCCCGCCGTCACTGCATCGGCTCGCCAGGGCGTTCGGGGTGCAGACCGCCTATTACGGTCTGGGCGGACGCAGACAACAGGCTGATCCAGACGCCCTCATCACAATCCTTCGCCTCCTGGGGGCGGAGATCGACACCACGAGAGACGTTGGCGCAGCCTACCGAGTCCGCACCGCCCAGCTCTGGGCTCAGGTGCTCAAGCCCGTCACGGTCATCGACATCAGCCGCACCATCGAGGGCCAGCTTCCCAGCTCTCCCCGGCCCGGCCGCCTTCGGTGCAATCTCGCCCTGGAAAATGGCCAGATGATCACCTGGGATGCCGACTGGACGCAGCTACCCCTGACCGAGCAAGCCCGCATCGACGGCGTCGTCTACCAGCGACGGCGGATGACCCTGCCCGAGCCCATTCCGCCCGGCTACCATTGCCTCCGGATCGAGAGCGCGCACCGCCAGGCCGAAACGTTCCTAATCGTGGCGCCCGCCCGCGCCCGGACAACCCGCGGCCAAGCCTGGGGAATCTTCGCACCCGCCTACGCGCTCCACTCTGACCACAGTTGGGGAATGGGCGACGTGGGAGATCTGGAGCGGCTCGGACACTGGGCAGCGAGTCTCGGCGGCCGCTTCGTCGCAACCACCCCCATGCTCGCCACCTACAACGACGCTGACTTCGATCCCAGCCCCTATGCGCCAATCTCACGCCTCTTCTGGAACGAGCTCTATGTCAACCTCGACCAGATCCCCGAGCTGGAGGACGTGAGCACCCCGCGGTCGCTGACTGCGAGTCCGGAGTTTCAGGCCGAGCTCGCCATGGTGCGGCGATCGCCAACCAGCGACTACGCCCGGCTGGGGCGGCTCAAGCAATCCGCTCTGAGCGCCCTGAGCGATGTATTCTTCGAGCACCCCACCGAGCTTCGCGCCGACTTCGACTGCTTCGTCGCCGCGAATCCTCGGCTCAGGAGGTATGCCCGATTCCAGGCGATTCGCGAGTTGCTCCAAGCGCCCTGGCGCGAATGGCCCGAGCCGTTGCGCTCCGGTCGCCTGGACTCTACCCCCACCGAACAGCGAACCGAGCGATATCACCTGTACGCCCAATGGCTAATGGAGCGGCAGTTGGCGGCCGCGGCCTCCCATCTGACAAATCAACGGTGCACGATGTACTTTGACCTCCCGATTGGCGCCCGCCGCGACGGCTTTGACGCCTGGGATGAGCAGCAGCTCTTTGTATCGGAGGCTTCGATTGGTGCGCCGCCCGATCCCGGCTTTCCCTCCGGTCAGAATTGGGGGCTGCCGCCAATCCATCCAGAAGCTTCCCAGGCCCAGGGGCATCGGTATTTCATCGACAGCCTGCGCCACCAAATGCGGCATGCCGGGCTGTTGCGAATCGATCATGTAATGGGCCTCCACCGCCTCTTCTGGATCCCACCTGGCGCGGACAGTCGCGACGGGGTTTACGTCAATTACCCAGCCGATGAGTACTACGCGATCCTGCGGCTGGAGTCCCATCGGCAGCAGTGTGTAGTAGTGGGCGAGGACCTGGGTACGGTGCCCCGGAAGGTGAGGGGCGAGATGGGCCGTTCTGGAATCCAGCGCCTCTATGTGCTTCAGTTGGATCTCCTCAACCCCCGGTCGCCGCTGGGCGAGCCCCCCGCGGCCTCCGTCGCGAGCTTGAACACCCATGACATGCCGCCCTTCGCGGGCGCCCTCCGGCAGAGTGGCGGAGCGGAAGGTTGGCGTCGACTCGTGGCGGTCCTCCGCCGGCGGGGGTTTCTCCGATCCGACGACCTCGAGGAGCCGGACGAGCAGACGATCTTGGGGGCCTGTATTACGATGCTTGCGGAGAGCCGGGCCCGCAATTTGCTGATCAATTTGGAAGATCTCTGGCTGGAAACGGAGCCCCAAAACATCCCAGGCGATACCTCGGAGGCCAACTGGCGGCGACGGACCCGCCTCCCCATCGAGGAGATCGAGCTTCTAATGGAAGCGCGGGATCTGCTCGAGGCGGTCAGCCAGTTGCGGACCGCCGTCCCAACCCCGAACCGGCCGCCCGCCCACCCACAGCTATGAGTGGCGAGCTTTATCAAAGGCTGGCCCGGCCGCTGCTATTTCGCCTCGACGCGGAGTTTGCCCACTCGCTCACGCTCGACGCCATAGCGAGGGCCCAGAAATTTCCGGCGGCCGATATCTGGCTGCGGTCCATGTTCGGGCCCACCCCTCCCGAGCTGGCTTTCACCTGGAAAGGATTGACCTTCGGAAGCCCGGTTGGTATCGCGGCCGGGCTCGACAAGAATGCTCGGACCATCCCGTTTTTTTCGAGCGCCGGCGCCGGCGCTATAGAAGTAGGAACCGTGACCCCTCTGCCCCAGCCGGGCAATCCACGGCCTCGAGTCTTCCGGGTGCCATCAGATGAAGCCGTCGTGAACCGGCTCGGTTTTCCAAGCGACGGCGTCTCTATCGTTGCTACTCGCCTCAGCCAGCTCAGACCCGCTCCGATCGTGGTGGGAGGCAACCTCGGTAAAAACTCCGCAACCCCGATTGAATCGGCCGCTCAGGATTACTCAGCAGCCCTAGAAGGGCTCTATCCGTGGGCCGATTACTTCGTGGTTAATGTCAGCTCGCCGAACACGTCGGGACTCACCAGCTTACAGGCACCGGCCGCGCTCGCCGAGTTGCTCCGATCTGTGCTGGACTTGCGCGCTCACCTAGCCGAGCGGGACGGCCGACCCGACCAACCCAAGCCCATTCTGGTCAAGATCTCTTCAGACCTCGGGGACGAGGAGATCGACGACGTCGCGGCGGTCTGCCTGAGCGGAGGAGTGGACGGCATCATCGCGGTGAATACCTCCACGGATCCCACCCTCCGCACGAAACACTCGGCCAACCTCGTTGGGGGGCTAAGTGGGCGGCCTCTCTTCTCCAGGGCTCTGCGAGCCGTGGCTCGGATCCGGAAGCAGGTTCCTCGGGATTTCTTTGTCATCGGGGTGGGCGGGATTTCCAACCCGGACGATGCCTGGTCCATGATTCGGGCAGGCGCGAACGCCATCCAGCTCTACACCGCCCTGATTTACCGCGGACCGGGGCTGATTGGGGAGATCAATCGGGGGTTAGCGGCTCGCCTCCGCGATCAACGTCTGAGCGCTATCCAGGCGATGGTCGGCACCGGAAACTAGCTAAGCCACTGTACGAGCGGGAACCGCCGGCAGCACGAGCGCGATCGGTCGAGGTCCGTCACTCACGACCGCCGTTTCAGGCGTGTGCAGCGGGCGCGGCTCGGGCAGCGGGCGCGGCTCAGGCAGCGGGCGCGGCTCAGGCAGCGGGCGCAGCTCGGGCAGCGGGCCCGGCTGGGGCAGCGGGGCCCGACGAGTGGCCCCCGAGCGACGAAGCAGCGGCAGCAGCCGTCCTTTGAGCACCGCCGGCCAGCTATAGCGACGGGCCGAACGCCGGGCGCGTTCACGGATATGCCGCGTCTCCGCTTTCGTATCCTGCAAGTGCATGACCTCGTGAACGATCTCCATGGGGTCCGCGGTCTCGATACACACCGCATCGTGCCCGGCGGTTGCGTAGTCTTCGCCGGTCGAGCCGACGAAGGCGACTCCTCCCACCGCCATAGTCTCCAGGCCAACCAATCCAAACGGCTCCATGCTGCTATTTGCCAGCACCGCATCCGCGGTGTGGAATAGCAGCCGGCGCTGCTCCAGCAACCCCCGACATGATGATGTCCATGCCCCCGCCCGATCCATCCCAGCCGATGGACCCCTCAATGCTTCCGAGGCTTATCGCAGGCCCTGGAATATTCCCGATCGGCGCCCCCGTGTTTTGGCCAACCACCGTGAATAACTCCGGGCTGATCGGGGCCTTCAATCCGTTCGGCATCTCAACCTACGCGCTAACCTTCAACAGCGCGGGAAGCTTCGACTACTTCTGTATCCTCCACCAGCCGAACGGCATGGCGGGAACGATCACCGTCGGTTAGATCAGCTCACACCATGCAAAGGGGCTCCCCTGTCGGGGAGTCCCTTTGCATGCAGATGATCCTTACTTGTCGAGTAGCGCAACAAAGTCGTTAGCCAGGGCTGGGCCGCGTCCCGCGTCCTCGTGCTTGAAGAAGACGTAGGCATTCGACCAGTCTTGATCGTGAACCTTCTTCACCCAATCGCGCAGCTCATCAGCGGGATAGTCGGTCCCGCGCAGACGGAGATAGCCCCAGCCAGCCGTCGCCACAAACGGGGTCGACGCTTCATCGGTGTCGGCGATGCACATGGCAGCGTCGTGGTCGCGCAGGACCTGGTAAACGTCCTCCGCGTGCCAGGACTCGTGCCGAAACTCCATGGCGGCCGGCCGGTCCTTGGGCAGCAGATCCAAGAACGTCCGCAACCGCTCCACGTCTTTCCGTGCGGTGGGCGGAAGTTGGACCAGGATCGGGCCTAGCTGCGAGCCCAGCACCGCCGCATTCTCCAGGAAGTAGGCCACCTCGTCCTCGACGTTCTTCAGCCGTTTGATGTGGGTGATCCGTTGGGATGCCTTCAGCACAAAGGTGAAAGTGCTCGGCACCTGGGCCGGCCATTTCTCCAGCATCTCTTTCTTGGGCATCCGGTAAAACGTGTTATTGATCTCCACCGTGCCGAATCGCTCGCCGTAGTACTTCAGCATCCCCGTTCCAGGCATGTCGCTCGGGTAGAAGCTGCCCTTCCAGGCCGGATAGCTGAAACCACTCGTTCCCACGACAATCTGCACCCGCTAATCCCCTGACGCCATCGACGTCGCAAAACGGTTTGCCATCAGAGCGCCCCGCGCGTGCTTGGGGTCAGGGGCCGGAGGCCACAGGGGGCGGGCAGGCGGGGCATTCTTTTTTCTAGGAGCCGAGGAGGCCGTGGATGTCATTCTTGGCATCCAAAATCGCCGCCCACGGATCGCCGTGCTCGATCATCCGCGCCGGTGCCGTGTGCACCGTAAAATCGGTCGGATAGACCTTGCCCAGCTCTTCCCACCTCAATGGGACCGACACACTGGCTTCTGGCGCCAGCCTGGGCGAAAAAGCGGCTGAGAGCGTCTTTCCGCGCACGTTCTGGTTGTGATCGAAAAAGATCTTGCCCGTGCGTTTGTTCACCGTCCAATCCATGGTGACTTCTTTCGAATGGCTGCGCAGCAAGAAGCGACCGATCGTTTCGCAGGCCGAGCGGGCCGCATCGTAGTCCAGCTGACGCAGGATCGGTACGAAAACATGGAGGCCGGTCTTCCCCGAGGTCTTCACGAAGGCAGTCAGCTTCAGACTGTCCAGCAGCTCTTTCACCCATCCAGCCACTTCGCACGTCCGCTCATAAGCGATCCGGTTGAGGGCCGGCTCTTCTCCCTTGGCCTCATCCCCAGAGTAGATGTAGGGATCGAGGTCAAACACCACAAAGTCCGGGTAGTTCAGGAGCGAGGCTTCAATCGCCTCTTCGGACCCCACAAAATCGGTGCCTAGGTGGTAGCCATCCGGCTCCGGGCTGACCCGAGCGTACTGGGGGTGAAGCTCGAGCGCTGCCACCTGGCCAAGCCAGAGCAGGGTCGCCAGGTTGTTGCACATGACGTACTCGCCGTCCTTGTCGGTGTGCTCGGCATACAAGCGAACGGTGTCGACAAACTTGGGGAGCCCCAGCTCGATGTGCTTCTGGTAGAAGCGCTCGCCGAGCATTCCATCCGGGCAGCGAACCAGGGTCAGCGGCCGATCCTTCAGATGGGTGAGCATGTAAGGAGACACCTGGGCCAGATATTTGAGCAGGTCCCGTTTGGTGACCTGCGGATGCCCGTTTGCGGCTGGCCAGAACACCTTATCGAGATGCGTGCATTTGATCTGATGTCCATCCACTTCGAGCACCGCGTTCTCGCCCCGGATATCCAACTGCTCCATGACCAACTGAACCCCGGCGGTGGCCGGAGGCGGCGCGACCTCAACCGGAGCCGGAGAGAGCACGGACCCAACCGCTTCCGCGGGCACCTTGTCATCCCGCAGACGCATGAAGACGGGCGCCCGTAGCCGTCCGTCTTCGGTCCACTGGTTGAATTTGACCTCCACAACCAGCTCCGGCCGGACCCATTTGATCGGCCCGTAACTGGCCGGCGCCTCGCCCACCGGTGCCTCGTTGGTCACGAGAGCATCCAGTCGCTGCCGCAGCTCTTGCAGCATGCGATCGTCAAAGCCACTTCCGACCGTGCTGACGAATCTCAGGTTGTGTTCCGAATCGAATGTGGCCAGGGCCAGCGCGCCAAAGGTAGGCGCTCGGGCGCCGACGCCGGGTGTCCAGCCAACCACGACAAAGTCGTCGCTCAGGGTTGCTTTCACCTTCAACCACGCCTGAGTTCGGCGGCCGGGCTCGTAAAGGCTGTCTGCCCGCTTCGCGATAATGCCTTCGAGACCGAATCCTACGAAGGCCTCGAAGGCGGTCTCTCCGTCTTCCGCGAAGCTTTCCACCAGGCGGATTCTCTCGCTACTCGTCACGCTGCTTTCGAGGAGCCGGCGGCGTTGCTGGAGCGGCACCCGCCTCAGGTCATAGCCGTCCGCGTACAGCACGTCGAAAACGAAATACACAATAGGCACAGTTTGATCGGCCCGCCGGATGTCGGCCGGTCGGGCGAGATGCATCCGTTGCTGGAGCCTCTCGAAGGACGGGCGCCCGGAGTCGTCCAGGGCGACGATTTCTCCGTCGAGCACGATCTCCCGGTCGAGCTTCGCGAGATCGTGCTCCAGGGCTGGATAACGGCTGGTGGCATCATTTCCCGCTCGGGTCAGGAGCCGCACTGAATCCTCTTGGAGTAGCGCAATGGCGCGGATGCCATCCAGTTTGGGCTCGAAGATCCAGTCGGGGTGAGAGAAAGCTTTTTCCGTCAGGCTGGGCAGCATGGGCGCAAGATCGCTCGGAAAAGGGGACGCGCGCGCGCCGCTCAGCGCCTCTGGATGAACTGTTTGGTATTCCGGATCGGGCGTCCGTCCAGATCGGATGTCGCCTACTGAGGCCCCGCTCAGGACCGACCGCTCGTTTCGAAGGATGTCCTGATCGGGATCCGCAAAGTCGTCGGAATGTTTGATCAGCAGCCAATCTTTGCTGTCCGCGCCCTTCATTCGGACCAGGGCCCAGCTGCCGTGCAGCTTCTGGCCGAAGAAGCGAACGGCGATTTTCCCGGCCGCTTCGCCTTCTCGGATCGCCTGCTCGGCCTGCGCCCGACTCTCGAATTCGGCGCCGCGTGGCTCGTCAGGGACGTAGGTTCCGGTGTCCCACACGATCACCTCGCCGGCTCCGTACTCCCCCTTGGGGATGACCCCTTCGAAGCCGGCGTAGTCGAGTGGATGGTCTTCCACATGGACCGCGAGCCGCTTTTCGGCCGGGTCCAGCGAGGGGCCTTTCGGTACTGCCCACGATTTGAGGACGCCATCCGCCTCGAGTCGAAGGTCGTAGTGCATCCGTCGAGCAGCATGCTTTTGCACGACAAACCGGAGCGGGCCACCATCGTCGCGCGGCGCAACCCCCGGAGCCGGCTCCGGAGTCTTCTGGAAATCCCGCTTCTCGGCGTACTTCTCCAGCTCAGAACTGCCGCCAGAGCCGGTGGGTGCCCCTTTTTCTCGACGAACAACCATAGTTTGGAGGGGGGCTTACCCGGCCCGCCGTCCTCGCCCAGCTCCAGCTTTGGCGGCCTCGCCCTCTTTGTTCTTCTTCGCGGCTTCCACGCTAGCCCGGAGCGCGTCCATCAGATCCATACTCACGTTTTCCGGCATCGGCTCCGGCTGCTCGGCGATTTCCTGGTTTTGCAGCTTGGCCTGGATCACTTCCATCAGCGCTTCGCGATACTGGTCGTGATATTGCTCGGGCTGGAATTCCTCCGAGTAGGCGTCGATGAGGCTAAACGCCATCTTGAGCTCGGCGTCGGACAGGTCAACCTCGCCCAGCTTGGGCCGCTCAATACGGATCTCGTCCGGGTAATAGAGCGTTTCCAGCATCAAGCCGCCATCCGAGGGACGCAGCGCACAGAGTCGTTCCTTGTTTCGGATAGCGAGCTTGGCAACCGCGGTTAGCTGCTTCTCTTCCAGCGCCCGGAGCAGCAACGCATAGGGCTTGATCCCAATCTCATCCGGTTCCAGGTAGTAGCTCTTCTCGTAGTAGATCGGGTCGATGTCCTTGGCCTCGACAAAGACGGCCAGCTCGATGGTCCGTCGACTGGCTAGCGGAAGGTGGTCGAAGTCCTCATCAGTGAGGATCACGTACTGACCCTTGGCGTATTCGTAGCCTCGGACCAGCTCGGACATCTCTACTTCTCGGTCGTCGACCGGGCACCAGCGTCGCTGCTTGATCCGGCTATTGCAATCTTCGTGGATGAGATGAAAAGAGATGTCTTTGCTTTCCGTGGCCGTGTACAGCTTCACTGGGATCATCACCATCCCGAAGCTGATCACGCCTCTCCAGATCGGACGAGCCATTGCCGTACCCCCGGGGGCTTCTCCCCTCAAAATCGTCCAGACCGCCCCGCCCTACCAAGCGAAATCGCTATCATAACCAGGCGTTACTACGATTGATACAATCGTTCGGCCGGAGGCACTCGGCGGCCACCTGACCCGGATATCCGCTCTCGATTCCCCACCCAATCAACGCCAACTGAGGCATCTGCCAGTGACTGTGCGTCATGGGGCCCTTTCTGGACTCCTGATCATAGAACAACTCACTAATGACGACGAACGCGGCTTCTTTCGCGAGACCGTCCGGATGGACGAGCTGGAAGCCGCGCTAGGGAAACCCGTCCACTTCGTTCAAGAGAATCATTCCCGCTCACTCAAGGGCGTACTGCGTGGCCTCCATGCCGAGAATTGGGAAAAGCTCGTCTACGTCCCGCATGGAAGCGTGTTTACCGCCATCGCGGACATCCGGCCGGAATCGCCAACCTTCAAACGGGTGGAAGTCTTTCACCTGGGCGAAACCAATCGAAGCAAGTTATTCATTCCGCGCGGCATGGCTCACGGCTTTTGCGTCCTGAGCGACCAGGCGGACTACGTCTACCAGGTCACGGAATACTACGACGGGGCTCCCACCCCCTCGGTCGCCTGGGACGATCCGAATCTCGCCATCCCGTGGCCAATTAAGAACCCGAGTTTGTCAGACCACGACCGCCGCAACCCGACCCTGAGCGAGCTATTCCCGAACCAATTCACCAGCTAGCGGTTAGATGCCCCAGCCACCACTCAGGTGGATATTGGCGCCGGTGACATAGCGGGCGTCGGCAGACAGCAGGAAGCGCACGACTCCGACCGCGTCCTCGACACTTCCCACATAGCCAGCTGGGATGCGCTTGGCAACGCTGGCCAGCTCGCCGTCCGACATATTCCCGGAGTCAATGAAGCCCGGCGAAATCGCGTTGACCGTGATGCCGTGCGGTGCCAGGGACTTCGCGAGCGTTCGCGTGAGCACCAGGACGCCGGCCTTGGCGATGTAGTGGGCAGTTAGTCCCGTCTGGGCCACCAACTGATCGGCATTCGCCATGCTGAAACTGATGATTCGGCCGCTGCCTCGCTCGATCATCCCGGTGGCGACTGCATGGCTCATGTAAAAGACTGAGTCGAGGTTGTTCGCGAACATGTCCCGCCAGCCTTCTGGGGTTTCGTCCAGGATGTCGACCCGATGGAAAGGGCCCGCGCCATTGACCAGCGCGTCGACGTGTCCCCACCGTTCCCGCACTTCATCGACGAATTGTTTCGCTGCGGTGGGATCAGAAACGTCGTGTTGCGCGGCGAAGGCGTCCGATCCGGCCTCCCTGGCCGCTTCGACAACCTGCTCTGCGTCCGATGCGCTCGTGCGATAACAAATGGCCACGCACCATCCCAGCCGCGCCAGGTCAAGTGCGACGGCCCGCCCGATCCCCCGGGCACCCCCCGTGATGAGGGCCACTTCGGCCAAGCTACCGGGCCGCGCTTAGATCATCGCTGGGCGAAGGCACCGCCACCAACATCCCGTGAGGCGATATGGCGCCGCTCATTCTGGACCGGGACGCACTTCAAACCGGACGACGTTGCCTTCGGTCCTCCGGTAGCGGACATCCTTCCCCGACAGATGGGCAGCGCGGGTCAAGCGACGCTTGACCGTCCGCTTGACATCTCCCGCATCTAGCAAGATTTCCCCCCCATCTCCTACGCCGAGATGCTGCAAGAAGGCGCTATATTCAGTCAGGTCAACCGTGCCGCGTCGATAAGAGCGCATGGCGGCCATTTCTTCAGTGCTTAGGCGACGAAATTTCGGCACTAGCTCACCTTCACGTATTTCTTTCAAGTATAGGTACAGAATTCTCGCACTAACAGCAGAATGTGACGCTCACGACGGAAGCGGAGACATTGACCGAGTCCCCGCTGAAGCGCAGGACCGCCGAAGCCGCCCCGTATAATCCCAACCAGAATGATTCCCCGCGACCCCGCCCGGCGATCCGCCCCTCCCTTGCACTCCCGACGCCCACCCTCCCATCACCGCAACCGCCTTCTGGCAGCTGCCCTGTTGGGGTTCGCCGTCATCGGCGCGCTGGGCGGCCTCCTCGCCACCTTTGGCGCCGTGCGGGGCGCGGCGATCTACCAGCAGTTTGCTCGCGATCTGCCCTCTGTCGACAATGTCAGCAACCGCCCGATCTTCAAGACCACTCGCATCCTGGACCGCAACGGGAAGCTCATCTATGAACTGTTTGACCCCGATAAGGGCAAACGAACCGTAGTCCATTTGGCTGACCTGCCCAGCGACCTCGCACACGCCTTCGTCGCCGTCGAGGACGCCTCTTTTTATGACAACCCCGGCGTCGATCCGCGCGGAATTCTCAGAGCCCTCATCCAGGATATCATCTCCGGGACCATTGTCGAGGGCGGCAGCACGATCACCCAGCAGCTCATTCGCAACGTGCTTCTGGCTCCCCGAGAACGCACTTCCAACACCCTCGATCGCAAGCTCAAAGAAGCCATGCTCGCCGTGGAGCTCTCCCGGAGCTACTCCAAGAACCAGATCCTCGAGATGTACCTCAACGAGATTTACTTCGGAAACTTCTCCTATGGAATTGAGGCTGCCGCCCGAACGTACTTTGACAAGTCGGCCCGCGATCTGACCCTCGCGGAGACGGCGGTCGTGGCTGGCTTGCCCCAGGCGCCCTCCCTCTACGATCCGTTCACGAATTTCGAGGCTACCAAGCGACGCCAAGAGGACGTCCTCGATCTGATGGTCCGAAGCCAGTTCATTACCCGGGCCCAGGCCATCGCGGCCAAAGCGGCCCCGCTGCAATTCACCCCTCCGAATCGAGGCATCGCCATCCAGGAGTATCCCCATTGGGGGAACTACATTCGTTCGGTCCTGGACGACCAGTATGGCGCCCGGGAGGTGCTTTCGGCGGGCCTAACCGTGTATACGACCTTGGATTCGGACCTGCAGGATCTTGCTGAACAGACCGTGCGGGAGCATATCAACGATCTCGCCGCGCAGAGCGCGACCAACGCTGCGCTGATTGCACTGGATCCGAAAACCGGTGAGATCCTAGCGATGGTCGGCAGTCCGGACTTCTACAACTCAGAGATCGACGGCCAGGTCAACGCCACAATTGCCGAGCGGCAGCCTGGGTCGGCAATCAAACCCGTCGTGTATCTCGCTGCCTTTACGAAGGGATTCTCACCTGCCACCGTGGTCGTGGATGCGCCGTTTGTTCACGCCGAGAGCAGCGGTCGCATCTGGCAGCCCAAGAATTTCGACGATCAGTTTCGGGGGCCGGTTACCCTCCGCCGGGCGCTCGGGAACTCGCTCAATATCCCCGCCGTAAAGGTCCTTCAATATGTCGGGCTGCCCGACGCCATCGCGACCGCCAAACGCCTGGGCATGACGAGCCTCCGAGATCCCAGCGCTTACGGACTCTCCTTCACCCTGGGTGGCGGGGAGGTTCGTCTACTGGAGCTCGCATCGGCCTACTCGGTGCTGGCCAATAACGGTCTCCGCGCGCCCGTCTCGGCGATCAGCAAGGTGACCGATTCGGAAGGGAAAGTCATCTTCCAGGATCCCCATGCGACGGAACGCGTCGCCGATCCTCGCTACGCCTTCCTCGTCACGGACATCTTGTCCGACAACACCGCCCGACTGGAGACATTCGGACCCAACAGCCCGCTCCGTCTCTCCGGGAATCGCCCCACCGCGGTGAAAACCGGGTCGACCGATGACTACCGGGACTCCTGGACAGTGGGTTTCACCCCCAGCCTGGTCGCTGGAGTCTGGGTGGGACGCGCCGACGATAAGCCCATGCGCTTAGTCCTGGGCTCCTCGGGCGCTGGAAAAATTTGGAACGACTTCATGGAGCACGCGCTGGCCGGAACCCCGCCCGAGCCCTTCCCGGTCCCAGAGGGGGTCGTGCGGGCCACCGTGTGCGCAGCTACAGGCCTGGCTCCAACCGAGGGCTGCGAGCGCACGGTCACCGATTGGTTCATCAAAGAACGGGCTCCCCAATCCCTATCGAGGGCGATTGCCATCGATAGGGTCACCGGCAAGCTCGCCGGCCCCCAAACCCCGTACCAGGACATCGTTTTCCAGCGTTTCAGCCAGACCGTCACCGGCGAGGGCCCGTTCCCTCCCACCGAGTACTCGACTCGCACCGGTGCGACCCGCCCCTGGGAGGCCGCCCCCACCACCGTCCCCTTGGCGGCGCCGTCCCGCACCCTCACCCCCAACCCGACCGCCTCTCCCACTCCGCAACCGCCTCCGATAGGAGAGCCGCCTCGCTAGCCCACAGCTCCGATTGCGAGACTGGGCGCCAGAGCCCAGTTCACCTCCATCGGAGTATGATCCGTCAAGGATCCGACCGGTGCCCCAGGTGGAGGAAATCATGGAACAACATATCGCGAGCGAGAATCCGGCGCGCTTGACCATCGGGGCGATCGTGGCCAGCGCCATCGTGGCTGCGCTCCTGGCGTTTTTTTTACGGCGGGCCATGCGGTCGGACGAGAGCCCGACCCTCGAATCGATGTCCGACATCAGCAACTTGAACGACACCGACCTGCGCGAGCGTGCGGTCGCCGCCACCAACGAGTTTCTGCGGGCCCACGTTGCTCCGGAAGTCAAACCCATGCTCCTGAACGTCCTAAAGGACGTCCAAGATTACGTGGAAAAGGGCTTTCACCGCGCCGAGCAGTCGATCAAAGACCTGTAGCCTGCCCCCGGATCAGAAACCGGAGTCTACCTCGGGGTCAGGCGGTGGCGCTCAGGCTCGCCACCGGGAGCATCCCCGAAAGCTGGGGTTTGAACTGAATCTCGTAGAGTTCCGCGTATAGGCCATGATTGGCCAATAGCTCGGCATGCGTGCCCACCTCGACAACCCGGCCGCGGTCCAGCACCAGGATCTTGTCCGCCGCCAGGACCGTCGATAAGCGATGCGCAATGGCCAGGGTCGTGCGACCGCGCAGCAGCGGGCGCAACGCCTCCTGGATCTGGGCTTCGGTCTGCGAGTCTAGCGAGGAAGTCGCTTCGTCCAGGATCAAGATTCGCGGGTCTTTCAGCAAGACCCGGGCGATTGCCACCCGCTGTTTCTCGCCGCCCGATAGCCGGTAGCCCCGCTCGCCCACCAGCGTGTCGTAACCGTCCGGCATCTGGGCCACTACGTCGTCAAGTCGAGCCAGGCGGCAGGCCTGCTCGATCTCCGCATCCGTCGCGTCGAGCTTGGCGTAGCGCAGGTTCTCCTTCAATGTGGCGTTGAAAAGGTAGGTCTCTTGAGTGACCACGCCGATGTGCTCGTGGAGGGACGCCATCGCCAGCGTCCGAACGTCATGATCGTCGATCTCGATACTACCGGCGGTGACGTCGTAGAACCTTGGAATCAGATAAGTGGTGGTGGTCTTGCCAGCCCCGCTGGGCCCGACCAGCGCGACGAGCTCGCCTGGCTCGGCGGTGAAGCTCACGCCGTCCAAGACCTGGATGCCCGACGCATAGCCGAAGGACACATTCCGGAAGGCCACTCTCCCGAGGGCGGTCGCAAGCACCCTGGCATCCGGTGCCTCTTTGATCTCGGCTTCGGTATCCAGGTATTCGAAGATACGGTTGAACAAAGCCAACGACCCCATGACTTCGATCTGCACGTTCGCCAAACCTGAGATCGGACCATAGATTCGGCCGAGCAAGGCGGCGAAGGCAATCACGCCCCCCAGGGTCATATCTCCGGTCACCACCAAATAGCCGCCAAAGAGATAGATAAGTGCCGGACCCAGCGCCTCAAACACCTGCAGCAGCATCCGAAACCACCGCCCCAACAAGCTGCTCCGAATCTGGATGTCCATGAGTTCCCGATTCTTGTCGGTGAATCGCCCTGCTTCGTACGCCTCTCGGCCGAAAGACTTCATGAGCACGTAGCCGCTGATATTCAAGGTTTCCTGCATCATGGAGGTCAGCTCGGCCTGACGCTCCTGAGTCGCCTTCTGAAGGTCGTATCGAATGCGCCCGACCCGACGGGTGGGGGCCAGAAACACGGGTGCCATGACCACCGACAGCAGAGCCAGTCGCCAATCCAGGCTGAATAGCAGAATCAGCGTAGTCACCAGGATGAACACCTGGGCCACGGTTTGGGTCAGGGTGTCGCCTAGGACCCGGCTGATGCCCGACACGTCGTTGTTGAGCCGGCTCATGATCTCGCCGGTCTTGACCGAAGTGAAGAACCGCAACGCCAGTGACTGGACATGCCGGTACAGGTGCGTCCGGAGATCGAACATCACCTCCTGACTGATGCGAGTGTTGAGGTAGTTCTGCCCCACTCCCAATAGCCCGCCCAAGGTGGGGGCAGCGACCATGCCGACCACCAGGGCAACCAGCAGGCTCAGATCCTTGTTGGGCAGGGCGACGTCCACCAGCTCGCGAATCATGAGGGGCGGCACCAGCCCGATCGCGGACATCACCCCGACCGTGCACATGGCCGCCGCTACTTCGACCCAGTGGGGGCGGAAATAGCTCAGAATTCGAAGGAGCAGCTCGCGGCTCACCCGAACCGGTTCCTGGGGACGGCGGCGCCCCCCACCGTAATACATGCTATGCATGTCGCGATCCCTGCTGGCTCGAAAGCTTGGTACGCTGCCGCATCACGGCCTCGGCTTCCATGGACTGAATGTCGATAAAGCCACGCGCCTTTTGGGGCAGCTCAGAAACCGTATTGAATGAAGACAATTCTTCGTTGTAGAGCGACAATTCGCTGTAGCGAGCGACCGGGAGAACCGCGCCCTTGAAAAGCCGAACTTCGCTCCAGCCGGTGACGCGCTGCTGCTCGACTGCGTTCGCGGCCAGCCAGGATTCCATCTCCTGGGTGAACCACTTCCCTTGATAGACCGCTTCAGCGACGTCGAAGCTACGCTTCCCTTTGTTGTGCAGCAACCCGTGATTGTGCACCAACGATTCCAGATCCTCATGGGCGGCGAGCAAAATCGTATGAGCAGGCGCCTCATAGACTCCGCGAGATTTGACCCCGACGTATCGCGTCTCGACCATGTCGAGCAGGCCGACGCCGTGCTTCCCCCCCAGGCTATTGAGCGCCTCGACAATCGGTCCAATCGAATCCTGGAGCGAAATTTCGACCCCCCGGCCGGGAATCGGCTTTCGGCTGCCGTCGAGAACTTCGACCCGGACCGGCTTCCCGCCCACGAAATGCACCCGAACCCGCTCGGGCTGGTCGGGCGTCTCCTCCAGAGGAGAGACATAAGTGAAACGCACTTCACTGTGGTCAACGTCCGGTCGCTCCAGGGCCTTCCCCTCCGAGCTAATGTGCAGGGCATTCGCATCCTGCGAATAAGGAACCGCTCCCGATCCCCCTGGCAGTGGCAAGCCGTGCTCGACCGCATAGGCGGTCATCACGTCCCTCCCACCCTCCTCGAACCGGTCGAGGAAGGTGGGATCCTTCCACGGAGAGAAAATCTGAAAACCATTGAGCCGGTAGTCTGGATCCTCTTGCAAGATTCGGTAGATTGACTCGAACCGCACCTGGTCATTACCTTTACCCGTGGCCCCGTGCACGAGAACGTTTCCGCCGACCCGCTTCGCATATCGAACCTGCGCTCGTGCCGTGGGGATCCTGGCAATGGAGGTTCCCAGGAGGTAACGTCCCTCATACCGGGCGTGCATCTGCAGCAAAGGCAGAAAGAATTCATCCAGCAACTCTGAACGAAGGTCCTCGACGAAGCTGTCTGCTGCGCCCATCGATTGGGCCTTGGCCCGTGCCTCCTCCAGATCAGCCCCCGGCTGGCCGAGATCAGCGGTGTACGTGGCCACGTCCCAACCGCTTTGAAGCAGCCAGTGCAAGATGACGGTGGTGTCCAATCCGCCGCTAAAGGCGAGTACCGCGAGGGGACGCTTCATCAAAACCAACTCCCGCCTGATCTACTCCTGCATCGGGCTGGGTGGGCAGGATTCGGACCTTGTCGCCCACTGAGCTTGCTATCTGGGATTGTAGGGGAATGAGCGCTCGGGCTATTCTGACGGCCGGCGTGCTGTCGAGCTCGGTAGGAGTAGAGAAGTGAAGCAATGGGGTGGGCGGTTCACATCGTCCGCGGCACCAAGTGCCGAAGCCTTTGGCGCGTCAATCAGTTTCGATTGCCGGTTGTGGCCCTTTGATCTGATGGGGAGCGCGGCGCATTGCCGCATGCTCGCCCACACGAACATCCTCACCCCCCGGGATGCACAATCGATTCTGGACGGGCTGGGCATCGTGGCGAATGAGCTAGCGGCGGGCCAGCTCGACCTCTCGGAAAAATGGGAGGACATCCACACCCGGGTGGAGTCCCGGTTGGGTGAGCTGATCGGAGCGGCCGCCGGTCGACTTCATACTGCTCGGAGTCGGAACGACCAGGTTGCCTTAGACGTTCGCCTTTTCGCCCGAGCGGCCATCGCCGACGAGATCGATGCACTCATCGGCATCCAGCGGGCTTTCCTGGATCTTGCAGGTAGCAACATGGAAGTCCTGATGCCCGGTTTTACGCATCTTCAGCATGCACAACCGGTTCTCTTCTCTCACCACATGCTTGCTTATGTCGAGATGTTTGATCGGGACGCCGCTCGCCTGCTCGATTGCCACGAGCGCACCGACGTCCTGCCTCTGGGAAGCGGCGCCCTGGCCGGAGTCCCCTATCCGATCGATCGCCAGATGACCGCGCGACTCCTGGGTTTTTCGCGAATCTCGTTGAACAGCATCGATGCGGTTTCAGACCGCGACTTCGTAGCCGAGCATCTCGCCGCGCTCGCCCTGATCGCGATGCATCTATCACGTCTCGCCGAGGAGCTTGTGCTCTGGTCCACGGCTGAATTTGGCTTTGTCACCATTGACGAGGGCTACACGACCGGGTCCAGCATCATGCCCCAAAAGCGGAATCCCGATCTGGCGGAGCTGGTCCGGGGGAAGACCGGCCGGGTCTTCGGCCACCTCTTCAGCCTGCTCACCACCTTAAAAGGCCAGCCACTCGCCTACAACAAGGACCTCCAGGAGGATAAGGAGGCCTTCTTCGACTCCGTCGACACGATCACCGCCTCCCTCGGGATCATGAAGGAGATGGTGCAGGGCCTCCAGGTACACGTCGAGACTACCGGGCCTTCCGCAGTGAGTCAGTTCGCCCTGGCTACTGACTATGCGGATTACCTGGCCAAGAAAGGCCTTCCATTCAGAGAAGCCCATGGAATCGTCGGCCAACTCGTGAAAACCTGCGAAGCGGACGGTCGGAGGCTCGAAGACCTCAGCCTCGAAGATCTACAGGCTATATCACCCCTGTTTGAGTCAGACGCAGTAAGTCTGTCGGCCCACGACGCGGTCGCCGCCCGGCAGGTTCCCGGAGGGACGGCCCCTGACCAGGTCCGGTCCGCCCACACCGCGGCTCACTCTCGGCTCGCCGAGCGCACCGCCCAGTTGGCCAGGTTGAGGGCAGGATTTCCATCCCTCGAGACCCTGCTCACCCGACCGCTGGATGTGACATGACCGCCGTCCGCTGTCGCATTGCCTCGAACGACCAGGATTTCCGCCAATGCCTGGCAATCCGAAGGGAAGTTTTCATCGAAGAGCAAGGGGTCCCAGAGCGCGAAGAGCTGGACGACCTGGACGCGGTGGCCCTTCATGTCCTGGTTGAGATTGAGCAGCTCGCGGTGGCAACCGCGCGCCTCATTTCCGAACCAGACGCGACCGCGCGGATCGGCCGAATGGCTGTCCGGGAGTCCTATCGTCACCATGGAATCGGAACCGAATTGCTCAGTTTTCTCACTGACATTGCTCATCAGCAGGGCGTCCATACGCTTCGACTTACGGGCCAGCTCCACGCTATTCCTTTTTATGAACGGGCGGGCTTCGAGGCGGAAGGGGACGTTTTCTTCGAGGCCGGCATCCCCCATCGTTGGATGACCCACATTTTGGATCCAGGTTCGGAAGTGACCGCCACTCAGCGGCCAGCCGCCGAGTCAATTTGACTCACTCGGACCAAAGCCGTTAGACTGCTCAATCCTCCACAGAGGGCAAGAATGGTTACAAACCGCTGGGCCCCCTGCGTTCTGCATATTGGCTGAGCGCGCAGCACCCCCGGCATCCCGAGGCTTTCTGCAACTCGGATCTCTGCAGATCGCTCTTGGTACGAAGGCCCCGGGCCGTACAAGTGAAGTCTCCCCACACCAGGTCATCGGGTCTCTGGCCATCTTAGGTGCCATCCTGTTGGGCTCCTGGAACATTACGCCCAGCCACCCCAGTCCGATAACGGCTGCCCTAGTCTTGGCCCCCGCCCGGCTGAGCGACGACGCTCGTCCTTCGCTAACCTTCCCGGCGTTATTTTCACCGGTTGTACCGGTCCCAATCGAGGAATCGGGCAGCGACGCTGCCAGCGGAATCAACGCCACCGCCGCGGATGTCCTGGCGACGGCGGGCACTGTGGCAACCATTCCTGGCCAGAGCATCGAAGTCGCTACGGCCGATGCGCCAACGCTCCGCGACGTCGCGAGCCGTTACCAGGTCGATGCCGCTGTGCTCGCGGCTTACAACGGGCTCTCTCTCGCCACCGCTGACGAAGCTTTCTCTAAAAAGGAGCTGAGCCTCCCGGTCGGCGTCATCGAAGTGGCCAGCTTGAAACTCAGGGAGGATCTCCGTCCCGCGACGCCAGAGATGGTGGCCTACACCATTGCACCAGGCGACACCCTCCTCGATATTGCGCTCCGTTTCAGGGTTGACCCCGGGCTCCTCGTGGCTGCGAACGGGCTGGCCAGCCCGGACGTGATCCACGCTGGCAACCAGTTGCAATTAGCCGCACGGGCGGGACCCGCGCAAACCACCTTTGCCGCCTCGGCCCCGGCCGTCGCCGCCCCAGCCATCAATAGCGAGCCGGCTCCGAGCGCCGCCGGAGCCGCCCTGATCGACTCGCTGGTCGAGCCCGTCCGAGCGCCCGCCCCCACCACCTACGAGGTAGCTCCCGGGGATACCGTCAGCGAATTGGCTGAGCGCTTCGGAGTCGACACTGACACGATTGTCGGCACCAACAGCCTCAACAGCGCGGATTCCATTCGAATCGGAGACCAGCTCACCATCCTGCCCGTCTCAGGCGTGATGCATACCGTTCGCCAGGGGCAAACGCTTTCCGAAGTGGCCGCCCTGTACCGGGTCGACCTTGGGCCCATCATTGACTTCAACTACATCGACGACGCTGACCTCATCATCGTGGGCAAGGAGTTGATTGTCCCCGGCGGGCGACCGCTTCCCGCGGCACTGGCCCGAACCGCGGCCATCCAGTATCAGATTTCTCCTGGCGACACCCTGTCCAGCATTGCCATTCGATTTGGCGTGACCAGCGGCCTCATTGCCCAATCGAATAGTCTCGCGAATCCGGATCGCCTCTCGATCGGCTCCAGCCTCACCATCCCAGGCGGCGCCGCGGTAGCCCAAGCGCTCCAGCAGGTAATTACCCGCAACCTACCGGTGCTCTCGGCCTCGTCTCCGAGCGTGAATCTTCCGTTTCCAACCTCTGGCGCAGGTGGTGACCTCGCCTCGATCGCCATGCGATATCTCGGTTCGCGGTACGTGTTTGGGGGGACCACCCCGAGCGGGTTTGACTGCTCCGGGTTGGTCTACTACGTTCAAGCCCAGCTAGGGAGTCCGGTCTCCCGGGGCATGTGGGGCCAATACGCAGCCGGCCCCCATCCTTCCCGGGACCAGCTGCTCCCGGGAGACATCGTCTTCTTCCAGAACACTTACATGGCGGGCCTATCGCACAACGGGATCTATATTGGCGGCGGCCAGTTCGTCAACGCGGTTGATGAGCGATCCGGCGTAAAGATCTCGAATCTGAACGAGTCCTACTGGGCATCCCGCTGGTTTGGCGCCACGCGCGCCTGGTAAGTCAATAACCCGCGACGAGTAAGCCCCGCTGCACTCTTTGTGAAAGAGCCCCGTACCCTGAAGGGTGCGGGGCTCTTTCAATTCCCGATCGAAAACCTTCCGGCCTAGCCGAACTTGTACTGGACCCCGAAGCCGCCCTTGGGATAGCGCCACTCGATATTGAAGTACGGGCAGCCGATCCGGCAGGCACCGCACTCCACGCATTTTTCGTAGCTCACGGTGATCTTGCGGTCACCCGTTTCCCACTTATACACATTCACCGGGCAGAACGTCGTGCACGGTTTGTCGGTGCAGCGGGCACACATCTGAGCGTCCATCACGATGAGGTGCGATTGATCCTCATCGGTCTTGAACCGCACGTTGTAGAGCTTCTCTTCGACCCGGCTTCCGGGCGCTGGCTGGGTGACTTGCATTTTGATCCCTTCAGCTATGCCCAAGACAAAGGTAACGATTAGGTGAGCGAGCGTAAAGCGCCGATGGCGTCCTTGGCGAGATCCCAGGGCCGGCGATTCGCCAAAACCTGACGCAGAATTTTTCGCTGTTTGGCCCGTTTCGGGACGCTGTCGACGGTGAGTAGCTCGTGGAGCGCATCGACCAGCAGGCCCGGATATTTCTCAAGGAACTCTGGTTTCTTCTGGAAGAACTGGGAGGTCTTGCTATAGGCCCGGAGGTCGTCCATGATGAAACTCTCGTCGAGCAAGGTCTTGTAGCGACTCAAAGCATGGGCGGAGAAGTCACCCCGCTGGTGGGCCTCGACGCAGACCTGTACCGCCAGCTTGGCTGAGATCAACGCCAGATTCGAGCCCTCCCGGTAAATCGGGTTACTCAGTCCCGCTGCATCTCCGACCACCAGGATCCCATCCGAGTAGACCGGCGGCATTGCTGCAGCGCCGCCCTCCGGAATCATGTGGGCCATGTATTCCTTGGCTTCGCCACCTTCCAGCAGCTTTTTGACCATCGGGTGATTCTTGAAGTGCTCCATCAGCACGTTGGGGTTTATCTTCTTCCGAATGAAGTCCGATAGCAGGGCCCCTACCCCAACCGACAGGGAATCGCGGTTGGTGTAGATGAACCCGTACCCCAGCATGGCCATGGTCGAGTCGCCAAAGATCTCGATGGTCGCTCCTTCATTGGGGTTGAGGAGAAACCGATCTTCAATCTTCTCCCGGCTCATGTTGATGACCTCTTTGGTCACCAACGCCACCTGGTTCGGCGCCAGCTCCCCGTGGAGCCCCGCCCGCTTTGAAAGCAGGGAGTTCACCCCATCCGCCGCGATCACGATGTTCGCGTAGATGTCGCCCTGATCACGGCCGGTCTTGACCCCAACTACGCGTCCGTTCTCCCGGATCACGTCTTCAACTACGGTGTTGGTAACCAGGGTCGCACCAGCCGCGATTGCCTGGTCGGCGAACCACTTGTCAAACTTGACCCGAAGCACCGAGAAGGCGTTGTAAGGCTCCTCGCCGTAGCGCGCGGAGCGAAAGCCAGCCTGGACCATCGAGTCCTGGGTCAGCAGCCACAGGCGCTCGTCAACGATAGGCCGTTCGGTAGGGGCATCCTTCCACCACCCGGGAATGATCTTCTCGGTGGGCTGCCGATACAGGATCCCGCCCATCACGTTCTTGGTTCCGGGCTCTTCGCCGCGTTCAACGCAAAGCACGTTCATTCCGGCCTTAGCGAGCAGATAGCTCGCGGCCGTTCCAGCCAACCCGGCGCCCACGACTACAACGTCATACCGATCAGGCGCTGACAGGATCATTCTCCAATGCCGGCCCGGCTGCATTTTCGGAATGGCCGTTCTGGCGCATCGCGCGCAGCTCCTGGGTCAGGGCAGGAATGATTTGGAACATGTCACCTACGATCGCGTAGTCCGCCAGTTTGAGCATGGGTGCTTCCGGATCCGTGTTGATCGCAATGATGACGTCGGAATCCTGCATGCCGACCAGGTGCTGAATCGCGCCCGAGATTCCGCAGGCGACGTAGATCTTGGGTCGCACGGTCTGGCCGGTCTGTCCCACTTGATGCTGATAGGGGATCCATCCGGCCATTACCGCCGCTCGGGAGGCACCGACGACCGCATCTAGACTTTCCGCTAGGTCAAAGAGCATATCAAAGGCCTTGGGCCCGCCCAGCCCCCGCCCGCCCGAAATAATAATCTCGGCGTTGGACAAGTCCACGTGCCGAGTCTCCGGGACGAACTCCACCACCTGCGTCAGGACTTCGTCTTCGCGAAGGCCCAACGCCTCCGGGATGACCTCGCCCTTGCGCTTCGGGTCGCGGGGCGGGACCGGGAAAACCCCCTGGCGACAGGTGGCCATTTGGGGTCGGTGGCGTTTGCAAAGGATGGTAGACATGAGCTTGCCACCGAAGTCCGGCCGGCTCGCATGGAGCAGGTGCCCTTCCTGCTCGATCGACAGCTCCGTCGCATCAGCGGCCAGCCCCGTCCGAACCAGCGTCGCGACCGCGCCAGCCACATCTCGGCCCTGGACGGTTGATCCGTAGAGGACGATCTCGGGCTTATGACGCTGGATCAACCCGGCAATCCCATGCGCGTAGGCCTGAGTCCGATAGCTTTCCAGAACCGGGTCATCGATTACATAGACCTGGTCTGCCCCGTATTCCACCGCCTGCTTGGCCAGGTGCGCAACATCGTGGCCGAGCACGATGGAAGCCACCGGAACCCCGATCTCCTGGGCCATCTGGCGAGCAACCCCGAGAAGCTGCCAGGAAACGGGGGCCGCCACGCCTCCTCGCTGCTGAACGTAGACCCAGATCCCTCGGTGATCGGCAAACTCGGGGACCTGATCCGCGTCGCGCTCCGCCGCTTGTTGTTCAACCATCGGTCCCCCTTTCCGCCACGACGGGCGCCTCCTCAGCAGGCTCTCCCATGAGAATCCGGGCGAGACTGCGGGCGGCCTCCTGCGGATCGGATCCATCGATGACTTGGGTCGTGCCGCGCTGGCGACGCAACGGGGCCCAGACCTTGCTCACGATCGTGGGCGATCCGCGCAGACCGATCTGTGACTCATCATCGATCCCTAGATCGGTCTTGTCCCACAAGGATGGCTGGTAGCGCGCCGCGCGAACCATGTTCGGGAAAGTGGCGTATCGAAGAACGTTGATCTCCCGAGTGCAGGTGATGACGCAGGGGAGCTTCGACTTCACGATCTCAACCCCGCCTTCAACTGCCCGGTGCACCTGGATCGACCGCCCGGCGAAATCGACTTCGTCGAGTTTCAGAACGCTGGTGAGTTGGGGCCACCCCAATCGCGTGGCCAGACCCGGCGGCACCTGCCCGGTGTCCCCATCCAAGGCCTGACGACCGCACAGCACGAGGTCAATCGGTTCGATTTCAGCGATCTTGAGAACCGCCTTCCACAAAGCGTAGGAGGTCGCCAGGGTGTCTGCTCCCGCGAACCGTCGATCAGAGCAGAGGATCGCGTCGTCTGCCCCGTAGGAGATCGCTTCCCGCAAGGCCTCTCGGGCTTGCGGCGGACCCATGGTCACCACGGTGACCCGTCCCCCAAATTTCTCTTTGAGCCGGACCGCCTCCTCGATCGCATGGCGATCGTCCGGATTCACGATGGAGGGCACACCGGTGCGAATCATCGTGTTGGTGCGCGGGTCGATGCGCACTTCAGCGGTGTCCGGAACCTGTTTGATTGAAACTACAGCATGCATGACGCTACACCACCACAAAGAGCACGGGCGCGTCCTTGTCTTGTGCTTTTAGCGGAGAACAAAGGAAAGCACCACGAGAAGCGCGGCCAGGCTGCCAGCGATTGTCCCGATGCGGCGGAGATCCTGCACAACGTAGGCATAGTCCACCGCGCTCTCGCGCAGGTGACGTCGTGCGACCGGTACCGTGCCTCGGCGGACCAGAGGGGGCGACGGCCGCAGCGGGACGTTGGGACCCATGCCCGGGGGCCGCGCTCCGATGGTTTGCGGCTCGGTCGCTCCGTTCCCGGTCGCGGATGCCAGGGGGACTCGCGAGCGCTTCCTCGGACGAGGGGCGGGACGGCCACCACGCGGTGCTTTGGGCAGAATTAACCTCCGTCTACGCTTCGTGACGGTTTTGATTATATCGCATCAGATTTCCCCAGCGGCTCCTGGACCTTGCCACCCGGGACATAGAGGCGCACCCACGGTCGCTCTCCCAATTGCGCTAACCGGTCTCGCGCCCGGCTGTAGAGCGGCCCCTCTTCGAGCACGTCGAGCAGCGGCGTGAGCACAAACCGCCGGTTCCAGAGCTCCGGGTGGGGCACGATCAGATCGTGCGTGGCGATAGTCAGTTCCCCATAGAGCAGCAGGTCAAGATCGATGCACCGAGGCCCCCACCGCTCCGAGGGAATCCGGCCGAGCTGCTGCTCGACAGCTTTCAGGGCCGCCAACAGATCTTGGGGAGAGCGCTCTACCTCGATCCGCAAGACCGCGTTCAAGAACGAGGGCTGCTCGACCGGCCCAACCAGCTCGGTCTCGTAAAGCGGAGACATCGCGAACCGGTCGCTGCCGAGCGCATCAAGCAGCAGCCTGACCGCCTCCCACAAGTTGGCAGCTCGATCTCCCAGGTTCGATCCCAGCCCTAAATACGCTTCCGGCATTTACGATTCCAGCGCGGCTCGCACCTTGTACCCTCATGCCTGCAGCGTCTCAACAGAGGCGGTTGATACCCTGGTCGAAGGTGCAGCCGACGCCGCGGCCCCACCATCCCGACCAGGCACTAGGCAAGGATTAAAGATCTTAGCGCCTGATTACTTCGGGACACGACCGACCAGTCTAATTCTGTCATCCTTGAGGAACCGCACGATTCCCACAGCTTAGCGGTCACGATCGACGGGACCGTCTGGGTGGGGCTACAACTCCTACGGGCAATTGGGCGACGGCGACCAACAACTGGCCGACATTCGGGGGATCATTGATGTACCGCCTGAGCTACTTGACCGGCGGTACATCGAGAGTTGGCTCGACGAGCTTGATGTGCGCGATCTCTGGGAACACCAGATTGGGGAATGACCGACCTTACAGCGATGCCCTTCGAGAGCCTCAGCGCGACGGATAATTCTCCGGCGCGACCGCTCAGACCACTCGGTGCTCGTCTCCGAGCAGGGCCATGAATTCCGCCCGGGTCACGCTGTTGTCGCGGAACACCCCGCGATTTGCCGAGGTGATCACCTGCGATCCGGGTTTTCGGATTCCGCGCATGGTCATGCACAAATGCTGGGCGTGGCCCACGACCGCGACCCCAAACGGATCGAGCTCCTCCATGATGATGTCGGCGATCTGACTGGTCAGCCGCTCCTGAAGTTGAGGGCGGCGAGCCAGAATCTCGACACAACGGGCCAGCTTGCTGATCCCCACCACCCGTCCTTTCGGGATATACCCCACGTGAAAACTGCCAAAGAACGGCATGAAATGATGCTCGCATAGCGAATAGAAGGAAATATCCCTGACGATGACCATCTCCTGGTGATCTTCTTCGAACCCCACCTGGAGCACTGCCCGCGGATCCTCGTCTACCCCCTGGAAAATCTCTTCGTACATTTCCGCAATGCGCCGAGGGGTACCTTGGAGTCCTTCCCGAAGCGGGTCCTCCCCGATCGCCAGGATTAGCTGGGTGACCGCGCTCGTTACTGCCTGCTTGTCTACAACCGTCGTTCCTTCCCCTTCGTCAAACCTTGCTCCCGAGCGCAATCACCTCATCGAGCAAGCGGTGAGCAACTTCGATCTTGGGCAACAGCGGCAGGTCGACCATATCTCCGCCGATCCGCAGCATAGTCACCTTGTTGAGATCGCTCCCGAACCCGCTTCCTTCCAGGGCAACGTCGTTCGCCACGACCAGATCGATACCCCATTTCGCGAATTTTTCCCGGGCGTTCCCGAGCAGGTTTTCGGTTTCGGCGGCGAAGCCGACGATAAACGGCTTCCGAGCGGCTCCCCGCTGAGCCTTCGCTTCTTCCAGAACGTTCACGTTCGTCGAAAGCACCAGCTCGGGAACGCCGTCGCGTCGCTTCAGCTTTTGATCGGCTAGCTGGGCGGGCCGGAAATCCGCGACCGCCGCCGCCAGGACCAGCACATCGGCCCGGTTGAGCAGGTGCAAGACCGCATCCCGCATCTCCTCCGCCCGCTCGACGGCGACAACCTCCATGCCGGCCAGCGGAGGCAGGGCGACCGTCGCAATCAGGGTGACCGCTGCTCCCCGGTCCCGAGCTGCCTCGGCAATCGCGTGTCCCATCTTCCCGGATGAGCGATTGGATAGGTAGCGGACCGGATCGATCGGCTCCCGCGTTCCGCCAGCGGTGACCACAATATGCCGCCCCGCGAGGTCGCCGGAACGACCCAGCATCTGGTGAACGATGTCCACCACCTGCTCAGGCTCCGCCATCCGCCCCTCTCCGGTTGCTCCTGAGGCCAGATGCCCTGACACCGGATCCGCAACCAACCAGCCTCGGTCCCGCAAGGTCTGGATGTGGGCCTGGGTGGCCGGGTTTTGCCACATGCCGGTCTCCATGGCCGGAGCCAGTAACCCTGGCGCTCGCGTGCTGAGCGCGGTGGCGCTCACTGGATCATCGGCCAGGCCGAGCGCGAGCTTCGCAATCGTGTGCGCCGTCGCCGGTGCGACCACCAGCACATCAGCTGAATGGCTTACCACCACATGACTGATCTCGGAATTGGACAAACGGAACATATCGGTGACCACTGGTCGGTGGGTCAGAGCCTCGAAAGTGAGCGGAGCCACGAACTGCGTTGCCTGGGGGGTCATCAGGACGTCCACCAAGCCACCTTCCTGGGCGAGCGCGCTCGCAATCGCCGCTGCTTTATAGGCTGCGATGCTCCCAGTTACGCCGAGCGCAATGTGACGGCCTTCGACCGGGTTACGCCCTGGCATCGCTCGCCTGGGCTCGGCCGACCACGCCGGGGTTGAGCTCGCTCAGCAGTCTCAATCCCTGCAACGTCAGATTCTGATCTACCACCTGGATAGCCTTCGTTTGGGAGGCGATGGTCTCCACCAAACCGCCCGTCCCAATGACTAGCGCCCGCTCCCCCAGCTCGTCCTCAATCCGACGGACCAAGCCTTCGACCAGCGCCGTGTAGCCAAAGATCGTTCCGGCCTGCAAGCACATCACCGTGTTCGTCCCGATTGTCTTGGCAGGCGCAACCAAATCGAAGCGTCGCAGCAGCGCCGCCCTGGCCAGCAGGCCGTCGACCGCGGACTCAATTCCTGGCGCGAAGCAGCCCCCCAGAAAATCGCCATCCCGCGAGACCACGTCAAAGTTGGTGGCGGTTCCGAAGTCCACGATGATCGCCGGCAGCTGATACAAGCCCTGAGCCGCCGCCGCATTGGCGATCCGATCAGCACCCACCTCCTGCGGATTGTCAACCCGGAGCCGGACGCCCAGCTCGAGATCCGCTGAGACGCGCAAGGGCTCAGATCCCAAGTATTCCTGGCATAGCTGGCGGAAGGTCACGGTGAGCTGAGGGACGACCGAGCAAAAAATTGCTCGGCTAATCACCTCGGGCGAAAGCTCCGCGTGGTCCAGATGCCAGCCGAGCTGCACGGCATATTCGTCGGTCAGCTTCGAGGGGTCGGTCGCCCATCGCCATGAGGCGCGCAGCTCGGGCCCATCAAAGACCCCGAGCTTGATGGCGGTATTGCCGACGTCAATCGCCAGCAGCATCCGCTTTCCGGGCCGGAACCGACCGGATCTTCAGCACTTCGTTGAGGCTACCGGAGCGGTATCCATCCAGATCCAGGGCAACGTAGCGAAAGCCCAGCTCCTTGAGCCGGCGGCTGACTGGTTGGGCCAGCCCTTCGGCTGCGAATCGGAGGATGTCTTCCTGGGGAAGCTCGATCCGCGCCACGTCTTCGTGGTGACGGACCCGCACTTGGCGGTAGCCGAGCTCGCGCAGGAGCTGCTCCGCACGATCGATCCGCTCCAGCTTTTCAAAGGTGATCCGTTCCCCATAGGGGACCCGGGAGGAAAGGCAAGCCATGGCCGGCTTATCCCAGGTCGGCAGATTCATCTCGCGGGACAGGGCGCGAATCTCTGGCTTCGTCAGTCCCACCTCCAGCAACGGGCTCCGTACCCCCCGCTCCCGGGCTGCTTTCGCTCCGGGCCGGAAATCCTCCCGGTCATCCGCGTTGAAACCGTCGGCCAGGATCGCAATGCCCTGCGCTTCGGCGATCGGCGCGAGGGTATCCCAGAGCTCGACTTTGCAAAAGTAGCAACGATTCGCCGGGTTCGCCAGGTACTCTTCGCTTTCCGTTTCCTGGGTGTCGACCACCAGATGGCGGGCGCCCATAACCCGGGCCATCGATGAGGCCTCGTCAAGCTCTCCGGCCGGGTAGCTGGCTGAGCGCGCGGTCACACCCAGAGCACCTTCGCCCAGCACCTCGACTGCCACCTTGAGTAGAAAGGTCGAGTCGACCCCGCCCGAATAGGCCACCAGGGCCGAACCAGCTTCCCCCAGGATTTTTCGAAGGCTGTCCAGCTTTGCATGGGAGTCGACGGCTGATTGCATTGCGGGAGCCGTCATGAACCTCTCTCGATTGAAAGTGCGCTGCTCGCTGCAGACGACCGTGCGCTGCTCGCCGCGAGAATGCCCCCGCCAACGACCAGATCGTCCTCGTAAAAGACGATCGCCTGACCCGGGGTGAGCGCTCGCTGCGGCTCATCGAAGATGACCCGAACCCGATCTCCTTCCGGCTCGATCCAGGCCGGTGCCTCTTCGGCGTGCGAGCGTGCCTTGGCTCGGACGCGTTTCGGCTCGCTAAGTCCTTCAATCGCCATCCAATTGCAAGCTTCAACCAGCGCATCGGTCCGGAAGAGACCTTCCTGACCTCCCACCACAATGGTGTTGTTCTTTACGTCAATTTGGGTGACGTAAAGTGGCTGCGGCGCGGCCAAGCCAATGCCCTTGCGTTGCCCGACCGTATACATTGCGATTCCTTCATGCTGGCCCACGACTTCGCCGGACTCATTCACCAGCGGCCCTGCGCTAAAAGATTCCGGCGCCTCTTCACGCAGATAGTCCCGATAGTTTCGGGTGGGGACGAAGCAGATTTCCTGACTCTCCGGCTTGTCCGCCACGTGCAGCCCAAGATCGCGTGCCACCTGACGGGTATCCCCTTTTTGCAAGTCGCCGAGTGGGAACCGGACCCGCGCTAGCCGATCCTGACCCATCACGAAGAGGACGTAGGACTGATCTTTCCGGCCATCCGCAGCCTTGCGCAGCGCCCAGCGTCCGTTCGGGAGCTGCGTCGTGCGGGCATAGTGGCCGGTCGCTACGCAGTCTGCGTTCAGCGCTTCGGCTTTCGCCAGCAGGGCATCGAACTTGATGAATTGGTTGCAGCGGACGCACGGATTGGGCGTCCTTCCCTGGCGGTATTCAGCTACAAAGTTGTCGATAACTCGCCGCTGGAAGACGTCGCGGAGATTCACCACATAATGAGGCACTCCCAACCGGTCGCACACCCGCCGAGCGTCCTCAACCGCCCCCAGCGCACAGCAGGCATCCTCGCGAAACGCCGACTGGTTGTCACCCTCCGGCCAAACGTTGAAGGTGATGCCCACCACCCGGTAACCCGCCTCGTGGAGCAAAGCCGCCGCCACAGAGCTGTCCACTCCGCCGCTCATACCCACCAATACCGTCTGCTGCAAACGAACCTCCGCGCGAGTTACGCGAGCTAATTGTAACGACTTGATCATCGCGGTCTCAGACTTGGGGCTCTGCCCCAAACCCCGCTCAAGGTCGCTCCGCTCCAGACTTGGGGCTCTGCCGCAAACCCCGCTCAAGGTCGCTCCACTCCAGTCGGGGTCTCCGTTGACGCGAAATAGACCATTCACGTATCTTGGCTGGGCCCACGGCGCGACGGCTCCGAGCTGACCGCCTCTTCGGAAGAAGCAATGCATTCGGAAAAATCTGACGTCGTGATCGTCGGCGCCGGCGTCATCGGCTGCGGGATCGCTTACCAGCTGGCCCGAGAAGGTGCCAAGGTCACCGTCATTGAAAGATCGGCGATCGGTGCCGAATCCTCTGGCGCCGCGGCCGGGATTCTGGCGCCGCGGCTCCATGCCACGAATCCGGCCATTCTGCCTTTGGCTCTCTGGAGCGAATCCCGCTTCCCGACGCTTGTCGATGGGCTCCAGGAAGAAAGCGGCCTACGCCTCGAATACGCAAATTGTGGTGCGCTGGAATTGGCCTACGACGAGCGTAGCGAGGAGCGCCTTCGCGAGAAAATCGCTTTCATGACCGCCGCCGGCCAGCGGGCCGATTGGCTCGATGCGCATGAGACGCTTCACCGCGAACCGGCCGTCGACCCCGCCCTGCGGGGTGCTCTTCACGATCCCGGCGCCAATCAGATTCATCCCTTGCGGTTTACCCAGGCGCTGGCGCAGGCCGCTGCGCGGCGAGGGGTCCACTTCCAGATTGGGGTTGAGGCGCGAAGTATTGAGCGGAACGGCGACCGGGCAGCCGCCGTTCAAACCGATTCAGGAGCGATCCAGGCCGATCACGTGGTCATCGCGGCGGGGGCCTGGGCCGGTCATTGGTCGGAAACCCTCGGGTTGCCGATTCCGGTCGTTCCTGCCCGGGGCCAAATCCTCACTCTATCTTCAGTCCCAACCCCAGTTCGTTCGATCGTCTACGGAAAAGGCGTTTACCTGCTCCCGCGGACCGACGGCACCGTCGTCCTCGGTGCAACGTATGAACGGGTGGGCTTCGACCGTAGCCTCACCCCAGAGGGACTGGGGTGGCTCCTGGTCACCGGCACCCAACTCTGCCCGGCCCTCGGCCAGTCGCGCTTCGAGCAGGCCTGGACCGGCTTGCGCCCGGCCTCCGGCGACGACCTGCCAATTGTGGGCCGCGTGCCCACCTGGGAGAACGTCATAGTCGCCACCGGACATTACCGGGACGGGATCGTGCTCGCTCCGGCGACCGCGATGGCGGTCACCGATCTGATTCTGCGGGGCGAATCGGACCTCCCGATCGCCCCCTTGCATCCGGCTCGTTTCACCGGAATCGAGGTCCCTCGCGCCTAACGCCGGTAGGCAAGCTTTCGTTGACCCCGATCCTTGAACAGCCTCCAGTGGCTGGCTAAGCTTTAACCGCCACCCCGGCCTCAGCTTCGGCGGTCCGCTCGGCTCGATTCGGGACCAACGCCCAGGTGACAACCATTGTGGCAAACAGAAGCAGACTACCGAGAATCTCAAAATCCATAATTACTTCCTTTGCTGGTAATCGAACTACAGGCTAGCTCCGATTGCTAGGCATGAACGCCCAGGCAACCGCCAACGTGAAAAGGCAACCATTCCCGCGGCAACTTCCATCTCTGCTCCTCTCTCAGATTTCCACTGCGTAGGCGGGCTCGTTGTGCATCGAGGCATCCAGGCCCGCCAGCTCTTCGTGCGGCTCAACGCGCAAACCGACGGTGACATCGACGACTTTGAGGATGATCAGCGTGACGACCGCCGCCCAAACCCAGGTGGCCGCCACCGCGATGAACTGAGTCAGTAGCTGCTGGGGATTTCCGTAGAACAGGCCATTGCCTCCTGCCGCATTGATCGCCGTAGTAGCGAAGAGTCCGGTCGCCAGGGCACCGAACGTTCCCCCGATGCCGTGGATGCCGAACACGTCGAGCGCATCGTCGACCCCAAACCGGTCCTTGGTCCACACCACCGCCCAGTAGCAGACCACGCCGGCGCCGAAGCCAATCAGCAATGCACCCGGCGGAGTCACGTAACCGGAGCCGGGGGTAATGGCCACCAACCCCGCGACTGCGCCCGCCGCTGCTCCCAGCACGCTAGGCGCGCCCTTGTGCATCCAACTCATGGTCATCCAGGTCACCGCGGCCATCGCGGTAGCCAGGTGGGTTGCGACGAACGCGCTGGTGGCTAGCGCTCCGGAGGCTACCGCGCTTCCCGCGTTGAAGCCGAACCACCCGAACCACAGGAGGCTGGCCCCCAGCACGACCATGGTTGCATTGTGAGGCTCGAGCCGCTCTTGGCCGAAACCGATGCGTTTCCCTAGATAAATCGCGGCCACCAGAGCCGACACGCCGGAGCTCGCATGCACCACGGTGCCGCCGGCGAAATCCAGGGCTCCCATCGCGCGCCAGATGCCTAGTGTTCCACCGGAGCCGCTCCAGACCCAGTGCGCGATGGGGTCATACACGAAGGTCGCCCAGAGCAGCGTAAAAAAGATGAACGCCTTGAAACGGATTCTCTCCGCAAACGCCCCGGTGATGAGCGCCGGGGTGATGACCGCAAACATCATCTGGAAGATCATGAAGGCTTGATGCGGGATCGTGGGTGCATAGTCGACATTGGGCTCAACGCCCACGCCTCGTAGGCCGATCCAATCAAGCCCTCCGATCAGACCTCCGAAGGCATCCGGGCCAAATGCCAGTGAATAGCCCCAAAGCGCCCACTGGACGCTGACGAGGCCGATGATGATGAAGCTCTGCATGATCGTCGCCAATGCGTTTTTTCTGCGCACGAGCCCGCCATAGAAGAAAGCCAGACCGGGTGTCATCAGCAGAACCAATGCTGAGGAAGTGAGAACCCACGCGGTATCGCCGGTATCGATCGTGGCGGCAGGCATCGCCGCGGTCGACGCAGTCGCTCCTTGAGCCGCCGCAGTGCTGGCGGCATAGATGGTGAGTAAACCTACTACCGCCGCCGCGGCCAGGCCGATGCGCTTCAATCCCCTCAATGAACTCCCCCTCCCCAGGTCCGCACCCAGGCACCCAGGCACCCAGTCTCGGCCCACGTTGGCCTGATTCTAGCCCCGAACCCAGATCGGTCTGCACAGTCAGCCTGCATGAAAACTTCCACTACCGCATTGTGCAGTGCGCACAGTGGCTTGAGCCTTGACGGCAGGGGAACACTCGTTCTATGATAAGAACACACGTTCTGCTACGGAGGCTTCCGTGGTCATGGTTCCACCGGTTGTTCACGAAATCCAGGCCCGAACCGCCCTCAATGCCGTCCAGGGCATGCCGTTCAAATGGTCGCTCAACCCGTACAAAGGCTGCCGGCACGCCTGCACCTATTGCTACGCTCGTGCCTACCACGCTTACCTCGATCTCCCCGCCTCCGCCTTCGAGACTCAGCTGTTCGTGAAGACCAACCTGGCCGAGGTCCTCCGAGAGGAGCTGCGCCGCCCGGGCTGGCACGGCGAGCCCATCACGATCGGTACTGCGACCGACCCCTACCAGCCCCTCGAAGCCCAGTACCGGATCACCCGGCAATGCCTCGAGGTGCTAGCCGACGCGGAGAATCCTGGATCCGTAACCACCAAGGGGACTCTGATCAGGCGGGACATTGACGTTCTCACGGATCTCACCCGCTTTGCCGGCTTCACCGTGAACATGAGCCTGATCAGTCTCGACCGCGACCTTCTGCAGAAGCTCGAACCGGGTGCCCCGTCGCCGACTAGCCGTCTGCAAACCATCGGAAAGCTCGCGGCCGCGGGCATCTCGGTCAGTGTTTTTCTCGCCCCGGTCCTGCCTGGCCTGACCGATGACGTCGAGTCGCTCACCGATCTGGTTCGGGCCGCCGCCGAGCACGGTGCCTCGGACGTTTGGACCGGCGCGCTGCGGCTTCCGCCCGGAGTCAAGGAGTATTTCATGCAGGCGGTGGCCGAGGCCTTTCCTGAGCTGCCCCCCTCCTATGAGCAGCTCTACGCCGCTCGGCCAACGCTAAACACCGGCTACCAGCTGCGCATCGAAGGTCAGGTCAGCGGGCTTCGGGAAAAAGCGGGAATGAGTCACGCGTTGATCGAGGCACCCCAGCCCACCCGTCGCCGCCAGCTCGCCCTCCCAATCTAAAACGGGGCCCTGCCTCCCCGCCCGTTCACCCTGAGGTTCTCGAAGGGCCGCCCGGCCAACTGCCGGCACTTTGCTTAAAACCCGCCGCCTGAGGTTGTCGAAGGGCTCACCGCGAAATGCTTGGCCGTCTTCCCTATACTGGGGGAGCGCGGGCACGCCCCGCGACTTCTGCTCGGGAGCCTGTACGGACAGCCTCGGACCATCCGACCACGACAGAGCGACCGCCGCCCTTACCGAGCGGGTCGCGCTCGGCACCAAATCAGCCATCCTTCAGGTTTCGCCGGTCGAGCACTTCGAAGACTATGGGCCGAATGTCGATGTCCTTCGCACCTGGGTGGTCTGGGACGACGGTACGCTGCTGGCGCTGCGGGACATCTACTCGAAAGTGTCGAGAGAGGAGGCCTACCGGTTGTGGAGCCTCCTTTGCGATCAGATCACTCTGGCGGCCGCCATGCCCTATGGTTTGAGAGTTGAACCGGGGACAAACCCCAAGCTGGGCTGCTGGGGCCCTCGCCCCGAGCTCCTCAACCAGGGCGTGGACGACGATAGTGCGACCGCGCTCATGATCGGCATCGCGATCGACACCCAGTTAGCGCTCCAGCGCCCGAATCCCAAATTGGTGGTATTGGCGGTCCGCTCCGCGGTCGTCGCTGCGCTACGCACCTGGATCGGCGCAGCTCCTGATCCGGCTCCGCGCATCTCGGCCAATTGAACGGCCTGACGCACCGCCAACAGCGGGTCACCGCCCGTGCCGCAAGTCTCCCGGAACCAACATCCGCTTGGTCGCCCCAATTCGCTCGATCCGTTCCCGGGCGGCTGCAACCGCCGCCGCGCTGGGGGCAATCCCTTCCTTCTGTGCCTGGGCCAGGATGCCCCGCGTGGTGGAACCCACCCGCCGAGCTATACCCTCTGCCCAGGCGAGCGGAGCCTTCCTCAGCTCCGCCGCCGCGCTGATCACTCCGCCTGAGTTCACGACAAAGTCAGGGGCATAGAGGATCCCACGTTCGTTGAGTCTCTCGCCGTCTTGATCCAGAGCGAGCTGGTTGTTGGCACCTCCACAAACCAGTTTGCAGCGCAGGCGCGGAATGGTCCCCTCATTGAGCACCGCTCCCAGACTACAGGGCGCAAAGACGTCGCACTCCACATCGTAGATATCGCCTTCCGGGACTATCGTTGCGCCGAAGTGATCGGCCGCCCGGGCCGCCGATTCGGGCAAAACGTCCGCCACGAACAGGTTGGCCCCTTCCGCGTGCAGGTGCTCCATGAGGTGCATCCCCACCTTCCCGGCTCCCTGCACCGCGATGCGCTTTCCGCTCAAAGACTCAGAGCCCCACACCGCTTCCGCTCCGGCCTTCATTCCCAGATAGACGGTCAGGCCGGTCAGAATCGACGTGTCACCGAGTCCGCCCCACTCCACCGGCACCCCCGTCACATAGGGGGTTTCCGTGCGCACGTAGGTCAGGTCATCGCCGGTGGTGCCGACATCGGTGGCCGCGACGTACCGGCCCCCCATCGATTGGATGAAGCGCCCCAGCGAACGGAATAGGGCCTCGCTCTTTTGCTCGGGGCCTCCGATGATTACTGTCTTGCCGCCCCCCAGATCGAGGCCGGCCACCGCCGACTTATAGGTCATGGCCTTGGCGAGCCTAAGCACGTCCTCGAGCGCGTCGGTCTCGCTCGCATACGGCCGCATCCGAATTCCGCCCAGGGCGGGCCCGAGTGTCGTGTTGTGAATGGCGATGATGGCTCGCAACCCCGAGGCTGCGTCGTGGCAGTAAAGCACCTGCTCGTAAGCGTCGGCGGCCATCACGCGAAACAGATCGCTCGTCGCCACCTTGTGTTCGATCACGTCAGAAATCGTCATTTCCTCTCCCGGGCGGCCCCAGCCATCCCTGGAAGTCTAGGCAGGTCCCTCTCGGCGCGTCAATCCGCAGGGGGCTATCAAGCTCGGCCCGCGTATCTCTAGTGGATCGGCGGGTCCTCGTCGGGCGAGATAACCGACCAGTGGCCCCATTCGTCAACGATGCCGTGGGCCATCGTGTCCCCGGGGTCGGTGTCGCCAACATCCCGATAGAGCGGCCAGCCGTTGTAGACCACCTGGCGGGCCCCATCCGCGCGAGCTTTCACAGTGAGCTGACCGGTCAGGTCAGCCGGGGCACTCGGGGTACCGTTGACTGTAAGCGGCGGATAGTCCCTGGCGCACTTGCCCACACAGTCCGGCTGATTCGGATTATTCGGCTCGGGCTTGTAAAGAGTCAGCCCCCGCGCATCAGTGAGAATGGGCCCAAACCACGAATCCTCGGTAACCGTCACCGTCGTCTCGCCGTTCGGGCCGATGTCAACTGCCGGCCCCTGGCTGCACGCAGAGAGCATCACCGCGATCGCAAGCCAGGCCAACGCGGCCGCGCCGAAAGGGCTAAAAGTGACCGCCCCCGGCTTCCAGTGGAAGCCGGGGGCGGTCGGGTCACGCCAAAACCGTGGGCGAGGTGGCCGCGAACGTCCCCAAGGGTTGATCCGTATCCGACGCGGTAGGACCCCCACCCTAACCCTCCCCCGTCGAGGGGGAGAGACTATGAACCACCGCCTACGCTCCCCCGTCAAGGGAGGGACTATGAAGCCCTCCCCCGTCTTTCGGGGGAGGGCTTCAGACGATAGCGTCAGGGCGAAGCGCCCGGTTTTCGACTTCGTCGGCGCTGGGTTCGCTCGATGAGGCGTGTTAGCTCATCGCCGTCGATTAGCTGAAGCTGATGGGCGGCTGCCAGCTCGGCGGCCGGCTTGCTGAACGCTGACGTCGTGACGAAGATGCCCTGCTCGGCTCGATGGTGCACCGTCATCATCCCGATGAAGGCCTGCACGTCTCCCGAGCCCACCCGAATGCCCGGGGCGTGGCGCTTGCACTGCACGACCACGTCTCGCCCTCGTTTATCGCGGCAGATCACATCCGCCGAGAGATCCCCTGCTCCGCCAATGTGCCGCACGTCGCGATAGCCAAGATCGGCCAGCAAAGTCGCCACCGCGAGCTCAAACTGGGGCGGGGTTAGCGCCAGCAGCTCACCCAGCGTCCTCGCTCGGATCTTCCAACTGTCACATCTCCGGCGCCAGATCACCAGCCACAAGGCGAGACCCATCACCACCAACCCACCAACAGCCACGGCCAGCAATGGCTGCTTCTCGGCAACGTAGATCGCGGCCGCCAACGATGGAAGGCCGGCGATCAGGAGCCAGGGCGCCCCGCTTGATCCACCTTGGCTCGCGTTCGGCATCCAGCTAGTCTCCAGATTGCGGGACCGCCCTCCCGACCGGGCGACCGCGCGCGGCCCTCCATCTCCGGCCGAAGCCAAGCGAGTGAACCGGGCGATGTATGATCCCAGGGTAGGCCCGGTCGGAAAGCTTCCAAAGGCACTTTATGGCAACTGCCACCCGCAAGCCAGCGAAGATCGTACCGCCGATCGAGCTGGTTCTCCGCAGGCTCCTCGCCCAGCTTCGCCAGCTCGGTGTGGACGCCAGCTTCACCCTCGTTCTCTACATTCTCATGGTCCCGGTCCTGGTCTACATCGTGGCGGCAAACCAGCAGTTCCGCTGGCCGTGAGCCCAGCCGTCCTGGCATCCCCAGACCGGCCTGGCCGATTCGTCCGGGCGGCCCATCGATGTTAGCGGAGTCGACTTCACGGACGATCTCCACGGATGGGCGGTCGGTGACCGGGGCTCCATCTATGCCACGACCGATGGCGGCCAAAGCTGGAAGCCTCAAGCATCGGGCACCCGCCAGCGGCTGGAGGCCATCGATTTCATCGATCCGTTGCGAGGCTGGGCGGTCGGCTCCTGGAACACTGTCCTGTTCACCAAAGACGGTGGTCAATCGTGGAGTCCGCTCACTGAAGAACGCACGATCTTCCCCAACGCCGTGAAGTTTATCGATGCGAATGTAGGCTGGATGGCCGGAAATACTGGTGAGCTGTTCCGTACCCAGGACGGCGGCCACACCTGGACCGAGCAAACCGGGCTCGGCGAGTACGCCCTGTCTTCGCTGTCGGTCATTGACGCGAGCCACGCGTGGGTCGGAGGCACTCGCTATACACTGGGTTTCACCACTGATGGCGGCCAGCATTGGACGTCGCAGCTCGCCGCGACCGACAAGGTGGGGGCGATCTATTTCATCGATCGGAACAATGGCTGGTATGCCGGCGAGAAGGGCCGGATCTATCGCACAGACGATAGCGGCACGACCTGGAAGCGGCAGCGGGCCCCGACTGGCAATGGGATCACCGACATCAGCTTCGTCAACTCCAACGTTGGCTGGGCGATAGGCGTCGCCGGAACCATTCTCCATACGGAAGATGGCGGCCGAACTTGGTTGAATCAAGATTCCGGCGTGGCCAAGACCCTGCTGGCCTTCTCAGCGGTCGACGTCAACACAGCTTGGGTTGTAGGGCAGGGAGGCACCGTCCTCCACTACGCCCTCAAATAGGAAGGGGAACGATGCACCTGTTCCGATATACCCGCTGGGATGGAACCCAGAACGTCGATCCTTTCACGGCCGAAGATCTCATGCAGCACATCGCCGAAGACATGCTGGAAGACGGCGACCTCCGCAACACTCTGCGCCGCATGATGCAGCACGGGGCCGAATTCTCGAGTGGTCGCCGCATGATGGGGCTCCAGGACCTCCTTGACCGGCTTCGCCAGGCCCGCGAGCGTAATCTCGACCGATTCAACCTCGGATCGGTGTTCGACGACATTCAGGAACGACTCGAAAACCTGCTCAAGACCGAGCGTGAAGGGATTCAGCGAAGGCTCGACCCGAACATGGCCGGAGCCGACCAGCCGCCGTCTGACCCAACGAGCCCAAATGCTGAGAACGCGGCCCCCGCGACCTCCGATACAGAGGGCAAACCCGGAGCCGAGCAATCGGAGGCCGGGACGCCCCGGCCGAATCTGCCCGGGGACAACGACCCGATGTTCCGCGACATCATGGAAAAGATGGTGCGCCAGCGGCTCGAGCAGCTCGACCACTTACCGGCAGACGTCGGCGGCCGGATTCGCGACCTTCGGGAGTACGACTTCATGGAGCCTGAGGCTCGCCAGCAGTTCGAAGAGCTGCTCCAGATGCTGCAGCAGCAGATGATGCAGAGCTATTTCCAGGGGCTTCAGCAGAGCCTGCAGCAGATGACCCCGGAGAGCATGCAGCAGATGCGCCAAATGATTCATGACCTCAATCAGATGATGGAGGCCCGAAAGAACGGCGAGGACCCGGACTTCGAGAACTTCATGAAGAAGTGGGGCCAGAACTTCCCAGACGGGATCAAGGACCTCGACCAGCTCCTGGACCACCTGCAGCAGCAAATGGGGCAGATGCAGTCCTTGTTGAACTCTATGTCCCCGGAAATGCGGCAGCAGCTCGAAGACATGGTCGATTCGATCTTCCAGGACCAGCAATTTCAGCAAGAAATGGCCAACCTCGGCCGCAACCTGCAGCAGCTGCGCCCGGGCTTTGGCCAGCAGGAATACGACGTCAACGGAGACGAGCCCGTCTCACTTCAGGAAGCCATGAAGCTCATGGGCGACCTGAACAGCATGGGCGAGCTCGAGCAAGAGCTGTTGCAGTCCATCCGGAGCAACAACACGTCGGACATCGATACCGATGAAGTCGGCCGATTACTGGGCGAGGAGGCTCGGCAAATGGCCGAGCAGCTCCAGCAGATGACCCGGATGCTGGAAGAAGCCGGCCTGATTCAGCGGCGGGGCAAAGATTGGGAGCTGACGCCGCGCGCCATTCGCAAGATCGGCGAGCGAGCCCTCCAGGACATCTTTGGTCGGATGGCCCAGAACTCCATCGGCGATCATGCGCTGGATCGGCGGGGCTTCGGAGTCGAGCGCCTGGATGAGACGAAGCCCTACGTGTTCGGCGATCAATTCTTCATCGACTCCCAGCGGAGCGTCCTGAACTCGCTCTTGCGGGAGGGGCCCGGCACTCCGGTCAAGATGAAGATCGACGACTTCGAGGTGTATCGCACCGAGACGCTGACTCAATGCTCCACGGTGATCATGCTCGACATGAGCTATTCGATGATGCAGGGGGGCCGCTTTCAGGCCGGCCGGAAGGTCGCTATGGCCCTGGACAGCCTGATTCGGTCGAAGTTCCCCAAAGACAACCTCTGGGTCGTCGCCTTTAGCTACTTCGTGCTCACTTTACGGCCCGAAATGCTCCTGGACAGCTACTGGGTCGAATACGGCGGCGGCACCAACGTGCAGGAGGCCCTCCGCCAGGCCCGACTGCTCCTGAGTAAGTGCTCCGGCACCAAGCAGATCATTCTGATTACCGACGGCCAGCCAACGACTTTCACTTCAGCCGCTCAAACGGAGGATTCGTGGGAGCGGTCAGCATTTCGGCGCGCACCCCGTGCGATGGAAGAGACGTTGCGGGAAGTCGTGCGCTGCACCAAGGACAAGATCACCATCAACACGTTCATGATGGAGCGCCAGCGGGGCTCGTCTGAGTTCGTCCGGACCATGGCTCGACTCAACCAGGGCCGCGCGTTCTTCGCTTCGCCCGACGAGATCGGCGAATACATCTTGCTCGATTACGTCAACAACAAGCGGCGGATGGTCCGCTAACCAGCCCAGAAACAACCGTTCGTCCTGAGGCTCTCGAAGGACCGTGGCTCAAATGGGCGACGTTAGAGAGCGACCGCCAGATCCTGGAGTAGTTGCTCCACCGCATCGACATCGGCAACCGCGAAATCCGGAGGACTCGCCCAGGCGCCGGCAACCTCCGGGTTGGATACCCCCACCGACACACTGCGCGCCCCGCTGGTGTGCCTCCATTCCCGCAGCGCTTGGAACACCTCCGAGTCGGTTCGGTCGTCCCCGACATAGACCACCGCCCCGAGCCGCCACTCCTGAATGATCGTGGTCACACACCAGCCTTTCCCAAAGCCGGGTGGGCGAAGCTCGATCACTTTTCTGCCCTCCAGGACCTCGAGGCCCTGCGTCGCGGCCACCTTCTCCAAGTACGAAAGAAACCGCAACCGCCAGGCCACCGGGTCGGCCACGCCCCGGTAGTGAACCGCGACGGACAGACCCTTCTTTTCGAGGCGCGCGCCGGGGCCAAAATCCCAGCTTCCGAGCTCGTGACCCGCCGCAGTCACCGCCCCTTCAAATAGCTGGGCTTCCCGGCTCCGGGACGCGACTCCGTCCTTCAGGAAATCCATTCCATGGAGGCCCCAGTAGTCGATCATATCGAGTCCCACCAGACCCTTCGCCTCGAGCGCGGGGCGCCCGCTCAAGACTCCGACCAACGCGATTCGGCCGGCTAGCGCCCGAAGGGCCTCTCGGCAGCCTGCTCGGACCACCGCCAACTCCGGATGCTCGACGATTTCACTGATCGTGCCATCGAGATCGACCAGTAACGCAGCGGGGTGGGTTCGCAAGGCCGTTTGGCAAGCTGCGAGGGTGGGATTCAAGCGTTTTGACCTGAGCGCTGATTTCGATAAGGAAGCCCCGCCCGCCCGCCCATTTGAATTGGGGGCGCTACGAGACCCAGATTCCGCCATCAGGATCGAGGAGTGCCCGCGCTTCGGCGCCCAGTCCGAGATCCTCGCAGTCCTTGGTTAGGGACCTGATGCCAGACTCGATCAACTGAGCTTTCCACTCGTCCCGGGACCAGGACGCCCACCGGACAGAGCTAAGGTGCACCAGCCGAAACAGGCGAAGCATGAACAATGCCTCAAGGTCACTGTACCGCGTTGCATGAGATGCCAGGGCAAGTCCCTCCGGTGGTTTAGGCGCGTGATTTTGCCCGCAACGCGGCACGCCAGTGCAACTTTTCCCAATAATAGGCCCAACCGCGGGTGCACGTCTATGCTTGCCGGAGGCCATCCGTGACAGAGCCCTGGGAGCACGATATACTCTCGCTACCCGCAAAAATGCATCTCTTGGGTACTCTGTATTCCGCGCGGGGCCTCGATGCAGGCGCCTTACGAGGGGCAAATATCGCTCTATTGGCCCAAGGGGTATGGTGATTCTCGACGCCTTATGGCTGCCTATCACGGCGGTCTATGCGATTGGCTGCACGGTCTTTTTCTGTATTGGGCTCAATCTTCTGTACTTGACCGTCCTCGCCGCGACCAAGCCAGTCAAGCATCCCGCGGCCCCGCCGCTGTCAACCTACCCACGCGTCACGGTCCAATTACCGATCTTCAACGAGCTGTATGTGGTCGAGCGCTTGCTCGAGGCCGCTTGTGATATCGATTGGCCGCGCGACCGTCTCCAGATCCAACTCTTAGACGACTCGACTGACGAGACTCAATTCATTTCGGACCGACTCGTGAAGAAATACGCCAGCCAGGGGGTCAACGTCGTTCACATTCGACGCCCCAATCGGGTTGGATACAAAGCGGGGGCCCTTCAAGAGGGCCTCGCCACCGCCGAGGGTGAGTTCATCGCCGTCTTTGACGCCGACTTTGTGCCCCCCCGCAATTTCCTCAAAGAGACCGTCCCTTATTTTTCCTACGAGCGGGTCGCCTTCGTCCAGGCCCGCTGGGGCCACCTGAATCAATCCTATTCCATTTTCACCGAGCTCCAGGCAGTCATCACCGACGCTCACTTCCTGGTCGACCAGGTAGCCCGGAACCGGGGCGGCTTCTTTATGAATTTCAACGGCACGGCCGGGGTCTGGCGACGGGAGGCGATCGAGGACGCCGGAGGATGGGAGCACGATACGCTCGCCGAAGACTTGGACCTCAGCTACCGGGCCCAACTCAAGGGATGGGAAGCCGTCTATCTGCCGGATGTCGTCGCCTATGCCGAGCTGCCGGTGACGGTCACGGCTTACCGTCGGCAGCAACGCCGATGGGCAGCAGGCAGCTTCGCTTGTGCGCTCAAGCTGCTTCCGCGGGTAGTCCGCGCGCCGCTCGCCCCCTTGGTCAAGATCGAAGCCGCTCTTCACCTACTCGGCTACATGAGTCACGTCTGTTTGCTCACCACGTTTTTGCTGCAGCCTTTCCTTCTCTACTATGCGTATCGGGCAGGCGTCACGTCTCCGAATCCCACGGTCTGGCTAGTCACGAGCCTGCCTGCCCTGGCCCCCGTCCTTTACCTTATTTACGGGCAGTGGCGTGCCTACGGAAATCTGGTGAGACGACTTCCCTACGTTTTGTTGGCGAGCGTCATGGGTGCTGGCATCATGTTGATTGTGGTCGGCGGCGTGCTCAAAGTGGTCTTCGCTCGCCAGCTCGCTTTTGAACGGACCCCGAAGTATGGGATCGCCCGAGCGTCGGACTCTTTGGATGGCAAAAAGTACGTCATCCCAGCCGACAGCTTTATCGCCATCGAGACGCTGTTTGCCTGCTTCAGCCTGGCGACGGTTACTTACGCGGCCACCCTCCATATTTGGGGCAGCCTCCTCTACGCGATGTACTTCCTCACCGGCTTGGTCTTCGTCGTCGGCACAAGCATCGGGCAGATGGCTCCGCCATCTTTGCCCCGGACACTTGCATCGCTCCCCGGCGGCCGCGACCTTTAGCCCCAGCCAGGCAGCGCGGGGAACCGGGGCAAACCCACTGCAATCCACCCCTGGCAGCCGGTGCGTATGAGTAGCAGATGGACCCCGCGTCCTTAAGCGACCAGGCCCTGATAGCTCAGCTGCGGGGCCATCAAACCAATGCTCTGGCGAGCTATACGGTCGTTACGCCCGTGCCATCTACTCGCTCAGCTACAAGATCTGGGTGATAGCGCCGCGTCGGAGGACGTTCTGCAAGAAGTCTTTCTCAAGCTTTGGCGTCAGCCGGAGGCCTACGACCCGGATCGTGGCTCGCTTAGCTCCTGGCTGATGAGCGTGGCGCATCATCGGGCGATCGACTTTCTGCGCCGTCAAAAGACCCGCAGTGAACAGCAGTTTCCCGAAACTTGGCCCGACACCGGCGCACTAGCCGATGAGACTGAGCTCAATCTGAGCGAGGCCGCCGGCCAAAAAGAAACGGCGGTGGCGATCAAACGGGCGCTGACCCAGATTCCAGTCGCTCAGCGTCAAGCCATCGAGATGGCCTTCTTTCAAGGCAAGACTCACGCGGAAATTTCCGCCGAGCTCGGCGAGCCCTTGGGCACCGCCAAGACCCGAATCCGCCTCGGCATGCGCAAGCTCCGTCTGCTCCTCGAAGCAGACGGCATATTGGGTGATCGATATGATTTGCGCTGACGTTGAGGAGCTTCGGGACCTTTACGTGTTGGGAGCCCTATCCACCGAAGAGGGAGACGCCGTCGAAGAGCATGTCAGCGAATGCGCCGACTGCACGCGGCGAATCGCCATTTCCTGGCGAGCTGCCCAATTGCTCCGCCAAGCCGTACCCGGCCGTCTCCCGGCTCCCACGGCTCGCCGCCAATTGTTCGATGCTTTGGGGCGTGACCAGAGCCTCGTCGATTTTTCCGCAGTGCCTCGGTCGACTCGTCCTACGAGCCCCTGGAGAAATCTTCAGTTGGCAGCCGCTATCGCGGTTGCCCCGCTCATCGCCTGCGTGTGGCTGGCTTCTCAGGTGCTAGCCCTCCAGGGACAGGTGCACTCCACCCAGACGGCGTTGGAGCGAAGCTGGCAAACCGGGCAGCACGCGGCTGAGGTCATGGGCAAAGCGATTGAGCGAGGCGGAGCGATGACCTCACTAATCGGCACCGAGATGGCACCCACCGCCGCCGGCAGTTTGTATTACATGCCGGGCGACAAGGAAGCAGTGCTGGTCGTAACCGGTCTGCCTCCCCTGCAACCAGGCCAGGTCTATCAGGTCTGGCTCAACTCAGGGCGCGAGCGAGTCAGCGGGGGCACCTTCTATCTCGAAGAGGATGGAGCCAGCATGTTCGTGGTCAAGGCGCCCACCCCCTTGGCCGGAATTCAGAGTCTGGGAATCACCAACGAGCCGCGCGGCGGCAGTCTGAACCCGGCCGGGCAGCGCTACATGTGGGGCGAGATGCCAACCTAGCCAGGCTGGCCCAACCCGGCATATTTCCCGCCAAAAAAGAGGAGCGGGTCCCCTTCGCTCCCGCCAAATGCGAGCACTGTGCCCACGAAAATGGTGTGGGTGCCAAAATCGAGCGCGGTCGCGACTGCGCATTCCACATAGCCCATGGCTTCGGTAAGAATGGGAGCCCCGTTTTTACCCAACTGGTATTCAACCCCGGACAGAGAAGCCTCGGCACTATCTGGCCGGGCGCAAGCCCGCGCCAGGTGCTCCTGGCTCGCTTTCAAGAAGTTGACACAAAAACCACCGCCCCTGCTCAGCACGTCGTGCATGATCGCCGACCGATTCACACACACGAGAAGCGAAAGCGGATCGAGGGAGACGGAGGCAACCGCGTTGGCAGTCATAGCCCGCACGGTACTGCCATGGGCTGAGGTCAGAATCGTTACCCCGGTGGCGAAAAGCCCCATGACCTGTCGGAACTGGTCACTGGTGAGCGCCCCGTGCGGGTCGCTCAGCTCTCTCATCTGACCTGCTGGACCCAACAAACACCGCGGTCGCTCGTCGGCGGCATTCTCGATCCCCTACGCAACGGCAGCTTGAGCAGCGGCGGCTGAGTACTCGGCAGCGGCGGCTGAGTACTCAGCATCAGCAGCAGCAACCCCAGCACCAGTAGGGGAGCCGTAGCCCTGTCTCGCTAGCAGGCGCTCGAGCGCCGACAGGAGCAGCACCACGTTGTTGTGGGACGCGGAATGCCCCATGATCCCGACTCGCCACATCCGCCCGGCGTAGGGTCCCAATCCACCGCTGATCTCGATGCCGTATTCCCGCAGCAATTCACCTCGGACGCGAGCCTCATCGACCCCGTTCGGTACGTTGATGGAAACGAGGGTGGTCATCCGGTAGTTCGGATCCGCAAAGAGCTCGAGATCCATGGCCTCTAGGCCAGCGACAAATGCCCGGTTATGCAGAGCATGTCTGGCCCAGCGCGCCTCGATGCCCTCTTCCGCGATCAGGCGCAACGCCTCATGGAGCGCATAAATCAGCGGAACCGGAGCCGTGTGGTGATAGATCCGTTCCTTGGCAAACCAGTAGTTCCGGTGTTCCCCGAGGTCAAGGTACCAGCACGGCACCGGGGTCGCACGGTTGCGAATGTAATCCATCGTCTCCAGGTTCACGGTGATTGGCGATACCCCGGGCGGGGCGGAGATGCATTTCTGGCTAGCCCCATAACAAATTGCACTGTTCCAGGCATGAGGGATGACCGGCATTCCCCCGATCGTGGCGACGACATCCACGACCAAGAATGCACCCTGATCCCCGGCAATCTGACCCAGCTCTTCCATTGGTTGCGTCACCCCGGTAGAGGTTTCGCCGTGCACCGTCGTTACCACACGCGCCTTTCGCCCAGCCAGGGCTTTGCGCAGGTCGTCTGGGTCGATCGGTTTTCCCCATGGCGCAGTGACCTGGACGACGTCCGCACCATGTCGGCGAGCTATTTCGGCCATTCGAGCCCCGAACAACCCGTTGACGCAGACTACCGCGGTGTCGCCCGGTTGAATCAGATTTGCAATCGCCGCCTCCATCCCGGCCCCACCAGTGCCCGGGAGAGACAGGCTCGCTTCATTACTCGTTTGGAAAAGGTACCGGAGCAATTCGGCGGTTTCATCCATCACATGTAGAAAGAACGGGTCCTTATGGCCCGTAATGGGCGCAATCAACGCCTGGAGGACCGCGGGCGGCAAGCTCGTGGGACCCGGCCCCATGAGGACGCGTTGAGGCGGCGAAAGCTCTGCTACGTGGGGAGGATCAAAGCCCATAGGAAATGCTACACCCTGAAAAAGGATAGCGAAAGTTAGCGTGCATTGTAGTCTTGCCAACGAGTATCGGCAATGCACGAGCGGTCACCCTGATGGCGGAGCTCTGCCACTGGTCGCCCGGTCGCCATCAGGTGACGAACGCAGGTCCGAGGCGGGTCCTAAGCCTGAACTTGCAGCGGACTAGCCTCCATGCCCCTTCGGGGCACCACCGGCCATCAAAACCGGCCAGGGGGAGTAAGGGACCGCAGGCCCCAGGGGACGGGTGGGGGTTGCTTTCAGCTTGAGTATTACGGCGCCAGGCCGAAGCTCCGATGTTCCTCAGTCCGATACTTCGGCTCGTAGTCCGGATAGGCCTGTTGGCACAGCACCAGGATCTTGTCGACATACTCGAGATGGTCGGGCTCATCTCTTTGAATCCGCGTTTGCTTGACCAGGGGCTCGGCCCTCGCAAGTGCCCGGATTGCCTGCTTTCCGACCAGACTCGAAACGAATTCTGGCGGCAGAGAACCATGCTCGACTAGATGGCCGATGCGATTGATGCACCACAGAGCGCGCTGAACATCTCCGGCGTTGGACCGAGGAATTTTTTCCAGAGACTCCGGGAGGGGATTGGTGGCCTCGAGGTATTCGCGCCCAGCGAGTGACCCCTCCCACAGCTCGTAAAACAGGCGTATAAGCTCCGCATCAACACTCATCTGCGCCGTCCTTCACTCAGCCGCAATCGCCCGACTTCAAAGCACCTTGCAGGGAACCAGCGGCCTTCACGCTTGATTCGTGCGCATGACCTTTTGGTAGCCTTCCTCTCGAGCCTGGACCGGAATCCAGCCAGAGGGACCCACCTCCTGCACAATTGCTCGGACCACCACCCACGACCACAAGGCGCTTCGCTGGTCCGGAGCCAGATTCTAATTGATCAGCTGTTCGGCAGGGATTTGGGGCAAGTTCATGGCTCGAGCGCCTCCTGCGCGTGTCGCGCGTGTCGCGCGTGTCTATCGGCTGCTCCAGCCCGGCCGTTTAGGCCGACGGGCGGGAAGAACGCTCAGGTCCCCAGCCAGCCGAGTTCCCAGCGATGCCCGTGCGCCGTGCTAGAATCCCACTCCGACGGCTGCGGGCGCCCCGCTCCGCCCTTGAGGGAGCATGACTTTGGACAATTTTGGTCCGCGTGAAGAGCCCCAGCGAGTAACCATCTCGCCACAGCTCATCTTTGGCGGCGTCGCACTCGTCGTTGTCGTGGTCTTGCTCGGCATAGCCGACTTCGCGACCGAGTGGATGTGGTACGACAGCATCCGAGTCAGCAGCGTCTTCTTCACCACCGTCGCCACCCGAGTTGGTCTGTTCGCGGTCGGGCTGCTCATCTTTATCGGCTTTTTTACATTGAACGCGGCGGCTGCTCAGCACTTCATTAATCGGTATCAGGAACCGCCCCGCCGATTGACCCCAACTAGTCCCTGGGAGGACCTCCTGAGTCAAATCGGGGAGCAGATCGGCATACGAGGCGAATACTCCCGAATCATCCGCGCCGGGGTCGTGATCGGTGGTCTTTTCTTCGGGCTGATGATGGGCCTTCTCGCGTCGGGGAATTGGCTGGTCTTCCTTCAAGTCCTCAACTTTTCGGCCTTCGGTAGCAGCGAGCCCGCCTTCGGTAAAGACGTCTCCTTTTACGTTTTTCAGATGCCGGCGCTTCGAGCGGCCGAGGGCTGGATAGCGACGTCGCTGATCGTCACCATCCTCTCAGTACTGAGTATTTACGCCCTTCTGTTCACCTACGAGCTCACCGTGAACTGGACTCAAGTCAGTTCGTGGCTTCCGCGGGCGGTCAAGAACCATCTGCTCGGGCTCGCGGTCTGCGTATTCCTGCTGGTGGCCGTCAACCACGTGCTGGACCTCTTCGACCTGGTTCGCTCGAGTCGGGGCGCGGCCTACGGCGCGAGCTTCACCGATCTTCAGGTGCAGCGATGGGCCGATTACATCCTTGCCCTCACCGCGCTTGGCGCGGCCGGCCTCTGCGTGTTGAACATGTTCTTGAGTGGTTTCCGACCAATCATCATTGGGACCGCCGTTTGGGCCGGATCGCTGGTCGTGGTGGGTGGCGTCTTCCCAGCTCTGGTACAGAATCTTGACGTCAAACCCAACGAGCTCGACCGAGAGCGGCCTTACATCGCCTACAACATTGAGTTCACCCGCCAGTCTTTTGGCCTGGACCGCATCGAAGAGCGCGACTTCCCAGCTGAGGATGCGGTTAGCCCATCTGCCCTCCAGACTGAAGAGGCCACCCTCGAAAACATCCGACTCTGGGATCACCGCCCACTCCTGCAGACCTACAATCAGATACAGGCCATTCGACAGTACTACCAGTTCATCGACGTCGACGTTGATCGCTACACCCTGGCTGGCCGCTTGCGTCAGGTGATGATCAGCGCTCGCGAGCTCGATCCGAATCGCCTCCCCGCCGAGGCTCGATCCTGGGTAGCACGCCAGCTTCAATATACCCACGGCTACGGCGTCGCGATGAGCTTGGTCAACGTCATCAACCAGGAGGGTCTGCCGGACCTCACCATTCGCGACGTGCCGCCGGTCGGACCAATCCCCATCGCCCATCCTCAGATCTACTTCGGCGAGAGCACCAACCACTACGTGATCACTCACACCTCAACCCCGGAGTTCGACTTCCCGCAGGGGGACAGTGGGGCATTCACGACCTACGACGGCGATGTAGGTATCCCAATCGGCTCATTCCTGAACCGCGTGCTCTTTGCTGTGAAATTCCAGGATCCCAATATGCTCCTCAATACGGCGCTACAGTCTGATTCACGCTTGCTCTTCCGTCGAAACATTAGCGATCGGGCGAAGGAGATCGCACCATTTCTTCGGCTCGACTCGGATCCTTACCTCGTGATCGCCGATGAGGGGCTCTATTGGATTCAGGACGCCTATACGACGTCGGATCGCTACCCCTACGCCCAGCCCTATCGACCCGCCGACCGCGGCCGTCCCTTCAATTACATCCGTAACAGCGTCAAAATCGTCACGAACGCGAAGGACGGCTCGATCCGCTTCTACGTCACCGATCCGAGCGACCCCATCATTCAGACCTACGAACGTATCTTCCCGCAGTTGTTCACGCCGCAGGAGCAGGCGACACCGGCCATTCGGTCCCACTTCCGATACCCCGAACATCTTTTTCGAGTGCAGGCGGATGTCTACCGCCTCTACCACATGACCGATCCCCGCGTCTTCTATCTCCGCGAGGATGTCTGGGAGTTGCCGAATGAGATCTTCTACGACCAGCGACAACCCATGGATCCCTACTACGTGATCATGCGCCTGCCGGGTGAGGCCAACCCAGAGTTCATCTTGATGCTCCCGTTCGTTCCGAGCACCCGGGACAACATGATTGGCTGGCTTACCGCCCGAAGCGACGCGCCGAATTATGGGCGGATGCTGGTCTATAAGTACCCGAAAGACAAACTGATTTTCGGCCCAATGCAGCTTGAAACCCGGATCGATCAGGACCCCACAATTTCATCGCAGTTCTCACTGTGGAACCAGGCGGGTTCTCGGATCATCCGCGGCAACCTCCTGGTCATCCCGATTGGCAACTCCAATCTGTACGTGGAACCGATCTACCTCCAAGCCACCGACAGCCCACTTCCCGAGTTGAAGCGAGTCATCGCCGCAACGGGAAGTAAGATCGTCATGGAGGCCACCCTCGAGGACAGCCTGGCGAAGCTCTTCGGTCAGCCGACCGGCCAGCCCCCACTTTCAGTACCCGGGCAGACGCCCCCCCCATCTGGCCAACCATCTCCGATCAACCAGACTCTCCCCCAGCTAGCGGCGGAAGCTCAGCAGCGGTTCTCCCGAGCTCAGGACGCCTTGCGGGCGGGCGATTTCGCCGGATACGGCGTTGAGATTCGCGGGCTCCAGGACACGATCAATCGCCTCGGACAGCTCAGCCCTGTTCCATAGGGACGCGCAGGTGTGCCCGGCACTTGCGAGCGACCGGGTCGCGATGAGCTAGAGTCCGAGCTTCCCCGGATTGAGGAGCCAGGCCGGGTCGAGAGCGCGCTTTAGCCGTCGCAGCACGTCGAGTCCGGCCCCGAGCTCCGCTGGCATCAGGTGGGAAAGGCGCACGCCTACCCCGTGACAGTATTCCATCGAGCCGCCCAGTTCGTGCACCAGTCGAAGCGCATCGTCCGCACCCTGATCTAACTGGGCCTGCGCGTCTTCGCGATCTGGCTCCTGGTGTTCGAGACGGAAGGAAAATAGCTCTGGGATTCCCCACAGGCCAGATGCCACAACCGCCAAGCGGTGATGCTCTAGCCCTCGAGCGGCCCGAGTCCGGAACGCGGCAATACCCGCGACTGGCAAGGTCACGTTCAGATACGTCGAGCTCCTCCAGTGGTCGGACCATCGCGGTGTGCCAATCTGTTTCTGGGCCACGTACCGCTCAGCCGGCTCGTGTCGAGTGTCCCAGAAACGTTGGGCCTCTGACGCCGCCATCGGGCGCCCGCCTCGTCGCCGACAAATCTCATCGGTACGCGCGGCCTGAGCCGCGACCTCCTCTTTGAAACCGTCGAAGGCGAAATACATTTCCGATGGGGTGTCCACGAGGCGGCCGAGCAACGGTTTCACCTGGGTGGTATCTTCTTCATAGTCGATCATGGCGGGTCGTAGATGGATGTCCGCCATCTCGACCACGGCATGCAGCCCATCCTCGAAGCAACTGAACCAGTAGCCAGCCAGTGTGCGCTGTTCAGGTATCGGGAACAGCCGCAGATCGACCCGGGTGATGATACCGAGGGTCCCCTCGGCGCCAATAAAGACGTTCCGCAGCTGCGGGCCCGTGGAGGCTTTCGGTACCGCTCGGATGTCGATGACCTCCCCTGTACTCAACACCACTTCGAGGCCCAACACCTGTTCGCCCATCGATCCATATTTCCCGGCCAGATACCCGACCCCATTCGTCGACACGGCGCCGCCCACCGAGGCAATTGGCTGCGACCACGGGTCATGACCCACCATGAGCCCAAGCTCCGATGCCCGCGCGTCCAACGCGCCCAAGAGCATGCCAGGCCCGACCCGGACCAGCCGGTCCTCGCGACTGATGGAGGAAATCTGGGTCATCTGGCTGAGGTCAATCACCATCGAGCCGGCCAGGGGCGCCGCCCCCGCTTGCACTCCGGTCCCGGCCCCATAGGGGACCATGGGGACTCCCGCGCTTCGGGCCATGCCGACGATCGACACGACGTCTTCCGTCGACGACGGAATCACTACCGCGACAGGCGAGCCGAGCGGCCAGCGCATAGCGACTTTGGACACCGCCGGACCCCACGCGATGCCCCGGTATTCCGCCACCCGAAGCCCGTCAGTCAACACTTTTTCGCGGCCGAGCAATCGCTCCAGATCGCGTATCAAATCCGTCGCCTGTGTCACTGAAGCAATCCTCCCGACAAGTGTCCGGGCACCTCTGATTCTAGTCGGGTTACCGCACCCGAAGAGAGAACTGGGCGGCCACGGCGTACCCACCGTCCGCTACCACCGCGATTCTGAAGTGTTCGCGACTGCGCAGGTGGCGGTCGAGGTGGCTACTGCCCTACTATGGCGGGGCGCGCCGTGCCGAGTGGAGAGACTCGACCGGCTCGTCTCTGTGTGGAGGCCCAAACTGGTGTTGAACGGGCGCCTTGGTCAGGTAGCTACGACGCTCCTTTGGGGCATCGCCGTGGTGAGTATCGGTCTGGTCGCTTGCTCACCCTCGGTGCCGGTCACCCAGACCCGCGTTTCCACTGCCCCGGAGCCCGTTGTGCGACTAACCCCCGCACCGGGCGTAGCCGGTGACCCCGAAAGAGGACGAGTCACGTTTGCGGACAAAGGATGTGTGACCTGTCACACCGTCCGAGGTGTACCCAACTCAACTGGAATTCTCGGCCCGAACCTGACTAATGTGGCGCTACGACCCACTTTGACCGAAGCGGGGTTCCCGAACACGCCCGACCAAATGGCGAGATGGATCCTCGATCCACCCGCCATGAAGCCGGGAACGATCATGCCAAACCTCAGCCTCACCGACCAACAGGCCCGCGACGTCGTGGCCTTCCTTTACAGTTATCCTTACAATCCGCCTGCCCGCTAGGCTTCATCGCCCTTGCAGGCACTAAAGGCGATGATGCAGAATGCGCGGGCTCGTCGCGGGAACGCCGAGTTAACCTCCGGCCCTTTTTAGATTGCAGACGGAGGGCGCGCCTCCGATCCCTCCAGCTTCCAGTGAGGTCAGAAGAGAGTGGATCCGCGCGTTGCTGGCCCCGAGCAGTGGCTCCTGATGACTCAGACATTGAATAGCCTCGTGCTCTTTGCGATTCTCGCAATCAACACGGCGGTCACCTTCCTCATCGCCCATGCGGTGATTCCTTCCCTGGTCACCACCGGCGACGCGCCGACCAGTGTTGGAACGATCCGTAGGACGCTCTATTTTATTTTTGCCGTCTCTTTTCTGGTCGCTGGCTACGCCGGATCGCGGGCATTGGGACAGGCAATTACCCTGATTGATCAGATCTATCCCCGGTTTGTGATCTAACGTGGGACTCAATCTTCGGCGGGTTCTCATCGTCGCCTCGATCCCGGGCTCCCTCTTCGCGATCGCGATCTTTATTACCCTGGTAGCGCCCAGACTCCTCGCGAACACATGGCATCCCGCTCCGAAAGAGCCGATTGCCTTCGATCACAGCGTCCACGTCCAGCAGGTTGGCTTGGACTGCACGTTCTGCCATCGCAACACGGCAACAGGCGGCGCCATTGGTGGGATGACCGCCGGAATACCGGACGTTCAGCAATGCATGTTTTGTCACAGTGCGGTCGCCACCTCTTCAGTCGGCGCCCCCGGCTTCAAAATGGACTCAGCCCAGGCGCAGGCGGAGATCGACAAAGTCCGACACGCGTGGCAACAACAGCGAGCAATCGACTGGGAGCGAGTCCATCGACTCCCAGACCACGTTCGCTTCACTCACGAGCCGCACATTCAAGCCGGATTCGACTGCGCGACCTGTCACGGTGACGTCGGATCTGTGGGGCAAGTCGTGCAGGTACGTTCCCTGAATATGGGCGATTGCGTCGGTTGCCATCGAGCCAATGCCGCCCTTACCGAGTGCGCAACTTGTCACAAGTGATCGCGGAGAGGGCTTTCAGTGGCTGACGACTCAATCAACCCGGGCGGATTGACCCGTCGACAGTTCCTACAGACGGCCGCGGTGTCCGGGGCCGGAGCGGTCGTATTCACGGGATGCATGGCGCCCGAGCACGAATTCCAGATGGAAAGCCGCCCGCTCATGGCCGAGGATATCCTCACCGGCTATGAAAACTGGTACGCCACCACCTGCCGCCAATGCTCGGCCGGCTGCGGCACCATCGTGCGCATCATCGAGGGACGGGCCAAGAAGATTGAAGGCAACCCCGACCATCCCCTGAACCTTGGAAAGCTTTGTGTGCGAGGCCAGGCCACGGTCCAGGAGCAATACCATCCGGACCGGATCCAGGGGCCTATGCGGCGAGATCGGACGACCGGCTCGTTCACGGCGATTTCCTGGGACCAGGCACTCGACGAGGTGCGAACTAAGCTCGGCCAGATCCGAAACCAGGGACGGGCCGGCGACGTGGTCCTCGCCACCGGGCAACTGCGCGGCCAGCGCGCATTCCTGACCGACCGCTTTTCCCAGGCTTATGGCCTTCAGTGGCACACCCTCAACCTCGTCGCGGACGCTCCTTTGCGAGAGGCCACTAAGCGGGTGTTTGGAACGGACGGCCTTCCGAATTTTGATATTCAAAACGCCCGATACGTCCTCTCTTTTGGCGCCGATTTCCTCGGCCCGTGGATCTCTCAAGTCAACCACAGCATTCAATACGGCAGATTCCGCCAGGGCGATTACCGGGCGGGCCAGTTTCGACCCCGTCAGGCTGCCCCGAGGGGCTATCTCGTGCAGGTCGAGCCTCGGCTTTCCGCGACTGGCGCCTCGGCAGACGAGTGGGTGTGGGCCCGCCCCGGCACCGAAGGGCTGCTTGCGCTGTCGATCGGCCAGGTCATGTTGGCGGATGGCTCGGCTGATGCCGAGGGCTCCCGCCTGGTCGGCGGTCAGACTGCGTTGAATTCCTACGCCCCTGAACGCGTTGCCGATCAAGTGGGAATCGCGGCCAATCGGATTCGGGAAATCGCTCGCGCCTTTGCTAGTCGCCGACCCAGCCTCGCCATCGGAGGCGGGAGTGTTTCCGCGCACACCAACGCCACCGAGAGTCTGACCGCAATCCTGACCCTCAATCTCATCGCGGGTAACGTGGGCAAGCCGGGCGGCGTCATGTTCAGCCCAGCTTCCCCCATCAGTGGGCTTCCGACCGGCAAACCGGATTCCCTCTCGGATTGGCAGCGGCTGACCGATCGCATGCGGGGCGGCTCCATCCAGGCTCTTCTGCTCAAGGATGCCAACCCGGTATTCGAGACTCCAGCCGCTCTGGGGTTCCGAGATGCCCTGGCCAGGGTACCCTTTATCGTCAGCTTCTCGAGCTTTCTCGACGACACTACCGCGATGGCCGATCTGGTCCTCCCTTCCCACCTCCCGTTGGAGGAGTGGGGCGACGACATCCCGGAGCCGTCCCCGGGCTTCCAGATCGTCACCATCCAACAGCCCACCGTCCGCCCCCTCGCAGACACCCGGAGCTTCTGGGATCTCCTACTCGTGCTTGGTGAAGAATTGGGAGGACCCATCCGCGCCGCTCTACCCTGGGCGACCTTTAAAGACCTGCTCAGGGAACGTTTCCGAGCTCTGCAGGGCGAGAACCGCGGCAGTATCAGGGAACCTGACTTTGAGCGATTCTGGGTCCGGCTGCTCCAGCAGGGCGGTTGGTGGGACGAGGGTCAAACAGGGTCCAGTCCCCAGATTACGGCCGCGACCGATTTCCAGCGGTTCGCCGGCAATCCTCCCTCCGCCCAGTTTGAAGGCAGCGAAAAGGACTACCCGTTTAATCTCGTGCTCTTCCCCCACAACAGCCTGGGGACCGGCCAAGCGGCCCACATCCCTTGGCTACAATCTGCACCGGACCCTATTACCAGCGCCGCTTGGCAGACCTGGGTTGAAATCAACCCCCGCGTCGCCAAACAACTGGGGCTAACTGAGGGTGACGTGGTGGGGGTCGAGACAACTCGGGGCCGCATCGACGTTCCTGTTTATGTTCACCCGGGCGCATCTCCGAACGTACTTGCCATACCTCTTGGCCAAGGCCACTCCACCTACGGTCGATGGGCCGAGAAGCGAGGCGCCAACCCTCTCGACATCGTCGCCCCAGCCACGGACCAAGCAACCGGGGCGATGGCTTATGGCGCAACTCGGGCTCGGCTCGTTAAGACCGCTCGGCACGTCAATCTGCCGAAGTTCGAGGGAACGGCCGAAGCCGTGCAGTTAGAAGAGTTCCAAATCTTGAAGATCACTCGCGAGGCGTAGCGAACTTGATTCGAGTTCCGCCCACGCAGCCGCCCGACGGAGGGGGACAACATGGCAAATGAGCAGCAGGGTGCCGCACCCGGTCGGGTAATCGCCGGGGGCGAAAGCCTGCATCGATGGGGAATGGTGATCGACATCGACCTGTGCACCGGCTGCCAGGCGTGCGTGATCGCCTGCCAGGCCGAAAACAACATCCCCATCAACGTCGAGGACTATTTCGTAAAGCACCGAGTCAACCAATGGATCCGTATCGAGCGTTACTGGGAAGGCGAGTTCCCCAATGTAAAGGCGCGCTTTATCCCTGTTCTTTGCCAGCATTGTGGAAACGCACCCTGTGAGCCGGTCTGCCCGGTGTATGCCACCCAGCACAGCACCGAGGGTCTCAACGTTCAGACCTACAACCGTTGTGTCGGCACGCGCTACTGCGGCAATAACTGTCCTTACACCGTTCGGGTCTTCAACTGGGACGCCCCCCAGTGGCCCGAATCGCTCCATGCTCAACTCAATCCGGATGTAACTGTCCGTACCCAGGGCCTCATCGAGAAGTGCTCGATGTGCGTCCACCGAATCAATCGGGCCAAGCGGGAGGAATCGCGCAACGGCCGACCGATGGCAGATGGCGACCTCCAACCAGCGTGTGCACAATCCTGCCCGACCAGCGCCATCATTTTTGGCGACTGGAAAGACCAGAATAGCCGGATCAGCCGACTGGCCAAGGGCACCCGGGCGTACCACATGCTCGAAGAGCTCGGAACCGAGCCTACCATCGTGTATCTGAAGAAGGTGGATCCCAATCTGTCCCAGCATGAAGCCACCGTTTCACATAAAACCGCTTATCGCCCGCTTCCCGTAATCAACGGCTGAACAGCAACCGCGAGGAATTGATGGCCCACGTCGAACCCCTGACCCGAGCGGGCACCACCCACGACCTAACCGGACGGGTAGGCCGCATTGGCAGTGGGAGCGCCATGCTCGTGCTGGGGATATTGGCGCTGGCTGGCCTGATCGGATTGATCCTCAAGGTGATGAGCGGACCCGTCCCTCTCAACAAGTGGGGCTACACCGCGGCTGCCCTTGCCTTTCTGCTCTCAACTGGCCAGGGTATGCCAGTAGTTGCCTTTGCAACGCGATTGGCCAAAGGCTATTGGGCGCTCCCGCTGCGCCGCGCCGCCGAACTGGGGGCGGTGACCGGGCTGGTCACGACACCTCTTTTCATCGTGTTACTTTTCCAGCTTCCCGATTTTTTTGGACGACCCAGTATTTGGTTCGATTGGCCGGGCGGCCCGGTCCTATGGGACAGCGTCGCCATGATTCTCCTCACATTCACCGGCCTCGCCATGTTGTTCGTGTCCTCCCGTCCCGACCGGGCCTTGTCCACTCAGCAGGCCAGCGATTGGCCAGGCACCGGACGCCAGTGGGACGTCCTCACGGCGGGACTGGTCGTCCTCGGAGCCTTCTACCTGATGATGCTCGTTTTCGTGCACATGTACGTCGTCAGCGATCTCGGCATGAGCCTGGTCCTGGGCTGGCGGAGCGCCATCATCCCCCCCTACCACGCGGTGTCTGGGCTCCAGGCCGGGCTCGCGACCACCCTCCTGGTTTGCGGTGCACTTCGCCGCTTCGGTGGACTCCGCCGCTATTTCGGCTTGGACGTGTTCTGGGGCGCTTCGAAGCTCCTATTGGGACTGTCGCTCCTCTTCTTCTACTTCACCTGGTCCGAACTGCTGACTAATTGGTACGGGCGGACCGCTGACGAGCAGTTCCTGCTCGACCTTTTCATGTTTGGCCCGTACACGGCCCTCTTTATTTCGTCCGTTTTGCTCAACTTTGCTTTGCCCCTAGCCTTACTCATCTGGAACCCGATTCGCGTAAGCGTGCGCGGGCCCATCTTCGTCGCTGGTCTGATCTTGCTCGGCAACCTGATCGATAGACTCCGAATCTTTGTCGCCTCGTGGTCGGTCGCCGGTCCGCTCGGCCCCCATCGCACATTCGCCCCGCCCGCCCAATATCCGGACGCCCTGGACCTTCTCGTCTTTGTCGGCGCGGTTTCTGCGGTTACTTTCCTTTACTTGCTTGCTCTTCGTTTCGTGCCCCCGATCGCCATCTGGGAATTCAAGACCGGGCTTCTGCTCACCGCTGAGCGCCCGTACTTGAAAACGGAAGTGGCCGTCGTTGCGAAGCCCCAGTAGCCGGAGGCTGAATGAAAGAATGGCGTGAACTCTCGTCGTCGAAGATCAACGACGACCTGCTCAAGTTTCCGCTCCACACACCTATGTGGTTCTGGTACGCGCTGGCCGGTCTCGGTTTGGTCGTCGGTGCGGGCTTCCTCGCCTTCGCCATCATGATTGGGGGGGGACTGCAGTTCCTCGGCTACAACAACCAGACCATGTGGGCGGTTCTGATCACCAATTTCGTGTTCTGGATCGGGATTAGTCATGCCGGCGTGATGATTTCCGCCATCCTTCGCCTCACTCAGGCCGAATGGCGACGCCCGGTCACCCGTGCCTCGGAGATCCTCACCGTCTTCTCCCTCGCTACGGCCATGCTGATGCCAATCATTCACAGCGGCCGCCCCTGGCGCACCCTGTACTGGGAGTTCCCCTTCGACTTCAGTCGCGGAATTTTCATGGATATCCGCTCCGCGCTGGTGTGGGACCCGAGCGCCATCTTTACCTATCTGCTCAGCAGCGTAATGTTTGTCTATGTCGCACTGGTCCCCGACCTTGCGGTCGCTCGGGATCGGTCGTCGGGCATTGCTCGGTACCTCTACGCGATCCTCGCCATGGGTTTCCAGGGAACCAAGCGGCAGTGGCGGCTTCAGGCCATCGCAGGAATCCTGCTCTCCGCACTCATCCTTCCGGTCTTCGTGTCCGTCCATTCAATCGTATCGTGGGACTTCGCAATGGCTCTGGTTCCAGGGTGGCACTCCACCGTGTTCCCGCCCTATTTCGTTATCGGAGCGGTGCATTCCGGGGTTTCAGCCGTCGCTACCCTCATGGCAATTCTCCGCTGGATCTTCCACCTCGATGACTACCTCACCGACGATCATTTCGATGCCCTCGGGCGTCTTCTAGTGGTGGTCTCGACGACCTGGCTGTACTTCTTCGGGATGGATTTCTACTACGGCCTCTTCGCCCGGGACGAGATGGAGCTCGGCATCTGGAGTCTTCGACTGTTCACTCCGCCGTACAACACGCTCTTCCCCATATTCTTGCTCGCCGGCTATTTGATTCCGGTGCCGCTCTGGCTGATCCGGGGCGTGCGCCGCAACGTCAAGGCGATGTTCTTCACGTCGTTGCTAGTGAACGTTGGAATGTGGATCGAGCGCTATATGCTGATCGTCCCCCCGCTATCCAACAAGCAGGCCTTCCCCTTCGACTGGGTCACCGTCTATCAGCCTCAGCCCATCGAATGGGTGCTCGTCGTATTCACTTTCGGCGTCGTATCCACGGGTATCCTCGTGTTTGCCAAGCTTTTCCCGATCATTCCTCTGTTTGACATCAAAGAGGGACAAAACCTGCGCCGAGTTATCCAGGTCGGGAGACGCACCGTACCCGGCGTGGTCCGCGAATGATCTCCGTCATCGGTTCCCCAACGAGGAGGAAGTAGGCTATGGCCATCTCAGGAGCACAGGCCATTCTGGGACTCTTTCAGGAGCCCGAACAGGTCGCCCAGGCATTGGACGCGCTTCGCGCGGCCGGATTCGCATCGCGCGATTTGAAGACCCTTACGGACAGTCCGTATCCAGAAGGCGCTTTCGGCGAAGAACCCGAAAAGCATCGGCTTTTTGTTTTCCCATTCATCGGTGCCGCATGTGGTATCGCGTTGGGCCTCCTCATCACCATCGGCACCCAACTCGCCTACCCGATCGTAACGGGCGGGAAGCCCCTCCTCTCCATCCCACCGATGATCAACGTCATGTACGAGGGCACGATGCTCGGTGCCATCATGTTCACGGTCGCCGGCATCATATTTGAGTCCCGCTTGCCCTATCTCACCGGCACGCCCTACGACCCACGAATCAGCGAAGGTTACCTCGGTGTTCTCGTCACCCGCGCGAGCGGCCGCCTCCCTGAAGCGGAGCGCGCGCTGCGAGATGCAGGCGCCGTGGACATTGTGACGAAGTAGGAGTTGATGCAACTCTCCTCCCACCTGCGCCGATTGCTCACCCGTCGCGCGCTGCCGCTCGCGATTGGCGTGCTGGCGTTAACCGGATGCAACCCCGGCGCCTATCCATTTGATTACTTCCGGGAGATGCACTATCAGCAGTCCCAGCATCTCCTCGAGCCGCAGCGCCTATCGCCCCCGGATGGCTCCGTTCCCCGCACTGGTGGGCGGCCCCAAATCAGCTTTGCCGGCGCGCGCGATCTCCAGAACCCCGTCCGATCCACTCCGGACACCCAAAAGGCGGGCGTGGCACTTTTCAAGGTGAACTGCGCCGTATGCCATGGCGCCGCTGGGAACGGAGAAAGCTTTGTGGCTCAGCGGTTCACCGCGAACCATTTCGTTCCACCGGCCGACCTTGCCTCCAGCCGCGTGCGCAATCGCACCGACGGTGAGCTCGACTGGATCATTGACAACGGAATCGGTGGAATGCCACCATTCCGCGATCTCCTGACCGAAGACCAGGTCTGGGCGCTCGTGAATCAGGTTCGTGCGGTGCAGGGTCAACAACGATGACGTGGACACCGATAGAAGTCGCCGGCATCCTTTTGGTCTGGTTCCCGATCGCCCTACCGATGATCCTGACCCCCTATTTCTTGACGATTTTCTCCGTCAATGTCCTTGGGGCGGGCAGCTACGCCGTCATCCAGGAAGCCACCGAGGGCGGCACTCGTCTCTGGTTTGGGTTTCTGACCGCTCTGTTTGCCTTCGTCGTGGCTTCCGGAATCGTCCTTCTGGTCCTCACCGCACCCTGACGCCTGCCCGTATCTCCATTCCTCGACCTTTGATCCTACCGCTCACCTTCTTTCCAGCGCGCGGCTGCGTCCAGGAGCTCTTTCGCCCCCTGGATAGCCGCTGCCCCCGCCCGGGGTCCCGCTAGCATGGCAGCGAGCTCATCAACCCTGCTCGAGCCCTCTACTGTCTTTACATTTGTGATCGCTCGACCGTCAACGACGTCTTTTTCCACCACGTAATGGTGGTCGGCGTAGCACGCCACCTGAGGGAGATGGGTGATGCACAAGACCTGGCGATCGCGACTGAGCCGCCACAGCTTTTCTCCGATAACGTAGCCCATTCGGCCCCCCACGCCCTGATCCAGCTCATCGAAGATGAGCACGGGCACGGGATCGGCCTCGGCCAGAGCTGACTTCACCGCCAACATCAGACGAGACAGCTCACCGCCGCTCGCCGTTCGACCGATAGGCCGCTCGGGTTCTCCGGGATTCACGGCCACCAGGAATTCGACCTCGTCGATGCCCGAAGCGTCGAAGGCGACGATGTCACCTCCACTCAAGGTCAGGCCCCCGATATCAGATCGCCGCCGAATGTCGATATGGAACCGGCAGCCACTCATGCCCAGCTGCGCCAGCTCGATCTGGACGGCACTTTCCGCTGCTCCCGCGGCCCTCGCGCGCATCTCCGAGAGCCCCTCGGCAAGCCGAGCTACCTCCTCAGCCAGCTGCCCGGCCTCCGCGGCCAGTTCTTCCCGCTGCTGTCCGACTTGCTCGATGTTGACCAAGCGCACCGACAGTTGCTCTTGCCGACCCAGGATGTCCTCAATCGTGCCGCCATACTTGCGCTTGAGCTCCGAGAGCTGGGCAAGTCGATCTTCAATCGCCTCCAAAGCTCCCGCGTCATCTTCGAGTGAATCCGCGTAGCGTTGCAGAGTCTTCTGGAGGGTCTGGACGTAGTCGATAGTATCGAGCAGCCCACCCTCTTCGAGAGGCGCGCTGCTATCCAGCCCGCGCAAGTTTCGCAGCGCCTCATCCGCCTCTTCGAGCAAGCCGAGCGCCCCCGGATCACCAACGTCGCCGAACAGCGAGCGAACAGCTTGCTCCACGAGTCCACGCAAGCGCAGCCCGTTTTGCAAACGGGCGCGCCGAGCAAGCAGCTCCTCGTCTTCGCCGAGCACTGGAGCAACCGTTTCTAGCTCTTCCAACTGATACCGAAGCAAGGCCAGCTCGTTGACGGCCGCCTCCTGAGCTTGGTCGAGCACCTGAAGCCGACTTCTTGCGTCCCGCAGCCGGAGCACGGACGCAGTGACTTGGGCTCTCGTTTCGATCAACCGCCCGAACCGATCGAGAATGGCGAGCTGCTCGGGGCGACTGCTCAGAGATACCGAGTCGCCCTGGGAATGGACGTCAACCAGGCAACCTCGAATCTGGTCTGCCGATCGTCCCACGAGAGCCTTCCCGTTGAGCCGGAGCAGGCTCCGACCGGTTTGGATGTCGCGCCGCAGGATCAACGTCCCCTCCTCGAGCGGGATATCCAGGTCCGCGAGGATGGCCGGCAACGCTGGAACCGTTTCCGGAAAGGCAAAAATCGCCTCGATGGAGCTGCGTTCGGCGCCGGCCCGGACCCACTCCGAAGAGCTACGCTCGCCAAGTGCCGCGCCCAGGGCGTCGACGATGATGGACTTGCCGGCGCCGGTCTCTCCGGTCAATACGCAAAGCCCGGGCTTGAGGCTCAGCTCAAGTCGGTCGATGATCACGAAGTCGGAGATGAGCAGTCCGACCAGGTAGCAACGAGGCGGAAGGGTGGGCGGTTCCACCGCCCAGTTACCCGAGCTTGGCCAAGACTCGACGGTACAACTCAGCCGGCGGTCCCTGGCGCGCAAATAACGTGTTGGCCGAGTCCAACCTGGCTTCGACGACGTCTCCTTCGCCCAGCATCTCGTCGATCTGCCCATCCACGGTGAGCTGCGCGCCGTTGGCTGACTCTACTGACAAACGGATCGGCACATCGCCGCTCATCACGAATGAACGCAGAGTTGACAAATGCGGCGAGATGGGAGTTATCACAAAGTCCTCCGAGCTTGGAGGCAGCACCGGCCCCCCGGAGGCGAATGAATAGGCCGTGGAACCAGTTGCCGTCGCCACTATGACCCCATCGCAACGGAACCGATGCAGGGACGACCCACCCATTGCTAGCTCCACGGTAACCGTCCGCAGGGATGGGCTGTGGCCGACCACAATGTCATTCAGCGCTACGAAAGATGCATCCCTGCCCTGGGAGCCTATGTCCGATGCAGACGTCCCTTGCAGGATCTCGGCCCGCAGCATGCGGCGTACGTCCAACCAATAGTCCCCCTGGAGGTACCCACCGAGCTTGGCAGTGACTTCGGCGGGCTGCAGTTCTGCCAGAAATCCCAGACGTCCCATTTGAACTCCCACAATCCGGGTGTCGGAGCCGGCTACTAATCGAGCTACCCGGAGAATCGTGCCATCACCGCCGAAGGTGACCGCCAGCGCTTCGCCCACGCATGGGGCGAACCCATCGAGGTCCCACGACGAGACTACCGATGGCTCAACGCCTTGCCCCGAGCAAATGCTGGCACATTGATCGGCGAGCGCGTGCGCCCCATCAACCAGGGGTTGGTAGACCAGGAGTGCCCTGGACAAGCTCATTGAAAGTGAAACCGCTGTTTCGATTCTTCGAGCGCGTCGTCAATCAACCGAACCGTATCGGTTCGGTCGAGATAGTCGGTTCTGACATGTGCGAGAAACTCGACATTCCCGGCTGGTCCCAGTAGTGGCGACGCGGTCAGCCCGACCAGCGAAAACTTATTGCTCTCCAGCCATGATCCCGTATCTTCTAAAACCGCTCGGTGGACCGTCGGGTCCTTGACCACCCCACCCTTACCCACGCGTTCTCTTCCCGCTTCGAATTGTGGCTTGATCAGGACGACGATCTCCGCGACTTCCGAGGCGACATTCCTCGCCGCCGGCAGGAGTAAGCGTGCCGAAATGAACGATGCATCAATGGTCACCAAATCCACCGGTTCTGGCAGCGATTCCAAATAACGGGCATTCGTCCGCTCCAACGTGACTACCCGAGGGTCCTGACGAATCTTCCAGTCGAGCTGCCCGTAGCCAACATCCACTGCATAGATTCGCAACGCCCCCCGCTGCAGGAGGCAATCCGAAAAGCCCCCGGTCGAGGCGCCAAAATCGGCACAGACCCGACCTTCAACCGATATCTCGAAGGCGTCTAGGCCGTGGCTTAGCTTCTCACCACCCCGGCTAACATACCGGGGCGTCGCTAACACCAGGATGTCCAAATCGTCGCGAACCAGAAGTCCGGGTTTCGGGGTGAGCCCGGTGGGCAGCCGCACCGATCCGGCCAGCACGAGCGCTTTTGCTTTCTCCCGGCTCGCGGCGTGGCCCTGTCGAACGAGGAGCTCGTCGAGTCGCACCAGTGCCGACCTAGCCACCATCGGGCCAAGTATAGCTGGATTGACCCTGACCGACCCGCCAACTATAGTGCGGGGGACGATCCCCAGGGAAGTTGTTGAGTACATCTCTTAGTTCCAAGCCGTCGGCATCATCCACAGCCTCAAGTAAGCCGCCTGCGCTTGGACTCCTCCTCGCTCTCGCTCGCGAGTTGCGCCCCAAGCAATGGCTCAAGAATGGGCTCGTGTTTTTGGGGCTCATTTACTCACTGCACCTGGGAGATCCGACCTCCCTCACCCGGGCCCTGGTCGCTTTTGCTTCGTTCTGCTGTTTGTCCAGCGCCGGTTATATTTTCAATGATTTCCGGGATATCGAAGCTGACCGCCTCCATCCCACGAAGCGCCTCCGGCCGCTCGCGTCGGGGAGATTACCAGGTCCGTGGGCGGCTGGGGCCGGAATCGCCCTTGTGGCTTTGGGTGCGGCGCAGGCCGTCGCTCTCGGGCTGGGTTTCACTGCTGCCTGCGCGGCCTATATTGCCGTCACCGCCACTTATTCGATCTGGTGGAAACACATTGTTCTGGTCGATCTATTCGCCATTGCCGCGGGCTTCGTGATTCGCGTCATTGCCGGGTCGATTGCCGCCCAGGTCGGGGTTTCCCCCTGGCTCTACGTCTGCACCGTCCTGGGATCGCTGTTGATCGCCATGGGGAAACGCAGATCGGAAGTATTCGCCATGCCCGAGCTCGCGCAAGCGCTGCGGCCCGCCTTGGAACACTACACCATCGAGTTCCTCGACCGGCTCATCGTGCTGGTCTCCGCGGCCGCCGTCATGGCGTACTCGCTCTACACTTTCTCAGCCGAAAACGTGCCCAAGAACCACGCCATGATGCTGACCATTCCGGTCGTGCTCTACGGAGTATTCAGGTATCTGTACCTGGTCCAGATGCGAGGAATCGGCGAAAGCCCCGAAGACTTGCTCTTGGGCGATCGCAGCCTCACGATCGCGGTGGCACTTTTTCTTGGGATGAGCGCTGGCGTGCTGTATCTCGCCACCGCCACGTAACGGGGCAGCAACTCCCTCTCAGGCGAGCATCGGACTTAGGCAGCCAAGTCCAACCCTCCGAAACGAGGCGATTCGCCGAGCGGCAGGCAAGTGAGCCCGAAGCCTACCCTTAAAGGGCTGGCTGGCCTGCTCCAGGGCGAAGACGCAGATGTAAAATGACAAATCGCGGATGAGGGGAATACGAGTGACGGCAATCGTCGAGCCAGAGCACGGCTCAACAAACGTTTTCGAGCCTCAGCAGCGCCCCGGCAGGCACACAACCAAAGCAGAAATAAAATCAATCCAGGGACTGCAAGGATTGCAGGGGCCCTGTACCTGCTTATCGCTACCCTGTCCGGTTTCGTGCATTTTTACGTTCCCGGCGCACTTATCGTGCCCGGGGATGCCGCAGCAACGGCCAGCAACATCGTGACGTCCGAGGGGCTCTTTCGGATGGGTATGGCCACCGAACTGGTTATCTTGTTGAGTGAAGTCGGGCTCTCCGTGCTCCTTTACGTGTTGCTCAGGCCAGTAAGCAGAACCCTATCCCTGGTTGCAGCGGTGTCCAGGATCGTTATGACGACGATCCACGGAATCAATCTTCTCAATTCCTCTGTCGTATTGCTGCTTTTGAGCGGCGCTGGGTACCTGACGGTATTCGCGCCCAATCAACTGCAAGCACTGGCGATGCTGTTCCTCGATGCGTACCGCTACGGATTCACCATAGGAATTGTGTTCCTGGCTCTTCACGCCTCAATTCTAGGCTATCTGATTTTCAAGTCCGGTTACTTCCCCAGGGCTCTCGGCGCCCTCTTCGTCGTGGCGTCTCTCGGTTACCTGGGAGATAGCTTCTCGCATGTGCTTCTACCCAACCACCAGACGGGCGCGGCCTATTTCGCGATTCCGATCGCGATTGCGGAAATCGCGTTTCCGCTGTGGCTCCTATTCAGAGGCGTAAACGCCGAAGGATGGGAAAAGCGAACCTCCGCCGCAAGAGTCGGCAGCGTCGCGTCATGACGGGTGAAGACCAATTACCAAGGATGTCAGGCCCGAAGCGCTGGGTCCGCCGCGTCCTGGTCTGGCTTGGCGGGGCCCTGGCTGTGCTCCTGGGCCTGATGCTGGTGGGCGCGGGCTATGAGTCGGCGTCCGAAGCGGCTGACGCGCGAGCGTAGTCCCGCTCCCGGCCAGATGATCGCCGTGGGCGGCCACTGTCTCCACCTCAACCGGACCGGTACCGGCAGCCCGACGGTGGTGATCGAAGCGGGACTGGGCGACTCGTCCGGGGCTTGGAGCACCACAGTGCAGCCAGGCGTGGCCAAGACCACACGCGTCTGCACGTACGACCGCGCCGGAATGGGGTATAGCGAGCCCGGTCCGCTCCCACGAACTGCCGAGTGCTTTGTCGGAGAGCTGCGCATTCTGCTCCACAATGGAAATGTTCCGGGTCCATACGTGCTGGTCGGGCATTCCGCGGGCGGTGCCCCTGTGCTCGTTTTCGCGCACGAGTACCCGGCGGAGGTCGCCGGGGTTGTGCTGATCGAATCGATGATCCCGGTGCACGCCGAAGGGTCCGACCCAGCCTCTGTGACCAACTCGGAGGCGCCGGCAGCAACCGGACTAGAGGCTGCGGCTACCTGGATGCTGGAGCTGCCGGCTTGAGTTGGATTTGTGCGTGCGCTGGTAGGGCCGCTCCGTCTGAAGGCGCCGCTGCCGCGGCGGGCGGCAGCGGCGCCTGCGCTTCGCTCAACATCACACCACGGTTCATCCAGACATGGATCGCCGAAGGCCAGGGGCTGCATCAGGGCCTGGTGCAGGCTGGTGCTGTGGAGAGTCTGGGCGCCATGCCCTTGATCGTATTGACCAGGGGCCTTACAGCAGAGCCAGATCCAGAGTGGCAGACGCACCAGACCGGATTCTTGCAGTTGTCTTCCAACAGCCAGGGGCTGTTCGCTGACAACAGCGGCCACAATATCGAGTACGAACAGCCCCTGGCTGCAGTCGGAGCCATCACGCAAATGGTCGAACAGGTCCGCCAACACCCCCCAAGGTGATAACTAGGCCGGACCCAACCAGCGGACCTTCCGTAGCTGCGCGGGGGGGGCTGCCCGCGGGCTTTCTCATCTCGCCGGTCACTTACAGTTTGGGCTGGGCCGTGGATGCCTGGGCGAGCCGAACCCACGCAGGCGGGCTCAACCGCGGCTATGCACCGCGCCCGGCCCCACCGTCATTCTAGGCTAGCGCTTGGTGTACTGAGGCGCCTTCCGAGCCCGCTTGAGCCCGGGCTTCTTGCGCTCCTTGACTCGGGAATCACGAGTCAGGAGCGCTGCCTGGCGGAGCGCTGGGCGGTGGGTCTCATCGAGCTTAACCAGCGCTCGGGCAATACCATGGGCGATGGCTCCGGCCTGCCCACTGGTGCCGCCGCCGGAAACCTTCGCGAGCACATTGTAGGCCCGGTTTGTGTTCGTCACCCGCAACGGTAGGGTGATCGTCGCCTGCCACAAGAGCCGTGTGAAGCGCTCTTCCATCGGGATCCCGTCGATGAGAATAGTGCCCGTTCCGGGCTGCAAGAGGACTCGCGCTGCGGCCGTCTTGCGGCCGCCTACAGCCGAAACTCCAACGCGGGGAGCGCGCGGATTCCGAATCACTCTTCAGTCCCCCTCAATTGGCTCGCATGCGGGTGGTTAGGTCCAGTGTAGATGTGCAGCTTTCGGATTATCGCCCGCCCCAGCGAATTCTTGGGGAGCATCCCTCGCACGGATTGCTGGATTACCCGGTCGGGGTAGCGGCCCATCAGGTGGCGGAGACTCTCCGAGTGAAGGCCACCCGGATACCGCGAGTGGTGATAGTACATCTTTGCATCAGGCTTGCTCTTGCCGGTAATCCCGACCTTTTCCGCGTTTACCACAATGACGTTGTCCCCCACGTCGAGATAGGGGACAAACATCGGCTTGTGCTTTCCACGAAGCAGAATCGCGATCTCGCTCGCTAGGCGGCCGAGGGGGCGATCGCTAGCGTCGATCACGTGCCACGCCCGCTTGATGTCCGCCAGTTTTGGGCTATAGGTCTTCTGCATCAGTCGTTGCCTCACCGCACCTTTAGTACGAAATTCCCATCAGAGTCAGTCCAGCGGCCGGTGCCGTCGGCCCCGCCAACGCACGATCGCGTGAATCAAGCATCCGGCGGACGCCATCCGCCGGCCGCTTCCCCAGGCCGACCAGCAGAGCCGAACCCACAATTGCTCGCACCATGTGCCTAAGAAACCCATCCGCTTCAATCTGAAATCGAAGCAACTCGGGAACCAAAGAATCCCGCTGCCATTCGATACTCAGCACTCTGCGGACCGTTCTTTTGCCAGGCTCATCCTGAGTCTGGTGAGTATAGAAGGCTCCGAAGTCGTGCTGCCCTTCCAGGGACTGGCACGCCCTCTGCATCGCATCGAGATCGAGTGGGTCCGGCACATGCGCGGCCCACCGTCGGTGCCAGATATTCGCGTCGGCCGCGTTCCAGACACAATATTCGTATTGCCGAGATCGAGCATCTCGCCGAGCATCAAATCCACTCTCCGCATCGTCTGCAGTTCGTATCCAGAGGTCCGGGCCGGTGACCGCATTGAGCGCGTGGCGTAGCTCCACCGACGGAAGGTGGGTCGCCGTTGAGAAACTAACGACCTGTCCTCGCGCATGCACGCCAGCATCGGTCCGAGCCGCCGGGATGATCCGAATCTCGTCACTCAGCACCTGATTGAGTGCGCGGGTCAACTCGCCACCAACTGTCCGCAATCCCGGCTGAGGAGCAAATCCCCGAAAATCCGTTCCCTCGTACTCCAGATCCAAACGAATCACGCGGTCCATGCTCGCTACGCCAGCGCGTCGAAATCAAAAAACGAGCTCGATCTGAGCCATCGGTGCGCTGTCACCTCGCCGCGGACCCAGATGCACGAGCCGCACATAGCCGCCTGCTCGGTCCGCAAACCGGGGGCCCAGCTCGTCAACCAGCTTATTCGCGACCCGCACGTCATACAGCTTCGCAATGATCTGTCGCCTGGCATGGAGGTCGCCCCGCTTCGCCAGGGTGATCAGATGCTCCGCCAGGTGCCTCAGCTCCTTGGCTTTTGGTTCCGTGGTCCGGATCCGCTCATAGCGGAACAAGTCGGTTGCCTGGTTTCGCAACAGAGCGAGACGGGGCGCCGTAGCACGGCCCAGCTTTCGGTTTCCTACGCGATGGCGCATAAGTCTTCCCTACTTTCCAGAGTCGTCTTCAACCAGGGCGAGCTCACTATCCCCGTCTCCTGGTAATCCGTCTTCACTTTCCTCGCCCATGACCTGATAACTACTACTTTCAGCGTCGTTGGTGTCCCCTGCCTGGATGATTCCGTGAGCAACCAGCTTCTCCTGAAGCTCAGTGAGGGACTTCTGACCAAAATTCCTCAGGCCGAGAAGCTCTTCTTCACTCATCTGGAGAACCTGCCCCACCGTCGTGATTTGAGAGCGCTTCAAGCAGTTGTACGTGCGAGACGAAAGGTCGAGCACTTCAATAAGCATTTGCTGTAGCTTGGACGGGATTGGCCCCGAGCCAATGGACGGCTTCTCCACCTCGGGCACCGTCTGGTCCATCTCCATCAGGAACTGCAGATGCGCCACGAGGATCTGGGCTCCCTTGCTGAGTGCTTCTTTTGGACCAATGGTGCCATCGGTCTGGATCTCCAACAGGAGCTTGTCGTAGTCCGTTCTTTCACCAACTCGTGTTTTTTCGACCTGGAAGTTCACTCGTCGGATCGGTGTAAAAACGGCGTCAATCGGAATCACTCCGATAGCGGGAGACTCACGACCTTCAGCCGTCAGATAGCCTGTCCCCATCTCCACCGTGAGGAGCATACTGAGTCGCGCCTCGCGGCTATCCAAGGTGGCGATCGGCAGCTCCGGATTCACGATCTCAATCTCCGGAGGCACCTGAATGTCACCAGCCGTCAGAACGCCCGGTCCGGTCCCTTCCAGACGCACGTTTACCGGCTGATCGGTGTAGGACTTTAGCCGTACTTGTTTGAGATTCAGAATCAGCTCGGTCGTATCTTCCCGTACACCAGGTACCGCAGAGAACTCGTGGTACACGTCTTCTATGCGCATTGCCGTAATGGCGGCTCCAGTTAGAGAAGAGAGCAACACCCTTCGCAACGCGTTGCCAAGCGTCAAGCCGAACCCACTTCCGAGTGGCTCGACTTCGAATCTCCCTAACTCAGTGGAGCTATAGAGCGTCTCCACGCGGGGAACAATTTCTACCTGCAAATCTTCGTCTCTCCTTGACCGGCGAGTTGACGGTCGTGCTAGCGCGAGTAGAACTCAACAACCAACTGCTCATTGACCACCGTATCGATCTCTTCCCGAGCGGGGAGGGTCGATATCCGGCCCCTCAGGCCCTCAGGTTCGATGGCCAGCCAGCGGGGCACCGATTTCGTGCCGATAGAAGCCTTGAGGATCTCGAAATACTCGAGGCCCTTGCTGGTGCCCCTCACCTCGACCACATCCCCCTCCCGGAGCAGAGCTGACGGGACATTGGTCTTGCGCCCATTCAACACGAAATGCCCGTGGCGCACGATTTGACGGGCCTGGTTTCGCGAATCGGCGAAACCCAACCGATAGACGACATTATCGAGCCTCGATTCCAAAATCGAGAGCAAATTCGCGCCGGTCGACCCCGGGCGCCGCAGCGCCTCCGCAAAATGCTTGCGGAACTGGGCTTCCAGCACCCCGTAAATGGACCGAATCTTCTGCTTCTCCGCGAGCTGTACTCCGTACTCGGTCACTTTTCGACGGGACTGACCGTGAACCCCGGGCACGCTGCGACGGCGTTCGATGGCACACTTCGGCCCGAAGCAGCGAGCCCCTTTGAGAAAGAGCTTCATACCGTGATGTCGACACAGCCGACAAACCGGCCCCGTGTATCGTGCCATTCTTCCCCCTTAAACCTAACAGTGCCGAGGGCAAGCCCACTCGGCGCGAGTTGCTCTAGACGCGCCTTTTTCTTGGCGGACGACACCCGTTGTGGGGGATCGGCGTAACATCGATGATGGCGTTTATGGCGAGTCCTGACGCTTGCAGCGAGCGGATGGCTGCTTCCCGACCAGACCCCGGACCTTTCACGAATACATCGACCGTGCGAACTCCCTGCTCCATTGCTTTCTTTGCCACGTCATCCGCCGCTTGACTGGCCGCGAACGGCGTGCTCTTGCGTGAGCCCTTAAAACCAACGCTCCCTGAACTGCTCCAGGACAGCACATTGCCATCCGGATCCGTGATCGTTACCAGAGTGTTATTGAACGTCGACTGCACATAAGCGTTCCCATGTGGAACTTGCTTGCGCTCGCGTCGCCGCGTCCGTACCCGCCGTCGCCGATCCGCCACCTATATGGCCTCCGTCCGGTCCCTATTTCTTTGCTGATGCACGCCGGCGCCCGGCCACCGTCCGGCGGGGGCCCCGCCGTGTCCGGGCATTGGTACGTGTGCGTTGACCACGCACCGGCAATCCACGTCGATGCCGCAGACCTCGATAACAGCCGATTTCCATCAGTCGCTTGATATTCAAGTTGACTTCTCGACGAAGATCGCCCTCCACGATGAAGTGGCGGTCGATGTAGTCTCTTAGCCGAGCTACTTCCTCTTCGGTGAGTTCCTTCATCCGCGTCTCAGGCTTCAGGCCAACTGCCTGGACAGTCTCTACGCTTCGAGCGCGCCCAATACCATGGATATAAGTCAACGAGATCTGGATCTGCTTCTCGTTCGGAACATCGACGCCCGCAATACGTGGCACTCGTTAGCCCCCTATCCCTGGCGTTGCTTGTGTCGCGGATTCTCACAGATAACCCGCACCACCCCAAAGCGCCGAATGATGATGCACTTGTCACACCGTCGCTTGACCGAAGCACGTACTTTCACATCAGATTCCTGTTCATTCGCTTCCGAGAACGCAGCACGCCCGACTTTTGAGCGAGAAGTGGAAGAGCCTTGCATTGTATCAAATAGACTTGCGTCGTCGCACCGCCGCGAGAACTTGATCTCTGACCCGGCCAACGTCCAGGCTCCCATCGACCTCATCGAGAACGCCTCGGGCGCGGTAGTAGTCGATCAGGGGAGCCGTTTGGTCGAAGTAAACCCCAAGCCGCTTCTGAGCCGTCTCGATCGTATCATCCACTCGTTGGAACAGCTCGCCGCCGCATTTGTCACATATTCCGGCAGTTTTTGGCGGCTGAGAGACCTCGTGGTAGGGCGTCTGGCAGACCCGGCAGATCCAGCGGCCCGAGAGACGGCGGATGAGCTCATCCTCAGGAACAGCGAGATAAAGCGCCTGGTCAACCCGCTTACTATTCTTCCCCAGCTCTCGGTCCAGCGCTTCCGCCTGACCGAGCGTGCGAGGAAATCCATCGAGCAGTGCCCCGACCGCACAATCGCTCCGTCCCAGGCGCTCGAGCACCATGGCCACAGTCACCTCGTCCGGAACCAGCTCGCCCCGTTCGACATACGCCTTGGCCCTGACCCCGAGTGGAGTTCCTTCAGCCATGGCGTCTCGGAACATATCCCCGCTCGCCAGATGCGGGCCCACCTCCGGCTTCACTTCTGTCGCCTGGGTGCCTTTCCCGGCGCCAGGCGCCCCGATCAGAACCGTATACACACCTAGCTCCCGGCTACTTGATGAACCCGCGGTAGTTGCGCATCAAGAGCTGCGCTTCCAACTGCTTAATCGTGTCGAGGACGACGCCCACCACGATCAAAACGCCGGTGCTCGACAGGGTAAGCGCTTGCACATTGGTAACGTTTCGGGCCAGAAATGGGGTAATCGCGACAATTCCCAGGAAGATCGCTCCAGCCCATGTTATGCGGATCAAGACCTTGTACAAGTATTCGCTGGTGGGCCGACCAGGACGATATCCTGGGATAAAGGCTCCATTCTTCTGCAAATTGTCACCGATGTTCTGCTGCTGAAAGATCACCAGTGCGTAAAAAAAAGTGAAGCCGACCACGGCAAAGAAATAAAGCGTCCAGAAAATCCAGCTCGTCCCAACATAGAGCGTATCGTAGAGAGTTCGAGCGATGGTCGACACCGTTGTATTCTCGACCCCGACGAAATAGCTCGCGACAAGGCCCGGGGAAATGATGATCGACGATGCGAAAATCAGTGGGATCATGCCGGCCGAGTTGATCCGCAAGGGGATGTGGGTGCTGCCGCCTCCATACCAGCGGTTGCCACGAAGCCGACGCGCGTACTGAACGGGCACCCGCCGTTGCCCCTCGTAGACGTAAATGATGCCGGCCACCATGGCGAGACCTACGACCGCGAAAGTCGCTATCGGGGTGATGTCACCCGGGGTTGCCAGCGATTGCCCCGTAACCTTCGGAAGCGAGGCGACGATCCCCGCGAAGATGAGAATCGAGACGCCATTGCCGACGCCGTTTTGTGTGATAAGCTCGCCGATCCAGATCAGGAGGACCGTGCCCGCCGCCATCGACGTGATGATCGCCAGGGTCTCCAGCGGGTACTGACCGAGGTCAAATTTTTGAACGATAGGAACCGAGCTCGAGCTATTCATAAAGGTCACGGTTCCGAACGACTGCAGAGCCGCCAGCGGCACCGTAATCCAGTGCATCATCTGATTGATCTTCGCTCGTCCGGATTCGCCTTCCTGGGAAAGCGCCTCGAGTTGGGGGACGATGGGGATCATCAGTTGAACGATGATGGTCGCGGTGATGTAGGGATAGACCCCCATCGCCACGATCGAGAACTGCTCCAATGCTCCCCCTGAGAACAGGTTGAGCATTCCTAGCAGTTGGTTTGAGTTGAATAGATCGGCAAGTCTCACCGGGTCTACCCCCGGGACTGGGATATGCGACAAGAACCGGAAAATGACCAGCATGCCAAAGGTGAACAGCAGCTTGGAGCGGAGGTCACTGATCCGAAACGCGGCGACGATGGATTCAAGCAATAGCTAGTCCACACTTCCGGTGGGGTCAACCACCCGCAAGTGCCGTTGCCGTTCCCCCAGCCGCTTCGATCGCCGCACGGGCGCTCTGCGAGAAGGCGTCCGCATGAACGGTGAGCGCCTTCGTCAAGGACCCAGCGGCCAGGATCTTCAACGGAAGATCCCGTTTCCCAATGAGTCCCGCCGAGCGGAGGAGATCCGGCGTAATTTCTGTCCCCAGGTCGAGCGCTTCCAGTTGCCCCACATTCACCACTGCGTATTCGACTCTGAACGGGTTGGTGAATCCACGACGGTAGGGGAGCTTTCTTACCAACGGGAGCTGCCCACCCTCGAAATAGGGTGGGACCTTCCCGCCGCTGCGAGCATTCTGGCCTTTGGTCCCAGCGCCCGAGGTTTTCCCTCGACCCGATCCATAACCGCGACCGACTCGACGTCGCTTTCGATGCGACCCATCCGGAGCCTGCAGTTCATGTTGTTTCATTTCGGAAGGTCCTCCGTTTCGACCACAACCAGATGGCGTACTTTGTGGAGCATGCCCCGCACCGCCGGCGTGTCCGGTACTTCGACCCGGTGGCGGATTCGCCTAAGTCCTAGGCTGCGGACAGTGGCCCGTTGGTCCTCCGGACGACCAATCTGGCTTCTCACCAGGGTCACCCAGAGCTTATCGGCCATCGCTCGGGGCCTCCTCTGGCTTGGCGACCGCTGGAACGGGCGCCTCTGGGGGCGGCGCTTCTGCTGTAGCCGCCGCAAGGCTGGTCGCCTGTGGGGCGGCCTGCGCTTCTGGCACGGCCGCCTCCGGCGCAATGGCTGCCAGGTCGATCGCCGCTGGGGCGGGCGCTTCCGTCGCGATCACTTCTAGCGTGATGGCCTCCGGCCTGATCGCCGCCAGGTCGGTTGCCGCCGGGGCCACATAGTCCGGCGGTGCTGCATCCGGAGCCGCGTGCGCCGGAGCAAGCCCTCGGCGTTCCCGCTTGGCTTCCTGGGGGTCGCGCATTAACGCCAGCCCAGCAATCGTCGCTCGCGCTACATTGATTGGATTAGCACTTCCCAGAGACTTACTCAACGCATCCTTGACGCCTGCCGCATTGAGCACTACCCGTACGGCGCCACCTGCAATGAGTCCAGTTCCCGGCGCCGCCGGCTTTAACAGCACCCGAGCGGCACCAAATTTGGCGAGCGCCTGGTGCGGGAGGGTCGTTCCGTCCAACGGCACCCGAACGAGATTCTTCTTCGCCGTCTCGACGCCCTTCCGGATTGAGTCCGGCACTTCGTTCGCCTTTCCCAGCCCAACGCCCACCACTCCCTGGCCATCCCCGACCACCACCATGGCGCTGAAATGAAACCGGCGCCCACCCTTCACAACTTTGGCAACCCGATTCACTCGGATGACTTTCTCTTCGAGAACCAGACCCGCGGCCTCAATCTTGGGCAATCTTTTCTCCGTCCTCTAGAACTCGAGTCCGCCCTCGCGGGCTCCCTCTGCGAGGCGCTGAACACGCCCGTGATAGAGGTAGCCGCCGCGATCGAACACCACCTGCGTTATTCCCGCCGCCTTGGCACGCTCGGCAATCACCAGACCCACCGCTTTCGCTTGGTCCGACTTTGTTCCGCTGACCTTTTTCTCCCGCTCTGCGGTTGAGGCCGCCACAAGAGTCCGACCTGCTACATCATCGATAACCTGAGCGTAGATGTGCGTGAGGCTCCGAAAGACACAAAGCCTGGGCCTCTCGCCCGATCCTGCCACCCGTTTTCGTATTCTGGCATGTCGGCGGCGCCGCGCCGCGCCGGAATTCGCTCCCTTAAACATTACCCCGCCTATCGCTTCTTGCTGCCGGTTTTTCCGGCTTTGCGCCGAACGTATTCGCCCTGGTACCGGATACCCTTGCCCTTGTACGGTTCCGGTGGCCGAAGCCGCCGGATCTGCGCAGCGGTCTCCCCTACCAGTTGTTTGTCCATGCCAGCGATCACCATCCGAGGCCCGTCCATGCTGAACGTGACACCCTCAGGCGGCTTTACCACAACCGGATGCGAAAACCCCGCGGCAATACTGAGGCTGTCACCGGCGATCTGCGCACGGTAGCCCGTGCCTACAATCTCCAGCCTTTTCTCGAATCCCTGACTGATGCCGACGACCATGTTGTTGATCAGGCTGCGAGTCAAACCGTGCAATGACCGATGCACCCGGTTGTCCGTCTCCCGTTCCACAACGAGCTGATCGTCGTCCCGCCGCACTGAGATGCCGTCCGGAATGCCCTGGCTCAGCGTCCCTCGGGCGCCTGTGACCGTTACCAGGCTCCCAGTTATGTCAATCGTGATTCCCGACGGAACCGGTATCGGCATGCGGCCAATACGCGACACGGCTGCCCCCTACCTACCAAACATATGCGAGCACTTCACCGCCTAGGTGATCCCGTCTGGCATGGTCCCCGGTCATAACACCTCTCGACGTCGAGAGAATAGCCACCCCGATCCCGCCCCAGACTCGAGGGATCCGGTCGTGTGGCACATACACCCGACGGCCCGGCTTGCTAATGCGCGTCAATCCGAGCAAACGCGGCTCACGTCGCGGCGAGTAGGCCAAGAGGACCCGGAGTTTTCGTTTGGGCCCTGCTCCCACCATGTCGAAGCCCCGCACGAAACCTTCTTCGCGCAGGACTTGCGCTATTGACACCTTCAATTTTGACGCGGGCATCTCGACAATTGGATGCCCAGCCCGAACCGCGTTGCGAACCCGGGTAAGCATGTCGGCGATAGGATCAGTGAGCATCCCTACCAGCTCGACTTAGTGATCCCCGGAATCTCACCTCGAAGAGCCAGCTCTCTGAAGCAAATCCGGCAGAGTCCAAATCGACGAATAAAGGCGCGAGGCCGCCCGCACCGCAAGCAGCGATTGTGCCGCTGCGTGGAAAACTTCGGCGGTCTCATCGACTTCACGATCTTTGATGTTTTTGCCAACCTTTATCCTCTCACCATACGCCGGCTGGAGTCTATCGCTCCTCCAGCTTCGCCCAGGCTAAGCCGCTGCCCGCTCAAACGGAACCCCCAGCAGCTCTAACAATCGTTTACCTTCCTCGTCCGTACGGGCGCTCGTGACCACCGTCACTTCCATGCCCCGAACTCGGTCGATCTTGTCATATTCGATCTCGGGAAAAATCAATTGCTCGCGCAGCCCAATCGTGCAATTTCCCCGGCCGTCAAAGGCTCGATCCGAGATACCGCGGAAATCCCGCACCCGGGGCAGTCCGATGCTCACAAGCCGATCGAGGAACTCATACATGCGATCGCCTCGTAGCGTCACCGTGGCGCCGATCGGCATCCCAGTTCGCAGGCGGAACCCAGCAATCGATTTCCGCGCTTTCGTCACGATTGGTCGCTGGCCGGAGATCACTGAAAGGTCATGAACCGCGGCGTCCATCGTTTTCGGCTCGCGCACCGCCTCACCAAGACCAATATTCAGTACCACCTTGTGAAGGCGGGGCACCTGCATCACGTTTCGATATTCGAACTCCCGTTGCAGCGCCGCAACGATCTCTTCCTCATACCTCTCTTGTAGCCGCGATGTCATTCTCGATGGGCTCCTACGTCAATTCCCCGCAAGTTTTGCAAAAACGCGCCTTGGTCCCATCCTCGAGGATCCGGGTACCGACCTTGGTAGGCTTCCCGCATTTGGCACACACCAAAGCCAGATTGGCCATCTGGATGGGAGCCTCGATGTCAATGATTCCCGCCTGGCGGGCCTCCTGGCCCGGCTTGACGTGCTTCTTCATGACGTTGATCTCGGCGACGACGGCACGCCCTTCTTTCACGAGCACCTGACGGACCTTGCCCCGCTTGCCGCGGTCTTTTCCTTTGCGAACTTCCACGGTATCATCGGCCTTGATCCGGAACATTAGAGGACCTCTGGAGCAAGCGAAACGATCTTCATGTAATTCTTCTCTCGAAGTTCCCGCGCCACCGGACCGAAAATTCTGGTCCCCCTCGGGTTGAGCTTGTCTGACAGTATGACCACCGCGTTGTCGTCAAATCTGATCGTGGAGCCATCCGGACGTCCGTGCTCCTTCGCCGTCCGCACCACCACCGCTCTGACGACATCGCTCTTTTTTACTGCTCCACCGGGCGTGGCCGTCTTTATCGTTCCCACGATCACATCCCCGATTTCCGCGTATTCCTTGTTGGCCGCCAATACCCGGATGCACATGATCTCCCGAGCACCGGTGTTATCGGCCACCCGACACCGCGTGAACGGGCGGATCACGGCGTCTTCTCCGCCACCGAGGACGGTTCCACAATAGGGATTTCCTCGTGCCCACCCCGCAGGATCTTCGCAACCACCCACCGCTTTTCACGACTCAGGGGTCGGCTCTCTCGAATCTCGACTACATCCCCCACTTGACTGCGATTTTGGGGGTCGTGCGCCTTGAACTTTCGCGTATGGTGCATCAGCCGTCCGTAAACCCGGTGCCTCCGCACCACGTCCACCGCCACGACCACAGTTTTATCCATCTTGTCGCTAGACACTCTACCAGTCAAAAGGCGGCGCGGGGTTCGGTCTTGGTCAGGCACTTTCAACTCCTAGGCCCAACTCCCGCTCTCTCTGCAATGTCCGGATTCGAGCTATATCTCGGCGGACCACGCGAAACCGCGCATGATTTGTGAGCTGACGAGTGGCGTATTGAAATCTGAGGTTGAATAGCTCTTGTTGGAAATCGGCCACGCGCCTGGCCAGCTCTGCTTCGTCGAACTCCCGCATTTCAGAAGCGTTCATTACGCGACCACCGGTTCTTTACGTTCGACTAGACGAGTTGCAATCGGCAACTTGTGGCAGGCGAGCAGAAGAGCCTCGCGAGCCAAGTCCGACGCCACGCCGGCCACCTCAAACATCACCCGGCCTGGGCGAACAACCGCAACCCAATGATCCGGCGCGCCTTTGCCGCTTCCCATTCGAGTTTCAGCGGGCTTCTTCGAAACCGCTTTATCCGGGAAAATCCGGATCCAAACTTTTCCGCCCCGCCGGCAATGGTGAGTGATCGCCCGTCGGGCGGCCTCTATTTGACGAGCGGTGATCCACGCGGGCTCCAGCGCCTGGATGCCCAGGTCTCCGAACGCAATCTCGTTCCCGGTTGTTGCGATGCCTTTCATTCGCCCGCGATGCGGCTTGCGGTACTTAACTCGGCGTGGTTGAAGCATCGCTATCGTTCCCCTCGGCCTCTTCTGGCTCATCAGGCTCGAAGATCGCGGGTCCCTCGGGGATCGGCAAATCCTCTTCGAGTTCATCCACGATATTGGTAGGCGGTCTTCCTCCGCCCATCGTCCGAGGCGGGGCACTTGGCAGAGGCACAGCCATGCCAACCACACCAGCATCCCCTCGATAGATCCAAGCTTTTACTCCCACCGCCCCATAACTCGTGTGGGCCTCGGCTCGTCCAAAGTCAATGTCCGCACGGAGCGTGTGCAGGGGCACGCGCCCCTCCCGCTCCCATTCGCGGCGAGCCATCTCGCTGCCCCCGAGGCGCCCCGCCACTTGCAAGCGCACCCCGCGAGCCCCGGCCCGCATCGAACGGGTCACCGCCTGGCGCAATACGCGACGGAACGCGACACGTCGCTCCAACTGATCCGCCACACTTCGCGCCACCAAGGTCGCGCTCAATTCCGGCTGTCGGATCTCCGCGATATTGATCCGAACCCGCTTCTCGGTGGCCTGCTCCAGCGTTCGCCGCAATTCTTCGATCTTCGCGCCGCCCTTGCCTATCACGATTCCGGGCTTTGCTGCGTGAATAGTCACACTTATTTGATTGGCCGATCGCTCGATATCGACCCTCGGAACGCCCGCGTCTTTTAGGCGCGCGTCAATGTTGCGCCTGATCTTTAAGTCTTCCTGCAGCAGTCCCGCGAATCCCCGACGGTCCGCGAACCAACGCGCCTGTCGCTCGGCCGTGAACCCGAGTCGGAAGCCAATTGGATGGACTTTCTGTCCCATGCCTAGCCCTCCTTCTCTGCTACGACGACCGTGATATGAGCCGACCGCTTGTGCAGCGCACCGGCTCGCCCCCGCGCTTTCGCTCGGAAGCGCTTCACCATCCGACCGCCATCGGCGTAAACCCGCACGATATACAGGTTCTCCGGCTCCATATCCAGATTGTTCTCGGCGTTGGCCGAAGCCGATTTAAGCGCCTTCGCCACCGAGGTGCTCGCCCGTTGTGGCATAAACCGCAGCATCGACAGCGCCTCGCTGACGCGCTTTCCCTTTATCGCAGCGCCTACCAGGCGCACCTTGCGGGGAGACATGCGCACGTTTCGCGCGATTGCATGAACCTCAATAGCCATTGTTCACCTCGACCGCGCGCACATTCACCGGACCCGCGTCGCTTTCTCGCCCCGAGCAGTGTGCCCACGGAAGTGCCGAGTCGGTGCAAATTCACCTAGCTTATGGCCCACCATGTTCTCGGTCACGTAAATCGGTACGTGCCTGCGCCCGTCGTGTACCCCAATAGTGTGCCCCACCATTTGAGGAAACACCGTCGAAGCGCGGGACCACGTCTTCAAGACAGCTTTTCGGCCTGATTGGTTCAGGACTTCAACCTTCCGGAGCAGTTTCACATCGACGTAGGGGCCTTTTTTTAGCGAACGACTCACGTTTCTCCTACCTCGCCCCGCGCCGGCGCACGATGAAGCGGTCAGTATCTTTCCGCCGCCGCGTGCGATAGCCCATCGCGGGCTTTCCCCAGGGAGTCTGAGGCTGTCCACCGCGGGGGGCCTTGCCCTCACCCCCACCGTGGGGATGGTCTCGCGGGTTCATTACCGAACCCCGCACAGTGGGGCGAATTCCCCGCCACCGGCTTCGACCCGCCTTGCCAAGTTTTTCGCCCGCGTGCTCTGAGTTTCCCACCTGGCCGACCGTGGCCATGCAGGCCAAGCCCACTCGTCGGACTTCCCCAGAAGGAAGCCGAATCTGGGCCCAGTCGCCCTCTTTCGCCAGCAACTGCGCCGAATTTCCGGCACTCCGAACCATCCGCGCGCCCTGGCCGGGCCGCAGCTCAATGTTGTGAATCGTGGTGCCAACCGGAATGTTCTTTAGTGGCAGCGCATTCCCCACGTTGATCTCGGATCCAATGCCACTTGCAACGGCGGCCCCAACCTTCAGACCGTTGGGCGCGATGATGTATCGGCGCTCCCCATCCGAGTATTGAACGAGGGCAATTCGGGCTGAGCGATTCGGGTCATACTCAATCGCCGTCACTACAGCGTCGACCCCGATCTTGTCTCGCTTCCAGTCAATCAGGCGGTACATTCTTTTTGCGCCACCACCCTGGTGGCGGACGGTAAGCCGCCCCATATTGTTGCGACCAGCCCGGCTCTTTAGCGGCTCGACAAGGTTCTTCTCCGGCTTCGTCTTCGTTATTTCTGAAAACGTAAACCCGACCATACCCCGCCGACTTGCGGTTGTAGGTCGATATGTTCTTGTCGGCATTAACTCTGCACCTCAGTCGATTAGGGCTAAATGCCCTCGAAGAGCTCGATTCGTTCGCCCGCTTTAAGCGCGACTATGGCCTTTTTCCAGACCGCGGTATGGCCGACGCTCCGCCCCATGCGCTTGACTTTCCCATGTACGCGGATGACGTTCACTGCCCGCACATGGACGCGAAAAATCTCTTCAACTGCTCGCTTCACTTCGATTTTATTGGCATCTCGGGCAACCTCGAAAACGTACTGCCCGCCTTCGCCTAGCATCGTGGCCTTTTCAGTAATAACCGGACGCCGCAGCACCTCGTACGAGTTCATTGATTCATCCGGGCCGCTGTCCGCTTGGTCGCGGTCGGGGGGCCTTCGCTAGGATCTCGCTCAGACGTTGGGCGGCCTCCCCAACGAACACCACCTTGTTGGCCTGGATCACTTGCAGCAAGTCGAAACTGCTTGGGTCGGCAACGAATACCTTGGCCAGGTTCCCCGCTGCTCGCCTCATCGCATCATCTCGCTCGGGGAGGATAATCAGAATATTCCCGGTCAGTCCCAGGGCTTCCATAGCCAGCAGCAGCGTCTTAGTGCGGCCGTCTTCCACCCCCAGTTGATCGACCACCATCACATCGCCCGCTTCCATCTTGTCAGACAAAGCCGACCGCAGCGCCAGTCGACGCATCTGCTTCGGCATATCCCGTCTATATCCTCGCGGATGAGGCCCAAATACGACCCCGCCGCCGCGCCAATGCGGGGCAGTCCGAGGGCCTTGCCGCGCGTGCCCGGTCCCTTTTTGTCGCCACATCTTACGAGTGCTTCCCGCGACTTCACCGCGAGTGAGGGTATCCGCGGTTCCTTGCCGTTGATTGGAGAGCTGCGCCACCATCGCTTGATGAAGCACAGCCCGGTTCGGCTCAATGCCAAAAACCTGGTCGTCGAGCATGATGGTCCCGCCACTGGTTCCGGAGGCGGTTCGGATGGCAACTTCCATTCTTACCTTTTCCGTCGTCCAGTCGGCCGACTCTTCTTGACAAAAATCAGACCGCCCGTGGGCCCCGGAACCGCACCCTTTACCGCGACCAGCGCCTTTTCGGCGTCGACCGCCAGTACTTGAAGGCGCTTCGTCGTAACCACGTCTCCGCCCATTCGGCCCGACATCCGGGTGCCCTTGTAAACACGCCCAGGTGTCGTGCCCGCTCCGATCGCACCCGGCGCTCGCCATCGGTCCGACTGTCCGTGGGTTTTGGGACCACCATGGAATCCGTGCCGTTTGATGGTCCCCGCGAATCCCCGACCCTTGGAGACCCCAACGACATCCACTTTCTCGTCCGCAACGAAGACCGACACATCGAACTTTTCACCGACTGCCAGCGAAGCCGGATCTGCATCAGCATCGAAGGGCACCTCTCGCAAATGGCGGAGCTTGCCCACCGCGCCAACATGTCCGAGTTGCGGCTTCGACAGCTTGGTGGATTCTTCATAGCCGATCTGGATCGCCCGGTACCCATCTCGCTCTGCCGTCTTCACCTGGGTCACGAAGCACGGTCCGACTGACAGCAGCGTGGCTGAGACTACCACCCCATTGCTGTCAACCATTCGGCCCATGCCCAATTTTCGGCCCATTAGCCCCAGAATCACGCTGATCCGCCTTGTTTAGAGTTTGATTTCGATGTCAACGCCCGAGGCCAGATTGAGGCGCATCAGGGCGTCGATGGTGCGCGGACTCGGATCCAGCACGTCAATAAGACGCTTATGGGTCCGAATCTCGAACTGCTCTCTTGAATCCTTGTCGATAAACGGCGAGCGAATAACGCAGAACTTTTCGATACGGGTCGGTAGCGGCACCGGACCAGCGACCTGAGCCCCAGTCCGCTCCGCTGTCTCGACGATTTGCCGGGCAGCCTGGTCCAAACCCTTGTGGTCAAAGGCCTTGAGCCGGATCCGGATCCGCTGGCGAGTTCTTGCCATTCCCTTAACTTGCCATCGACGTGATCGCGCCGGCCCCCACCGTTCGCCCACCTTCGCGAATGGCGAACCGGAGGCCTTCCTCGATAGCCACGGGCTCGATCAGCTCAATCTCCATCACGACGTTGTCGCCCGGCATGACCATCTCGACGCCTTCCGGCAGCTTGATCGATCCCGTCACGTCAGTCGTCCGTAAATAAAACTGCGGCCGATAGCCATTGAAGAATGGGGTATGACGCCCCCCCTCTTCCTTGGACAGCACGTACACCTGGGCCGAGAATTTTCGCAAAGGCTTGATGCTTCCTGGCTTGGCGAGCACCATTCCACGTCCTACTTCGTCGCGCTCAACACCGCGGAGCAGACAGCCAACGTTGTCACCTGCTTCTCCCGTATCGAGCAGCTTCTTGAACATCTCGACGCCCGTGACCACGGACTTGCGAGTGTCGCCCATGCCGACGATCTCGATCTCCTCGCCGACCTTGACCACGCCCCGCTCAATGCGCCCTGTGACCACCGTTCCGCGTCCCTTGATTCCGAACACATCTTCGATGGGCATGAGGAACGGCCGATCCCTGGCCCGCTCAGGCGTCGGTATGTATTCATCCACTGCCTTCATGAGGTTGTGAATGCATTCGTATTCGGGCGCGTTCGAATCCTTTGATTCGCTGCTTAGCGCACCCAAAGCGCTTCCCCGAACAATCGGAATCTCGTCTCCAGGGAAACCGTACTTCGTGAGCAGTTCGCGGAGCTCCATTTCAACCAGCTCGAGCAACTCCTCGTCGTCCATCATGTCAACTTTGTTGAGGAACACCACCATGGCCGGCACTTCCACCTGGCGCGCCAGAAGAATGTGTTCCCGGGTCTGGGGCATAGGGCCGTCGGGCGCGGAAACCACCAGAATCGCGCCGTCCATTTGGGCGGCCCCTGTGATCATATTCTTGATGTAGTCGGCGTGACCCGGACAGTCCACGTGGGCATAATGCCTATTGTCAGTCTCGTATTCGACGTGGGCGATAGCGATCGTGATGCCTCGCGCTCGCTCCTCTGGAGCGTTGTCGATCGAATCGAAACTTCGGAACGTGGCCCCGCCCTTCAAGCCCAACGTCTTCGTGATCGCCGCCGTAAGCGTTGTCTTACCGTGATCGACGTGGCCGATTGTGCCAACGTTGACGTGCGGCTTCGTCCGCTCGAATTTGACTTTCGCCATCAGAAACCTCTCCTGGTATTAAAGAGAACATTGCCCAGCCCTGCGTTCCCGTTGGACACACTGATACGGGAATCGGGCTGGGCGCGCAAAAATGGATTGTAACAAAGAACACCTGACATTGCCAGGCCCTCTCTGTTATGAGCTAACGGGTCAAAACCTCCTTGGAAACCGGCTCATAATGCGAGAATTCCATCGAAAAGCTCGCCCGCCCTTGGGTAAGCGACCGCAGTCTCGTGGCATAACCAAACATTTCTGATAGCGGAACCTGACCCTGTATGGTCTGGCTGCCGCTCCGAGCATCCATGCCCTCGATCCGGCCCCGGCGAGCATTTATGTCACCGACGACGTCCCCAAGCATCGCATCCGGCACCACTATCTCGACTTTCATGATCGGTTGGAGCAGTTGCGGACCCGCATGCTCCACGGCTCGTCTCAGAGCAATAGAGCCGGCGATCTTGAATGCCATCTCCGATGAATCGACCTCATGGTACGATCCATCGACTAGGGTCGCCCGCAGATCGACCAACGGAAAACCCGCCACCACGCCGGTATCAAGAGCTTCGCGGACGCCTGCCGCCACCGCCGGGATGAACTCCTTGGGTATCACTCCGCCCACCGTCTTGTCAACGAATTCGAAGCCCTCTCCAGGCTCCCGCGGCTCGACCTCGAGCCAAACGTCACCATACTGGCCCCGTCCACCGGACTGGTGCACATAACGCCCTTGCTCCCGAGCCTTCCTAGTGATGGTCTCCCGGTACGCTACCTGGGGTCGGCCCACCCGAGCGTCCACTTTATATTCCCGAATCAGCCGATCCACGATCACCTCGAGGTGGAGCTCACCCATTCCGGAGATCAGCGTTTGGCCACTGTCCGGGTCCGTTCGAACCCGGAAGGTCGGATCTTCCTCACCGAGTCGAACCAGTGCCATAACCATGCGATCCTGGTCCATCTTCGTCTTCGGCTCGATGGCCACTGAGATAACCGGCTCGGGAAATTTAATACTCTCCAGAATCAGCGGCTTGTCCGGATCACACAGCGTGTCTCCGGTGACGGTCGACTTCAGGCCGACGAGGGCGGCAATGTCGCCCGCGGAGACCGACTCAACATCTTCCCGGTGATTCGCGTGCATCTTGAGCAGTCGGCTGATCCGCTCTCGCTCGCCTTTGCTCGAGTTGTAGACGTAGGACCCACTTCGAATGACGCCGGAATAAACCCGGATATACGCCAACTTCCCTACAAACGCGTCCGCAACGATCTTAAATGCGAGCGCGGCGAGGGGCTCCTCCACCGCGGCACGCCGAGCTTCGAGTTCACCGGTTCGCGGATGCAAGCCGGCTACTGGCGGGCGATCCAGCGGGGATGGCAGGTAATCAACCACAGCATCCAATAGGGTCTGGACTCCCTTGTTCTTGAGCGACGAGCCGCAGAGTACCGGGATGACCTTCCCGTCAACCGTTGCCTGTCGGAGCCCTTTCTTGAGATCCGCTTGGGAAATCTGATGCCCCTCCAGATACAAGTGAAGGAGCGCATCGTCCTGCTCGACAACTCGCTCAATCAGCTTTTCCCGAGCCTGTTGCGCTTCGGCCAACATATCATCGGGAACGGGCTCTTCTTGCGGAGCTTCGTCCGCATCCGATCCCCATTTCCAGGCCCGCCAGTCGACGAGATCAATGACCCCGACGAACGAAGATTCTGCGCCGATGGGCAGCTGAATAGGAACCGGCTGCGCCCCGAGTCGTTCCTCGATCATCGCCAGCGTCCGGTAGAAATCCGCTCCCACCCGGTCCATTTTATTCACAAAGCAGATGCGGGGAACCCCGTATTTGTCCGCCTGACGCCACACAGTCTCAGTTTGTGGCTCGACTCCGGCTACCCCGTCGAAAACCACCACACCGCCATCGAGTACCCGCAAAGAGCGCTCGACTTCGACCGTGAAATCCACATGGCCCGGCGTGTCAATAATGTTGATGACGTGGTCGCGCCACTCGGCGCTGGTCGCCGCCGCCGTGATGGTGATCCCGCGCTCACGCTCCTGAGCCATCCAGTCCATGACCGCGGTGCCCTCGTGCACCTCTCCCATCTTGTAGATCTTCCCCGTGAAGTACAGGATGCGCTCAGTAGTGGTGGTTTTCCCCGCATCGATATGCGCGATGATGCCAATATTCCGAATAAGTGAAAGGTCCAAAAAAGCGCCCGCCTACCAGCGATAGTGTGCGAAAGCCTTGTTGGCCTCCGCCATTCGGTGGGTGTCATCCTTGCGCTTTACGGTGGCCCCTTGTCCTCGCGACGCATCCAAAAGCTCCGCAGCCAGCTTTTCTTGCATGCTTTTCCCGGTTCGTCCTCGGGCGACCGCGATCAGCCAGCGCATCGCAAGCGACGTGCGGCGCTCTCCTCGGATTTCAACCGGGACTTGATAGGTCGCCCCTCCTACTCGGCGGGGCTTCACTTCGATGACCGGCGTCACATTTCGCATGGCCTGCTCGAAAATGTCGACCGGGTTCTGGTGGGCCTGGCGTTCCACAATGTCGAGCGCGTCATAGGTGATGCGCTCTGCGAGGCCTTTTTTCCCGCTGATCATTAGCCTATTGATGAATTTCTGCAGGGTGCGGCTCCCGAACTTTGAGTCCGGTGGAATTTCCCGGTGCACTACCCGAGCTCTACGGGGCATGCATTTCTCCCTTTTTCTTGCCGATTGCGGCTCGTACCGCAGGCCCGGCGACGGGTCGCGAACTAGCGACGGGTCGCCGGAGTTTCCTTGCCCTTTGTACCGTACTTGGAGCGTCCTTGCTTGCGGTCGCGAACCCCTTGAGCATCAAGAGCCCCTCGTACCACGTGATAACGGACGCCCGGCAAATCCTTGACCTTCCCCCCGCGGATGAGAACCACGGAATGCTCTTGTAGATTATGACCCTCGCCGGGGATGTACGCCGTAACTTCCATCCCATTCGACAACCGCACCCGCGCGATCTTCCGCAGGGCTGAATTGGGTTTCTTGGGAGTCATGGTCCGGACTTGGATACACACTCCCCGCTTCTGCGGTGAGCCGCCCGAACGCTTCATCTTTCCTCGCAAGGAATTGAGCTGGAAACCCAACGCAGGAGCGGTCGACTTGCGCGTACTGCGCACCCTGCCTTTTCGAATCAACTGGCTAATAGTCGGCACTTTGCCCCCTTCCGATGTCGGCGCCGATTCTAGGGTTCACTTCTGGGTGTGTCAAGGAATGCCGCAACCGCGTCCGAAGCCAGCTGTCGCTGCCGCCGGGCCTCGAGCCGCGCCGTCAGTCCTGACCCAGCCGGTATCAGCTTCCCGATTATCACATTCTCTTTCAGTCCCATCAGATGATCGACCTTTCCCAACAGCGCTGCATCGGTAAGGACACGAGTCGTCTCCTGGAACGATGCTGCGGCCAGGAAGCTTTCCGTGCTCAGAGAAGCCTTAGTGACACCCAGCAATACGGGCCGGGCCGTAGCGGGCTCCCCCCCCTCCGCCAGGACCTCCCGGTTCATTTCCTCATACTCAAAGCGGTCCACCAGTTCATCGCGAAGGAGGCTACTGTCACCAGGTTCATCGACCCGCAGCTTGCGAAGCATCTGCCGGACAATGACTTCGACGTGCTTATCGTTGATCGTAACGCCCTGGCCGCGATACACCGATTGGACCTCATCCACTAGGTAGCGCTGCACTGCTTCGCGTCCCTGGATGCTTAGAATCTCCTGGGGATCGCGGGCCCCCTCAGTCAATTGCTCGCCTGCCGTCACCGTTTGACCATCTTCGATGTGAAGACGTGCTTGGGGCGGCACTCGATACTCTCGTTCATCGCGCTCTTCAGCGACGACGCCGACCTGGTTCACCACCCGACCGGCGTGCTGCACTTCACGGAGCTCGACGACCCCCGAAAGCTGCGCCGTGATGGGTGCCTGACCTTCCGCTGATGCCAGGTGTTCCCCGGCGTTGATCCAGCCAGCTTCCTGAACCAGAACCTCATACCCTTCCGGGATGATGTGATCATCCCGGTACGTCTCACGGGACACAACGCGGATCACGCGAGAGTCCTCAGTGCGAGACACTTCGGCCACGCCGTCAATTTCTGACAGGAGCGCCTTGCCCTTAGGCTGCCGCGCTTCGAAGAGCTCCTCAACCCGCGGCAAACCGCTCGTGATGTCTAGCCCCGCTACGCCACCCGTGTGGAACGTGCGCATGGTCAGTTGTGTGCCTGGCTCACCAATTGACTGGGCAGCCACGATTCCAACCGCATCGCCAATCTTGACCAGTGAGCGAGTTCCCATGTGCCAGCCATAGCATTTCTGACACACGCCGAAACGCGACTCGCACGTCATCGGCGACCGAAGCAGGATTTTCGTAATGGCCGGGCAGGCCGCGATTTTGTCCTCCGTGTCTTCGTCCAGCACCTCATTCCGATCCGCCAGGATTTCCCCGGTTTCTGGATCGACAATCGGTACTGCGGGAACGCGGCCCGGCAACTGATCGAGTCGTACCTGACGCCGATCAGGGTCTCCCAGATCTTCGACCCAGATCCCCAACTCCGTGCCGCAATCCTCATCGAATACGATGTTGGCCTGGGCCACATCAATGAGCCGGCGAGTCAGATATCCCGAGTCTGACGTCTTGATAGCCGTGTCCGCGAGCCCCTTTCGCGCGCCGTGCGTCGAAAGGAAATACTCCAAAACGGAAAGCCCATCTCGGAAGCTCGACTTGATCGGGAGCTCGATGATCCGTCCTGACGGATCCGCCATGAGGCCCCGCATTCCAGACATCTGGGTGATTTGTTGGACATTCCCCTTCGCTCCCGATTGCGCCATCATGTGCACGGAAGCAAACGGATCGAGGGCGGCACCCACCGCACGGGTCATCTCTTCTTTCGCTAGCGACCAGACCTGAACGACGGCCTCATAGCGCTCCTCGTCAGTGATGAGCCCCCTTCGGTAGTCCTTCTCAATCTCGCTCACGTCATGCTCGGCTGATGCCAGAATCGGTCCCTTTTCCTCCGGGACGGTGATGTCGCTGACTGCGATCGTGATCCCAGAGACCGTCGCATAATGGAAGCCGAGCGTTTTGATTTGGTCGAGCACGCCCGCCGTGACACGGTTCCCGTACTTCCGAATCAGCCGCCCGACCAGGGCCTTCAGGGCGCCCTTGTCCATGGTGGCGTTTTCAAAAGGAATAGGCTCAATCTCAGCCGCCGCCAGTACTCTCGAAACCGCATCGTAGAAGATGAGGCGCCCAGCACTGGTGGTCGTCCGCCCAATCTGGCCGCTCGGGATGTCCAACATCCGAACCGAAATCGAGGCCCGTAGATCGATCTGCCCTAGCTCATATCCCAACCGGGCGTCGTCCGGGCTGGCGAACACCCGCCCCTCACCCACCGCGCCGGGCTTGACCATGGTCAGGTAATAGCAGCCGAGCACCATGTCTAGGGTCGGAGCAGTCACCGGTTCCCCGTTCGAAGGCTGCACAAGATTGCGCACCGAAAGCATCAGTTCCAAGGCTTCGCTCTTGGCGGCGGCCGACAACGGTACGTGGACGGCCATTTGGTCCCCGTCGAAGTCGGCGTTGAACGCAGCGCAGACCAACGGGTGGATCTGGATGGCGCTCCCCTCAATGAGAATGGGCTGGAAAGCCTGGATCCCCAGCCGATGCAGCGTCGGCGCTCGGTTCAGAAGCACCGGGTGGTCCTGGATCACTTCCTCCAGAACGTCCCACACCTCTGGCCGCACCCGCTCCACGACCCGCTTGGCGCTCTTTATGTTGTGGACAATGCCGCGCTCGACCAGTCGTTGCATGACGAATGGCTTGAACAACTCGAGCGCCATCCGCTTTGGCAGCCCGCATTGGTGCAGTTGTAGACTCGGCCCCACGACGATCACCGAGCGGCCCGAATAGTCCACCCGTTTTCCGAGCAGGTTCTGGCGGAAGCGACCCTGCTTCCCCTTGAGCATGTCGGAGAGACTCTTGAGCTTGTGGTTGCTCGATCCGGACACCGCCCGACCATGACGCCCGTTGTCGATAAGGGAATCTACCGCTTCCTGCAGCATCCGCTTTTCGTTGCGCACGATGATTTCCGGCGCGCCCAGTTCTTCCAGCCGCTTCAACCGGTTGTTGCGATTGATCACTCGACGATAAAGGTCGTTCAGGTCACTCGTCGCAAATCGTCCGCCGTCCAACTGGACCATCGGTCGCAGATCCGGGGGCAGCACGGGCAGGATGGTCATCACCATCCATTCAGGGTGATTTCCGGACTTGCGAAACGCTTCGACAATCCTCAGCCGCTTGGTCGCCTTCTTGCGCCGCTGGCCGGATGAAGAATGCATCTCACCGCGGAGGAAGGTAGCGAGGGTATCAAGATCAATCCCCCGGAGCAGGTCCCTCACCGCTTCGGCGCCCATTCCGGCCTTGAACGTTCGACCGCAGTCTTTTTGCAGGTCGCGGTACTCGGTTTCGCCCAGGGTCTGCAGGAGCTTGATAGATTCGATCTTCTTGATCCGTAGGTCGCCGACTTCACGCGACTGCCGGTCTTCCTTGTCGACCATTTCCTTGATCTTGGCGCGCTCCTCGTCGATTCTGGCATTAACCTGCTCGACTTCCTCGCCCACGGCCCCCCGGAGCGTGGACGCCTCACCTTCGGCATCCGTTTCGATACGCTCGATCTCCTGAGCGAGGATCTGGCGCAACTCGATCTGATGGCTCGTTTCGACGGTCTTACCGTCCGCTACGATCACGGCTCCGGTCGGCTCGAACAGAATCGCCTCGGGGGCTAGCTGTCCAAGCAGGGAATTCAGGAGTTCGTCAATGAATTGACCCGCATCGGTGGCCCGATTAACCTCGGCTTCTTTGTTCGTCGTAAGCTCAGCCAGCCGCTGCTCGAGCAGACTCTGAACTGCATTCAGCTTCTCATCGCGAACGGTGATGAGCTCCTGCTCGCGATCTATGCCTGCCCGTCGCGCCCGCTCCACCCGGCTTTCGACCTCGGCATGGACCTGATCGATCTCGCGTTGCCGGACCTGCTCGTTGATTTCGGTGACGATGTATTTCGCAAAGTACAGCACCTGCTCGAGGATCCGAGGCGTGACGTCAAGCACCAGCCCAATTCGACTCGGCGTTCCTCGAACAAACCAGATATGCGCTACTGGAGACGCCAGAGTAATGTGACCCATACGCTCGCGGCGAACCTTCGCCCGCGTGACTTCAACGCCGCATTTATCGCAGACGACTCCGCGGTAACGGACCCGCTTATATTTTCCGCACGAGCATTCCCAGTCCTTGGTGGGACCAAAGATGCGCTCGCAAAACAAACCGTCCCGCTCAGGCTTCAGGGTTCGGTAGTTGATCGTCTCGGGCTTGCGAACTTCTCCCCGTGACCAGGACCGAATTTGTTCCGGCGAGGCGAGCCTGATTCTCACCGCGTTGAAATTGTTTACTTCAACTGCCATTGCTTCTCCAGACCTTTCTACTCACGCCTGCCATCCTGGTCATTCTCCGCGTTCAAAGCCAGTGAGATTGATATCGAGCGAAGGCACATAATCGGACCCGATGTCTTCCAGCAGGGGGATACCTTCCTCGTCTTCGTTGAGCACTTCGACCGCCAGACCTAGGCTCTGTAGCTCCTTGACCAGTACCTTGAACGATTCCGGTACACCTGGTTGGAAAACATCCTCCCCCTTGACGATAGCCTCGTAGGTCTTCACCCGCCCAGCTACGTCATCGGACTTCACGGTCAACATTTCCTGGAGCACGTTTGCAGCGCCATACGCTTCCAACGCCCAGACTTCCATCTCTCCAAACCGCTGGCCACCAAACTGTGCTTTGCCCCCCAATGGCTGCTGGGTGATCAAAGAATAAGGACCCGTTGAGCGGGCGTGGATCTTATCTTCCACAAGGTGGATCAGCTTCAGCATGTAGATGTAGCCAACCGTTATCTTCTGACCGAAAAGCTCACCCGTGCGACCGTCACGCACGAATTCCTTTCCGTCTTCCGGAAGTCCCGCCCGCCTTAGCTGCTCCCGAATGTCTGCTTCGGTTGCGCCATCGAAGACTGGGGTTGCGAATTTAAGGCCTAGCGCCTCGGCGGCCCACCCCAGATGCGTCTCCAGAATTTGACCGACGTTCATCCGGGAGGGAACTCCTAATGGGTTCAAGATGATCTCGACCGGTCGCCCATCGGGCAAGAAGGGCATGTCTTCCAGCGGGAGAATCTTGGCGACGACGCCCTTGTTCCCATGCCGCCCGGCCATTTTGTCCCCCTCGGAGACCTTGCGCTTCTGAGCTATCGTAACCCGGACAAGCTTGTGGACACCTGCCGGCAGATCCGCGTGGGCGTCGCGATCAAATACTCGGACGTCCACCACCCGCCCTCGCTCTCCGTGGGGCACGCGAAGGGATGTATCCCGGACCTCACGTGCTTTTTCGCCGAAGATAGCACGCAGGAGTCGTTCCTCGGCGGTTTGCTCGGTCTCTCCCTTTGGGGTGATTTTGCCTACCAGGATGTCCCCTGGCTTGACTTCAGCACCAATCCGGATGATTCCATCCTCATCCAGATCCCGGAGCGCGTCCTCACCGGCATTGGGGATGTCCCGCGTGATCTCCTCCGGGCCGAGCTTGGTATCCCGTGCCTCAACCTCGTGCTTTTCGATATGCACCGAAGTAAATTTATCGTCCCGTACGATGCTCTCGCTGAGGATAATGGCGTCCTCGAAGTTACCGCCCTCCCAGGACATGAAGGAGACCAGCACGTTCTGACCTAGAGCGAGCTCGCCTCCCGAAGTAGACGAGCTATCGGCCAGTGGCTGCCCAGCTCGAACCCGTTGCCCCTTCCTCACGATGGGACGTTGGTTCATGCTCGTGCCCTGATTCGACCTTCCGTATTTGCGCAGATTGAAGGAGGCGCGCTGGGGAATACCCTCTTGAATTTCCCCAGTCTGACGGACGACGATCGATCGAGCGTCCACCCTTTCCACAATGCCCACAAAGGGGCTTAGGACCACCTGGCCAGAATCCTGGGCGGTCTGCACTTCCATCCCGGTTCCGACCAGCGGCGCATCGGGTGAAATGAGTGGCACCGCTTGTCTCTGCATGTTGGCGCCCATGAGGGCGCGGTTGGCGTCGTCATGCTCGAGGAATGGAATCAACGCAGCCGCCACGCTCACAATCTGGTGAGGAGAAACGTCCACATAGTCCACCCGAACGGGGCTTTCCATTAGGAAGCGCGGCCCTCGTCGAACCGAAACTTGCTCGTCGACGAAGGTGCCATCTTCATTCAGTCGGACGTTTGCCTGCGCGATGGTGAAATGCTCTTCTTCATCGGCCGGCAGCAGCTGAACCCGGTCGCTGACCATGGGCCTAACGGACACTCGCGGCAGCTGATCCCGCAGGCCGGCTAGCTTTTTGGCCAATGCCTGATCCACCGTACTCCCCACTGCCGCGAGCTCTTTTCCGGATTTCGGATCTGTAACTGCCCGGCTCAGGGTTTTTCCGGTCGTCTCTTCGAGCGAATTCTGCACGTCATGCACGACCACCCGGTAGGGTGTCTCAATGAATCCGTACTCGTTGATTTGGCCATAGGAAGCCAAAGAGCCAATCAAGCCGATATTTGGACCTTCAGGAGTCTCGATCGGGCAAATCCGCCCGTAATGGCTGTGATGCACGTCGCGCACTTCAAAGCCGGCTCGATCGCGAGAGAGCCCGCCGGGGCCAAGCGCGGAAAGCCTGCGCTTATGGGTTAGCTCAGCGAGGGGATTGGTCTGGTCCATGAATTGGGAAAGCTGGCTGCCACCGAAGAATTCCCGCATGGCCGCAACCACCGGACGGATGTTGATCAGGGTGGATGGCGTCGCCGTAGTGGGATCGATGATGCTCATTCGCTCTTTGACCACCCGCTCCATTCGGAGCAAGCCAACTCGAAATTGGTTCTGGATCAGCTCACCCACTGCCCGCACCCGCCGATTCCCCAGGTGGTCGATGTCATCCTCTTGACCTCGACCATTGTTCATTTGAATCATCTCTCGAACTATGGCGATCAGATCGTGTGAAGTCAGGACCCGCTCGGCTACTGGCTGTGCGAGCTCGAGTCGCCGATTGACCTTGTATCGGCCAACCCGTCCCAAGTCGTAACGGCGGAAATTGAAGAGCAGCGAACTCAACAACGACTGCGCGTTTGCGTGCGTCGGTGGGTCGCCTGGTCGAAGCCTGCGATAGAAATCGATCACCGCTTCGTCGGCCGACTTAGTCGGATCGCGATCAATGGTGGACTGAATGTACTGATGCTCGGGTCGGTCATCGATCTGAGCGTAGAGCGCTAATAGCTCTTCGTCGGTACCGTGTTCCAGCCCGGGGACCGGTTGCACGGCAGCTATCGCCCGAAGCAACGTCGTCAGTGGGATCTTCCGCTTTCTATCGACTTTGACCGAAAGAACATCCTTATTCGACGTTTCGAATTCGAGCCAAGCGCCTCGGCTGGGGATCAGTTTTCCTTTACACAGCCGCCTCCGGCTCGTCTCATCCTCGTCGATCGTGAAGTACACGCCGGGTGAACGCACCAACTGGCTGACCACGACTCTTTCGGCTCCATTAATGATGAACGTCCCGGTCGTCGTCATGAGGGGAAAGTCCCCCATGAAGATCTCCATGTCCTTCTTGCTTTCCTGGTCACCCTTGATGGTCAGCCGTGTCCAGACGCGCAACGACGCGGCGTAGGTCAGATCAGACTCGCGGCAATACGCCTCATCGTATTTTGGCTTCCCAAACTGATACGGAGGCTCACCATCCGGGCCGGCAACTGCCAATTCCAAATCCATGTTGCGGCCAGTGAAGTCTTGAATGGGCGAGATTTCCTCGAAGACCTCTCGAATGCCTTCGTTTAGGAACCATCGAAAGGATTCGCGTTGCACGTCGATCAGATCCGGCATGTGGAGGATCGAAGGAATCCGGGCGAAGCTCACCCGTCCGGGGGCTTCTCGATTCGCAACGCTCAGAGGGGTCCGAGAGCTCACCGCCATAGGAGAAACTGCCTCCATGATTTTGAGTTAGAAGGGCATGCGAACTGTGGGGTCTGGCACAGCAACCGTAGGGCTAACCGCGGTGGTTGGGTCCCCGCCACGACTGTGGGAGAGAGTGAGGATGGCTCCTCGTGCCACGATCCCGTGCCAGTATACCAAGCAGGAGCATGCCAATCAAACCGCGACTCAACGGCCTAGCGGCCGCCAAAGTCACAGGCCGCCCTGACGGCTTGATCATGCAGACCCTGTTACTCTCGTCCGCCCAGACTATTGGATTGTCTAATCAGCAATCTGCGCTCAGGCGGTGATCTCCGCCAGCGCTTCTTCCCTGCTCGCCGTCAGCACCAACTCGCCGTTCTGCACGTCGATCAGAATGGTATCCCCTCGACGGAATCTTCCGTCGAGGACACCTTCTGCCATAGGATCCTCGAGGTACGTCTGAATGGCCCGGCGCAACGGACGGGCGCCGAATTGCTGGTCGAAGCCCTTTTCCACCAGGAAGTCCTTGGCCGGCAAAGTCACCTCGATCTTGAGCTCCTGCTCCGTAAGCTGGGTGCGCACGCGGTTCAGCATCAGGTCGACGATGGCCCGGATCTGCACCTTATCCAGTTGGTGGAAGATGATCGAAGCATCGATTCGGTTGAGGAACTCGGGCCGGAACATCGTCTTCAGCTCCCCGAGAACCTTGTCCTTCATCCGATCGTACTGATCGGTACGCTCCTTGTCTGCATCGCTCGCCGTGCTGAAACCCAGCCGGCTGTCCTTGCGAATGGATTCAGTGCCGACATTCGAAGTCATGATGAGGATCGTGTTCCGGAAGTCGACTTTCCGCCCCTTTGCGTCAGTCAATCGACCGTCATCCAAAATCTGGAGCAGGATGTTGAAGACTTCTGGGTGGGCCTTTTCGATTTCGTCGAACAGCACCACCGAGTAGCTCTTCCGGCGAACCGCCTCGGTGAGCTGCCCGCCTTCTTCGTATCCGATGTAGCCAGGAGGCGCTCCCACCAACCGGGCTACGGTATGTCGCTCCATGAACTCCGACATATCAATTCGGATGAGTGAATCGTCGCTGCCGAACATGAATTCGGCGAGCGCCCGCGCCAGCTCGGTTTTTCCGACGCCGGTCGGGCCCAGGAAAATGAACGATCCGATTGGCCGCCGAGGGTCTTTGAGTCCAGCTCGGGCCCGTCGGACCGCCCTCGAAACCAAATTGATTGGTTCCTCCTGGCCGATGACCCGAGCCCGAAGTGCTTCTTCCATATGGAGAAGCCGTTCCGTTTCTTCTTCGGCAATCCGCATCACTGGAATACCGGTCCACATCGCGACCACATGCGCGATGTCTTCAACTCGCACCACCGGTCGCTGTTGTTCTTGCTGAGTTTGCCAGCCGGACTCAAGCTTTTCAATCTTTTCTCGTAGGTCCGCTTCTCGACCACGTAGCTCCACGGCCAATTCATATTGCTGGGCGCCAATCGCAGCGTCCTTCTCGCTTTGCACCGACTCCAAGCCTCGAAGAGCGTCACGGAGGGTGGGCGGTGCCGATGTCTGCTGCAGTCGCACCCGCGACGACGCCTCGTCAATGAGATCGATCGCTTTGTCAGGCAGAAAACGGTCCGGGACGTAACGGGCCGCGAGCTCCGCTGCGGCCTTAATCGCCTCGTCGCTGATGTCGAGTCGATGGTGTGCCTCGTAGCGATCCTTGATTCCCCGCAGAATCAGGATCGTCTCCTCGATGGTGGGCTCCTCAACCAGCACCGGCTGAAACCGCCGCTCCAGCGCAGCATCCTTCTCAATGTACTTTCGATATTCGTCCAGGGTCGTCGCACCGATGCACTGGAGCTCGCCTCGGGCAAGAGACGGCTTCAGGATGTTGGCTGCATCCACCGCACCTTCGGCCGCACCGGCCCCCACTAAGGTATGGAGCTCATCGATAAAGAGAACACAATTGCCAGATCCCCTGATTTCCTCAACCACTTTCTTTAGGCGCTCTTCAAACTCACCTCGGTATTTCGTGCCGGCGACCAGCGAGCCCATGTCGAGGGTCACCAGTCGCTTCCCCATCAAAGTCTCGGGCACGTCCCCAGCCGCGATCCGTTGAGCGAGCCCCTCGACGATCGCCGTTTTCCCCACTCCAGGCTCGCCCACCAAGGCCGGGTTGTTCTTCGTGCGCCGCGACAGAATTTGGATGACCCGCTCGAGTTCCTTGTCACGTCCAATGCACGGATCCAGCTTGTTTGCGCGTGCAGCGGCGGTGAGATCGATGCCAAGCTGGTCAATTACCGGCGTCTTCGACGAGTGCCGCGCTTCCTGCTGGCCATAGCTGCTGGACTGATTCAACACGTAGTTGACCTGCTGCCGAACCTTGTCGAGGCTTACCCCAAGGCTTTCGAGCACTCCAGCCGCGATTCCTTCGCCCTCACGAACAAGCCCCAGAAGCAAGTGCTCGGTCCCAATGTAGTTGTGATTGAGCCGTCGCGCTTCTTCGACTGAGAGCTCGATAACTTTCTTCGCCCGCGGGGTCAGGCCGATCTCACCAGTGAGCATGCGTTCGCCGCGTCCGATGATGAATTCAACCGCGCTGCGTACCTTATTGAGATCCACCCCGAGGTTCGCCAAAACCTTAGCGGCTACACCCTCTCCCTCACGAACGAGGCCAAGCAGGAGGTGCTCAGTGCCGATGTAGTTATGGTTGAATCTCTGCGCTTCCTCCTGGGCAAGTTGCAGAACTTTGCGCGCGCGCTCAGTGAATTTGTCGAACCGCTCAGCCATGGCATCTATCTCCGGGGGGCGGGCCCATGCCCGTGTGCCTTCCAATTATACGGGGCGAACCCGAGTGCTCTGAGCCTGTAACCCGGCCCGGCGCCTCATTTCGCTCTCGTTCTGCCTACCACCTTCGGCATTCCTAACCGAAAGTTCAGGAGAACTCGCTCGTTCGCCCGCAATCTTTGAGGAACCTAGGTGGAAACTACCGGTTCATCCAGCTCCGGACCAGGTTCAGCGGGGCTATCGTCACCGGACGATCGGTCAACGCGATCCCGCTCCATACTCTCGCCGGCCTGTCCACTCCAATTGAGCGCCGCGGCCTCAGTTGGGAACATCTCCCCGACGGTGCTCATCGCGCTTCCGTACGAAGTCTGGACTCCCTGCCAGCTGGCCGTGTCCTGCTCCGCCTGAGCCTGCTTCAAGCTCAAGCCCAACCGGTGTCGATCGGGCTCAATGCGTAGGATCTTGGCCGTTATCACGTCCCCCTCGTCCACCACATTCTTAGGATGGGCGATTCGCTGATCCGAAAGTTCTGATATGTGAATGAGTCCCTCTACCCCCGGCTCGATCTCGACGAAGGCTCCGAAGGTCGCCAATTTCCTAACCTGGGCTTCGACGATCTGTCCGACCTGGTACCGCTCCATGACGGTGTCCCACGGCTGCGCTTTGGTCCTTTTCAAGCTCAGTGAAATTTTTCGCTTTTCCCGATCAACGCCCAGGACCAGAACGTCGACGTTTTCCCCTACCTGGACGACCTCAGTAGGGTGCCCGACCGGAGCCCACGAAAGCTCTGAGATGTGGATAAGGCCGTCGGTACCGCCGAGATCGACGAATGCGCCGAAATCCGAGATGCTACTCACCCGTCCTGATCGAATCTCCCCGTCATGGAGCTCCTCGATCAGGCGATCACGCTCCTTCAGTCGACGCTCGTGCTCCGCCGCGCGTTCGGACAAGATGAGCCGGTTGCGCCGACGATCGAGCTCGAGGATTTTCAGCGACAGGAGCTCATTCTTACGTGCCTCGAGCTTGACCTCGATCGGTTCGTCAGAATCAGTCGAATGCCAGGATCCGACCAAGTGGGAAAGCGGCACAAAGCCGCGGACACCATGAACTCCGACGACGAGACCCCCTCGGTTGACCTCCACCACCTTCGCCTCGACCGTCGCGCCTTCTTCGAAGGTCGTCTGGAGATCACGCCAGCCTCGATCCGCCAGCGCTTGAGCGAGCGAAAGGATCGTCCTCCCCTCGTCGTCCTCGGCATCGAGAACCCGCGCCATGATGGTGTCACCAACGTGGACACCATCGACGGTGGCCGCATCGAGCTCGCCTATCTCTTGCGGCGGGATAACTGCTTCGGCCTTAGTCCCGATGTCCACCACGATGCCTTCGCGGCCGACGTAAACCACCTGGCCCTCTACCAGATCTCCTCGGCGAGGCCGCTGGGAAGACATGAGTGAATCCGCGAGGAGGTCTGCCATCTCGCGATTGGAGCTAGATTCATTTAGAGATTCGGGGGAATCAGGGAGCTCGGGAGCATCCATCGGCTTCCTCGAAGGAACCGGCTAGCGTTTCCAGAGTATACCTTGCCCGATCACCACACCGATTTCCACCCCGGCTGGAGCGCTCGGGCAGCTACATCTCTCGCCGATTCTCCATCGCCTGCGCGAGTGTCACCTCGTCGGCGTACTCGAGATCGCCCCCGACCGGGAGCCCTCGAGCAATCTGGGTCACCCGGACCTCGAAAGGCCTGAGCAACTGGCTCAGGTATTGGGACGTGGTGTCTCCTTCGACATTCGGGTTGGTGGCGAGGATCACTTCCCGCACCTCGCCAGCGCGCAATCTAGCGAGCAGCGGTCCAATTTTCAGATCGTCGGGACCTACCCCTTCTATGGGAGAAAGGGCTCCGTGCAGGACGTGATAGAGACCCCGGAATCGCATGGTCCGCTCAAATGCCAGCACGTCCAAGGGCTCTTCGACCACGCACAGGAGTGTGCGGTCGCGGCGGGAATCCTGACAAATCTGGCAGGGACTTTCAGCCGTGATGTGAAAACAGGTCGTGCAAAAAACCACGGTGGATCGCATTTCCACGATTGCCTCAGCCAGATTCTGCGAAAACTCTGGAGGCTGTCGCAGCAGAAAAAAGGCCAGCCGCTGGGCGCTCTTGGGCCCTACCCCCGGCAATCGAGAAAGCGCTTCCACAAGCCGTGCGACTGGTTCGATACTGCCATACACGGCTAGAGACCCGGAATTCCGAGCCCGCCAGTCACGCTCGATAGGCGTTTCGTGGCAAGGTCGCGAGACTGGTTTAACGCTTCGTTCACCGCCGCCAAGATGAGATCTTGGAGCATCTCGATATCCTCCGGATCCACCACTGAGCTATCGATCTCAACCGATATGAGCTGCTGTTGCCCATTCGCAACCGCCTTGACCACGCCTCCCCCGGCCGTCGCCTCCACCTGCGTCATCGCCAACTCCTGATTGATCTTTTCCAATCGGCCCTGCATTTGGCGCATCATTCGTTGGTTGAACATTGTCGTCGAGCTCCTCCTTCATTCCATCTCGCGCTACCCGAGGCGCCCACCAGCGTCCTGGCTCACGCTTCGGGTAAGAGCGTTCCGCCGAAAAGGCTCGTTCCCAGCTCAGCCAGGGCTGATGGGCCTTCATCCCTGACTTGCGTCTCGCCCCCCGCCGCGGTGCCTTCTGTCGCCGCAAAACGGATCTTGAGCGGCACGCGGAAGGCTGCTGCGAACGCCGCTTCAATGGAAGCTCGGCACTCGGGCGCCTCGAGCTTCTGCAGGTCCAGCAAGTCCAGCTCTCCCCCCAGGGTGACAACATTCTCTTGGAGCGCCACCGGCTGCACGCCGCGCAGCCGGACCTTTATCAGTAAGCTCCCTTGGAAATTGTCTGCTATCCTCGGCCATTCTGCCTGGACGACCGCGAGTGACAGCGCTGTCGGTGAATCTGGTTCTCGCAGCGCTTCGGCCTCAGCATGTCGAACCCCCGCCAGAAGCTCATTCGGTGCGGACGCGTCAACAGGCAAGCCGCCTGCTTCAGCAGCCTGCCCCCGCGATGGGTGGGCGCTGACCAGCACCGCGGAAGGGCCCTCCCAAGGTTCCTTCTCCGGTGTTGGACCACGCCACGTTGCTTCAATGAGTCCGGCTGCCCACGCCGTAACTAATTCTGCCCGAACCAGAACATGATGCTCGTCGCGTCCCCGACTGTCGATCTCGCTGAATGACCGCAGCATGCCTAGCACCTGGCCGGGTGCCCATCTAGTAGCCAGCTCTTCTAACCAAACCCGCTCGTCATGGCCGAACTGGATTTCAAGACTGGGCCCCGCGCCTGAGCGGGCGAGCAGCGCGCCCCGGAGGTAGAAGACCACTTCATCCAAGAATTGGCGGAGGTCAGCGCCTTCTTCGGAAATTTGCTCGAGGAGCTCGAGTCCGCGAGCCGAGTCGCCCACTGACAAGGCATCCAGGTATGCCCGGAGTGCGTCACCCCGAACGAGCCCCAGAACCGTTCGCGCAGCTTCCATGCTGACCGATCTGCCCCCGAAGGCTGCGACCTGCTCGAGCATGCTTTCACCATCGCGCAGGCTTCCCTGGGCCAGACGTGCCAAACGTTCGGCCACACCGCTGTCCAAGACAATGCCTTCGCTTCGGGCGATGCTTTCGAGCTGCTTCTCGAGCCCGCCTCGCGGGATACGCCGCAGGTCGAACCGCTGACATCGCGACACTATGGTCGCCGGAACCCGGTGCGCCTCGGTCGTCGCCAGGACAAATACCGTTCTCGGAGGGGGTTCTTCGAGAGTCTTCAGGAAGGCATCCCATGCTCGCGCTGTGAGCTGGTGAGCTTCATCCACGATGTAGACCTTCGTCTTCGCGTCAACCGGGGCAAAGTAAACGCGCTCCCGCAAATCTCGCACGTCGTCAATCCCCCCGTGAGACGCGGCGTCCATCTCGATGAGATCGACCGCGCGGCCCTCATCGGCCGCTTTGCACGAGGTGCAGGAACCACACGGCTCCCCATCGATCGGCTCCAGACAATTAATTGCCCGGTAGAGAATTCGAGCGATGCTGGTCTTCCCGGTGCCCCGAGGCCCACAAAGGAGGTAGGCATGGGTGACTGTGCCGCGCGCGACCGCGTTCCGAAGCGTCCTGGTGACGTGGTCCTGGGCAATCACGTCACCGAATCGCTTGGGTCGCCAACGGAGGTAGAGTGAGCGCGAGGCTTCTGGCACGCTAGACGCCTGCTTGGAGCTGCGAAACCTGCCGGACGAAGTCACTCGAGCGGAGTCGGCGCTCTAGGGCAAATTCGATATGGCGACGGAGAACCTGTTCGGCCTCGGCAAATACCGGCTCCGGCACCGCTATCGGATGCAGCTGCGCATGAGCCGTTCGTTGCAGAAAACGGAGCAGCTTCATCGCGTCCGCCCCCACGAACAGTCCATCCGGGACCAACGCGGCACACGCCGGACACAGCGCACCGCCCAGCATCACGCTGTATCCGTTGACTGCGGCTGCGATCGTCGCTCGGCAGCGGACGCAGCTTGCGAGATCCGGTCGGTAGCCGACCTCGGCGAGCAGCTGAATCTCATACCACCGCGCCACGAATGGCGCAGGATATTCGTCTCCCGCGAGCGCTCCCAGCCCCGCGAGCAACAGTCGGAAGACTGCCGGATGTGCGTCACCATCTTGCATGAAGCCGTCTGCAAGCTCGACCAACTGAAATCCATGGGCCGCCTTCACCATGTTCTCGCGAACCGACCGAAATGGCTCGATGGTTGATGCCTGAGTCAGTACATCAAGATCGCGTCCCCGCGCGGCCTGAAGTTGAGCGTGGCTAAACAGTTCTACGTGACCAGCCATCCGGCTGGTGGGACGACGGACCCCTTTGGCGATCAGTCGGACCTTGCCCAGGAAAGGCGTCAACACAGTGAGGATACGATCTGCTTCCCCAAAGTCCATGCGCCGAAGCGTTATGCCCTCGGTCGAGTAGACGTGTGCGCGCAATCATTCTCCACGGTCTGAAAGTGTCACCCGAACCGCTCAACCGCCCTACAACAAGCCTTCCATGATCTCCACGATCATGATCCCCTGCTGGGTATCAATGGAAAGAACCACTTCCTTCGTCGCCGGAATCAGTATCTCACGCCCTCCAGCATCGACGATGTACACATCGTTACTCCCGGTGGCCAGAATCTCGACAACATGCCCAATATCTTGGCCGTCTTGCGTTTGGACCCTCAGACCAATGATCTGGTGCCAAAAAAATGTTCCGGGCGGGAGCCTGACAGCTTCAGTCTCAGGCACGTAGAACAACGATCCGACCATCAAGGCGGCCGCATCCCGGTCATTGACGCCGGCTAGCTTCAGCACCACGCCGCCCCGGTGAAGCCTCGCTCGCTCCACGAGCACTTCTCGGTACTCATCGCCGGCAAACATCCGCTTGGTGTAGTTGAAACGCTCAGGGAAATCAGTCAGGAGCTGGCATCGCAGTTCACCCTGTACGCCCTGCGGGCTCGTTGCCAGTGCCACGGCGATGTAGCCGTCCGATTTCACGCTTTCGTTTGCCTCACCATTGGTTGCCGTCTATCAGTGCCTCTGCTAGGTGTCGAAAGGACAGCGGGGAGTTTAGACGGGACGGCCCGGCGTTGAAAAAGGCCCGTCAATAGAGCCAATGACGCTCGCACTGAGCCGGGGACCAGTTGCTAACCAAGGCGCACCTACGGGCGAGTGAACCCCTCGCTCAGCCCGCATTCGGTCTGCCATCCTTTTAAGGTTAACGAACCTGGAGGGACACCCGTAGACCTTGTCTCGCCCCCGCCGCCCTTAGCACCCCACGAATGGCCCGGATTACTCGCCCTTCGCGCCCAATGATCCGACCAACGTCACTTGGGGCCACTGACAGCTCGTATGTAACGTTCGTTCCATCGACGGTCTCCGCCACCTCAACCTGATCGGGAGCCTCCGCCAGCAGACGGGTGACATATTCCAGAAATTCCTTCATGGCTTGGCCGTCGCCTCACCCACGATAACTCCCACCTTGCGCAGGAGTCTGACCACCGTATCCGAAGGACTCGCTCCTTTTGACAACCACAGCCTCACTTTGTCCGCATCAATCTCAAACGTCGCGGGCTCCGTGAGCGGATTATAAAATCCTAGGTTATCCACGAACGCGCCATCTCGGCGGGTTCGTGCCTCGGCGACGACGACACGATATCGCGGCTGCTTTTTCGCGCCCGTGCGCCGCAACCGAATTCGGAGCATTATGACCCCCAGATCGGCGGCTATTACCGCCACGTTGAGCGGGTATTATACCTTCGAAGCAACCTCGATTCAGTTGGAGTTCGTGTGCCCCGCATTTTCAACGTCGCTACTGTGGGCGGCGTCGCCATCCAAGCTCGGATGTCGGCGGCGATCGCCTTCACATTGCTGGTCTTTTTTCTGGCCCTCGTTTACCTTCCGGCCGCCCTCCACAACGAACAGCCGATAACCTTGTGGTCGGTCGCGTTCATTTCGACCCTGGCTCTCTACCTCTCCACCATTGCGCATGAGCTGGGTCATTGCTTCGTCGCTAGGCACCGAGGCATCCCAGCTCAGATCATCACTATGAGGTTGTTCGGTGGGACCGCCGACATTCCTCAAGAGCCACAGAGACCCCTTGACGTAGTCTTCATCTCGATTGCCGGCCCACTTTGCAGCGGGCTTGTAGCTGGCCTGGCCCTTGCACTGCAAACTTTTCTGCCCAATCCCAGCCCACCACTCGCATTGTTCTTGGAGGCTATATTCCTCCTTAACGCGTGGCTGGCCGCTTACAACCTCTTGCCCGTGTTGCCACTCGATGGAGGCCGGGCTCTGCAGGGCATCATCTGGCAGATTCGCGGGGACTTCGTCTCGGCTACCAACCTTGCGGTCAACCTTGGGCGGCTCCTGGCCGGCACCATGGCCACCGCCTGCCTGGTCCTCCTGGTCCTCTCAGCGGATCGTGAATCGACGCTGGTCCCGAGGTGGATACCCACCGACCCCCGAATACCCCTGGTCGGATTGATGCTCGCTTACCTTCTTAACAATGGCGCCAAGAGCGTACAGCGTAGCACCCTGCTCCAAGATCGCCTCGCCGGAGCCACCGTCAGCCGGGTCATGAGCGTCCGGCCAAAAAGTGTCCAGCTATGGACGACCCTCGACGAGATCGCCTCTCAGCATCTCCGACAGGGCCGGGACCGAGCCGTGGCCGTCGTCCGCGACGACGACATTCTGCTCGGACTGGTCGCCTTCAGCGACGTGGCAAAAGTGCCCGCCAAAGAGCGAGCCCACCGTACGGCCGGCGATGTGATGACTCCGGCCACAGTACTTGTGACAGTTTCCCCGCAAGAGCCCTTGGAAGAGGCCGTTCGCCACATGGCCAACCGACATCTGAACCAGCTGCCGGTCGTAGAAGACGGTCATCTGGTGGGAATGATCGATCGGTTCAGCGTCCTGCAGCTCGCTGAGTCTCCCCCACGCAAGCCAGTCGGATAACGGCCCCTCTGCCATACCCCCTCGCCTCAAGAGAGAAAAAGAAGAGGTGGGCGGCTTGAGCCACCCACCTCTTCTTTTTCTTAACTTTTAACCGACCGTCACTCGAGGTATTCCTTCAGGTGCATGCGCAATTCAGGGTTGCGCAGCTTCTGAAGCGCCTCCGCCTCGATCTGTCGTACCCGTTCCCGACTGACCCCCAATTCTTCGCCGATCTCGCCCAGCGTCCGTTCCCGGCCGTCATCCAGCCCGAACCGCATCCGCAGGACGACCCGCTCCCTTTCGGTGAGTTGTTCGAAGACTTCCTCGACGTGATCTCGCAGCATTTCCTGCGCCGCGATATCCGCTGGGGCGTAGGCCGTCTTGTCGGCAATGAAGTCCGACAGCGTACTTTCCTCTTCTTCCCCAACCGGGGTCTCGAGAGAGATCGGCTGTCGCGCGGCACGAATGATCTGGCGAACCCGTTCGGGGGTCGTCTGCATCGCTTCCGCGATTTCATCCGCATTGGGCTCTCGCCCGATGATCTGCTGGAGCTCCCTGGACTGGCGATACACATCACCGATAAGCTCGATCATGTGAACAGGCACCCGAATCGTGCGCGCCTGATCGGCAATCGCCCGGGTGACCGCTTGGCGAATCCACCAATATGCGTAAGTGCTGAAACGGAACCCCTTGGTGTAGTCGTATTTTTCGACTGCTCGCGAGAGCCCAATGTTGCCTTCCTGGATGAGATCCTGCAGGGGCAAACCACGCCCCATGTACTTACGAGCCACGCTCACCACCAGTCGCAAGTTGGCCTCAGTCAGCTTGCGCTTGGCTTCGCCTCCCTCGTAGATAGCAAGGTCGAGAGTGGCCCGCTCTTTCTCGCCAAAATCAAGATCGGAGATCAGGAAGCCGCCATAGACCCGACCCAGGGGCGTCTCGGGGTTCGATGCCCACCACTCAGTACTTTCTTGCGGAGTCAGCTCATCCATTGGCTTAAGACCCAGCTGCTGCCTAAGAAACCGGACTGCGCCTTCGATCGTTTCGGTCCCGATTCGTCCCTGCTCGATCGCCTTGGCGTATTCCACTTCTTGATCAGCGGTGAGCAGCTTTACCCGGCTGATATCTCGGAGGTAGATCGCGGCCGGTGCCTCGCCCGCCACATAGTCATCTTCAGCTGCAATTTCATCGACCTTTAGCGCAGTCTCTGGGACCGCCGCCTCATCGCCATCATCCAAGAGCGCGCGATCACGAAAGGTCCCCAGTTCCTCCCAACGAAGCAGGGGTTCGTCCAGAGATTCGCCCCTCGGTACAAGCGCCATTACTTCTCCCCACGGACCTCAGTCCGTCCTGTCAGCCACGCACCTATCCCACGAGTAGGTCAACCGGGGGCTTTTGCCGCGGGCGAAGTTTGCTCTCTAGCGTTCGCTAAAAACTGACTCGCATGAAGTATATCACAGGATCGCCGCTATTGGAATAGGCGACCAAGGTCGATATTCCGACGAGATCCCGTCCCCGGCACTGACCTCATGAGCTGTTGAATCTGACGAAATTGTCCCAGCACCCGGTTCACATCGGAGGCGCTGGTACCACTCCCCTTCGCAATCCGCCGTCGTCGGCTACCCCCGATGAGCTCTGGACGCTGCCGCTCGACCGGCGTCATGGAGAGGATGATTGCCTCCGTTCGCTTCAGCTCGTCCTGGGCTCCTGCCTCATCCTCTCCCGCCTTAGCTAACCGCTTTCCGACTCCAGGGATCATGCCGAGCAGCTGATCGAGCGGTCCCATCTTGCGCACCTGACGGAGCTGCTCGAGAAAATCCCCCAGATCGAAGGTGCCCGACCGGATTTTTCGACGCGTCTCTTCGACCTGGTCGAGATCTACGGCTTGTTGGGCGCGCTCGATCAAGCTGAGCACGTCGCCCATCCCCAGGATCCGAGAGGCCATCCGGTCAGGATAGAAAGGCTCGATCGCCTCCAGCATTTCTCCCGTTCCCAAAAACTTGAGGGGCACCCCGGTCACCTCCCGGACCGAGAGTGCCGCGCCCCCTCGGGCATCCCCATCCAGCTTAGTCAAAATAATGCCGGTCAGGCCAACCGTCGTGTGGAACGTCTCCGCAACCCGAAGCGCCTCTTGACCTATGGTGCTGTCGGCCACCAGTAGCACTTCAGTCGCAGAAACCGCGGCCTTGATCCGCTGGAGCTCCCCCATCAGCGCATTGTCGGTCTGCAGCCGTCCCGCGGTATCGATAATGAGGTGCGAAAGGTGATTGGATCGAGCCTCTTGTAGCGCCGCCCGGCTGATCGCAACCGGATCCCCGGCCGACTCTGCGTGAACTGGCACCTCGGTCTGGCGGCCCAGGATTCGTAGCTGTTCGACCGCGGCGGGACGATAGGGGTCGGCAGCCGCCAGCAATGGTCGCTGGCCTTGTTTCTTCAGGTGAAGCGCGAGCTTGGCTGCGCTGGTTGTCTTCCCCGAACCCTGGAGCCCCACCAGCATGATGACCTGGGGCGGAGCTCCCCCACTGGCAAGCTTACCCGGTTCCCCGAGCAGCCCGACCAGCTCCTCGTGCACGATCTTGATGACCTGCTGGGCAGGCGTCAGGCTCTGGAGCACCTCCGATCCGATAGCGCGCGCGCGAACCCGATCGACCAAACCGCGCACGACTCGGAAGTGCACGTCTGCTTCGAGGAGGGCGAGCCGCACTTCGCGTAGCGCCTCCTCCACGTCCTTCTCTCCGAGCTTCCCCTTCTGACCCAGCCGCTCAAAAACAGCCTGCAGCTTCCCCGAAAGCGTGTCAAACATCTGCTACTCCAACACCGCAGTCACAAAGGCCTCCGGGTCGAAAACTACCAGGTCATCTGGCTGTTCGCCGGTACCCACGAACCGTACCGGGGCCCCCAGCTCGTCCGCAACCGCAAACAGCACGCCACCCTTGGCGGTGCCATCCAGCTTGGTGACCACAATCCCGTCGAGGCCAACCGCGTCACGGAACGCTCGTGCCTGCGCAATGCCGTTCTGACCCGTGCTGGCATCCAGGACGAGCAGCGTGCGCACCTCAATTTGCTGCCGCTGCGCGATCCCCCGCATCTTGCCCAGCTCATCCATCAAATTCGTCTTGGTATGGATCCGGCCGGCGGTGTCCACCAGCACCACATCGAAGCCCCGAGCCCGAGCTGACGCGATAGCATCGAACAGAAGCGCCGCCGCATCTGCCCCCCGCTGTCCGGCAATGCATTGCAGTCCCAGCCGCTCAGCCCAGATGTTGAGCTGCTCTCCACCCGCGGCTCGAAATGTATCACCCGCCACCAGCAGCACCCGCTTACCCGCTTGCTGCCAATAGCGGCCCAGCTTCGCAACTGTCGTGGTTTTTCCGGCCCCATTGAAGCCAACCACCAGGATCACCACTGGCTGGTCGTCAAGAGCCAGTGCCGAGATGCCCTGATTGAGTCGTGCCACTAGCTCCTGATGCAGGCCTTCGCGCAAGCCATCGATTTCCCGGATCTGGCCCTTACGTTCTCGTCCGCGTAGCTCTCCGAGGATATTCTCAGTGGTGCTGACCCCCACGTCGGCCGTAATCAGCATCTCCTCCAGATCATCCCAGACCTCCGCTGACAGCTCTGACTTGCTGAACACCGAGGCCAGCCGATCCCGAAACGCGGATCGGGTCTTGGCCGCGGCTTGCCGCAACGAGCCGATGCTGAAGCTCACCCCCGAGAATTCCCACTGGTGAGGCCGATCGGCGATCCTTCCATCCCAGACTCCGGTTCGGGCCAATTCGCCAGCGCACGCGCCGCGGCCTCCTGCTCGGCCGCCTGCTTCGTGCCACCGGCACCCTCGGCGACCAGGCCCCCCAACGCCTCGACCTGAACCCGGAACACGGGTTGGTGCTCCGGCCCCTCAGTGCTCAGCAGCCGGTAAACAGGAAGCATGCCCGAAGCGGCCTGAACTCGTCGCTGGAGCTCCGACTTCGGGTCACTCGCCTGGGGGGATGGCAGCAGGTCCTCCATCGCCCCCATCAAAGGCCTGATGAGCGCTCGAACGGCCGCCTCCCCCCTATCCAGGTAGAGCGCCCCGATCACTGCTTCAAAACCAGCGGCTAGGACCGCCTCCCGTTTGTGTCCGCCTGCCCGCGCTTCCCCGCGACCCAGTACGAGGTGCTCCCCCAGCTCAAATCGCCGCGCCCAGTCCGCCAGGCTCGAGCGCCGCACGAGGTCCGAACGCATCACGGTTAGGGCGCCCTCGGATGCATCACCAAACTTTCGGTAGAGCTCGTCGGCGACGATCATCCCCAACACGGCATCACCCAGGAATTCCAGGCGCTCGTTGTGCTCTACTGGAATCTCGGATTCATTGGCGACCGATTTGTGGGTTAGCGCAAGTCGAAGGAGCTGCCGCTTTCGGAACCGCACGCCCAGCTTGGCCTCCAGGCCCTCGAGATCGTCCCAATTCGCCTGCTGAACAGTAGCCTTTTTGCTTCCAGGCGTCGCCTGGTTAGAACTGCGTGGCACTCGAAAATCGAAACCGACCGATTCGCAGCGCTGGTACACACGTTCCACTCATCTCATCGTGGAGCAGGGATCGCGATCGGCCGACCGCTTCGACCGTCGCGAGCGCACCCAGGACGCTCTGGGTAAACCGTAGATTTCGTATCGGTCGAGTGATCTCGCCGTCTTCGATCAAAAAGGTGCCATCCCTGGTCATCCCGGTAAGAATGGTGCGCTTCGAATGCACCGGGTTCACGTAATGGAAGCGAGTAACCCAAACACCGCGCCGAATACCTTCTAACAGCTGAGTCTCACCAGCATCGCCAGGCTCCAGGTACAGATGCAGCGGGAACGGACCCGCCGGATTGGGGGACGGGAGCGCATGCCCGGTGGATTCCTTGCCGTCCTTTCCGGCCGAGTAGGAATCGTAAACGACTCCCGCCGCGACCCCCCGCCGAATCAAGTCGACCCGTTGCTTGGGAACCGCCTCGAAGTCGAACGGCATCGGGATGCCGGCCGGGTCCATTCCGTCATCCCAAAGAGAGATATTTTCCGGAGCGATCCGCTGGCCGATCAGCTCGTTCATGAAGCTGCGCTCTTCCTGAACGGAGCGAGCCCCGAGCCCCATGTAGGCGAGATAATCCAGCATCGTACCGACCGCGTACGGTTCAAGGACCACCGGGTATTCCCCCGCTTCGAGGGGCTCCGGATTACGGCTCCGGAGGGCCCGGCCGATCGCTTCTTCGCCCGCCGCCGCCACGTCAATTTGGGCGGCGTCGACACCCGTGCGTTCCGCATAGCCTGAGCTATCGGACGACATCACGACCGCTTTGAACGCGGCGACCGTCGCTGTGTGGTATCCATACGCCCCCAACGAATTCGCCACGGCGACTTCCCGTTCCCTGGTGCTCCACATCCCCGACGCCTCGAGGTGCTCTGCCGTGGCCCGATCACACACCGATTTGACGTCCCGCGCCCGCTGCTCAGGGGTGTACGCCGCGGTGCTTCGCGCGTGGGCGCTCACCGGGATTATGGGAGCCGGTCCCGGGAGGGTCCGAAAATCGGGATCCTCCGGTGAGTGCAATGCGTTTTCGAGCGCGTCAGTCACCGCCTGGCGGACCGCCCGCTCGTCGAGTTTGTTCGTTATCGCCACGCCGATCCGTTTACCGGCGACGGCCCGGATGCGCAGCTCGACTTCGACCTCGTGCACGTTCTGATGGATGGTCGAGTTCGCAAATCGGGTGAGGGCGCTCTCGCCTCCACTGATCACGACCTCAGTCTGATCCGCGCGCGACGCCTCCAACGCCGAGAAAGCAAGTCTTCGGATCGCGTCGGGCCCCAGCACGCTCAGGCGATCCCCACCCGGACGCCCCGAAATCGAGCCGGAGCCGCCCCATGCCCGACGTGGATCGTCTGGCCAGGCTGGCCCTTTCCACAGTTCGTCGTGCCCCAGACCTGCCACTCGCGAGCCACCCCGTCGCAGGAGCCCCAGAACTCGGGCGTGATTCCGCCGTAGGTCGGGTTCTTCACCATCCGACCGAGCCTTCCATTTGTGATCTCCCAGGCGATCTCGGTCCCGAATTGAAAGTTCAGCCGCTTGTCGTCGATGCTCCAGCTCCGGTTCGTCTCCAGGTAGAGGCCCCGGTCGGTATCGGCGATCAAGCCTTCCAGCGTCCAATCCCCGGGAAGAAGGTTGACGTTGGTCATTCGAACCAACGGAATCCGGTTCCAGCTCGAGGCCCGAGCCGCGCCGCTGCTGGCATTGCCCAGCCGAGCCGCCGTCTCTCTCGAGCTCAAATATCCGACGAAAATCCCCCGGTCGATCAGGGGAGTCACCGTGGCCGCGACGCCTTCATCATCCCACCCATACGTCCCCAGGCCCGTGGCGGAGGTTCCGTCCGCGACGATGCTGACCTGCTCCGACCCGTATCGAATGCCCAGCTTGTCCGGAGTCAAGAAGCTGGTTCCCGCATAGCTGGCTTCCCAGCCGAGCACCCGATCCAGCTCCACCGCGTGCCCGCACGATTCGTGAACCTGGAGCGCCATCTGGGTCGGATCGATCACCACCGTTGTCGTATCGGAGGAACAGTGCGGCGCGGAAAGCAGGGCGACCGCCTGCTCGGCCATGCGCGGCCCCGCTTCGGCTAGGTGCATCGCCTCAACCAGTTCCCAGCCACCGGTGCCCTGATGGCGGCCGAAGCTATTTGGGAAAGACCGCTGCTGGACCTCTTCTTCTTCGACCGCGGTGGCCACGATGCCGCCGCCGGTCTCGACCAGTTCTTGCTCGACCAGGCTCCCCTGGCTGTTCGCGTAGGTCTTCCGCACTCGGATGCAGCCCACCGAGCTTTCCGCCACCGAAAGGCCCCGCACCGAACGCATCGCCCGATCCGCAGCCAGCAAGAGCTCGATCTTGGCATCCAGTGAGACCGAGAACGGATCGACCTCGAATGGAGTCCGATACACGCCGCGCTGAACCGGCTGCCCGCCCAGCTCGACATCGGCCTTCTTCGCCAGGGCGCTCGCTCGGGCGATCGTGACCGCCAGGCACGCGACTCGATCGATCTCCGGGCCAGTCAGATTGGGAGTCGCCGCGAAGCCCCAGGCCCCGCCGGCGATAACCCGCACCCCAATACCCTGGCTGGATCGAGTCAGTAGCGAGTCCACCACGCCGTTCTTCACGGACACGCCCTGGACTTCGCGGTCTTCGATCCGGACCTCGGCAAAGGTCGCCCCTGCGGCTTCGCTCGAATCCAGGGCGCGCTTCACGAAGTCTTGCATCTCGCCCCCTTAGAATGCTGCAAGTATGCCACGCTCATTCCTGGGTCGGGACACGGCCTTCTCTTTGGCTGGGCTCGTTCCCTGAGGCGACCTACGTCCCCCAGGGTTCCCATCCTACGTCCCTCAGGGTTCCCATGGTAAGCGCCCCTGCCCCGCGCTCACACCTTTCGCCGGCCCTGCTGGACACTGCCTGCGTCATCGGCCTGGCCCTCCTACCATGGCTCTACTTCTGGCGCTTGTTCGCGCCGAACCGAGCCGACCAGATGACCGTCTCGGAAGGGGACTTCACCGGCGGCCAGTTTCCGCTGCTCCTCACCGTGGCCCGCGCCCTGCACGACGGGGTCGCTCCCCTCTGGAATCCTCTCTCCGGCGGTGGACAGCCCCTGCTGGCTCATCCCCAAGCCGGCGCCCTCTATCCTTTGGATCTTCTCGTCCTTCCCTTCATGCAGGGCTGGGATGCCGGGTCGCTCCTCGCCCTGGAAAGAACTATTCCACTTCACGTCGGGCTGGCTTCGATCTTCACCTTTGCTCTCGTGAGAGTGCTCACCGGGTCCCGGCCCGCCGCTCTGGTCGCGGCTATTTGCTATGGCTATTCCGGCTTCCTCACCTCTTATCCGATCCCCCAGCTCCCGATCCTCAGGTCGGCAAGCTGGTTCCCCCTCCAGCTACTCGCCTGGTGGCTCGCCTTGGAACGCCGCAGCGCCGGGTGGGCCGCGGTCACCGGCCTCACAGTAGCCCTCGCCTTCCTGGCCGGCCATCCCCAGACCGTCTTTGAGGAAGTGCTGGGCTTGGCGCTGATCACCGCGTCCTGGTCCTATCTAATGCTGTTCCGCCGAAGCCCGTCTTCCAAAGTTCCCATTCGCGAAGTCGTTCACGTCATCCCGCTCGGTATGCTGGCGGTCGCCATCGCAGTTGGAACGACCGCCGTGCAGTGGGTGCCCACCGCCGAGCTCCAGGGGCTCTCGAGCCGGGCCGATGAAGGCTACAACTTCGTGGCCAGCGGCTTTAGCTTCTGGGAAGTGCCCATGGACCTCCTGGCCCCTAACGTGCTAGGCGGATTTCCGCCTTATGTCGGCGTCATTACCCTGATCTTGGTCGCGGCCGGTCTCGCCCTTACCCGCGGTCCTCTGCACGGGATTTTTCTCCCGCTGCCCATCGCCGGGCTCCTGTTGGCCTTCGGCGGCCAGACTTTTCTCTATCCCGCTCTTTACGTGGTCATCCCCGGTTTCGACCTATTCCGAAACCAGGAGCGCACGATCATGCTGTTCTCAATGGGCGGCGCGGTCCTCGCTGGGGTGGGCGCTCGGGCGGTTCTGGAGCAACGAGGACTCGCGGCCACCGTGCGGATGAGCCGGTTCACCCGGGCGCTCGGGAGTCTTCTGCTGCTGAGCATAGCCCTGGGAGCGGCGCTGTACGTCGGCCACATCAGCGCAGAGGTTGCCGGCCAGAGATTCCAGCGTTGGCGGGACGTTATCAGCGCCTATTTCTTCTTCGTGTTCGTGTTGGCCCTGTCCTGGGGCATATTCATGGCTCGTCTCCGGGTCCCCTCGATCAGGCCCGCCCTAGCGACTCTTATCATCGGGCTGGTCGCCTTCGATCTCTTCACCGTCACCGCCGACCGTCAGTTCACGGTCCGACCGGCCGATTCCGCCTATCACCAGCCGCAGGTAGTTGACCGTCTGCTCAGCGATATTGGCTTTGGAAAGGCGGCCGACCGCGATATCCTGAGCGGCAACCATGGGCTCCTCTATGGGATCCCGTCCGTCAACAGCACCTTCCCCCTCCGCATAGCCCGTCTGGACACCGCGAGAGTTCGGTTGCCCGAAGCCCGCTTCTTCGATCTCTTGAACGTCACCCACGTGATTGCCCAGAAAAATGACTCGATCCTTCAACAGCCAGGTGCCCCCGAATCGCTCACCGACGCCGGTTACGTGCTCTTTCGTCGCTCGAGCTCACCCGGCCCAGCCTATATCGTTGCCCAGGCTCAGCACGTCGCCACTGCCGAGGAGGCCTTACAGCGGATTGGACAGCCCGATTTTGACCCACGCCGGCAGGTCCTGGTCGAGAGTCCCGCCGAAGCGTCGCTGCCGATCGGAGGACCCGGAACGGTGACTCAGTTTGGGAAAGCATGGGGGCAGACCAATCTTCGAGTAACTGCTCCGTCCGGCGGTTACCTGGTGGTCAGTGACGTCGCGTACCCGGGCTGGCACGCCACTGTGGATGGCGCCGACCAGGCGATCTGGCGGGCCGACTACTTGATCCAGGCCATTCAGATCCCGCCTGGCGAACACACCGTCGATCTGCGCTACGAGCCGGATTCAGTACGATTAGGCCTGATTCTTTCTCTCATCACGTTAACGCTCCTCGGATTCTGGGCAATCCTTTGGGCCGTGGGCCTGGTGTCCGGGCGGTTCCTGGCGCCCCGGCGATTCCCGCTGTCCCGGAAGTCCCTGTCCCGGAAGTCCAATGAAAGGCGTCCAGCCGGATGAACGAAGCCAGGCCTTCCGAAAGACAATCGCCGCCACCATTTCAGCACCTCACCGAGCTGATTGCGCGGCTTTACTCGCCGGACCAGGGATGCCCCTGGTGCCTCGAACAGTCCCACCAGAGCCTCCGCGATTATCTGGTTGAAGAAGCCTATGAAGTGGCGGAGGCCATCGATCAAGGCGAGCCTGCTCAGCTCGCGGAAGAGCTAGCTGACGTGCTCACCCTGGTACTGACCCACGCCGAGCTCGCCGGCCAGGCGGGCACTTTCAACCTAGCGGACATCGCCGAGGCAGGGGTGGCGAAGACCGTTCGTCGGAATCCGCACATCTTCGGCAGCGCCACGGCCACGACCACCGCGGAGGTGCTTCGTCAGTGGGAAGCCATCAAACAGTCCGAGCGGGGCGATCGCGTTTCGGTCCTTACCGGCGTGTCACCTGCCCTGCCCGCGCTAGTCCGTGCCCAGAGCCTCCAGAGCCGCGCCGCTCATGTCGGCTTCGATTGGCCAACCGCGGATGGCGTGATCGACAAAGTTCGCGAGGAGGCGGCTGAGCTTCAGGCAGCCGCGCCGAGCGAGCAAGAAGAGGAGCTAGGCGATCTGCTCTTTACCCTCGTCAATCTCGCGCGCCATCTCGGGTTGTCTGCTGAACAGGCCCTCCAATCCGCGAGCGAGAAGTTCTCGCGCCGGTTCCAGGCTATTGAAGCCGTCTGCCGGTCCCGCGGGATACTTCCCGAGCAGCTTTCATTGCAGGAGTTAGATGAGATCTGGGACCGAGTAAAGGCCGAGGAGACTTGAGCCCACGAAACCGTGCTTCCCCCAGCGGAAACGCATCGAGCACAGCCGGCAATACCCGGGCCTGTGCTCGATCTCGCGAGGCTTCTTGGCCTCTGAATGGGTCGGGGAGACAGGATTCGAACCTGCGACCTCGTCGTCCCGAACGACGCGCGCTACCAAGCTGCGCCACTCCCCGATGATTGGACCTAGTTTGACCCCTTCTTCTAAACCTCTGCATCCCGGGCGAAGCGCGCTAACCACACTCCACCAAACTCCACGGACTTGTGCTCTCGACCGCCAGCGGAGGACTCGTAAATCAGCGTCCTGGCGGAGGGGGAGGGATTCGAACCCCCGGAGCGTTGCCGCTCATCCGATTTCGAGTCGGACGCACTAGACCAGACTATGCGACCCCTCCGCAACAATTCTATGGCACTGGACCGCCCCTCGGCAGCGCCGTCCCGCCCGGACGGCCTGAATGAGCCCAAGCCTCGATGGCCGGTCCCCCTTCAATGGCAGCTTACTCGGCAGTGGGCCGGCCTCGTGGCGATCCTGGTGGCCTACATGGCCCTGGCATTTTGGTATTCAGCGGCTACCCCTCCCCTCGAGGCGGGCGACGAAATGCGTCAGTTTTTCATGATCCGGCAGATCGCCAACGGCAATGGGCTGCCCATCCTTGACCCAACCGACAACCGACCGGACACTCCCTCCCAGGAAGCCGGCCAGCCGCCGCTCTACCACTTCCTCGCCAGCCTGGCAATCGCCGATCTGGACACGGACGACATCCTCAGCCTGGCCGCCAACCCTCACGCACTGGTAGGAATCCCCTCCACCGATTCCAGGAACAAGAACCGCGTGGTGCATCCGTCCAACGAAGCCACCCTTCAGGGAGTGGCCGCCGTACATCGAGGCCGCCTGCTGTCCATCGCCTTCGGTCTCCTCACGGTCGCCACCGCCTATCTCCTCGGACGACGGGTCGTCCCCACCGAGCCCACCGTCGCATTCCTCGCCGCGAGCCTGGTCGCCTTCAACCCGATGTTCCTGTTTGTGAGCGCGTCGGTCGCCAACGATAGCGCCGTTGCGGCCGTGAGCACGCTGCTTCTAGTGCTCCTCGTGCCGACCCTCCGAGGCGCTCTGACGGTCCCCCGCACCTGGACCCTGGGCCTGGTGGCCGGTGCCGGCGCCCTCACCAAGCTGAGCGGGCTCGCCCTCGTCCCCTTGAGCTTGGCCGTCGTCGCCCTCGCTGCGAAACCTCGCGGATGGCGAGCCCTGGTTGGCCATGGGGCCCTGCTCGGCGGCACTGCGGCTACTGTGGCGGGCTGGTGGTATTTGCGGAATCTGTCGCTCTATGGCGATCCAACCGGGCTATCCGCCTGGTTGAAAGTCTCCGGCGTGCGGACCGAGCCCTTCGCTCTGGAGGAACTGCGCGGCTTCTGGCTGGGATTCTGGGGCATCTTCGGCACCTTTGACATCATCGCCGCGCCCTGGGTCTACGCCATCTATACAGTGCTCTCCCTGGCGGGCGCCCTCGGGGCGATCGTGGTCCTGAGGGCTCGATTCAACACCATCGACCGCCCCGTCCTCGGGCTCACCCTCGCTTGGCTCGCCATTGAAGCCGCCGCGCTGATCCGCTGGACGTCGATGAACCTCGCTTCAACTGGCCGCCTCCTTTTCCCGGCCATCGCCTGCGTCGCGATCTTCTTCGCTCTCGGCCTCCTGCTCCCGCTTGCCGAGCGAACCCGACCGAAGGTCGCTCTCGCCGTCGCGGTCGGCCTCAGCGGGCTCGCCGCCATCATCCCCATTCAGTGGCTGCTTCCCGCCTATCAACCCTACTCGCTGACCTCCGCGGCAGAGCTTGCCTCGGCTCCGCTCCACCCCGAGATTCGCTTCGGAAACACGATAGAGCTGACCGGGGCGGCGATCCCCCCCCAAACCGCTGCTGGAGAGCCGATAGAAGTGCAGCTTTTCTGGAAGGCGTTGGGCCGCTCATCTCAGAACTACTCGATCGGCCTGCATCTCATTGGCCGCGATGGCGGGCGCATTGGACAGATCGATGCTTACCCAGGATCAGGCCGCTATCCGACCAGTTTCTGGCAGCCCGGCGACCTAGTGAAAGATTCGATTTCCGTGCCAGTCGACACGCCCATCGCTGGCCCGACCGCGGTGCGAGTGGTCCTCTCCGTCTATCAGCTCGAGCAAGGCACCGCTCTGGATGCAACCAACCAGCGCGGCGAGATCGTTTACCCGGTCCTGATCGGGAGTTCCGAGATTGCTTCGGCTCCTGACCCCCGTTGCACCCCGGATGACCCGAGTCGGACCTTTGGCGGCGCCCTTCAGCTGTTCGGAGCCCCGCTCATCCCGGCCACGGCGCGCGCGGGAGACCCGCTTCCGATTTCCCTCAACTGGTGCACCAAGACCCGGCTGGCTACCGATTACACTGCTTTCGTGCATCTCGCGCGGCTGGACCAGCCACCTGTGGCCCAGGACGACCGGCCTCCTCACCAGGGCCTCTACCCAACCTCGATCTGGGCACCTGGGGAGCTGGTTCCCGATTTCCACACCCTGCTGATTCCTTCCACGGCACCCTTAGGGAAGTATTCAATTTTGGTCGGTTTGTACGACTCTTCCGGTCGGCGCCTGGTGACCGCCCCTGGGCGTGATACCAACGTCTTAGGGGAGCTTGAGATCGTCGCTCCGTCATCCACCGTCTAGCCTATGCAAAGGGTTCTGGCCCTCCGCTCGGTTCACATCGCACTGACCATCGTGCTCATCCGATTGGCCCTCAGTTCGTACTGGGCGGTGACCCTCCCGACCTTCGAGGCCCACGACGAGACCGGCCACTTTGCGCTGGTCGACTACATCGCCCGCCATGCGGCGCTTCCGGAACCGGGCCGGCAGCTGACCGAATGGTTCGATGAAAGTCACCAGCCCCCGCTTTACTACTTGTTGGCTGCGGTCGCTGCCAGGCCATTCCTGACCGCCGAGCCGTCCACTCCAGTCGTCAACCCGTTTTTCCTTCGCGGCGATCGCCTGGGTGGGGTCAACGCGGTGCTCCACGATCCCACCGCTGAGTCCTTCCCCTGGACCGACCCGCAGCGCTTCATCATCGCGGGACGCATGGTCAGCGCATTGCTCAGCGCGGCGGCCGTGTTTTTCGTCTTCCTCTGCATTCGCCTGCTGTTCCCAACCTCCCCCCTAGTGGCCCCGTCCGCCACCGCTGTGGCCGCCTTCAACCCGACCTGGGTCTTCATCGGCGGTGCGTTGACCAACGACTCGCTGGTCGCACTCACCGGCACTATGACCCTCTGGGCTTTGCTTCGCATCCTCTTGCGCCCCTCACCACCTTCTGTAAATGCGAGCGAACCGAAAAAGGGAAGTGCCTTTGTCTCATCGCCAGCTGGCAACTGGGTTGATTTCGCTTGGCTCGGCTTGAGCCTGGGCCTGGCGCTCCTCAGCAAGAACAACGCCCTCGTGCTGGCGCCCTTAGGCATCGCAGCAATTACGCCGAGGCTGCTCCAGATCGCCCGAGTTTCCGTGAGCGCTGGGACCCGTCGCGCCGCGATCGTTGTGGCACTGCCTGCGCTCATCGCCGGCTGGTGGTACCTGCGGAACTTCCTCGCGCTCGGACGGCCCCTGGCCGATCGAGCGAAGGCCACCGCGATTCTCCAGGAAGTCTCACCATTTTTTGAGACCATTGGTAAGCGAAGTCCGGCTGAATTTGCCTCGGGGCTGGCCACCAACTCCTTTCGGACCTTCTGGGGGGAATTTGGCTGGGGCACCGTCGCCTTCCCGGATGTGATCTACTGGGCGCTCCTCATCCTGACTGTCCTGGCTGGGCTCGGGCTGGTCGTAAGCCTTCTGAAGGACCGCGCGCATGTGCCGAGCGTGGCGCTGCTGGTTGGTTTTGCCCTGGTGGTCGGCGCCCTTCCGCTCTACCGGGCGATCTTTTTCAACTCGCCCACCCTGGTCCCCGGCCGCTATCTGCTTCCGGCCATAGTCGCTCCCAGCGCTCTCCTCGCGATCGGTCTCGCCGCCCTGCCCCGGCCATTCGGACTCACTGCCCTGTCCGCGACAACGGGCGGGCTATTGTTGTTGTCCGCCTCGTCTCTGAACCTCATCGTGCTTCCTCAATACCAGCAACCGCCCCGGCTAACCGCCGCGCAGGTCGCGCAAATTGCCGTACCCGTTGACTACACCTACGGCGGTAAGGCGCAGCTCATCGGCTATCGGGCGGAAGTGGACCGCGTGCACCCCGGCGACGAGATGCAGGTGACCCTCTACTGGAAATCGCTCGCCGCCTTCGACCGCCCCTACACCCTCGGGCTTCACCTCTTGGATCTCCAGTCCAACTCGGTCGCCGCCACCAATAGCTGGCCGGGTGATGGGAACTACCCCACCAATCTCTGGCGCCCCGGAGACATATTTGCTGACCCTTACCGGTTGAAGATCCCCGAATCCGCGCCTGCCCCCTTTGTTGGGCTGCTCGAGCCCCGTCTTCACGACTACTCTCCGAGCCTTCCTGGCACCAGCGATTTTCAGTTCCGAGGTGATCTTCCCGTCCTGGACGCCCACGGGACTCCGGTGAACCCGATTCTCGGAACCGTCACCGTCGAAACCCCGACCGCGGACGGACCACCCACGTCCGCACTGGCCCGCTTTGGATCCGCTGTCCAGCTCGAAAGCCTTGCCCCCACTGCGACCGTGGGCTCAGTGACTCTAGACATCGATCTCATATGGAGAGCATTGACCCCGCCCAGGGATCCGCTCGTCGTTTTCGTCCACGTGTTGGATGCAACCGGCGCCATGGTGGCGCAGTCTGATTCCGAGCCCCGCTCGGGGCTCTATCCCACCCCGTCCTGGCGCCCCGGCGAACCGGTCAGAGATCGCATCACGGTCGCCCTGCCGAAACCTTACGCGACCGGCGAGGGCCTTCGGGTGGCAGTCGGCCTTTATCGCAGAAGCGACCTAACCCGGATCACCGCCGAGGATCCAAACGGGCACCGGCTCCCCGACGACGAGTTTATTCTCGAGACCTCCACCCGTTGAGACCCCATTTCACACATCTGAGCGCGCTGGCCGCCATCACCTTGCTGGGCGCCCTGCTTCGCCTCTGGAATCTCGACATCGCCCAATATCGCGGCGACGACGTGACCGTAAGCGGCCTTGCCCTGGACATCGTGCGCTCCGGAGCATTCCCAACCGGAGTGCTTTCATCGGTCGGAATCGCGAACGGGCCGACCGTCCCCTTCGTCTTGGCGCCCCCCACCCTGATCTCTTCCAATCATGAGTGGCTTTCTATTTGTGTGGCGATTCTCAACATCGCCATGATTCCTGCCACCTATGCCCTCGCCCGCGACCTGTTCGGCCAACGCGTGGCCCTCCTCGCCGCGCTCCTGACGGCCGTCAATCCGTGGCTGGTCATCTACGGCCGACGGCTCTGGCTGAACGCCTTCATCGGACCGGCCGCGATCCTATTCCTTTGGGCATTCGCTCTGGCCTGTCGATCCGGGCGTGCCCGCTGGTGGGCGTTGACGGGCTTAGCCGTATCCGCCAGCAGCCAGATCCACCTCAGCTGCATTCCCAATCTCGTGGCCTTCGCCAGCGTACTCACCTTTCATCGTGCCTTCTCGCTTCGCAAGATTGCCATAGGGCTCGCCTGCGCCGCCTTTCTACTCATCCCCTGGGTGGTCCTCAGCCTGCTGCCCGATCTGTCCCAGTTCGATTGGAAGAGCACCCGGACCATCGTGCCGGAGCTGACCCTGGGCAGCCTGGAGCGCGCGACCATCGTCGTCACCGGAGTTGCCTATCAGTCGATCGCCGGGCAGGCCGGCCAGATGCTCGACTCGACCGCGGCGCCATTCAGCATCATCGATGGAGTCGCCCGGGTGGCCGCCGTGGCCGGCTGGCTTTTCCTCGGCTACGTCGCCTGGCGCGACCGCCGAACCGCCCCCGCCCGGGCGGCTGTGGCGTTGGCGATGGTCATCACGGTTGCAACTCCCACCCTGCTGCTCCTCCGCCCGGTCCAGGCCGGGCAGCTGCCCTATCTCTACCCCTACTACTTCATTAACCTGATTCCACCTTTGCTCATCGGGATAGCGGCCGTGAGCGAGCCCTTAGCTCGACTCGTTGCGCGCTCCCTACCCGCGGCGGTGAGCGAGCGCTCGTCTCACCTGGTTACCCACTCCGGAACCGCTCTCCTGGCCATCATCGCCGGGGCACAGCTCCTCCTGGCCGTTCCATTCTTCTTGACAAATGATGAGTTCTGGCCCCTAGGAGGCTACGGCGTCCCCTGGACGTACACCGACGACCTGGTCAGGGTCGCATCCGCCACCGCCAGGTCTTCCGATTCCGCCATCCTGATCGGTGGCGACGAGGATGACAGCGAGCAAGCGTCGGTCACTGCCCGACTGCTTAAACGCGATTTCGACCTTGTTCGCCTTTTCGATAGCCGCGACGGCATCATATTCCGCGACGACGACCGTCCTCTCGTGGAGGTCACGACCAACGAGGAGCACCCCCAGACTCAGTTGTTGCGGCATGATTTCGCTGCCCGACAAATCTACGAGCAGGTCCTTCCTGGCGCCGGTTGGACTCGGCGAGTGTTCGAGATCATGCCCGGTGACTTTCAGCGTTGGGCGTCGGAGCACCTATCCCAGGCGACCGATCGGTCGGTGGGAGGCGGCATCGTTTACGAGCGTCTCGGCGTATTGCCCACGGGTCAGCCCTTTGCATCCCCGCACCTCGGCATCCTCTGGCGGCTCGACTCCGACCCGGCTGAGCCCTTCCTGACCGATATCGTCTGGCTAGACGGCGACCGCGTGGTCACGACCGACCGCCACGTCGCCTACCCCGCCGCCTGGTGGCAGCGCGGCGATTGGAGCCAGACCCGCATGCTCAATGTCTTTCCGGTTCCAGCCGAGGTGCAGCTCACAGAACGAACGGCGGTCGAGTTCACCAGCCGCGGTGTCATCAGCGGCAAGCTCGTCGGCACCGCCGCCCGAATCCAGCTGACCGCTCCCGCGGGCGGCTCTTGACGCTGGGCTTGCTAACTCCGAGTCCAGGCCTTGACTATCCAGGCGGCATTTGCCTCAAATCCCTCCCTCTCGACGGGGCTTTGCGTCAAGACTCCCCCCCCTCGACGGGGGAGGTTGGGTGGGGGTGCTTCTGCGTTCGGAGGGAGAATCTGTCCAGCGCCCCGCCGAATCGATTCTTAGGGAAAGCCCTCTGACTCGTTCTTGGCAATGGATCACCCGCCCCTCCAGGGCCTGGCCATTGCTGTTCGCCCTGGCTCTGTTGCTGCGTTTGTGGCGCCTCGATCGGGTCCCACTCTGGCTGGACGAAACGGCGCTCATCATTCAAGCCCATACGCCGTTCCCGGACCTTCTGAAGGACGTCCTCGTGGTCCACCCGACGCCCCCGCTCTTCGTCCTGTTCATGAGCTGGTGGGTACCCGCCGGTCCACCCGGCGAAATCTGGGCCCGCCTCCCCTCCGCGGTCTTTGGAGCGATCTTCGTGGTGGCCACCGGCTGGCTGGGCACCGAGCTCGGCGGCCGACGGGCCGGGATCCTCGCTGGGATCCTGGCCACAATCAATCCCCTTGCCTTGTGGTACGCCCAAGAAGCGCGTACCTACGCCCTTTCTATGGCGCTGGCCTCCCTGGTCCTGGCGGTCGAGGTCCGCTTCCTCAGGAAAGGCCGCTGGCCCTGGATCGCCGCATTGATCGGCCTAACCATCGGTCTCGAGCTGTCCCACTACGCGGCCGTCCTCGTGCTGGGGATCGCGACGGTTGTAGCCTTCACGTATCGGGCTCCCGCACCCCGCCGGATCGCGACCCTCGGCGGGCTCTGGTTCGGCGCCATCCCCCTTTTCGCCACCCAGGAAGCCCGAGACTACCTGACCACCCTGGCCAGGTCGCTCCCCTTGCTTTCGGGCAGCCCGGGCGGATCCCAGCCCTACATCGATCTCGACGCAATTCTCGGCGGGCTTCATTCGCTCTGGGACCCTTGGACGAGAGCCGTCGGAGGCCCCGCCATCGAGCTCCAGCCATGGTTGGCCGTCGCCACTGCATCTGCGGGCATCCTGGCCTGCCTCGCCATCATCGTCAGGGGCCCGCGGGTGGCGCGCTGGATCGTCCTCGGATTTCTGTTGACCGCTACAGTGGCCTTCGCGGTGCCCCAGACCCGTACCCTGCTCAGCGAAAGATATTTGACCTTGACCGTCGGGGCCCTACTCGGGGCCGCCGGCGTAGCACTGGACAGCATTCGACATCAGCGGACCCGTCGTCTCGTCCCCGCCGTCGCGCTCCTCATATTCATCCTTGCTGACGCGGTCTATCTCCTGCACCCGAGTGTGGGGAAGGGCCCGAATTACCGCGAGCCGGCTCGCTACCTCGCGGGCGCTGCTCAAGATGGCGACGTCATCGTCGAAGCCGATGGGGATCAGACCTTTATCTACTACGCCCTGCAGGTATTTCATGCGCCAGCAACCATCCTGCGTCCGCGCGGTGGCCAAGGCGGCGAGACTGCCGAAGAAACCGCCCAGGACCTCGTAACCGGAATGCGCACCGCCCGAGCTGCCTGGTACACGCCCCGCTGGACTGAGGCCTACTGGGATCCCCAACAGCGCATCCGCAGGTGGCTGGAGGCCAACCTCTGCCTGGAAGCCGACCTCGAATTCGATGTCGTCGAGCTGCGCCACTACCTGCGGTGCTAGCGTCACCTGTAGCCGAGCGATCACTGCAATGCCCTATCTCCTCGGGCTTGGACGACGCCTGAATCGCCGTCTAGAATGGCGCAGGAGGTTCCTGCTCATGTACGTGCGACTCGTTCGTTTTGCCTTCGGCCCCGGAAAGCACGACCTGGCCCAAAAGCTCGCCGATGATCTCATTCCGGCCATCACCGCGCAGCCGGGTTGCAAGAGCGCGACCTGCTTTGGTGACAGCTCCAGCGGAGATTACGGGCTGCACGTGCTCCGGGACACCCAGGAGCATGCCGAAGCTGCGAGTGCGATTATCAGCCCCAAGCTCGAACAACATCTGGCCGGGAACATCCAGAGTCCCCCCGAACGACGACTGTTCGAAGTTTTGAGGGCGTCCGTCTAGGCCCCGGCGGATTAGGCCCCGTGCGCCTCGGTATAGGAGGTTCTTCGGAACCCCAGTGGACACGGGCGAGCTAGCGTGAGCCGAGCCTTCAGTCCTCGAAGAGGACGCTAATACTCTCACGATTGTGGATTCGCCGGATCGCTTCTGAGAAGAGTGGTGCGACGGAGACCACGCGAACTTTGTCGGACAGCCGGACCGGCTGGGTCTCCACCATGTCAGTGGTAATCAGGAGCCTGATCGGGCTGGCGTCGAGGAGCTCCATGGAGCCTTCCGAGAAAACGCCGTGGCTCACCGCGGCTATTACCGAGCGCGCCCCACGCCTGGCCAACAAGCCTGCCGCCTCAGCTAGCGTCCCCGCACTGATGGTGAAGTCGTCCACCAGGACCGCGTCCTTGCCCTCCACTTCTCCAATCAGGTCGGTGACGGTCGCGCGCTCGCTATGGTCCGTTCGTACCTTGTCAGCGGTGCGCCGAGCCGAGTGGCGAACATTCGAGCGCGCTTAGCGAATCCGGCATCAGGCGCCACGACGACGATGTCCGTGAGCCCTTCTTCCCGTATTGCCTCACACAAGAGGGGCCGAGCTTGCAGGTCATCGACCGGAATTTTGAAGAACCCCTGAATTTGTGCCGCGTGCAGATCCATCGTGATCACCCGGTCCGCACCCGCTGCCTCGATAGCGTCCGCGCAGACTCGTGCCCGAATGGACACCCGTGGCTCGTCCTTCTTGTCGCCCTTCGCATAGCTGAAATACGGCATCACCAGGGTGACCGATGCCGCGCTCGCTCGCTTGAAGGCATCGATCCAGAAGAGCAGCTCCATGAAGTGGTCGTTGGCTGGGAATACGGTGGATTGCACGAGGTAGACCTGCCGGCCACGAACGTTTTCGAGTATTCGAGGAAACAGTGTCCCTTCGGAGAATCTGAGCACCTCGCCTCGACCCAGGGGAACCCCGAGATGGCCGCAAATATGCCCAGCCAGGATCGGACTCCCCGAACCAGCAAACACCAGAGGCGCGTCCGACTCATCAGGCTGCATTTTTGATCTCTCCAGCTACGACCCTGCGCTGCTCACCATAACCCGGGGCTGGCTTGGATTTCGTGGAAAGCTCGTGATAACCCCTGCCTCGGGGTGATTATGCACGTGGTGAGGCTCCCCTGCCCGAGCGTCCTGCTCCACTGCATAACGCCCTTCAAGCGGCCTTGCAATCGGAGCGCTCTACCGTCCGAGTGCCTTCGGGCGCCCAGGCTCGACCGGGAACGCCAGCACCCGCCTAGGCCCAATCATTACGTCAACCCCGGACGGCCGCGCCGCATCGAGAACAGCCAACCGGTCGCTCATGGTGTTGTCGGCCACCAGCCACAGTCGTCCGCTCCGGCTGGCCGCCGCTTCGAAATCCCCCCTCAGGTCGTAGCCGCCTTCGCTCGAAGTGCCCCAGAGATCCGGATCGAGGGCGACCACCTGGCCCCGGGTGCTGAACCAATCGAGGACCACCTGATCCGAGGGCCGCACGTTCTTGGCTAGGAAAGCGGCCACCTCCGATGCATCCCGATGCGCCTTGTCCCGGACCAGAACATCGATCGATGTCCACGACCAGCCCAACAGCAACACCGCTGCCGCCAGCACATTCGCCCGACCCGGCAGTCGGCTCACCGCCAACGCATACAAGATGGCAACCGGAGCCACCAAAGGGGTGAGATAGCGCGCGACGAACTGGCCTCCGATAGCGGATGTCAGCGCATACAAACCCAAAGTAGCCACCAAGAGTCCTATCAGGATTCCCACCCCCATCGGTCTGGAGTCGGCTTTCCCGTTGCCCGCCTCCCCATCGAGGGCCCCGGTTCCGCTCCTGTTAACCCGGCCCCACCAGACGCCCGCCAGCACGGGCAAAGCGACCACCGCCGTCAACCAGGGATTGAATTCGTCGAGCAAGGTGAATCCCCCGGTCAGCGCGTAGGCGCTGATCCGGACGAGCTCCACCAACCGATTCCACGTTTCAATCTGGTCCGAAAACAGAATCCCCTTCGCCTGCGCGGAATACGGCGCCACTACGAGTAGCCATGGAAGGCACAGCAACCCGATCCCTAAAAACGCAAGCAACCACCGCCAGGGGCTCGTCCACATTCGCGGCAATACGACCAGGCCATGGACGATAACCACCATGACGTTGGCGTAGGAAGTCAGCAACATGGCCGCCGCCGCGACGGAATAGCTCGCCAGTCGTCCGCCGGACGGACGCTCCAGCGCCCTCAGCAGCAGCCAGGTTGCGGCCAGGGCGAGCGTCGCCGCCGCCACATGCGGTCGCGCATCTCGCGACGTGAAGATCGCCAGCGGACTCAGCGCCACCAGCAGTCCTGCAAGCAGCGCAGATCGCTCGCTCCCAAATCGTCGCGCCACCAGCACCGTTATTGGCACCGCGATCGTCCCCAAGGCCGCCGCAACGATTCGGTCCGCCCCGAGCTGAGGCCCAATCGCATGCACCTGCATCCATTGCAGAACGAAATACAGCGGCGGATGGGTGTCCCGGCTCACCACATCCAGCGCATGATCGAGTCCCCCCAGCGTCGCCCCGATGCTCCAGCCTTCGTCGATCGACGGGGCTTGGCCATCGAGCCGAATCCAGCGCAATGCGGCTCCGAGTAGCGAAACGGCGACGAGCCGCCAGCCCCCCACGAACCGCTCGACCAACCAGACCGGGGCCCTCAACCCGGCTCAGCCTCTAAAGAATCTCGGCCCGACACCCGCACTCGGTTAATGGGATTCGTTCCCTATTGGCGCACATTGGGCACCGCTGTTCCCCCGCCAATCGATGCTCATCAGCGGAGCGGTCTCAGTCTGGGGGCCTGTCGCGACGGTCGAAGCATCTTCGTAGCGAATCCCTGCTCTCAACACGTAGAGGCCCGGAGCTACATTGCCGGCAATCGCGAATTCGTGTTGATCGAGCACCACTTCCTCCGGAAGCCACACCGAAGTTGGGTAAAGGTTTCTCCCCGGATCCCGTTCGGACATCTTTAAGGTGGAGCCACTAGTCGGCTGTAACAGCACTACTGTATCGGCCTCGGGAACGCCGCTCCCTGTCGCATGCCAGCGCAGCGCGAGTCTGACCGCATCCCCACGGCTGGGACACGGTGGACTCAGGTCGAATCCGAGCAATTCCAGCCCTGCCGCCGGCCGAGCCTGAATCTGGCCACCGTCCCTCCCTTCGTTTGGCACGACGAACCGAGTCAACTCGTCCCGATACGCGTAGGCCGGGCCGATCACCGCTGGAATTGCGATCACGGTGGTCACCCCCAGCGTTCCCACCAGTGCCCCTGCCAGGGCCGCTCCGGCTGGCCTGGGCATCGCCGCCCACCCCATGGCCATCAGGCTGGCCACTGGCGCCAGCGCTGGGTAGAGATAGCGTCCGTGCTCGAGAAACGCCCGCGGGTCGCTCGAGATCAGCCAGCGCACCAGCACTCCGCCTGCAACAAGGGCAGTCCAGAGGGCCAGCTGCGAGGCATTTCGCCGCTCGGGCCGCCGACTCCAGGAGAGCAGGACGCCCGGCAGCACCAGCGCCGCTACCATGACATACACGACCTCAGGCAAAGGCAAATTCTGCCAACCAAAAACGCCCACGATGGATCGCCAAAAGTGCCCGGGGGCATTAATCGCATCCTCCCAGGTCGCCGCAATGACCACCTGCCATTCCTGCCGCCCCAGCACCAATGGGTCCCATGCCCGCAGAAATCCCCACCCTAGCGCCGTCATCAGCGCCGGCGCCGCGACCGCGAGGACCCGACGCTTCGCCACCCCGGCCACGAGCAGACACGCTCCGGTAGCCACTACAACCGTGAGGCCGCTGACTTTGGCGCCCACCGTCAACGTCAGCACCAGAGCGAGCAGAACCAGTCGACGAACCGTGAAGGCCGTGCCCCCGATCCCAATCACCAGAAAGGCGGCCGCGCTAGCGAGAGCAATCAGGGCGGCGTCATTGTTTACCGTTGCGCTGGAGAAGACGAATCCGGGCAGAAAGGCGACCGACCCGCCGGCCAGAAGGCTCAACCCAGGCGACTTCACCACCCGGCGGGCCAGCCCGTAGGAAAACAAGACGGTGACCAGCCCCAGGAGCGTCGATAGGACTCTCTCGAAGTGGGTAACCAGCACTCCGGGACTGGGAGGCCAGCCCTCCGCCACCGGGCTGTGGGCGACCACCGCCACTCTCGCCGCATGGTCAGGCCAGGTGACGTAAGGGTTAAGTCGAATCTCGGCCAACCCCTCAGGCTGGGCCCAACCCGTGACCAGGGCAGCCAAGAAATAATAAAGCGGTGCCTGGGCGCTCTCCGGATTGCCGCTCGGCTGGATCGTGGGGAGGGTTGGCGGGAGCCGCCAGTAATGGGCCACGAAATTGATATACGCCACGTGGTCTGGCTCGTCTGGGGCTTCCCAAACCGGAACCACCACACTGTACCAGCCGCTCAGGGCGAGAAAGGCGACCCCTAGAACCACCGTCCCACTGCGCCCGAGTCCCCAGGCATCACCCCGAGGGAGCCGCCCCGCGTGCAGGCTACATCTGCTCGGGGGCACCCACCCCGATCAAGTCGAGGGTGGCCGCAAGAGTCGCCTTGCAAGCTGCGACCAGCTTGAGCCGAGCCTTGGTCGTCTCCGCATCCTCGGTGATCACTCGGCAGCGATCGTAAAAAGTGTGCAAAGCCGTCGCTAGCTCCTGCGCGTAGTGGGGAAGCGGATGCGGCGCCAGCGCCTGGGCGGCATCCGCCACTATCTCCGGTAACTCCAGCATTTTCCGGATCAGCGCGAGCTCCGAGCTATCGATGAGGAGCGTCACGTCCCCGTCGCCGAAGTCGATATTCTCCGCCCGCCGCAAGATGCCGCCGGTGCGCGCATGCGCATACTGAACGTAGTAGACCGGGTTTACGTCCGACTGAGCTTTGGCCAGGTCGAGGTCAAAATCCATCATGGCGTCCGGGGAGCGTGCGACCATAAAGAACCGCACCGCGTCTGGACCAACTTCGTCGAGCACCTCGCGGAGCGTAACGAATTGGCCGGTCCGCTTGCCCATGCGCACCACTTGTCCGTCCCGCACGAGATTGACCAGTTGATAAATCAGCACCGCCAACCGAGCGGGATCGAATCCCATTGCCTCGACGACCGCCTTCATCCGCGGCACGTGGCCCTGATGATCGGCTCCCCAGATGTCGATCACCTTGTCAAACTTACGCTCACCCAGCTTGTTTTGGTGATAGGCCGCATCGGATGCGAAATAGGTCGGAACCCCGTTGCTTCGAATCAGCACGTTATCCCGGTCATCGCCGAGGGTCGACGATGCAAACCAAGTGGCACCCTCCCGCTCCAGGACGTACCCCGCCGCTCTGAGATGCTCGACTGCCGCCGAGACCTTGCCCGCTTCGAACAATGATTCCTCATGAAACCATTCATCAAAACGAATCCCCAGCTGATCCAAGTCGATCCGGATCTGCTGCAGCAACAAATCCACGCCCAGCCGTCCCAGCATTGGTTTGGCCTCTTCAGCCGGCACATCAAGGAATTGCCTACCGTGGCTGGTAGCAATGGCCTCCGCAACAGTCTGGATATAGTCACCGGGATATCCGTTCTCGGGAAGCTCGACTGCACCGCCAAAGCGTTGGACGTAACGGGCGTACACACTCCCGTTGAATGCATCCATCTGGTTGCCCGCGTCATTCACGTAGTATTCGCGCTGGACCTGGTAGCCCGCCTTGCTCAATACTCGGGCCAGGCTATCCCCGAGCGCAGCGCCCCGACCGTTCCCGGCCGTCAATGGCCCGGTCGGGTTCGCGCTCACAAACTCCACCTGAACTCGTCGGCCACCCCCGAGATCGACCCGGCCATAATCTGGGCCGGCCGCCACGATCTGGTCCACCTGGTCTCCCAACCAAGCTGAAGCTAGATGGAAATTCAGGAACCCCGGCGCGGCTACTTCCAATCCGGCTACGGCGGCCGGCAGCTCCACCTTCGCCGCGATGATGCCGGCGATAGTCATCGGCGCCATCCGCGCGGATCGGGCCATTTTCAACGGCAAGGACGATGCGTAGTCGCCATGTCCTTCGCCGGACGGCCGCTCAATGAGAATGTCGGGAACTGCAATCGCCGGCAGCTCACCGTCCTTCTGGGCGGCCTCCACTGCTCGACCTAGCACCTGGCGAAGCTCGTCACGGATCAAATTCGGCGCCCCTCAACCCCATCAATGTCCATAGGTCCAGCGCCGATCATAGCACGCGATATCAACCGTCCATCGCAAGGGGAGAGGGTCTCTTCCCTCCCCCTCGACGGGGGAGGCCACGCGGTGGTCGGGTGCGGCTGGGGGTGGCGTCCTCGTCGTGAAGAGGTCATGAATTTGGCCGCCCCACTGCTCCCGGTCTAATCGTCCTCCAAATTGCTCGCCGCGCAAACCACCCCACCAGGCAGAGCGCGGTAAAGGCGGTGATCGCTGCCCCCATCACAACCGAGTTGGGGCGGTACTGCAGCCGCACGACATGATCACCCGGGGTCAGCCAGACCGCTCTGAGGAGATAGTCGGCCTGCAGGATCGGAGTCCCAACCCCGTCCACTTCGGACTCCCAGCCCGGGTAGGCGATCTCACTCATGACCAGATATCCACCCTGCGGCGCCGTGACCTTTGCTTCGAGATCATTCCAGCCCCGGCGATAGGAGCTGACTGTACCCGTGCCACCCCGTCCAAGGCTGGCCGCATCCACCCCTTCCACAATCACCGCCGCGCGAGGGTCGAAGCCCGGCTCCTTCAGGGCAGTCAGGGCCTCGCTACCGGATCCCACCGCCCGGGCCTCCGGAACCACCCAGGCCGGCCCCGGCCCGCCTGGCCGGCGATAGAGCAGGTTCGTGAATTGATCCCATTTTTCTTCCGTGACCAGCTGCAGGTCCGGTTTTCGATCCCGAGTCACCACGAGTCCCACATTGAGCAGATCCCAGAGTCGAGCCTGGGGAACCCGCTCCGTAGCCAGCTCGAACCGCTCTAGGTGAATCGCCAATATCTTGTTGATGCTGGGCAGCCCATAGATTAGCCCGTGATACCCATTCAGCACGCCCTCGTCCACCGCCCGCCCCGCTCCCACATCGGCGACTGCCCGATTCACAATCTGGGAAGCCTTAAACAGGTCGTTTGGAAAAGTATCCTGCAAGGGTTGGTCCCAACTGACAGTGAACAGGTCCAGGATGACCAGCCCCACCGTGAGCGGCACGAATATCGCCCGCGCACTGATCACCCTTGTTCGCATGAGCAGGAGACCGATCCCAAACCCGAGCAGCAGCACAAAGAAGAAGAACGAGCCAACGATGGAGCGCCAACGGAGGAATCCCTGCTCGCTCACCTCGGCGCTGATCTGAGCCACGTACAAGCCGGCCCCCACCGCCAGCGCGGCGAACAGCACCCATTTCAGCGCCTTCAGCAGCCGATTGATCCGACGCAGGTCGACCCGGCTCAGTTCCCCGGCCAGCAGCGCCGCGCCACTCCCAGCCAGCATGGCTACCCCAAACGCGAACATGAAGATGGCTCGCTCCTGATCGCGAAAGACGGCAAACCCCGGCACGAAGCGGTAGGCTCCCGAGTAGGCGAAGCTGTTGCCCCCGAGCGAAAGGATCAGCCCCAGCGTGCCGAGCACCAGGGCCAGGCCGTGCACCCGACTGCTGCGGAGCATCACCGCGGCGGCGGCCAGAATGAGCGGGACAATTCCGACGTAGACGGGCAGACCGCCCAGCACTCGCGGCGCGAGCAGGTCCATCGGTAGCTCCCAGAAGGCATAGCCGCCCGATACAAAAGCGTAGTCGAGCTCGGCCCGATTGGAGCGCTGCAAGAACTCGAGGCTCGGGACCCACTGGACCGCCGCGAGGCCCACCGCCACCATCCCCACCACTACTAGCGCCTGGAGCGGCCACGTTACTTCCGCCATGGACCGTCCGCCGGCCCGATTCTGGTAGGCCCACACCGCGGCCACGCAGGCAAGCACCAGGCTCTCCTGAAAAACCGTCTGTGGGTGTCCCGCCAGGCCGGCGATCCCGAGCGCGACCCCCGCGAAGAGCGCCCAACCGAGGCTCCGCCGCTCCAACCCCAGCCACAACCCCAGCACTTGCAGCGGAAGCCAGGCGATAGCTCTCAGAATGGGTAGCTGCTGAACTGGATAGGCGGTGACGAATCCCGAATAGGTGAAAGCAATCGCTGCCACGACGGCGGCGATTCGGGACCGGAGCAGCACTCGCCCCAGCGCGTACATGAAGGTTCCAAGCAGGCTGAAGTGGAATGGAATGAGCCGCTCCAGGGCCAGGAACGAGTCACCATCGAATCCGTGGACTCCGCTGAGCGCCCACCAGGTCGGCGGATAGAAGAGCGCCGCCTGCGGATCGGCGAGCAACGGCTGCCCTCCATTCGAATATGGGTTCCACAACGGCAGCTGCCCCTCGCTCAGCGCCCGGGCCACCGTGACCATGATCGGGAAATGCTCCTGGTTGAGGTCGCCATCTACCAGGGTCTTCTGGTCGGTCGGATGGACCGGGAAAAGTCGCCAGAAATACAGCTGCGGAAGCAATGCGAGCCCGACCACGGCGAGCGCATCCAGGAGGATCGCCCGCCACTTGCTCCGCACCGCTCGCATGAGCGGCCTAAGCGACATTATTGGCATAGGCGGCCTGGAGCTCCCGGCCAGCCCGTCTCCTCCATCCCAAGAATCGCGACCCGAGACCGAAACCGATCAAGCCCAACCATGTGACCCCACTGAGTAGCGCTCCCCACTGAACCGAGGCCATTGAAAAATTGAGCATCAGCTGGTGCGTCCCCGGGGGGACCCACACTGCTTGCAAAAGGTAGTCTGCCGCCACCAGCGACACCCGTGCTCCGTCCAGCGTTGCTTCCCAGCTCGGATACGGCAGCTCGCTGATGACCAGATACCCGCCTCCGGGTGCCTCCGCCACGGCCGTGATCTGGTTCCAGTTCCGCTCATAGGAAATGACTCGGCCCGGACCGGCCGGGGCCGTCCCCCTCTCGTCCACCCCTTCAATGATGGCGAGTGCCCGCGGGTCGAAATCATCCCTGCCTACCATGCCCAAGGCCGCTCCTGGGGTGGGCGCGAACTGCGACTCTGCAACCATCCAGGCCGGCCCCGGGTTTGTCCGGCTATAGAGAAAGCGAGGCCCATCTTTGCTCGGCTGCTCGGCGATCGCCCGTCTGGTTGGGGAAGGCGGTTGCCACGTGGCCAAGTAGCGCACGTTCAGCAAATCAAACAGTTTCTCCATTTTGAGCTGTGCGGTCGCCTGCTCGAACCGTTCGAGGTGGAGCGGAAAAGTTCTGGTCACCGTGGGCAGTCCATACGCCTCGCCATGGTTTCCTTTCAGCACCCAATCGTCATAAGCCCGACTCGTCCCCAGATCGCTCAGCGCCCGATCAATCAACAACGATGGAGGATAAACGTCATCCGCCCGCCGCTGGTCCAGGTGCGCGTGCCACCCGACCGCCAGCAAATCGACCGCGATGAAGGCGCAAATGAGGACCGGTAGCACATGCTGGACCGCGCCCCAATGGCTTCGGAGTAACAGAAGCAAGAGGCTACCCGTGATCATCGCCCACAGAAAAGCCACCCATCGGGTCACTTCTGCCCACCGAGCACCCCCATCAGCTCCAGGTACGTCCTGAGACCGCCAATACAGCCCAATCCCAAACCCGACCCCCAGCAGCAAAGCGAGCCCAACCGCACCCGTAATTGGCCTCAGGCGTCGCAGGTCCTCTCGATCCATTCGGCCTGCGAGCGTAGCCGCGCCGCTCCCGGCCAGGAGCGCCATCCCCATACTGAACAGCATGATTGATCGTTCCTGCCCCCGAAACACATCGAACACCGGGACCAGGTTGTACAGCGCCGGATAGACGAAAGTATGGGCACCCGTCGACAGCACCAGCCCGGCCAGGGCCAGCGTGAGGGCCACCCCGTGGACCCGGGACCGCCGCAATGCCAATCCCACCGCCGCCAGCACCAGCGGGAAGATACCCACGTAGGGGGGGCTCCCGCCCAGAATCCGCGGGGCCACAATGTCCAGCGGCAATTCCCACAGAGTGAACCCGCCGGCCAAGAATGCAAAGTTCACTTCCGATCGGTTCGAAACCCGCAAGAATTCGTAAGTGGGTACCAATTGGATGGCGGCCACTCCGAGCGCCACGAGCGCCGAAAGTGCCAGCGCACCCGCCAGTCTTCTCCAGCCAGCGGATCTCCTCCCTTCACTCCAACCTTGAGCGAGCCAGGCCGCTCCCACGGTGACTAGCCCCACGCCTTCCAGGAAAGACGTTTGAGGGTGGCCGGCCAGCACTCCTATGCCCATCGCAACCCCGGCCAACGCCGCCCACGGTAAGAGCGAGCGTTCCAAGGCCATCCAAAACAGCGCGAGCTGGAGCGGAAACCATGCCGCGACCCGCAAGATCGGCAGCTGCTCGATTGGGTAGGAGGTAAGGAACCCGGAAAAGGTAAAGACGATCGCCGCCACCGCCGCGGCCAGCCGGGAGGCCAGCAGCACCCGTCCAAGCAGATAAGTGAAGCCCGCCGCCAGTCCAAGATGAAGCGGGATCAGGCGCTCGAGTGCAACCACCGACTCACCATTCGGGCCGTGAATTCCGCTCAGCGCCCACCAGGTCGGCGCGTAAAACAGGGCCGTCTGAGGATCCGCCAGCAAAGGCTGCCCGCCATTGGAATCCGGATTCCACAGCGGCCATTGGCCCGCCTTCAGCGCTCGAGTCGCGGTGAGCAGCACCGGAAAGTATTCCTCAGTAAAATCGCCGTCCACAACCGTCATTTGGGTGGCCGGGTCCGCCGAAAAAAGCTGCCAGAATGGAATAAACGGCGAGCTGCCCAGGAGAATCACCAGCAGCGCATCCACCAAGAGAGGCCGCGGGACTCCCCCTCTCCCTCTAGGAGAGGGCTGCGCGGTGGCTTGGGGTGCGGCTGAGGGCGGGTCTCCGTCGCCCGAGGCGGGCTCAGTTCCCCGTGCTGTTTCCGCCGATCCTCTGATGGACGTCGTTCGTGCTATGTCTTGCTGAACAGTGCGGTTTGTAACGATCGGTAGGCCGGGCGGGCGCTCCCATCCGGATTGGTGATGCTCCAGTAGAGTTGTTCTTGGCTGCGGGTCCAGGTGGGATCCGGAATATAGAGAACCGTCATGAAAGCGACGTAGCTCCAGTTCGCCCACGCATACCGAAACGCCCTGACCAGGTAATCGGCCTTCTGATCCTCGGTAACGCTGTGCCACCGGTAGGGTGAGTCCGCCCGGGGGTCGCTCGTCCACCCCATCTCCAGAATGGCCATCTTGTGGTCGGAATCCCCCTGATCGACCATCACCTTGCGCAAGTCTTCAACGTGACGGAAAGTGTAGATCCGCTTGAGCTCGGGCGCGCTCGGATCGTTATTGGTCAGACTCGGGTCCAGCGCCACCACCGCCGGATCGGCTTCCGGCTCCGCCTTGAACCCCGCTCCATGCGCACCGAGCAGGTCGAAGCTTCCCTTCGCGCCCGCCGCGTACATTTCCTTCAGGTACTGCACGTCCGGCCGAGCGGACGGGCTGGTATCGGTGGTTGGGGACAACCCGGCCGTGATGACCACCGCCTGCGGGTCTGCTCGCTTGATCGCCTGGTAGCTGGCTATCAGCAACTGCGTGTATTCGGCGGCGTTCGGCGTCTTGCCTCCCCACTCCACCGCCAGGTTCGGCTCATTCCAGATCTGGTACCCCGCAATGCGCCCCTTATATCGAGTGGCCACGGCAGTCAGATAGTCGGTCCAGTCGCTGAGTCGGTCCGCTGGGCCGCTCTGGGGGAAAATGCCGTCCGCGCGTGCCCAAGCCGGCTGGTTATCTAGCCGTACCACCACCTTGAGCCCGGCGTCGTCGACCGCCTTCATGATGCGGTCCGGCTCGTTCCACTCGAATCGTCCCTTGGCTCCGCCCTCGATGTACCGCCACTCAAACCGCTGCTTGACCCACCCAAAGCCGCCCTCTTTGGCGAGCTTCACATCCCGCTGGCTGGTGTCGAAATTGCCCCACAGGAAGACGTGCACGCCCGCCTCCGGGCTGTGGGCCGGCGTGGAGCTTTTGGCGCCGAAGCCGCAGCCGGAGACTAGAACAAACCCCGCCACGGCCGCCGCGGCGAAGGACCGCCGCCAGCGGACCGAGCTCAAGGTAAGAGACCCGAGTGTCGGGCGGCGATCAGCGCGTTCATGGCCGGACGGTTGGTTCCGTTCGGGTTGGTGACGCTCCACCAGTACGATTCAACCGATTCGTTCCAGGTGGGGTCCGCAATGTTCCACAGGATCATCGCTCCGATCCAGGGCCGCCAATGGTCGTAGGCCCACCGGAAGGCATTCACCACGTTCTGGGCCTTTTGCTGCTCGCTGACCCGGTACCAGGAATAGCTCGGATGAATGGGATCGCTGGTCCAGCCGAACTCCAGGAGCCAAACCTGCTTGTCCGTATCCCCGTTGTCCAGCATCACCTGATGCAGCTGTTCGACCCGCCGGAAGTAGAAGCTTCCGTCCGCGCAGATCGTCTTCCCGCCATCGCAGCCTCTCCAGGAGCCGATTTCCATCGCGGGGTCTGGGGCCTGAGTATTTCCATGCGCGCCCAATGCATCGAAGCAGGGCTTTGCCCCCGCCGCGTACATCTCACGTAGGTAGAGCACGTCGTCTCGCGCACCGTTGTCGATGACCCCAGTCGGCGAGAGCCCCGCCGAGATGGTAATGACATCGGGTGAGGCCCGCTTGACAGCGGTATTTGCCATACAGAGGAGACGTACATATTGGCCCGCGCTTTGCGGCCCCATGGCCGCATCGCCCCATTCCCGCGACAGATTCGGCTCATTCCAGATCTCGATCGCGCCTACTGTGCCGTTAGGCGAGCCGGGCTTGAAATGATCCACAAAGGCGAAAATAAAATCGGCGAAGTCCTGGTAATTGTCCGGCGGCCCATTGAAGTTTCTCAGGCCGGTCGACCTCGCCCAGGCGGGCTGAAAATCGATCCGAGCCACGACGCGGATCCCCGCCGCAGTTGAGGCCTTCACGATCCGGTCGGCCTCTGCCCAATCGAACCGCCCTCGTTCTGGCTCGATGAACCGCCACTGGAACAGGGTTTTCTGCCAGTTGAGTCTGGCTTCCCGCAGCTTGTTCAGATCCCGGGGGGTCGTGGCTCCCGCACCCCACACGAAGATGCTCGCCCCATAATCGGGACTCGGGACTCGGAGCGCGGAAGGGACACTCGCTGCCACCGTCGGCACTGGTACTGGCCCAATGGGAACCGTGGCAATGGGCACGGCCAACCCGATCTGAAAAGCCGTGATGAGGTTGGTGTCGTCTAAAGCGTTCGGCCGCGCCAGCGCACCCGGCTTGGTTGGATCATATTGCGCCCAAAATCGACTGGTGCTCGCCTGAGCCGCCAGGTCCGCCGGCTCCGGACTCCCCCTCAAGACCGACTTGAACGCATCTCCCAACAAGATCGCCCCCGTCGAACCGTTCGTGGCATCGAAGTGGAGAAAGCCCCGCTGAAAACGTTGATAGATGAACGCCCCATTGTTGGGATCGTAGGCCGGGCCGCTGGTCGGGAAACCCCAAACCTCCAGCGCGACGAGCGGGGCAAGCGCGCCCGAATCAGCCGGCGCCGCGCTCAGATACGCGGACAGGAAGCCAACCGGTTGGTCTTGAAACCGATCCGTAACTGCTGAATTGAGGTAGGCCACCAGCGCCTGGCCATAATTCGCGGTACTCGGCGAGGGAGCCGCCGTGGCGATGGACGGATCGTGGGCTGGGAAAGTCGCGAAGTTGATCGCGGTCACCGGCAACAGGTCCGGGTCCAACAGATTCATCGGGTGCACCGAGTTATCCGCCGCCACCTGAAGCACGTGCCGCTGAAAGATCTGAACCGAGAAGCCTTCCAAAGTGAATGCATAGGAAACCGGGTAGCCAAAAGTGGCGACCCCTCCCCGGCTCACGAAGTAGTCCCAGATCCGATCATCGCTGATCGAAAAACCGGTCTGAGTGAAAGCCCGTTCCAAATCCGGAATTGCTGGCTGGGCCAGCCCCGCACTCGCAGGCATCAGCGCTACCAGGACCACCAACAGGCTGATAAACGTGGACAGACGCCGCACCAAGTTTTCGCTCCAGTTTGAAATGCGGGCCGGGATCTACGAGCCCTTAGCCGACCAGGCACCCACTCCGGTTACTCGCCTGAGCACTTGGGCTGCCCGTCTGAGATTGTAGAAGCGTCTCTCCGCTCGCCACAACCGAATCGAAGACGCAAAGAGATCACGACGGGCCATCGACGTAAACGAAACTTGCTGACTCGTCTGCCCACAAGTGCAATTTGCTGAAGCCCGGGGGGGCCGTTTGGTCTGCGATGGCTCTGCGCGCCTCGTGGCTGTCAGCCTCGGCCAAGATCGGCGCGGCGTGACGACGGGTGAGGAGTAAGAAACCCCTTAGCTCGGGAGAGCGTCCAGTATGGCCCGCTCGTGCTCGCTCAAGTCGGCCCTGAGATCGGGCGACTCTTCGAGCAGGCCCTGCGCGTCGGCCAGATCTTGCAACCGTTTCGAGCGTCGGCGAGCGGGGTCGGAGCCGGCCCGCAGCTTCTCATGCAAGAGATCAGTCCGCCCCATGACCCGAATCCGGACACCGTCCAGGTCAACGTCAATCGTGCGATGGAGTGCTGAGGCTAGCGCCGCATCATCAGTGAACTGAACAGGAACAGAATCCGGTCCGAGCCAGTTCTCCGAGTGTACGAAGCGTCCCCCGAGGCGAAACCCGGCTGCTTGGAGCTTGGCCCGAGGGACCATGTCCAAACGTTCGACCGCAACTTCGATGTCGAGAGTTGTCCTTGGCTCCGTCCGATGAACCTGAACCGCCACGCCGCCGATGATTGCGTAAAGCGTTTGCGATTCGTCGAGCACCTTGGCCAAGGCGATGAGGGCAGGGCGCTTGGTTGATTCCATCTCGCCCCTCAACACATACCACTGCCGGTCCAGCGCGAAACCGATGTCAAGTCTGCTCAGCACCATGCTGAATGATACAGGCGGGGTCCCGTCGGGCTGGCCGGGCGAGATCGTTCCCGCCCATTCGCGTCAGGACCGCCGGCTAGCCCGCGCCGCTGAGCCAGCGGCCGATCAGTAGCACCTCAACCCCCACCACGGCCGCTGCGATCAATGAATAAGGCAAAGCCCGCCGCATGATCGACGCCTCCTGCCCGACAATTCCGGCTGCACTAGCTCCAATCGCCGCCTTATCTGGAGAGACTCCCGACCCGAGCGAGCCGCCTACCGACTGCGCGGCGGCGATGAGCGCCGGAAGCAGCCCCAGCGCGGCCGCCGTCTCGATTTGCAGTGCCCCCATCGCCACGTTCGAGTTGGTATTGCTTCCGGTCATGAATGCCCCGAGCACCCCCAGGAACGGGGAGACGAGCGGGAACGCGGGACCTACCAGGGTACGGAGCCCAAATGCCAGTGCATTGATCATCCCCGAGTCCGCCATGACCAGCGCCATCATGACCATGAATAGGACGGTTATGCTGGTGCCTTTTGCTCTCCGGTAGGTCAGCTGGAGCGTTCTCCCCAGGACCCCGGCTGGCCAAATACCTTTCGCCCGGTAAACCAGGGCTGTGAGGAACAGGGCAAGAGCAATGACAACCGCGGGATGCTGGAGCAGCCGAAGCCTTGGGTAGGTCGCTTCGGCCGCTGCCTGAAACCCGAGCAGGGTCGTGGTCGACGGAAGATCGACTCCGAGCACCACCAGCTTGGCCGCCGCGGCGATCGGCCCAGTCTGGGCCAAGAGCGTGAGGACGACCAGTAGATAGTACGGAAGCAGCGCAAGGTGAATGTTGAGCAGCCCAGTCTCCGCGACCGCCACAACGGTCTTGTTCCCGCTCAATCTCCGATAAGTCATTCCCACCCCGAGCAAAATGGCACTACCCACCATGGCTGCCAGAATCGAAGCAATAGGTCCGGCACCCTGCTGGGCCGACGTCCACAAGGTGGCCGCCATCGCTGCGCCCACGATCAATGCAAGTGGTCCCCCGGTTGCTAACCCTCTCCAGCCCAGCAGGATATGCAAGACCGATAGGCCCGTGATGATGATCGGCATCACGAACAGCGCTCCCAACCATGGAGCCAGCTCCTCGCCCGGAATTCGAGTCACCAGCTGAATCGCAAAAAAGGACGAGCCCATCGAGCCAAAAGTGATGGCCCAGGAATGGCCCACCATCGCGGCCGCCGCTGAGCGGACCCCGCCAAAGCCCGCTGCCTGGAGGAGCGGCACGACTGAGGCCACGGGCGCTCCAAAGCCGGCGAATCCTTGCAGAAAGCCGGAGAACCCCCACCCGATCAGTAAGGCTCGCACCGGAGCCAGCCCGGCCGACCGCATCATGGCCTGCCCGATGCTTTCGATGGCTCCCAACCTATCGAGAAACAAGTAGAGAAACAATGCCGCCCAGATAATCAACAGCACAAACAAGCTGAGCAGCACGCCCTTCAGCATCGCGATGGCGGCCGCCTCCGGCAGGAGGCCATACAAGAACGTCGACATGACGATGGCGAGCGCAAAGGAGACGATTGCCGACCGCTGCGCCGTCCAGCCCAGGACCGTGAGGCCGCCCAGCAGACTGACGATCGGAATCACGGCCAGTGCAGACAGGATTCCGCCCGGGAGCGACACAATCAACATCTAATACCTCCCTCCGGGAATTTAGGACGTGCACGGGCGATCAGAGTCCAATGCGTAGGGACGATCTCACCAACTGGCTACCGCGGAAACGACGTCCACGGCCAGCGCGAGGGTGAACGGGGCGTTATCTCACACTGTGCCGTTTGGTGCCACCGATTGGGCACAGTCACGAACCCCGGACAGACACCGGTAGCCGAGTCACCGGCCCTTCCCAGCAGTTTTGCAATAGGCTTCGATTATCATGCTCACCCGAGATGATCTCTCCGTGGAGGGGGCCAACCGCTGGCCGACGAACAGCGCCACATCTTCTCTGTGGTTGGGACCCTGCCCGAGCCCGGCGGCTATGCCATTGCCAAATTCAGTCGCTCGGCTCGGCCCTACCAGGAATGGATCCAGGAGCTTACCCAGGACGGCGCCAGCCGTTTCTACGAGCAGTTCTACTTCGCCTACGGCCACGCCTCGATCGCCGATCTGGCCCACCTCACCATGGTGGCCGAGAACATTTCCATCGTCGCCGCCATCGAGCTGCTCGACGAGCCGCTTGTTGACGCCCAGGAAAGCTCGACCCGCTATCAGGACTTTACTCGCCGGCGCTTCTTCACGCCTCCCGAGCTCCTTGAGTCCCCCCACCTGAACGAATATCGGGAATGCTGCGACGCCTTGTTCGACGCTTACCATCGCATCCATCGGGCCCTGACCACTCGCTACGAGCAAGTCTATGCCGCCGATCGGCCAGCCGACCTGGCGGACGACGAGTACCGCCGAACCCTTCGGGCCCGGGCATTCGACGTCGCGCGCTACCTCCTCCCTTCGAGCACCTATACCGGCCTCGGTTACTTGTGCAGCGCCCGGACCCTCGAACGGCAAGTGAGCCGGTTCGCTGCCCACGATTTAGACGAGCTTCGCGAAATCTCCCTCGAGATGAAGCGAGCGGCCACCGAGCCCGCCTACAACCCGCTGGCCCTGCAGATGGGCCCCTACATGGAAGCCTATGCGGCCGCCCACCCAGAGATCGAAGGCGACGGCCTGCTCGATCAGATAAGGCAGGCCACTTTGACCGGTGCTCCAGCCGCTCCCACCCTCGTCCGCTATACCGAGCCCTCTGCCTACCCTCGCGCCTTTTGCGAAAGCGCTCGCCTTGTGGCCGCGCAGGTCGTCGGCGATACCACCCCAGACGGATCGCGGGGCGTAACCTTGAGCAACCCCGTTCCACCTGAAGAAGAGCTGGCGGCCACCGTCCTCTATCGAGGAAGTGAGATCTCGTATCGACAAGCGCTGACCCTGCTTGGGTCGCTTTCGACCCAGGAGATTCAGAAGCTGGCGGAAATCGCCTATGCGGGACGGGGGCCGCACGACAGTCTGGTCCGGGAGGCCAGGGTAGGCTTCCAGTTGGTCTTTGATCTCTGTCTCGACAACGGGGCCTTTCGAGACCTGCACCGCCATCGCAACTGCGTGCAGATCATCAAAGACTTCACTCCTTCTTATGGCTACGATACCCCCGACGACCTCCGCCTGATCGAGGCGCAGCCCGAGTACCAGCAACTCATGGACCGGGCCGGCGCTCTCGCCGAACGCCTGGACGAGCTGAAACCCGGCTTGGGTCAATACGCCCTGCCACTCGCCTACCGCCGGCGAGCCCTATTCAAGATGGACGCTGCCCAGCTCGGCTACATCGTCGAGCAGCGCACCGCGCCGGCCGGCCACTTTTCTTATCGCGAGATCGCTCATCAGATGTTCGGCGAGTTCCAGCGCCAACATCCGACTCTGGCCCGTCACATCCGGGCAACCGAGCCCACCACCGGCTCGTTCTTTGATCGCTAGCTCGCCCCTGCGCCTGGCGATGCTGGCCGGTTGTGGCCTGGCTTCGAGCATCGTCTACCTTTACTTCTTCACCCGCCCTTATCCCGTCTGGACTGGGATCGAGAAGCCCCTCCAGCACTTCGGCACGCTAAGCGGCGGATCACCTGCCGCGGTTGCCCAGGTCGCCGCCGCCATCGGTCTGCTCTTTGCGATCTATCTTCTAGCGATCAGGCTGTCCGGGTCGGTCGAGGGTTCGCGGGCCGGACTCCTCATTCTCTTTGCCGGCGGCGCGCTCAGTGCACTTTCCCTCCTTTTCATGTATCCGATCTTCTCGCTGGACGTCTTTTATTACATGGACGCCGATCGAATATGGAGCGTCTATCGAGAAAATCCGTTTATCGTTCCACCGCTGCAGGCGGCGCATGATCCGTTCTTTCCGTACACCCGATGGGGCCACTATCCCTTGCCCTACGGACCGTTATGGCCGTGGATATCCGCCGCCACCAGCTCATTCGGAGTCGGTGAGATTCAACCCACCTTGCTCGCCTTCAAGGGGCTCGGGATTCTGTGCTACCTGACATGTTTGCCATTGGTGGCCTGGGCGTCGGCTGGGCTCCAGCCTCGCCGCTCGGTGACCAGCCTCTGCGTCTTTGCTTGGAACCCGCTGGTGCTCCTGGAGCTCGCCGGGGGGGCGCACAATGACGCCGTCGCGCTCGTTCCGCTGATCGCCGCCGTCGGACTCTGGCTGCGCGGCGCCGGCGCCGGCGCCACGCTCGGCTTGATGCTTTCGATTCTGGTCAAGGCGACCGCGGTGCTCGCGGCCCCAGGCCTGCTCTGGGCGAGCGCGCACCGGGCGATCCAGGGTGGCCGGTTTCCTGCCTGGGCGGCAACCCATCTGGTTCCTGCCTTGGTCCTTTTAATCGCGGCATGGCTGCCATTTTGGCCTGGTTTTTGGCGGAGCCAGACCCAAGAGGCCGGTCAGTATTATCAGAGCATCTCCTCGCTAGCTGCGCCTCTGTTGGGAGCCACCACCAACCCACTGCCCATGCGCGTCTTCCAGGTCGCCCTGCTTCTGCTCTTTGGTTTCCTCTACTTCACCCACCGAAATACCTTGAGCGAAGAGGGTCGGCCCGCCCTCAACGCGCTCTGGACTCTCACCAGTACCTACTTCCTGGTCGTGACGCCCTTTTTCTCAGCCTGGTACATGCTCTGGCCCACGCTTTACGCAGCCATCCTGGCCGAACGGAGAACCACTGTGCTGACCACGCTGCTCTGCCTCGGCGCTTTCAGCACCTACTTCGTGCAGTTCGTCATTCGGCCGGCCTTCACTCTGGATGCGAGTGCTGCCAATGCCCTCGGGTTACTGGCCGTGGCTGGGCCCGTCCTTCTGGGGCTACTGGTGATGCAGCTCGCCTCGCATTCCGCCTGGCACCCATCGACGCAGGCGCTCAACGGTCGCCGTGGCTATCGAAATCGACCGCCCGACCCTGCTATGGCCGTGACCCCCGAATAGCACACGAATAGGAGACAAACATGAGCCTGAGCGCAGCCGACCGAAAAACCCTCGCTGATCTCGCAGCTCGAGCCTACACGGTCGTCGAGCAGGCGATTACGATCTATGCGAAGTCTGCCGAGATGCCGCGCCGATTTGGGCTTGGGGTGTACGACGCGAGCGACGGAGGAGCGGGCTTCGACCCGGCCTCACTCGAAAGCCGAATGATCGCCGACTTCCGAATCGATCCCGCCGATTGGGCCGACCGAGATTACATCGTCACGCTCCGCCGCAAGCTGAACGTCGCAATCCGGACCGGCCGCAACAGCGCGGACGTCGCCCGCAATGCGCCCGAGCTATTCATAGAAGGGGACATGCGGGCACCCGGGGGCATCCTGGGCGAAGTCAACGGCAAACCGATCGCTATCGGTGGCAGTGGCTATCGCGGTCCCGAAGATGAGGCATTTGCCATCCTCCTGCTCGAGGCCATGAAGCGCCTAGGCGGTGACTACGTACCAGCCCCCACCCCGCCTCCCCCGAACCCTCAGCCGTAAGGACCGGCGGGTCGAGGAATGCGACTCTCGGGAGGACGACCCGAGTGATGACCGCCTAACTGGCATGTAGACTTGTAGGGGTTATCAGTCAGATCATTGAGGAGAGCAGGTCCGGGTTGGAAGAGCGGCCCTGTCTCGAGATTGGAGGCTCCCGGCAATGACCATCAAAGAAAAACTGCGGGAGCTCGTGGAGCTTGTCGACGATGATACCGATAGCATCGAAGAGGCTATCGACTACCTCCGTTGGCTCGCGTCAGACGAGCCTGAAGAACTCACGAAAGAGGATTGGCGCCGCGTCCGCAAAGGACAGGCGCAGCTCGCGCGCGGCGAGACCGTCCCGTGGGAGGATGTCAAGCGTGAACTCGGCTTGTGAACTATCAGGTCGAGCTTACGCATTCGGCCAGGGCTTACCTGCGTCGAATGGACGCCACCGCTCAGCGCAGGGTCGGCATTCGTCTGGACCAGATCTCAGCGGACCCGCGCGGCAGGCACAGCAAGCCGCTTGCGGGAGCGGGCGGCCTGCACTCGTCCCGCGTAGGCACCTGGCGCATCATCTTCGAAATCGATGACGCTCGTCTGGTCGTCATCGTCACCGACATGGGTCCCAGAGGAGAGATCTATCGGGCGCTCTGAGGGTCTTCCGCCTGGGCTTTCTTCAACGCCTCGGCGATTGGATCGTAGTCCGGCACTTGCATCCGCGCCAGGTGATCTCGGTCGGCCGCAGTGTCTATGCCGGAATCCCGGCCGGCTCGGTGCCGGAATCGGCACTTCCATCGCGGGGGTCTGAGACTGGACCGTGGGCGGATCGGGAACCACCCGCCAGAACCGCAGCAGCTGCTCGCCCCAGTTTTCGAGAATCGCCCGACCCCGCTCGCTTCCGGTCACCGCCACGTGCTCTTCGATGAACGACCGTAGCTCCGATTCATCCTTAGGACCCACCCGTTCGAGGTCCACAAGCTCGGGATTGACCCGATCGGGAAAGTTTCTAACCTCATCGAGGACAAAGCGGTGCCGGCCGACATGCCAGCCGCGAAATTGCGGCCCACCGTCCACCACGCCACCCGTCATGTACTCGCAGCAATGATCCCCGGCTCCTTCGATCACCGCCGTCGCGCACCGCAAAGCGCTCTCCCCGCCCGGCCAGCCGCGAACAGCCGCCCCGCCATGGCCCCGTAAAGCACCGTATTACCCATCATGATGTTGTCGGCAGCCACAAACTTGGCGTTCTTCGGCGGCACGATCACGATCTCGCCTTCGCCCATGCTCCAGCCGAGGATCATAAAGAGGCGGGAAAGGCAGCGAAGGCCACCGCGCGCTCGAATCTGTTCCCGGGGGTTCGGGGGCTTTCCCCCTGACTGGATGCCTGCCCGTCACCGTTGCCCCTAAGCCTCTGCCGGGGGTTTTGGGGGGCGACGGCCCCCAATTTCAGTGCTCCGCTACGCCCCAACCCATTGGACCGTAAAAGTGAGGAACCCTCTGACAATCGGTGAGGGCTGGTCGCTGCGGACTGTCATCTACGGCAGATTTGTGCTGCCCATGAGGAAACGATCGCATTCCCGCGCCGCGCCACGCCCCTCATTGATGGCCCACACCACGAGGCTCTGGCCTCGGCGACAATCGCCCGCTGCGTACACGCCGGTTACGTTCGTCGCAAACCGTCCGTACTCCGCCCTGGCGTTGGAGCGTGGGTCGCGCTCAACACCGAGCTGGTTTAAAACCGTGTCCTCGGGTCCGAGGAAGCCCATCGCCAGCAGCACCAGATCCGCTTTCAGCACTCGGTCGGAACCCAGCATGCGCTTGGGGACGAAGGCTCCCTGCTCGTTTCGTGCCCACTCAACCTCGTATGCAAGCAGCTCCTTGACGTTGCCCCGATCGTCGCCCACGAACCTCTCTCCCGTGGTCAGGTAGACCCGAGGATCCGCGCCGAAACGCTCTTTCGCCTCTTCCTGTCCGTAGTCCAACTTGTAGACGCGAGGCCACTCCGGCCACGGGTTGTCTGACGGGCGGGCATCTGCGGGACGCGGCAGGATCTCTACCTGCGTTAGAGTCCTGCAACCATGCCGCATGGCGGTGCCGACGCAGTCGGTGCCAGTGTCCCCGCCGCCGACGACGATTACGTCCTTGTCTTTCGCGGAGATGTAATTCCCGTCGGCGTGCTTCGAATCCAGGAAGCTCTTCGTGTTGGCGTGGAGAAACTCAACCGCGAAGTGGATGCCTTTGAGATCCCGACCGGGGATAGGCAGATCGCGAGGCTGAGTCGCGCCGGCGCAAAGAACCACGGCGTCAAAGTCTTCCTTCAGTTTCTCACCTGGAATATCGCTCCCGATGGCGGTGCTGGTTACGAACTCGACACCCTCGGCCGCCATGATGTCGATGCGCCGCTGCACGTCACTCTTGTCCAGCTTCATGTTGGGGATGCCGTACATCAGCAACCCGCCGACGCGATCCGCGCGTTCGTAGACGGTCACAGAATGTCCGGCTCGATTAAGCTGCGCGGCGCAAGCCAGGCCCGCGGGTCCCGATCCCACGACTGCTACCTTCTTGCCGGTCCGACTGGCAGGCAGCTCGGGAGTAACCCATCCCTCCGCGAAGCCCCGATCGATGATCGAAGACTCGATGTTCTTGATCGTGACCGGCAGCTCGTTGATCCCGAGGACGCAGGAGCCTTCGCAGGGTGCTGGGCACACCCGCCCAGTGAACTCGGGGAAATTATTGGTCTTGTGGAGCCGTTCCAGAGCTTCGCGCCAGAGGCCTCGATAGACCAGGTCGTTCCATTCGGGAATCAGATTGTTGATTGGGCAACCCGCCGCCATGCCACTGATCAGCTCTCCCGAATGGCAGAAGGGGATGCCACAGTCCATGCAGCGCGCGCCCTGCTGGCGCAGCCTTGCCTCATCAAAGTGCTCATGGAACTCGCGCCAATCTTTGATTCGCACAAGGGGGGAGCGATCGGGCGGGAGCTCCCGCGAATATTCCATGAATCCCGTGACCTTACCCATTAGCTGTGGCTCTCCAAGAGACGCTTGAAAACACTGATGACAACGGCGACGGCCTAGTTACCGCTTGTTCGCGCGGCGTCGCTCTTGTTCGCCTCGAAGGCCGCCATCATTGCTTCGTCGCCAGTGAGACCGCTGGCTTCGGCTTTCTGGATCGCTTCGAGCACGCGCCGGTAATCCCTTGGCATGACCTTGACGAACTTCGGCGCTGTCTCCTCCCACAAAGCGAGCAGCTGCCAGGCGCGTGCGCTTCCCGTGTGATTGGCATGGTTCTTGAGGAGTCCCTCGACCTCCCGCAGGTCGCGCTCGTCTAGCGGCTCCAGCGCCACGGTCTCGAGGTTGCAGCGACTCTTGAACGTGCCGTCCTCGTCAAGAACGAACGCAACGCCGCCCGACATGCCCGCGGCGAAGTTGCGCCCGGTCGGCCCCACAACAACCACCACGCCGGCCGTCATGTATTCGCAGCAGTGATCGCCGACCCCTTCAATAACCGCGCGAACGCCGCTGTTACGTACGGCGAAGCGCTCACCTGCCACGCCTCGAATGTACGCCGCGCCGTCAGTGGCCCCGTACAGGGCCACGTTTCCCACGATGATGTTCTCTTCGGGAGCAAAGGTCGAGCCTCCGGGCGGATAGAGCACGAGCTTCCCGCCCGAGAGTCCTTTGCCGAAGTAATCGTTTGCATCGCCTTCCAGCTCCAGGGTCATCCCTGGAGGCACGAAAGCCCCGAAGCTCTGACCGGCAGAACCGTGGAAATGGAAATGAATAGTGTCCTCCGGCAGCCCGTCGCGACCGAAGCGTCGAGTGACTTCGCTGCCCAGGATCGTCCCCACCACCCGATTTGTATTGCGGATGTCGAGCTCGGCCCTGACTTTCTCCCCGCGCTCAAGTGCGGGCGCAGCAAGCTCGAGCAAGACCTCGTTGTCGAGAGCGTTCTCCAGGCCATGGTTCTGCGGAATCTGACAATAGCGGCCAACTTCCGGGCCGACCTGCGGCTGGTAGAGTATGGCCGAGTAATCCAGGCCCTTGGCTTTCCAGTGACCCACGGCCGGCCGCATCTCGAGCCGATCCACTCGACCCACCATCTCGTCGACGGTGCGGAAACCGAGCTTTGCCATGTACTCGCGCATCTCTTCCGCCATAAAGCGCATGAAATTGACGACGTACGATGGGTCTCCCGAAAAGTTCTTCCGCAGCTCTGGGTTCTGAGTCGCGACGCCGACCGGACAGGTATCGAGGTGGCAGACCCTCATCATGATGCAGCCGAGCGTCACGAGCGCCGTGGTCGCAAAACCGAACTCTTCGGCGCCCAGCATGGCGGCGATGACGACATCGCGTCCAGTCTTCAGCTGGCCATCGGCTTCCACGACAATACGGCTGCGGAGATTGTTCAGCAGCAGGGTCTGATGGGTTTCGGCCACGCCGAGCTCCCAGGGAAGACCCGCGTACTTGATGCTCGTCTGCGGCGCCGCCCCTGTTCCACCGTCATGGCCACTGATCAGCACGACATCGGCGTGGCCCTTCGCGACACCGGCGGCGATGGTACCCACGCCAACCTCGGAAACCAGCTTCACGCTGATCCGTGCCTGTTGGTTGGCATTCTTCAAGTCGTGGATGAGCTGAGCCAGATCCTCGATAGAGTAAATGTCGTGGTGCGGTGGCGGTGAGATCAAGCCTACCCCGGGCGTCGAGTGCCGGACCTTCGCGATCCAGGGGTAGACCTTGCGACCGGGCAACTCTCCGCCCTCGCCGGGCTTGGCTCCCTGCGACATTTTGATTTGGATCTCCCGAGCTTGAGTCAGGTACTCGCTAGTTACGCCGAAGCGGCCCGACGCTACTTGCTTGATGGCGCTGTTCCGCGAGTCGCCATTGGGGTCAGGAACATAGCGAGCCGGGTCCTCTCCCCCTTCGCCAGTGTTACTCTTGCCGCCCAGGCGATTCATCGCGATGGCCAGCGCCTCGTGTGCCTCTTTGCTGATCGAGCCGTAGGACATTGCGCCTGTCTTGAAACGCTTCACGATAGACTCGACCGGCTCGACCTCGTCAATCGGGATCTCGTCCTGCGCGTACTTCAGCTCCATCAAGCCGCGAAGTGTTGCCGCGCGTTCCGACTGATCATCAACCAGGTGGCTGTACTGCTTGAACGCTCCGTAGTCGTTGTTCCGCGCCGCTTTTTGCAACAGATGAATCGTCATCGGATTGAAGAGGTGCAGCTCGCCGTCTTTCCGGTACTGGTATTGGCCGTGGACGTCCAGGATGTGCCCGTTCGGCGAGTGAGCCGGAAACGCCTTCTCATGCTGCCGCCGGGCTTCCAGTGCCACCTCATCCAGGCCAATGCCGCCCACCCGCGACGGCGTCCATGTGAAGTACTTGTCGACGAGCTCTTGACCGAGCCCGACCGCCTCGAAGATCTGAGCCCCGCAGTACGACTTGAAGGTCGACGTGCCCATCTTGGACATCACTTTGACCACGCCCTTGTGCGCTGCCTTGATGTAGCCCTTGACCGCCTCGTAGTAGGTCATATTCAGCATGCCCTGGTGGATCATGTCGCTCAGACATTCATAGACGAGGTAGGGGTTGATGGCCTGAACGCCGTAACCAATCAGTAGACAGAAGTGATGGACCTCGCGCGGCTCGCCCGACTCCAGCACAAGGCCAACTTGCGTGCGTGTCCCGGACCGAATCAGGTGATGGTGGAGACCGGCCGACGCGAGCAGCGCGGGGATGGGCGCACTCTCGCGATCCACGCCTTTGTCGGAGAGGATGAGAATCGTCGCGCCGGCGACGATCGCCTTGTCGGCCGCCTCGAAAAGGCCTTCGAGGGCGCTCTCTAGACCCGCCGTCCCCTCGCTCGGTTTGAACAGAATCGGCAGAGTGACGGGCTTCATGCCCGGCCGATCAATCCGGCGTAGCTTCTCCAGTTCAGAGTTCTTCAGAATTGGCTGGGACAGGCGAAGTTGCCGGCAGCTCTCGGGCCATGGATCCACCAGGTTGCCCTCGGACCCAAGGGTGAGGGTCGTCGACGTGATCAACTCCTCGCGGATTGGGTCGATAGGCGGGTTGGTCACCTGCGCAAACAGTTGCTTGAAGTAGTTGTAGAGAAGCTGGGGCTGGTCAGACAGAACAGCGAGTGGCGTGTCGGTGCCCATGGAGCCCGTTGGCTGGATGCCGTCTTGCGCCATCGGCCCGATATTGACGCGCAGGTCTTCGAAGTTGAAACCGAAAGCTTGGAGCCGGCGGAGCGTTGCCTCGTGATCTACATTAGGCTCCTCCTCCCCGACCGCCTCTAGATCATCCAAGTGAACGGCATTGTCTTGCAGCCACTGGCGGTAGGGATGCGCGTCGGCCATTCGATGCTTGATTTCGTCGTCGCTGATGATCCGTCCCTCGGCAGTGTCGACCAGGAACATCCGACCGGGCTGGAGCCGTCGCTTCTCCAAGACTCGTTCGGGCAGGATGTCAAGGACGCCAACTTCTGACGCCATGATCACCATGTCGTCTTTGGTGACGTAGTAGCGCGAGGGGCGCAGACCATTGCGATCGAGTACCGCGCCCACCACGGTGCCGTCGGTAAAAGCTATGGACGCGGGCCCGTCCCACGGCTCCATCAGGTTGTTGTGGTATTCATAAAAAGCCCGCTTCTTCTCATCCATGCTGTCATGGTTCTCCCAGGGCTCGGGGATCATCATCATCATGGCGTGAGCAAGAGGGCGGCCGCTCAAAGTGAGGAGCTCGAGCGTGTTGTCAAATTTTGCAGAGTCGCTGCCATCTTCCTGGATGATGGGCAGCAGCTTCTTCATGTCGTCGCCGAATAGAGAGGATGACAGCATCGCCTGACGCGCATGCATCCAGTTCTCGTTGCCGCGTAGCGTGTTTATTTCCCCGTTGTGGATCAGATAGCGGTACGGGTGGGCACGTCCCCAGCTGGGGAATGTGTTAGTGCTGAAGCGCGAATGAATCAGAACGATGGCCGACTCGACGAGTGGGTCAACTAGGTCGGGATAGAAAGTGGCCAGTTGGCGCGGCGTCAGCATTCCTTTGTAAACGACAGTGCGGTGCGAGAGGCTCGGCACGTAGAAGGATTCGCTTCCTGGCAAGCCCGCATACCGAATCGCGTTTTCCACCCGTCGCCGGATCACGTAGAGCTTGCGTTCGAAGGCCAGGTCGTCGTCGATGCCCTCGCCACGCCCAACAAAGATCTGGCGGACGACCGGCTCGTAGGCTTTGGCGGTGTCGCCAAGGTAGAAGTTGTCAGTGGGAACCCGCCGCCAACCGAGGACTCGCTGCCCCTCCTCGCGGACGATGGACTCCATGATCTGAGAGAAGTCTTGCCGCTGCTCCCGATCGTTCGGCAGGAAGACCATCCCGACGCCGTACTGATTTGGCTCGGGCAGCTCGACTCCGAGACCATGGCAGGTATGCTTGAAGAACGCGTGAGGGACTTGCATGAGAATGCCCGCACCGTCCCCGGTGTTTTCCTCGCATCCGCAAGCACCTCGGTGATCGAGGTTCTCTAAGACGGTAAGGCCCTGCTGAACGATGGCGTGAGACTTCTCACCCTTGATGTTGACAACGAACCCGATCCCGCAGGCGTCGTGCTCGAACCGTGGATCGTACAGACCCTGCTTCGGAGGCAGACCAGACAGTGTCACGCCTTCACCTTGGTACCTGGCCTGGCTATCAGGGCGAGATGGTGAGTCACTACGTCGCTCCTACGGTTCGCTCGGTCTGGTTTACTTATCTGTTTGGGAATAGCCGCCTTGGAAATGGAAAGTCTTCAAGTGCCAGAGTCAACAATGACGGAAGGGTGTGCGGCGCCCCACCGGCCCGAGGGGCTTTCGGCTATTGGCGGAGGCGTATGGGAGTCGAACCCACCCGCGACACCCTACAGTGCCGCGCAACGGTTTTGAAGACCGCGAGACCCACCGGGACCCGTCCGCCCCCAGGATACTTAGCCCAAATTGTACTAGATTTTTGATCTCGAAGGGTCAAAACCCCTGAGGTCCTGGCCGCGGCACCGCCGGCCCCGACATGATGCAAACAAAATGCCATAACATGCCGGCCATAAGCCTGATAAATCGAGCTGCCCATTGTTTATCGCCGCCTGTCGCTTCGAGCTACATCTGGCTTCGGCTCAGTCGCTCAAGGACAAGCGCGCCGTAGTCCAATCGGTCATCACCCGCCTCCACAATCAATTTCACATTAGCGCCGCGGAAATCGATGAATTAGATCGGCACCAGATCGCTGCGATCGGCCTGGCAGTGGTTTCGAACCAGGCTCAGCACGCCCGCCAGGTAATCGAGCGGGCCCTTCGTTCCATCGAGGAGTCGAGACTCGACGCCGAATTGGTCGCCATCGAGATCGAGGAGATACCCGCATTCTGAGCATCGAAGGCGAAACTGGCTCCCCGGGTGCCCCCTGGCGCTTGCCGACGGCCCCATGATCGAGACTTTTCGTGCCCGCAGTTAGCTCCGCTTTGGAGTCACCCGCGGCTTTGATCCGGGGCATGGCCACCGTCCTCATCGTTCTCGGGATTCCCCTACTGCTAGTAAGCAGCGCGGTGCGCTCGGTAACGATGAACGAGTCCTTCTATCTCCATGAATTCGCCCGCTACGGCGTCGGCCAGGTGACCGGCTTCTCCGAAGCCGAGCTGTCGCAGGTCGCCCAGGCGTTCATTCAGTATTTTAGCTCCGGAGATCAAACGCTGAATGCACAGGTCAGCCGCTCACAAGGAACCATCGTTCTGTTCAACGAGCGCGAGATCGCCCACATGCAAGACGTTCAGTCGATCATGCAAGTCGTGTTTCGGGCCGGCTGGCTCGCACTGGTCTTGCTCCTTCTAGGTGGGGGCGCGGTCGCGCTATTTGACCGAGGGGCGGCCCTGTCGACATTGATTCTCGCGGCCGGCGTTGGCGGGGGCATCACCGCAATTCTGATCGGCTTGCTCGCCCTGGGTTCCTTCGTAGACTTCGGAAGACTCTTCCTCCTTTTTCATTCCTTGAGCTTCGCGAACGATCTCTGGTTGCTTGACCCCTCTCGGGACCGCTTGATTCAGCTCTTCCCACAGGGATTTTTCTTCGACGCCGCCATTCAGATCGGCCTCCGTTCCGGTGGAATCGGCGCGCTGATGGCCCTCGTGTCCTTCATCGGCCTCCGAGTTTTGCCCTGATGGCCGACCTGACCCAGCCTTCGTGGAATGAGCTTCCGAACGACCGGCTGTCTGCCCTCCAGACGCTCCTTCTCGACCTCGACGGTGTGATGTATCGGGGCAACACGTCCCTGCCCGGGGCCCAGGAGATTCTGCCGGCCCTCGCCGAAATGGGCATCAAGCACGCATTCGTAACCAACAACTCCACGCTTACGCCCGAGTCGGTGGCTGAGAAGCTCAACCAGATGTCGGTTCCGGCGCTCCCCTCCCAGGTCGTCACGAGCTCCGGGGCGACGGCCGATTACTTGCTAACCCTCGAACCGGCCGGCAGCCGGGTTCTCGTGGTGGGCGAGGATGGGCTCCGGTCGGCGCTCCGGAACGCGGGATTCGAGCTCGCCGACGAATCCGTGAGCTGTGTCGCGGTCGGGCTCGATCGCACGCTTACCTATGACCGGCTGGCCCGAGCCTGCGTGGCGCTCCACGCTGGCGCTCGATTCATCGCCACCAACGCGGATCCGGGGCTGCCGGTCGAAGGCGGACTCTGGTGGCCCGGCGCCGGCGCGATCGTCGCCGCCCTCCGGACCGCCAGCGGACGCGATCCCGACATCGTTGGCAAACCCTTTCCGACCCTGCTTCGCGTAGCCATGGCCCGGTTGGGTGCCGAGCCTTCCACTACGGCCATTGCCGGAGACCAGCTCCAATCGGACATCAGTGCGGGGTTCGCGGCCGGGATCACCACGATCCTGGTCGGCAGCGATCAATGGGTCGGAAGCGACGGCCCGTCACCGGATATTCGGGTGCCAGACCTGCTTGCGCTGGTAAACCTTCTCCGCAAGAGCCGCGCCTGATCCTCGCGAATCGCGTTCAGGACAAATTGCTGAACTGTTGATTCAGCACAAAATCGCTGAACCGCTATGGCTAATCGCGCCTGGGTTGACGCGCGCGCACGGGGACCGTAAAGTACGCTTCGCCGTTTCGATTAAACCTTTTCGAGGAGAATCGCAGTGACTTACGTCATCTGCCAGCCCTGCATCGACGTCAAAGATGCATCCTGCGTCGAGGCTTGCCCGGTTGACTGCATCCATAGCACCGACGACGCAAACCAGTACTTCATTGATCCAGACGTCTGCATCGACTGTGGCGCCTGCGAGCCCGTCTGTCCCGTCGAAGCAATCCGTGCCGACAGCGACGTGCCCGACGAATGGAAGCAGTTCATCCAGATCAATCTGGACTTCTTTAAGCGATAGAGTTCAGACACAAAAAAGAGCCCTCGCTACCGCGAGGGCTCTTTTTTGTGTCGCGTTCCTGGCAAGGTACAGCCTGGCCTAACCCCAGGGGCCGATGAACGGTTCTCCCTTGAACGTGTCGCTGAGCGGCTCGAGCGCTTCCGGCCAGTGCATCGGGTCCACCTCCCGGCGGGCTGAGCGTGGCCGCGGCGTACCGTCCCAGCCGATTTGCTCCATGTAGTAGTAGAGCTGCACGCAATGGCCATCCGGGTCAAAAGCGAAGGCCGAGTAGTCGATTCCCGGGTACAGCTCGGGCGGAATCCGGTCCGTCTCCACCCGGACCCCCTGCGCCCGAAGAAAGTCCACCGCGTTCCTCATCTGCTGGTAGTTCGCCAACTGCAAGCCAAACGACATGCAGGTTGTCTCCGCGCTGAGCCCGAGCCTGGACCGCAAGGTCCGGGGGAACAACCCCAGGGAGTGATGCTCAGTGTTGCAGCGCAAGAAGCAGCATCGCTCGCCTTCCCAGACCACCTCTTCGGTGAGCTCGAAGCCGATATCCCTCGTGTAGAAGGCGCACGCGCGTTCCACATCCTCGACAAAGATGCTTACCGGTCCATGCTTCACGATCTTGAACGGGCGAGGCAGCATGATCCCGTCGACGTCGTAGCGCGACGGCAGCTTCTCCGCGAATCGGTAGCCGCTGTTCGGCGCAACGCCAGTCGCCAGCGATTCATTGATCTCGTCGAGCTCTGACGGCACCGGGAGCCGGACCTTTTCGCGGACCGGCCTTCGATACTCGGCTGGCTTGGAATATCCGTCCCAACCGATCTGCTCGATCCCGTAGTAGAACTCGTTGATGTGCCCGTCCGGGTCATAGAAGTAAGTGGCCCAGTTGGAGCCCGCGCCATCGCGCCCGGTGCGCCGCAGCTCGATGCCCCGCTCGGCAAAATAGTCGACCGCCGCGACCGGCTCACTGAGGCTCTGGGTCTGCCAGGTGATCTGGTTGATGTTGTTGTCCAACTGAAATCGGCGACCGGCCGCTTCGGCTTCGGACCGCCGATCCTCGATCGGCCGCTGCCGCCCCAGGTTTAGTGCGTGATGATCGCTTCCATAGCGGAGAAAACAGCCATTCGCCCCCTCATCGGAGATCTTGAATCCCAGGAGATCTGACCAAAAACGGACACCCTCGTCAAAATGAGTCAGATTGAGCCCGAAATGCCCCAACCGACGGATCTTGAAAGGCTGATCGAGCAACACGCCGCCGACGTTGAACTTGGTCGCCACCTGCGTAGCCATGTCATCCTCCTTCCGGTTTCGCTCGGTTATACCTCTGCGGGCAGGCAGCCAGCGTCGGGCGAGTTCAGAGGCCCTGTACCTCTCGATCTAAAGACGTCTCAGAGCGGCGACGAGCAGATCCTCAACCCGCTCGGTCATGCCGGCCCGATCGACCACGGCACGCCGCCCCACCTGCAACGGGATAAAAGTCTCCCAATCTGCGGAGTAGTAGAGAAGCTCGGCCAGGTCCCACCACGGATCGACCTTGCGCCCCGCCTCCGCCTCATAGGCCTGCCGAAACCGCTCCGCCCAATCAGGTGAAAACAAGATGGCGAGGTTGAGACGGCAGTGCCCTACATCAACGTCCCGTGGCCCGACCGAAGCGAATACCCAGTCCACCAGCCCGGTGAGTCGCTCGCGGGACCAGAGCAGATTGAAATGCTGGTAATCGGCATGGATGAAGGTCGGCTCATGAGGAGCACGCTGCCCCTGGACCACGGCGATAGCCGCACGCCAAACCGCCGGGTCGCGGGCCCGATCGGGAACCCGGGGCTCATAGGACCCCCATCCCAGCTCGTACGCAGGAGCAGAAATCGGGGCCGCGTGGATCCGAGGCAGGATCGACGCCATCTGACGCAGCCAATCATCAGGATCGCGTGGCGTGAGATGCACGTGCCCCGGGACCCGAGTCATCAAAAGTGCAGGTGCACCACCTGATTCCGTGCCCGCGGCATCGAAGGCGAGCAGTCGCGCTTCGCGGCGGATACGCTCGGCAGCCGGCGGATCCTTGTCCGAGTCCAGCCATCTGCGCAGCACGACGCTCCGGCGCTGACCCCGCGTATCGACGACTGTGAGACGGTGCATCGTGGAGGACACTCCGCCAATCAGCCGCCGTGTGGCAAGCACCCGGGTCCCGTTACCGATCACCCGAGCCACCCAGGCGAGGGCAGCCAGGGGAGGGGCGCTCGTGATCGGGTTGAGTGCGATAGAGAAGCCCCTTCCGCTCCTGGCCCAGCCAGGAGCAGCGCTTCGCACCTCTGGGGCATGGCTATCTAATATATCCGGTATATCCGGGACCTTCTTTGACGCCCTGTGTCCCGGTGCCTACACTCCCCACTTAAAGCGAAGGAGCGAAACAATGCCAGATAAAGTGCGAATCGGCCTAATCGGCGCCGGGAATTTCACCACCAACCGCCTGCTACCCGGGTTCCAAAAACTGCCGAACGTTGAGGTGACGGTCGTCGCCAACCGGCGTCGAGAAAGCTCCGAGCGCGTGGCCGCCCAATTCGAAATCCCCGAAGTCGCAGACGATTTCCGAGCGGTGATCGACAACAAGAACGTCGACGCGGTGGTCATCGGGACCCCGCCCTATCTGCACGAAGAAGCGGCGCTGGCTGCCCTCGACGCCGGCAAGCACGTCATCTGCCAGACTCGCATCTCCACCTCTGCGGTCGAGGCGCGCAACATGGCTGAGAAAGCTGACCAGGTCAAACCGCGTGGTATCCACGCCATGCTTATCCCGCCCGCGCCCTTCTACCGGGGCAGCCGGTTCGTGAAGCACCTGATCGATAGCGGCTACCTCGGCAACCTGCACCATGTGCTCGGCTTCAACATGAGCGCCGCCTTCGCCGATCCCAAGGCTCCATTGAGCGGTGGCCGCAATGACCTCGAGCTCTACGGCCCCTTCAACGCCATGCAGCTTGGCCTGTCATACGACGTTATGTCACGTTGGACCGGCCATGCAACCAGCGTGGTGTCCCAGCGGGCCCAATTCGTGGCCGAACGGCCAGTGACCGCTGGCGGGCCGATCGCCACAAATTACTATCCCGACGAGGTGACCGTCATTGCTGAGACCTCCGGGGGTGCGATCGCCATGAACCTCGTCAACTACTCGGTGCTGTTTGGGGACACCCACATCGAGCTCTACGGAGATCAGGGTACGGTCGTCTACCGGTCTCGGGGCGACAACATCATGGCCGCGCAGGTCGGCGCCGAAGGGCTGCAGCCGATGCCGATCCCCGCTGAGTACGATCAGCCGTGGGCAATCGAAGATGAATTCGTGCGCATGATTCGGGGGGAGATCGACCAGCCGAGCTTCACCTTCTGGGACGGCGTCAAGAACATGGAGTACCTGGAAGCCGCCTACCACTCAGCCATCGACGGCCGCCGGGTCGACTTGCCAACGGGATAGCCGCCATCTGAAGCCCAGCAGCCCTGGCGGCGTGATGGCCTTCCCGCTCTATCCCTGGATTGGGCCGATCCCCATCCATCCACATCTTCTCTTCGAGCTTCTGACCTACGGGGCGGGCTTCGTCATCTACCGGGTTCTTCGCGCGCGGTGGGGCGATCCACTGCCGGCCGAGCAGCGCTGGACCGTAATCGCAGCGGCCGCGTTCGGAGCGGCGATCGGCGGCAAGCTCCTCTACTGGGGATCGGATCCGGGAGATTTCGCGCTCCGCTGGCAGGATGCCTTCTACATCATGGGCGGCAAGAGCGTGCTCGGCGCGATCGCCGGCGGCTTGGTCGCGGTGGAGCTGGTCAAGCGGCGCAGCGGCATCACGGTCCCAACCGGTGATCTACTTGCGGTTCCGCTCGCCTTGGGCATCGGGATCGGGCGGATCGGCTGCTTCCTGACCGGATTGGGTGACCACACGTACGGCCTGGCCACCTCATTACCCTGGGCGGTGGACTTCGGAGACGGGATTGCGCGCCACCCCACCCAGCTGTGCGAGGTGCTGTTTGTCTGGGCCCTGGGCGGCATCCTACTGTGGGCGGCCGGAAGGGGCCTGCGCATGGGCGCGCTGTTCCGCCTCTTCATCGTGGGCTACGCCGCATTCCGCATCGGGGTCGAGTTCATCAAGCCTGGCGCGCCCCTATTGGGTCTAAATGCCCTGCAATGGGTTGCCCTGGCAATGCTGATCTGGGCGGGCCGAGAGCTGCTCAGCCAGCGCCGCAAGGAGGTGGCTCGTGCCTAACCGGATTCGCCCCTATCTCTTCTATGACGTGGCGGTCTCGATTTGCTCCACCTGTTTCCGCAAGGTGGAGGGCAAGATCATTTTCCAGAACGACAAGGTCTTCATGGTGAAGCGCTGTCCCGAGCACGGCTGGGAGAAGGTATTGCTGGCGGACGACGTCGACTACTACCGGCGCTGCCGGGAAGTCTTCATCAAGCCGACGGAGATGCCCCGCCGATTCAACACCAAGATCACCTGGGGCTGCCCCTATGACTGCGGGCTCTGCCCGGACCACCAGCAGCATTCTTGCGTGACGCTCATCGAGATCACGGATAGCTGCAATCTCCGCTGCCCCATTTGTTACGCGGGCAGCGGGCCCGAACACGCCAAATTTCGATCGCTCGGTGAGATCGAAAGGATGCTCGACGCCGTCGTCCGCAACGAGGGCCAACCGGACGTGGTCCAGATCTCCGGCGGCGAGCCCACGATCCATCCGGACTTCTTCGCCGTGTTGGACCTGGCCAAAACCATGCCCATCAAGCATCTGATGGTCAACACGAATGGCATTCGCATCGCCCAGGACCTGGAATTCACCGAGCGCCTGGCGGACTACCAGCCTGGCCTGGAGGTCTACCTCCAGTTCGATTCTTTCAAGCGCGATGCACTGGTCGAGCTTCGGGGAGCCGACATGCGCCGCATTCGCGAGCAGGCGCTCGAGCGGCGCAATCAGCTCGGCATCTCGACCACTCTGGTCGTCACCGTCAAACGGGGGCTGAACGACGACGAGCTCGGCGCGATTGTGGATTTCGCCCTGGAGCAGCCCTGCGTCCGAGGCGTTACCTTTCAGCCGATCCAGGCAGCCGGGCGGCTGGACCAGTTCGATCCATCCCGCCATCGGCTCACCCTTACCGAGGTGCGGCGCCGCATCCTGGAGCAGACCGACGTCTTTGCCCCCGAGGACCTGATCCCCGTGCCCTGCCATCCCGACAGCCTGGCCATGGGCTACGCGCTGAAGCAGCATGGGAGCGCCACTCCGCTGACCCGCTTCATTCCACCCGAGATGCTGATCGAAGGCGGCCGCAACACCATCAACTTCGAGCAAGACACCAGCTTGCAGGGAGCGGTATTCAAGCTGTTCGCTACGAACCACTCGCCCGAATCCCAAGCCGGCAGCCTGCGGGATCTCCTTCGCTGTTTGCCCAACATCTCGGTTGGCGACGATCTCAGCTACGCCAACGTCTTTCGAGTATTGATCGTCCAGTTCATCGATGCCTGGTCGTTCGACGTCCGTTCCATCAAGAAGACCTGCATCCACATCGTCCACCCCGACGGCCGCCTGATCCCGTTCGACACCTACAACCTCTTCTACCGAGGGGATCTGGAGCAGACGCGCTTGACGCCCCTGCGGCTTGCAGGAGGCTGAGCGAAGGCTCGCGAGAGGCTGCACGATTGGGCAAATTCGAGGTAGCCGCTGGCTTCGTCAGCGGTCTAGTGGCCACTTTGGCGCTTTGGTTCATCCTGCTCTGGGCGGTGAACTGGGTGCCCGGAGAACTGGGCGCGTGGGGGCTTAACGCGGCCTTTCTCATCGGCATCACCCAGCTCATCTACGTTCTCCCGCTCTGGTTCTGGGCTCATCACCGAGGGCAGCTAGGATTCGCCAGGGGACTCGTTATCGCCGCTTCGCTGATATTCACGCTGGACAGCCTCTGTGTCGGCGGGCTCAGCATATCTTCAGGAACGTTTTTCCCCTTGAGTTGACAGGCGGTGCCGAGCGAAATGGACGACAGCGAGCTATCAGGCAACGAGGCCGGCGACACAGTTTCGCCGTAAACACGCGGGGAACGAACAAGTCAGTCGTAGACGGTGATGGAGTAGGAGCGCGGGTCCACGAAGGCCTCGATGACGCTCGGGCCGCCTAGGCCGAGCCCCCATTCGATGGCGTCTTCGAAGTCCGCTAAGGAGCGCGCTTCTCGGCAAGGCACCCCGAAGTAATGCTCGGGGGAAGGGGGCGGATCGCCCAGATTCACGCCTGAGTACGGGAAGTCGCGGTGCTCTTGCTTGACTTTGAGCAGGCTCAACCAGCCGTCGTTCAGCACCACGATGGGAACCGCCAGCCCCAGCCGTCGACCTACGTTTAGCTCGCCGGCGGTCATCTGAAAACAGCCATCTCCCACGACCCCGACAACTGTGCGGTCCGGGTGGACAAGCTTGGCTGCGTAGGCAGCCGGAATTCCGTACCCCATTGATGACCAGCCATTGGTGCAATTGCAAGTGTTCGGCACGTCCGTCCGCCATTGGGTAGCGATCTGGTGGGTGTGCGCGCCCACGTCATAGGCCAAGATGGCATCGGGCCCGAGCTTCTGACGCAGCACGTCCAATACCTGGTAAGGGGCAAAGCCCGTATCGGGCGGACGCAAGGCCCGTTCGAGCCGCCCTCGATGATTGGTAAAGTCAGCCGGCTGCCAGTCGTTCCGGTGTGAGGCGAGTCCGGCCAGCGCACCGATCGCGGCGTCTAGATCGCCGCCAGCGTTGACGACGAATCTCAAGGCTGCTCCAAGCTCAGCAGGCTCCGTGCTGAGGTGAACGATCGGCCGATCGTTCACCCATTCCTCATAGTTGATCTCGATAGGATCGTAGCCGAACGCCACGATCAGATCGGCCTGACGCACGAAGGCCGCCACGTCGGACCGGCGGGCTCGCCCTAAGACCCCCGAATAGTTCGGGTGGCTCTCCGGGAGGAAGCCCTTGGCGTGGAGGGTAAGGATGAACGGGAGATCCTGCTTCTCGATGAACTCGACCAGCGCGTGCGGGTCCAACGTTCGAGTCAAGCCGAGTCCGGCCACAAGTAGGGGCCGGCGGCTCTTGCCTAGAGCAGCGCTGACCTCATCGAAGGTTTGGGCCGGGATCGCGGGGAGACCAGCGTTAACTTGAGGCGCCACCAGACTTTCGGTCGCCTCGGCCAGCCCGACGTCTTCCGGGAGATCCAGATGCACTGGGCCCGGTGGGTCACTGCAGGCCAGGGCCAGCGCCTCGGCCAACGGCGCGGCAACATACCCGCGTCGCAGTCCATAGGTCGCCTTGGTCAACGGACGGAATAGCGCCTGGTGATCGATCCGCATCTGAATGCGGCGGTCCAGCCAGGGACTCTCCACATTGCAGGTAATCGCGATCACCGGTGAGCGATCCAGCCAGGCAGCGCCGACGCCGGTGGTCATATTCGTCGCGCCCGGTCCCAGGGTCGACACGCAAACTCCGGGTATTCCAGTCAGCGCCCCTACCGCCTGGGCCATGAACCCCGCCGAAGTCTCATTGGCGGTGAGAACGTATTCGATCCCGCTCTCGCGCATCGCTTCGATCAGGGGCAGTACGGGGCCGCTGGGGATGCCGAACGCCCACTTGACGCCCGCCTGTTCGAGCATCTGGACGATCAGCTCGACGTTCTTCAAACGGCGTCCCGACGCCCTGGGTCAGTCCGACGGAGGCGCCCCCCCACGCCAACCTTCCCCCGCAAGGCGGGAGGAAGTTCTTGGTTCCCTCCCCCTCGACCGGGGAAGGCGAGGGGGAGGGTGACGGCCCTCAATTTCCGATTCAATGCTCTAGGTGCCGACCCGGACATAGTCGACGGCGTCTTGCACCGCCCGAATCATCGATAACGCGGTCAAGCGGCCCGTCTTGGGGTTCTCGCTCGGAATGTTCTCGATGTGGACGTGCAGCAAGCCAAATTCGCCTTCGACGTCGATGTCGTGGCAGTTCCGCTCCAGCCCAGGCACTGCCGAAATGCTCACCTGGGTCTTGTCGGGACCGATCCCGGCCAGACTCAAAGCGGCAGAAACGTTGAGGTTGTCCGGAAAGCCCTTCACCGCCTCCCGAGCCGGACCCGAGTACAACAGCCGCTCTTCCTGAAGTCCTTCCAGGGAAATCCCGTTCTTCACCAAGAACGGCGCCCCCTGCAGCGCCCGGACCGGCTTGCGGCTGGTCAAGCGCACGAAGTCAACCCGCCCCGAGCAAGCCCCCTTCACTGCGTCAAGTCCGGCAATCGCCCCCGAGGGGAGGAGTAACCGGCAATGCTTTTCCCGGGCCAGGTCAAAGAGGTCCATGTGATCGAGCAGCGCACCGATGCTGATCACCATCAGGTCCTTCCCGGCCGCGAACGTCTCGCGAGCCAGATCCGGCACCACATGACCACCGGCGGTCTCGATGATGAGATCGGCCCGGTCGATCAACTCGCTCCGCTCCAGGAATGGCACCGGCGTTTCGAGCTTGGCGAGAAACTCTCGCGCGGCCGCCTCGGTCCGGCTGCTCACGCCGGCCACCGGAACCCCAATCTTGCCGCTATCGGCTGCCCGAAGCAGCGAGCGGCCGATCGAGCCGCAGCCCACGATACCTATTGATGGCATAGCTTCCTACTCGTGCAGGAGGGCATCGGAAAGGAAGCGGTGCACCTGATAATTGAAGATGTCCGGCTGCTCCCAGTAGCAGGAGTGACCCGCGTCCGGCACAATCGCCAGTTGGGCATTCGGCACCATCTTGCTGGCCGCGCCGACGATTGCGGCCGGCTGCAGGATGTCATTCTCACCCACCAGGAACAGCATCGGAACCTTCTCGGCCGCCGACTTCACCTGGTCGAAGGTGATCTGGATGGGCGGCATCGATCCGCTCATGTTGAAGCGGTTTTCATTGCTCTTGTTGAAGCTCGCCACCTCGAGGTAGAGCTCCGCCATAGCCGGATTCCGCTCCGGGAAGCCCTTGCCAACCACTCGCTCGAGTTGAGAAAGATCGCGCGTGGCTTCCGCATTCTGCTGCTGCTGGGTCTTGAGCGGCTCGGGCATCGTGATCCCGGCCAGAGTGTCAGCCATCACCAGGGCGCTGACCCGCTCTGGGTAGCTCGTCGTGAATCCCATGCAGGTGCTGCCGCCCATGGACTGCGCCACCAGGCAGGTCTCCCCAATCCCGAGCTGATCCAGAAGCTCCTTCACGTCCGAGACGAAGGCACCCCGGCCGAGGCCGTTGACGTCTTCCGAGCGCCCGAAGCCTCGCTGATCGACCGTGATTACCTTGTAGTAGCGAGAGAAAAACGGAACCTGCTGATACCAGCTCGCATGGTTGCCGCCCACCCCATGGGCGAACACGATCGCCGGCCCATCTCCATGCACCTCGTAGTACATGTCCATCCCGTTGACATTCGCGGTTGCCATAACCGTCACTCCTCTGAGAAGTCGTGCTTTGGATCGAACACCAATGCGTCGCAGAGGATAGCACAGAGCCCCTCATTGGACGGTTGGGACGGGTGCGGGGACAGTCGCCGGATTTGCTCACGAGCGGCTCACCCACCTTCTTATGGAAGTAGTCTGAAAAGCGGGCTATATTAGGCGCACCGGTGGGAGCCACCGGGAGGCGGGGCCACCTCTGGCCCAGACCAGCACAACTTCGGAGGGAAAGCATGGCCCAGGTTGTCTTCGGCATCGGTTCGTCCCACAGCCCCCAGCTAAGCATGGCCGCCGAAAACTGGCATCTCCGTGGAGAAAGCGACAAGCGAAATAACGGGCTGATCGGCATCGACGGCATCGTTTCCACCTATGACGATCTCCTGGAGCGCCGCGACGACCTGGCGGCGGTCGCCAAGGAGATCACCCCCGAGGTGTTCAAGAAGCGCCACGAGCAGAATCAGCGCTCGATCCAGAAGCTCTCCGAAGCCCTTTATCGAGCCAACCCGGACATCCTCGTGATGGTTGGCGACGACCAGCAGGAATACCTGCGAGACGACAACATGCCGTCGATGGCCGTCTACTGGGGTGACGACGTTCTGGTGAAGGGCCGCTCCGAAGTGGCCGGCGGTCAGGGCGGCATCAACCAGGGCCCGATGATCGGCTATTTCCCAGATGACAAGACGGTCCCCACTTCGTCCGCCCTCGGTCGACATCTGGTGGAGTTCCTGATCGAGTCCGAATTCGACATGGGTCGGTCCAGCTTCCTCGATCCGAACCGGGCGGGCGGCGGGATCGGGCACGCTTTCGGCTACGTCTACCATCGCCTCATGACCCGCGAGCAGATTCCTACCGTTCCGATCATGTTGAACACCTACTACCCGCCCAACCAGCCCACCCCCAAACGCTGCTACGACCTTGGTCGAGCCATTCGCAGCGCCATCGAGGCCTGGCCCACCAAGGCCCGCGTCGCGATTCTCGCGTCCGGCGGCCTCAGCCATTTCGTGGTCGATGAGCCTCTGGACTACATGGCGATGGACGGGATCAAGAACAAGGACATTGTCAAGCTGTCCCAACTGCCCCGCGAACGCATGAATTCGGGAAACTCCGAGATTCGCAACTGGATCGTGCTGACCGGCGCGACCGAGCACCTGGATCTCGACTACCTGGATTACGTGCCTTGCTACCGCTCGCCGGCCGGCACCGGTTGCGCCATGGCCTTCGCCGAGTGGAGCTGAACCCCGACCGATAACGCGTCCCTAGAGCCTCGTCGATAAGGAATGCGGCGGTGTCCTGGCCAGGACACCGCCGCATTCCTTAACCGCCCACCCTGATCTCCGTGCCCGCCGACCATCGACCGTCGGGCCCGTCCGATCAGCCATTCGAGAGCCAACCGGCTCGGGAGGAACCATGGTCGCGGAAGCTACTCGCACGATCACCCAGGCCCCTGATCTCTACGCCACTATCAACGGCCTGAAGACTCACTATCTCAAAGTCGGCAGCGGCGATCCCATCCTGATCATGCACGGCGGGTCCCCGGGTGCGGCCGCCCGGGTGATCTACGGCGCCGCCATCGCGCCGCTCGCGGCCACCGGCTTCACCGTCTACGCACCCGATGCACCGGGCTTCGGGCTGACCGACTTTCCAACCGACCTGTCAGTCCGCTACCGGATCGAGCACGCCAAGGCTTTCGCCACCGAGATGGGCCTCAATCACTACTCGGTGATCGGAAACTCGGCCGGCGTGGCACCCGCCATCTGGCTCGGACTGGAAGATCCTCGAGTCGCTAACGTCGTCGTCATCGCGGGTGGCGGGATCGACGTGCCCATCTCCCCGGAGGCCCAAGCCTCATCCCGGGAGCACAGCGCCTTCTTGAACGCCTACACGCCCGGGCTGGAGAACATGCGGACCCTTACCCACGGCACTTTGCATCGCGACGAATTCGTTTCCGACGAGCTGGTCCAGCTTCGCTATGAGATGAGCATTGGGCCCAACTATGAAGCCCGCCAGGGTCGCAACGCCGCCAGCACCGAAGCACTCCGGCTGCTGACCCCAGACGAGATCAAGGCCAACTACCGAACCCGCACCCTGATCTGCTGGGGTAAGGACGATCACGGGAGCGTCATCGAGCGAGGCTACCGGATGTTCGAGATCATCCCGGGTGCCGAGCTGCATGCTTTCGACAACTGCGGCCATTGGCCCATGTGGGACCAAACCGAGCGATGGGTCTCGGTGGTCTCAGGTTTCCTCAAGTCCTGAACCAAGACGGCTCATCGACCACTGCTTGATCAAGCGGTGCTCGATGAGCCGTCCAGCCGGTCAGCGCGCTTCCTTGCCGCGCACTCTCTCAGGATCGGAAGCCACGCCCCGCTGATTACTCTTCGGTCGGCTCGATCATGTCTCCATCACTGACGTCTAGCAGCTCGGGACTGATCATGAACTCGTAGTTGTCCAGGATCTGCTCGCCGTCATCGGCCGTAGCCTGCCAGGCGACGGAATAGATCCCTACGGGCAGGGAGGGTTGGAGATGGACCATAAGGCCATCCATGTCATCACCGATCACCGCGCTGTCATCGGCATCAACCCGGGTGCCCGTGGCGTCGAAATCCTTCAGGAAGCTCGCCGTCGGCAGAATCCCCCCGTCGTACCAGATCTGGACGTACTCCGGACCGGCGTGGAAGTCCGCGATTAAGCTCCTAGAACCGAGTGTTTACCACCTCAGATCGGTTACCCCCTCTCGTCGGGCTTGATGCCGACGGCAAGTAGGCGTGCCGAAGGCCTATGCCTCCAGCCTAGCCGGGGATGGCGCTGGCGCACCCCAACATTCGAGTGGGAATCGGCGGTCGGCGGGATAGTCAGTTCGCCACCCGCGCGGGTGCGACCAGCGGGTGGAGGCGCCTGATCATGTCCGACGAGACGACCTTGACGACTAGGGAGGGTTTCGGTCTTGAGCGCTGAGCCGAGTAGGCGACGGTTTCGCTACTTTTACGGCTGGAACATCGTCGCGGTTGCGGCGATCGCGCAGCTCGCCGGCACGGCCAGCAACAACACCATGCTCGGCATTTTCATGCCGGCCATGGAGCAGGACCTCGGCGTAAGCCGAGCCGCGATCTCGGGAATATCGACGGTCGCGCGGCTGGTCGAATCATTCATCGCGCCCCTGGTAGGCATCCTGTTGGACCGCGGCTGGCACAAATGGCTCGTCGTCGGTGGAGCTCTGCTGGCCGGAATCGGCTTTGCCCTGCCTGGAACGAGTGACGAGCTCTGGCAGATTTACGTGCTGCGGGGGCTGGTCGTTGGTATCGGGGTGGCCGGCTTCGGCCGGCTGGTGATGTCGGTGACGATTAGCAACTGGTTCATCGCCAAGCGGGGCCGAGCGATGGGGATCTCGGCGATCGGCGGATCCGGCGGCGCGCTCTTGCTCGCGCCGCTGTCCGCCTGGATGTTAACCACCCTGGGTTGGCGGTGGGGCTGGGCGATCCTCGGGCTGATGATCTGGTTACTGGTGCTCGTTCCGGGCGCTCTCTTCATGGTCCGGCGGCCCGAGGATGTGGGTCTCACACCGGACGGAGCACCGCCGCCCTCGGCGTCGCCCCCTCCGTCACCCTCGGCGTCGCCCCAGCCGTCGCCCTCTCCGTCGCCCCCTCCGTCACCTTCTAATGAAGGCCCGCCCGGCGGCGCCTCTCAGCCGCCAGCCGTCCTGACCGAAGAGGATTCGTGGACACTCCACGACGCCCTGCGCACCCGCGCCTTCTGGCTCCTCATCGTCGCCCTCGGCGTGGGTGAGCTCGCTCAGCAGGCCGTCAACCTGCATTTATTTCCCTATCTCTATGACCTGGGGTATTCGCCCCTGGTTGGCGCATCCATCATCACCCTGCGGGGAGTCATCTCCGTTACGAGTGCCCCGCTGTGGGGTTTGCTCTCCGAGCAGGTTCCTCCCCGGGGACTCCTGATTGCCACGTTCGCCCAATATGCTTTTGGCATCTACATGCTGCTGCAAGCCGACAGCCTGGCCGGCGTCTTTCTCGCAGTTGGTATTTACGGCCTGGCTCTATCCGGGACCAACGTGATCGCGGAGGTCGCGTGGGCCGAATACTTCGGTCGTCGGTCGCTTGGCGCCATCCGCGGCGCGTCCATGCCGGTCTCGGTCCTGCTCACTGCATTCGGTCCCCTCGCCGCCGGCCTGCTGTACACCGCGACGGGCAGCTACAGCCTCGCCTTCCACGGAATCGTGGCTGCCTCCGCACTGTCGGCGGTCCTGACTTTCGCCTGCACCCGCCCCATCCGCCGCAAAGTCGCGCCGCCAATGACCCGTCCCGATCTCTAATCGACCCGATCCCGTAGGGCGTGGGCTTCGCCTAAAAACTCCTCCCCCTCGACCGGGGGAGGTTGGGTGGGGGTGCGTTCGCGTCCAACGTCCCCCCTCCCTCGTCGCTCAACTTAACGAACTCCTATGTACCGGCCCGCCTCGACTCGCGTTAAGGTTGCTGTGGTCCCCTTGAGGAGAGAAGCATGAAAACCCTGGTCATTTCCATCCTCATCAGCGTCCTAGCGCTCGGCGCGGCCGGCTGTGCCGCCTCTTCGAATCTTCAAACCGAAGCGCCTGGCAAGGCCGGCGGCGCACCAGTTCTGGGGGCACCGAACGCGAGCGGGCCGGCCGCGGCACTTGCCTTGCGAGAGACCGGCGCAGCCCCAATCGCCGGCGACGCTGCCTCCACCCAATCGCTCGACCGCATGATCATTCGCAGTACCACCCTCAACCTCAGCGTGCGCGACGTTGCGAATGCCCTGGATGCGATCAACGTGGCGGTCAATCGACTCGGCGGCTACGTGGCCAACACCCGGTTCAAGAATGACAGCGACCAGGCATCCGTCTCCATCAGCGTCCGGGTGCCCAGAGATCGCGCCGATGCCTTCCTCCTGGACGCCCGGCACCTCGCCACCAAAGTGAACGAGGAGACGACTTCCAGCCAGGACGTAACGGATGAATACACCGACCTCGGCTCCCAGCTGCGCAATCAAGAGGCGGCCGAGCTCCAATACCTGGAATTGCTCAGGCGCGCCCAGACCGTCGACGACATCCTCAAGGTGCAGCAGCAGCTCACCAACATCCGAGGCCAGATCGAACGGACCAAAGGTCGGATGCAACTGATCGATCGCCGCACCGACTTCGTGCAGATCGACCTGACGCTGGTTCCCGAGATCACCGCCCGAGGCGCCTGGGACCCGAATGAGATCGTCCGCCGCGCCTGGCAAGCTTCGCTCAGCATGCTCCAGCGAGTGGCCGAAGTGGCGATAACCGTCGTAGTGTTCATGTGGTGGGTCGTGCCTCTGGGCGCCGTGGCCTTCGGCGTCGCCCTTGGCCTCCGCCAACGCCGAGGCCTCGTTCAGCGCCCATCGGAGAACTGACCCGAGGGCGCGCCTTCGCCCTCATCCTGTCCGTTCGGACTGCAGGCCGTAAACCGCTCGACAAAACCTGAACCGCTAGACTGTCCCGAGCGGAGCGAGCTTTAGCGGGGTTTGGGGCAGAGCCCCAAGTCCGTGGGCGGCCATCCCTGCACGCGCTGTAAAAGCTCCCCCGAAAGGTTGGCATGACAGATTTCAGCGAATTTGGACTGAGTCCGGCGGTGCTGCACAGCCTCGCCGAGATGGGTTTCGAGGAGCCGACCCCGATCCAGGAGCGCGCGATCCCGCTGCTGCTGGGGCGGCGGGACGTGCTCGCCCAAGCCCTGACCGGAACCGGCAAGACCGCCGCGTTTGGGATTCCCCTGACCGAGCTGATCGACTTCAAGGCTCGCGGTGCCGGCCCTCAGGCGGTCGTATTGACGCCGACCCGCGAGTTGGCCATCCAGGTGTCCGACCAGCTCACCCGGATCGGTCACGGGCGCGGCTTAACCCTCGTTCCCATCTATGGTGGGCAGCCGATCGATCGCCAGCTTCAGGTGCTCCGCCGAGGCGTGCATGCGATTGTCGCGACCCCCGGTCGGCTGGTCGACCATATCCACCGGCGCACCGTCGACCTGTCCGGGGTCAGCATCCTGGTGCTCGATGAGGCCGACCACATGTTGGACATGGGCTTCGAAGAGGATATGACCTTCATCCTCGAGAGTCTGCCCACCGAACGGGTGACTGCGCTCTTTTCCGCCACCATGCCGGACCGAATCGCGAAGCTGGCCCGCCAGTACATGCACGACCCGGAGACGATTCGGCTCAGCAAGCCCCACGCGATGACGGTCCCGGAAGTGAGTCAAGTCTTCTACGAGGTGCCCTTTCGGGCCAAGCAGGACGCGCTGTGCCGGGTGCTGGACGCCAAGCAGCCGGAGCGCGCGATGGTCTTTTGCGCCACCAAACGCATGGTCGACGAAGTGGTTGAAGGGCTGCAATCGCGCGGATATCTCGCCGAGGGCCTTCATGGAGACATGAGCCAACCCCTGCGCGAAAAAGTGTTGCGCGGATTTCGGGCCGGGACTACCGAGGTGCTGGTGGCGACCGATGTCGCCGCGCGCGGCCTCGATATCCCGGCGGTGAGCCATGTCGTCAACTTCGACATTCCGCCCGACCCCGAGTACTACGTGCACCGCATCGGACGCACCGCCAGATTGGGGCGCAGCGGGGAGGCCATCACCTTCGTGAATCCGCGTGAGCTCGGCCAGCTGAAGAACATCGAGCGCACCACCGGTGCACCCATCCGTCGAGGCCAGGTACCCACCGCCGCCGACGCTCAAGAGCGAGCGAACGAGATCCTCGAGGAGCAGCTGATCCACGAGATGAACGGAGGCCGGTTGGGGCGCTATCGGGCCGTCGTCGAAGCCTTAGTGGCGGAATATGACCCCATCGACGTCGCCGCCGCCGCGCTATCGCTGCGGGAGGCCCGTCGTGCACCGACCCCGCCCGCGTCCCCAGTTCAGCCGACCCCAGACCGCAGCGCCCCGCGGCCACCGACCCCGGATCGCAGCCCGAGACGGCCACCGATAAGGCGAGGCCGCTAAGCCGGTCAACGCTGAACCGAGCGCCCTCGAGATTGACTGGCGTACTCCCCGACCCGCTGGGTCTGCGACGCATCGACGCCACCCCCGCCGCGCTCCGGGTGGCCGATGAGATTCGTCAGCGCGGGCCCATCACCTTCCATCGGTTCATGGAGATCGCCCTCTTCGATTCCGACGTCGGCTACTACACCCGGATCGGGTCTGGGCCGGGCGCCGAAGCGGACTACGTCACCAGTCCCGAGATCCATGGCGCTTTTGGCGCCCTGATTACCACGCAGCTCGAGCAGCTATGGCGCTTTCTGGGCCGACCCGATCCGTTCTGGCTGGTCGAAGGCGGGCCGGGCACCGGGCGCTTCGCCATGGATGTCCTCCAGGTGGCCGAGCAAGCGTATCCCGAGTTCGCCAGCGCCCTCACCCTGGCCCTGATCGAGCGGAATCCCCGCCTGATCGCCGTGCAGCGAGAGCGGCTGGCCCCCTGGCTACCCCGCGTCACCTGGCTCGACCCCGACCCCACCACCTGGCTGTGCCTGGGCACCGGCTGTGTCTTCGCCAATGAGCTGCTCGACGCATTTCCCGTCCACCGCCTCATCGGCACCGCCACCGGAATTCGCGAGCGTTATGTCACGGCAGGCGGCGACCCCTTCGTCGGCGCCGGCCAATTCGTCGAGACCGGCCAATTCGTCGAGGCCGGCCAATTGGTTGAGACCGGCCAGTTCGCTGAGATCGAAGGGCCGCTCTCGTCGGACCGCTTGACCCAACCGATCGCCGCGGGAGGCGGCACTCTTGCCCCCGGCTGCCTGGGCGAGGTGAGCCTCGAAGCGCCCCGCTGGGTGAGCGCAGCCGCCCGACTCCTCGATCGCGGGTACCTGCTCCTGGTGGATTACGGCGAGCCCGCCGATCGGCTGTACGGACCTGACCACCCCGCCGGCACCCTCCGGGCTTATCGCCAGCACCTCCGCTCCGACGATCTGCTCGCCCTGCCTGGCCAGCAAGACCTTACCGCCGATATCGACCTCACCGCGGCCACCAGCGCCGCCCAATCCGCTGGCTTGACCCTGGTTGGCTCGACCCGCCAGTCCGAATTTCTCGACCGGCTCGGACTGCTCGATATGGTCGCCGGCTTGGTCGAGCACTTCCCGCGACGCGACGTCGAGTACGCCCACCGCAAAGCCCTCGATACGCTCTGGAACCAGATCGATCTCGGCCGGCTCGCCGTGCTGCTCTTCGGCAAGGCCGCGCCCACCGATCTCCCCCGTGGCTTCGGCGGAGCCGGCCACTGGACCTTCCCCGACGTCCCCCCCGCCTGGCGCCTCGGCGAGCAGTAGCTTTTCGGATCTCGTGTGGCTACTTTTCCACCCCGGGGGTACGGGGGCGGAGCCCCCGACTAAATGGGCGGGCGGGCCTTCCTCACTACCCAGAGCAAAATTACTCGCTATGCTGAGTAATTCGTACCAGCTGCCGCAGGCGGCCACCCCGCCAGATAGATCACGCTAGCCGTAGTAGCTGGGCATCAGCAGAAAGGTGGAGATGACCACCAGGACGAGAATGGCGCCGCCGACCGCGATCTTGATGATGCCGCGACGCCGTCGAGCTTCGTAGTCCACCTCACTGCGCCTCTAAGGGAAGTTGGCCGGCGGCGTACAGGTGGCCCCGACGTTGAAGGTCAGTGGAAATCCGTCCGCGGACAGATTGGGGATATCGGTAATGGCAATATCATTGAGCCCGGTCAGGGCGACCCGGTAAGCGCCCAGCGCGCGAATCGGCAGCACAAACGTTCCGACTCCGTTTTCCCCCACCGTTCCCGAAAAGATATTTTGAATTAGCCCCGGGCCGCCTCCCTCGACGGTAAACGTACTCGGAAACGGGGCACCCGCGGGCCCATGGCCGCCGCCGTCAAGGTCAGGCGGCAGCATCGAGTCGGCTCCCTCGTCGGTTCCCTCGTCGATCATGGCCACATCCAGGAGCCCGCCCGAGCCGCCGAAATCCGCCGCCGGCGCGACGGCCGTGAAGCGCAGGAACCCCCGCAGCTCGCTCTGCACCCCCGGCTGCGTGTGGACGCATCCAATCGTGCCCTGGACCAGGATGCCGAAAGTCGCGCCCGTCACCCCCCGGTTCCCGATGCCCGGTACGATTCGGTTTTCCCCTTGGAACCCAAAATCCTGCGCCGCTGCTCTCGACGCAAATGCGGAAGCCCCCACCAGCAGGCAGGCACCTGCAGCCAGCCGAATTCGGCATCGGACGAGTTTTCTCACAAGCTCTCCTGCACTTTTCCCTTAGGGTTCTCCGACCCAATTGTGAACCCATCGATACAACTCATAGCTGGCATTCTAACCCGCTCCCCAACCCCGCCCGCCTGTCGGCCCAAGTGGTCGAAGGCACCCGCAGGCTCATTGGGGGCTATAATCGCCAGCGGCCCCAGGCTCTAGCCCCGGCCCAAATCTGCCCTCCGAGTAATGCTTTTATGCCCACCTACGTCTATGCATGCCAGGGTTGCCGCCAGGTCATCGAGCGGCGGCAGACCTTCAGCGATGATCCGCTCACCGTGTGCGAGCAATGCGGCGGCCAGCTTCGCAAAGTGATCCAGGCGGTCGGCATCATCCGAGGAAACGGCTCCTCCTCCGCCGATCTCGAGCCCGACCGCGCCTCTCCGATTGCGGAGAAGGTTGGAGCGACGTCTTCGTCCACTGAATCTTCATCCGCCGAATCTTCGTCCACTGCACCCGCGTCCACTGCACCCACGCCCAATCAACCGTCGTCCACTGAATCTTCGTCCGCCAGCAAGGCCCCCGCTCCTGGACCGGCCGAGAGCGCTCCGTCCAAGGACTCCAGTGCGCCCACCAAAGAGGTCTCCGCCCCCGCACCGGACCGCCCGAGCTCACCCGATCCCGATGCCGGTCATCGCCCGCCCCAGCGCGGATCCAGGTGGACCACCTACATCCGATGATCGGGGGCTGGTGTGCGCGATAAGCCCCTCGCTTCACCCATCACCGGCGAGACCTGGGGAGACGTCATCGAACCCGTGCGCGAGCTCCTCCTCCAGGAGGCAGCACTCCCCTTCTCGGCGCTGCGTCCCAAGCTCGCGGCGGCCCGCCAGGACCTGCTCAACGCGATCGAGGGCATCAGCGAGCAGCAGGCCGCCTTTCGCCCGCCGACTGGCGAGGGCGAAGCCGCCTGGGGTATCGCCGAAGCCCTCCGCCATGTCGCCAGCGTTGAGGCCATCATGGCCGACCGCATCCGGCAGCTCGGCTCCGGCCAGCCCCTCCAGCTCACGCCCACCTATCCCGGCTACATGGAGGCTGTAGACACCCGCCGCCTGCCCGAGCTCGCCGCCGCGATCACTACCAGCCACACCGCCTTGCTCGCCGCCGTCGCGGAGATCGAGGGACACGAGCGTCTGGACACCTTCGACACCCACCGCCGCTTTGGCGAGCTCAACTGCCGCGGCTGGCTGGTCATGCATGGCCTCCACGAGCAAGACCACGCCCGTCAGATCGAGAAGATCAAGCGCCTCGATGGCTATCCGTCGCGCTGCTCGATTTCTACTGGTCCACCGGCCGCAAACACCGCGACCTTCTCGATCACCTCATCCACCTCCTCAAGGTAACCTGGCCCTGCCAATCGATCTCCGTCGATGCCACCGGTGTCGGCGCCGGCCTCGCCAGCTTCCTCGTCGATGCCCTCGGAGCCGACATCGTCCACCCGTTCTCGTTCTCGGCGGTGAGCAGAGCGATCTGGGCTACCAGCTCCTGAGTACCATCAACGGCAACCGCCTCAAAATCCCCACGCAATCGGATTCACTCGCCGCTCCGCCATCCGCCTCCCCGGGGGAGTGCGCTGGGGGGAGGGGGCCCTCTCCGAGCTCTGGCGCCAGGCCCGCCTCGCCCGCTCCACCCTCCATGCCAACCAGCGCCTCGCCTGGTACGTAGATCCCCGCGAGGGCCACGACGACCTCCTCATCTCCGTCGCCCTCGCCGTCGAGGCCGCCCAGCATTCCCGACCCCGCCGCGCCACCGGCCGCCGCGTTTCGAGAGCCCCATGACCTCGACTCACCTCCCCCAATTCCCCCCTATAATTCGCCGTTCGGTGTGTTCCAACCCTCGCACCGAACATCGGGCCGTAGCGCAGTCTGGTAGCGCACCTGAATGGGGTTCAGGTGGTCGCGTGTTCGAATCACGCCGGCCCGACCTAGGGGAGCCCACCTCCTGCTAGCTAGGAGACGGGCTCCCCGTTTATTTGGGTCCAGTGCGCCCGCTCCGGCCAGCGCTGCCCGCTTGGTTGCATCGTTACTGGCAAGTTGGTACGCTGGGCCATCCCTGCACATCGTCAACAACCCGCCACCTCTCGATCCGCTTCGGAAAACTCCAGTTGGGAGTGAGCCCTGGCCATCCACCCCGAAGACACCACCGAGATCATTGCCTTGACCGCCGACGAAGCGCTCGCTCAGGCAGCCGCCATCATCGGAGCCGACTCCTCCCAGCTGCAAATCCTGGCGAGCGAGCAGGTGCCCTCCCGGCTGCCCTGGCAGCCCAAGAAAACCCGCTTCACGGTCGCCAAGCGTCCCCCGGCCCTGGACGGCCATTGGGAGGTCGATTATTCGTTGGGCAGCGTCTGGCTGACCGTCTACCCGCCGGATGGGTCCGGCAAACCGGTCATGCCCGAGGAAGTTCTCAAAGCGTGGCGGAGTTGGCCGCTCACCTCATTCGACCACGATCGGATCTTCCCAATCATCGAAAAGGCCGCTGGGAAGCCGCAGCCCATCGGCTCCTATGAAGCGCCCAAGAACACTCCGTTCTCCGCCCTCATCTCCCACAACGAGATGGCCGCCTACCTCGTTCTTGGCGTGGAGCCGACGGGGGCGGCAGATCCCCTGGCCGACGCGCTTGCCACTCTGCAACAGGCGGGCGTGGTCCACGGGATCGACGTCGAGCCAGTCCGCATCGCGCTGACCCGGTGGCAGCTCGCTCGAGCCATTCTGGTCGCCCAAGGTACTCCCCCCGATATTGGGGAAGATGCCGCGATCCTCACCACCCCGTCGCCGGCTTCGCCCACTATCCTGCCGGATGGCAGCCCCGATTTCTCCGCCTGCCACTTCGACGAGGCCATCGAGGCGGGCGATCCCCTCCTCATCCTTCAACCGGCCAAACGGGGCTCGGAGGGAATGACCGTCAAGGGAGCCTCGATCCCGACCACTTTCGGTAAGGACCTCGATCTCACCCGTTACGTCGGGACCAATGTCGCGATTAGCGCGGACGGCCTCCAGCTGGCCGCCACGATATCGGGCAGTCTGGTCCGGACCAGTGACGGCAAGATCAGCGTCTTGCCATTACTGAAGATCCCGAAGTCGGCAGATCATGCCCCTACCAATGTCGACTTTGCCGGCAATGTCGTCGTCGAAGGCGAGTTGACCGACGGCTCCAGCATTCGCGCCACCGGCGACCTGCCCGTGAAAGGCCCCGCGATCGCGGCCCGACTCGATGCCGATGGCGTCATCATGCTCCTTCGCGGCATGGTCGGACGCGGGACCGGCGAAATCCATTCGAAGACCCGGATCGAAGTAGGTTTGCTCGAAGACGCCACCGTAACCTGCGACGGCAGTATTCTCATTTCCGGAGAGGCTTCCGGCTCCCATGTCACCGCGGGCGATTCGGTAACCGTCACCGGTCAAGCGGGCCGCGGAGGAAGCATTCAGGCCGGGCACGAGATCACCGCCAAGACGGTGGGCTCAGCCCGGGGCGTCCTGACCAAGCTGACCATTGAGCCCAGAACCGACGGCGGGGACCCGGTCTCTCACCCGCCATCCGAGGATCGGGGCGCGAGACGCTCGGGGTCCCGACCATCAATGCGCATCCTGGACCGCATTTTTGCGCCCGCCATCATCACCATTGGCACCGCCCAGCTGACCATCGACCAGGAAATTCCTTACGTCCGCTTCGTGGAGTCGAACGGCGCCATTCTGACCTCGCCCGCGAGCTAGCCTAATAGGAGGATCCCGCAATGAACGCCGACTATTTCCGAACGCTCTTTGGTTATCACTACTGGGTCCGCGACCGGATCCTGGCCCAGGTCGCCCAATTGACTCAGGAAGAGTATGTCGCGCCTCGGGCGCTCGACTATGGGAACATCCGGGCGACCTTCGTCCATGCCCTGAGCGCCGAAGCCGGCTACCTGGCCCGCTGGGAAGGCCGCTCCTTAGAGGGCCGCATCAATGAGGAAACCGTCCCCACCACCGCGGCCCTTCAAGAGCGCTGGGACATCCAGCAGACCCAGATGAAGGACTACCTCGCTCGTCTCACCGACGCCGAGGTCAACCGCGAAATCCACCAAGTTTCCGCCCGAACCGGACAGGAATCAGTCACGCCGTTGTGGGCGTTGATGACCCAGCTCATCGTTCACGGTACCCAGCACCGGGCAGAGATAGCCCTCGCGATCACCCAGCTCGGTCATTCGCCGGGCGATCTCGATTTCACCCTCTACCTGCGCGAGCACCCCGCCTAGTTAGTCCCCTTCATGGCGAGGCCCTCAAACCACATCGGCCCTTCGAGTGCCTCTCCGAATACCCCCGATGGGATCGGGGCCGGGCGGACAGGGCGAACGGATCTTCGCCCTCGGCTACGCAGCCCTCGAGGCCTGATCTCGATCGGATCCCCGCTCGGCGATGTGCGCTGCGCCAACCGCTCCGCTAGCCTGGGGCATGGGTTCGGCCAGCCAGGCAATCAGGAAGACGATCACCGCCACCAGCGCACCCCACAGGGCGAACATCCAGGCCAGCCAGATGTTTGCCACCAGCCTGGACATCGGCCCATCGCCGGTAAGTCCCGGCAACACAACCAGGCCAACGACCACGGTGGCAAGTAACATGGCAAAAGTCACAAAAAGCCGCCTCGGGGTCGAAGTCATCAAAGCATCCTCCGCTTAAAATTTAAGACCTTGGACCAAGACTCGGACCGCATTTCCCCCGCCCAACTGCAGGATAGGAGCACGCCCCGAGCCGGTCCCCCCGCGGATGGGCAGTCATCCCTACCTGTTTGGATGGGTGATCCCAGTCTCCCTCCGAACCGACCGCCGTCCCCTTATGATTGCCGTCGAACGTTCGCCTAGTTGAGAGAGCCTTAGCACAGAGAGAGAAGCCCGGCTGATGGAAAGGATCGTCATCTTTGGCTCCCCCGGCTCCGGGAAGTCGATGCTGGCCGAGCAGATCGGCGAGCGTCTGGGCATACCGGTGTTTCACCTCGACCGCTACCTTTGGAAGCCCGGCTGGGTGATGGTTAGCCGCGAGGAGGAAGCTCCGATCGTGGAGCATCTGATCAAGAGCCACGAATGGATCATCGATGGCGACTCGGGCGGAACGGCCATGCACGTGCGCCTCCGAGCCGCCGACACCATCGTGCTGCTCGACCTGCCCCAAGTTATTTGTCTCTGGCGGGCACTCCGCCGCTGGATCGCCTATCGAGGCAAGTCGCGACCCGACATGCCGAGCGGTTGCCCGGAGCGCCTCGATTGGCCCTACCTTTGGGCCATTTGGACGTATCCGAGCGCTCGGCTCCCCCGGATCTGGGCCCGAATTCAGGAATATGCCGTCGGTCGCAAGGTCTTTCGCCTCCAGACGAGTTCCGAGGTCAAACAATTTTTGAACGTGTTCGACAGATCGGCGGCCGCGAGCCAGAGGCAACCGACCGGCCCGGCAACCCCCGCCGAATGATCTTGGAACTTCGACGCGCGTCCTCCTGATCACCGACGAGCTGCCCGCTTTCCCGGGCACCGGCGGCGCCACTCGTGAATACTGTCTGCTGCGCGAGCTCAGCCAGCGGCATGAGATCGACTTGATGCTGGTTGCCCGCCGCTCAACCCTGCCAGGACTTCGAGCCGGCCTCCAGGACTTGCGATCGATCTGCTCGCACCTGGAGATTCTGCCGGAGACGGAAGCCGCTGAAGCGATCAATCGGGAGCTCAGCTCCCATACGTCTACTGGCCTGGCGCCCCTCCGAACTTGGCCCAGCCCGCCACCGGCCAAAACTGCTCGAGCCCGACCCGTGGGGGATCCGTTCTACTGGCGCAGGCTCTGGCTGACCCCCTGGGTGGCAGCCGCCACCCAGGATCTCCTCAAACAGAATGGCTACGATCTGGTGCAGATCGAGCATTCATGGGCGGGCGGTTGGCTCATGCACCTCCAAACCGATGCCGTCCGAGTGCTCACCTTCCACAATCTGCATTGGGTTCTGGCCGAGCGCCAGCACCAGATGAATCAGCCTGGCTCGGCGGATCCGGACAGCGGTCGGCTGCTCCGCTACGAGAGCGCCCTCGCCCAGTCATTTGATCTTTGCCTCACCACCTCCGAATCCGACCGAGCTCTGCTCAACAGTGCAGCTCCAGCGGCGAGCATCAGCGTGGTCCCCAACGGAGTTGACTCGCGTTACTTCGACACCACCGCCGTCATCAATGGCCACGCCTTGTCCGACGGGCACGGGCGCATTTCAAGCGTCGCATTCACCGGATCGCTCTTTTACGCGCCCAACATCGATGCGGTCCAATTCTTTGCGTCCGAGATTTTCCCCGGGGTGCGAGTCGCCTATCCCGACGCGGTCTTCATCGCAGCGGGCAAGAACCCATCGGCGAGCCTGCTCGCCCTCGGTCGTGATTCAAACGTCCAGATCGCCGGAGACGTGCCCGACACCCGACCCTACCTGCTCGGCGCCAAGGTCGTGGTCGTTCCGTTGCGGGCCGGGAGCGGCACCCGTTTGAAAATTCTCGAGGCTCTCTCGATGAAAAAGGCGGTCGTCAGTACCACGATTGGCTGTGAAGGCCTCGCCGTTGAAGACCAGGTCCACCTCCTCATAGCGGATACTCCGAAAGCGTTCGCGGCTGCGGTGGTCCGCCTGCTCGACGACGAGTCTTTGCGCATCTCGCTGGGCGAGGCGGGCCGAAAGCTGGTCGAGAACTCTTACGATTGGCGAGAAATTGCCGAGATTCAAGAAAGCGCCTGGGCTGACGCTCTGGCCCGCAAGAACCGCCGGCTATGAAAACCGAGCGCCCTATCCGCGTCCTGTCCTTGCCCGACATTCATGGAACCAACACCTATCTGCGGATCTGGTACGAGGCGGCGGGCGTGGAGCCGGTGCTACCGATCCCTCACCGATTGGCGGAATATCAGCGGACGATCTGTAATCCGCAATGGTTGAGGGCGCATCGTGACGACTTTGACGTCCTTCACGTCCAGTGGCTGTACGCCCAACTCCCGTTCGTCGCATTCTGTCGGGCACTTTTCACGGTAAGAGCCCTGGGGAAGCGGATCGTCTGGACGGTCCACGAAGTCTTGCCCCACGACGGCGAGAACGTAGCGAAACATCGAGCGATCGGAACCTTGCTGGCCCGCCTGGCTGACCGAGTCGTGGTCCACACCGCCTACGCCCAGGCCGAATACCGGCGCCTTTTCCCCGCCCGGAACAACGTCCACCTGATTGGTCTGCCCGACTATGAAGTCGAGCTGACCCCACAAGCCGCAGCCAAAGCTCGTCTCAACGAGGACCGCTTCATCTTCCTGTTCTTTGGGCACATCAAACGCTACAAGGGCCTGGATCTCCTGCTCAGTGCATTCGACCCGAAGGCCCTGGACGCTGCGCTTTACGTGGTCGGTGAGTTCGGTCAGGGTGCCGACGACCCGGTCCGGGTTGCCCAGGACGAGGTCGTCCTGCGCACTGGCGAATGCTCAGAATCGGACCTGGACCTATATCTCTCGGCAGCAGATGCGATCGTGCTCCCTTACCGACGCTGCTACACTTCGGCGGCGCTTCAGCGGGCCGAGCAGCATGGCAAGGCGCTGGTCCTATCCCGCGAGGTGGCCCGCACCATGACCGGGATGCATCACCACGCCCAGGTGTTCGACGGCCCGGACCACATTGCAGCTGCTCTCCTGGCCGCGCGGCAAGGCCCAGGTGGACCCGGCCCCCGGAGCTTCCGTAATATCGAAGATGCATTGTACCGGGCCGAGCTCGCGGCACTTTACGTTTGAGGTTTACGACCTCAGGTCGTTCGCAGCCGGTCTTCGACAAGCGCCAGGGCGACATCCAGGCCGGCGTCGAATTCCACCACGATGCGGGACTGCTGGGCGGCTTCTGCAATGATGAAGTCCTGAAGCACTCGACACCGGCCAAACTGACGCTCACTGAGCTTCCTGGCGTGGGTAGGACCCCCCAGCATCATCCGATGCTGGTCGGGGTCGCTGACTGCCAGATAGAGCTCAATGGCAGTCACGCCTACAGGTTCGCTGAATAGCCCGGGCACCAGACTGCTTCCCTCCACGGCGAAAAGCTGGCGCTCCGAACGGGCGAACCGGGCCAGCTCATTGATCGCGGCCATGATGGGCCGCGACTGTTCGACGAAAGCCTCCACGGACGGCAAGTCGTAGGTGTGTGCGTCCAACCAGAGTCCATTCGACCGGGTCGCCCGAAGCACCGTGCGGATCAGCGCCGTGGACACCACGGTAAGGCCAGGAATCTGCGCGCTCAGCTCGCCGGCCACGGTGGATTTGCCAGTGCCGGCCGCACCGCCAACGACGACGAACAGCGGCGCTAGATCAGGACTATCGCCCCAGGCGGCGTTGAAGGCGGAGAGGGACACGTGTGCCCGCTGGCCGGGTCAGTCATACAGGGAGGCAAGGTGCGTCACCAGGTCGACCACCCTGCTGCTGTAACCCCACTCGTTGTCGTACCACAGCACCAGCTTCAATTGCCCCGTGCCCTGCACCTCGGTCCAACGTTGGTCCACGATGGCCGAGTATTCTGACCCGGTGAAATCCGCCGAAACGAGCGGCTCGAAATTGTTCTGGATGATCGGATACCGCTGACGCAGTTCGGCATCTCGGAACAATTCGACCACCTCGGCTTTAGTCACTTGACGGGCCAGCTTCACGACAATGTCCGCTGCCGACACGATCATCGTCGGCACCCGGTACGACATGCTAATGAACTTATCGTCGATTCCCGGAATGATCTTGGCTGCCGCGCGCACTGCCGTAGTCGGCTTCGGGATCAGCGAGGTTGTGCTGGCTCGACCTAGCCCGTATTCAGGAGGATCGTAGATGCCGTCCGCCTGACCATCGAGAAGCCTTTGGTAGCTGAGCCAGGGATGCAAGGTCGTGAGGGAGCCATATTCGATCCCGAACGCCCGGTCCAGCAGGTGGATGACCGATACGAAAGCGGTGGCGTCACAGATGCTGGCTGACACCACGAAATCGCTCGGCGTGAGGGTCTGTTCGTTCACGCCGACAATGACCGACTTGTCCAGGTAAATTTGGTCCGGCGAGTTGGTGACGATGCAGTGGCGGAGCGAAGTTCGGTCCAGCTCCGGGAGCGCAAACAGGTTCAGATCATTCCCCGACGCGTCGATTACGACATCCACGCCGTGCTCTTGCCAGGGAACCAATGCCACGCTTTTTTCGGAATAGACGGCGGTCTTCTTGATTCCATCGAAGAGTAAGTGGTGATCGGCGACCGCGACCGAGTGGCGCAGCCGTCCGTAAGTCGAGTCGTACTTAAGGAGATAGGCGACATTCTCGATGTCCGGATTGACGTCGTTGATCGCCACGAGGTCGAAGGCGTCCTTTTCGAGGTTGATCCGGGTGATCGCCCGGCCGATCCGGCCGCACCCATTGATGCCAACCCGAAGCTTAGGGGCCGTTAATGCCACGTCAGTGGATCCTCTTACTCAGATTTAGGAGGTGCGATTCCGCTTCCCGGCCTCGCTACAACAGTTACGCCGGAACCGGCATTTCGACGCCGTGGCGAGACCATTTGCAGGCCCGCCTCGCATCGGACGAATATTGTAGTGGAACGCAAGAAAATGCTCGTACCGACCCCGGCGCCAAGTAAGGCGCTAGGCCGCGGACCGATTCTTTGGCTCCCAGCCATGCTCGAAGGCGTGACTGCGGTGCGCCTGGGCGGATGCGAGGCGCGCCCAGAGCGCGATCGGCAGCAATAGGGGAAGCACCAGCCGCTCGCGCCAGCTGAGCTCGCCGAAGTAGGCAAAGCGGGCTCGAAACCGCATCAGCGGATTCGGAAGCTCTGCCACCCCCCATTGGTAGAGTTGCATGCGGCCGGCATCCCAGCGGGTCACCTGGCCTAGAAACGTGCCCAGGGTCCGCGCCATTGTTTGCCGCACCTCCACGCCCGGAATGAGCACGTAGTTGTCCCTCCCCAGGGTGTAGGACAGCCAGGTGTCTTCGTTGATCACATCCAATGGAAATTCAGGCAAACGCGCTTTGCGAATCGCGAAAAAGGCCCCGATCAGATTGCGAGCGTCATGGGTCTTGCGCCACGTCCCCGCGACTGCCTCTACCCAGTTCCGATTCGGACGCTCCAGCGGCAGCGTCTTAACTCCCACCGCTGCCAGGTCTGGGCGTGCATCGAGAACCTGAAGGAGCTTGGTTACCGCAGAGGGCTCAGGACGCACGTCGGCATCGCAGAAGAAGAGCTCCGCACCGGTGGCCTCCAGCTTGATCAGGTTTAGCGCGTTCGACTTGCCGGGGATCGCTGTCTCCAGCAATCTGACTCGCGAATCAACTTTGGCCAACGAGGCCACCACCTGGGCAGTCTGGTCAGTACAGCAGTTAGCACAAACGATGACTTCCAGCTCGACGCCAGACGGCAGGCGCTGGTCCAGGAGATCATTGAGCGTTTGGCCGATGACCGGCTGCTCGTTGCGGGCCGGGACGCCCACAGAAACGATCCTCATTCTGGCAATCACTCCGAAAACATATAGACGACCGATCTGAAAACGCAGGCGCCCACTTCGCCACAGCCCTACAACATCTAATATCATCGGGCAGCATAAAGCCAGTAGTCTGCGACTAAGACTTGAGGTGAAATGGCCTTGAAGATGCCAGTCTCCGTAAACCTGAATGGACGCTCCGAGACCATCGACGTTGAGCCGTACTGGACCCTTCAGCGGCTCCTGCGTGATGAATTGGACATGACTGGCACTAAGGAGGGTTGCCGGACCGGCAATTGTGGCGTGTGCACCGTGCTCATCGATGGGCAGGCCGTAAAGTCATGCCTGATGCTCGCCGCGCAAACCGACGGCCACCAGGTAACCACCATCGAGGGACTCGCCAAGGGAGACGAGCTGCACCCGCTCCAGCGGGCATTTGTAGAGCTGGGGGCTATCCAATGCGGCTATTGTTCGCCCGGCTTCATCCTGGCGGCGACCGCTTTTCTCAATGAGAACCCGAGCCCAACTCGAAAAGAGATCGCCGACGCCCTCGAGGGGAACCTGTGTCGGTGCACCGGTTACATCAAGATTTTTGAAGCGATCGAGGCAGCAGCCGTGGAGCTGCGAAAGAGCTAAGAAAAAGGCCCGCCTGCACGGGCCCCCGAACCCCTGGGAGACAACCAGGAACTGGTTGGGAGACGAGCCGATTACGTTCCGCGCGACCCCCTCGCTGAGGAGTTGAGAGATGGCTGCACCAACCGCGCTCCGGACTATCGGACAATCGATTCCCAAACGGGACGCTTATTCCAAGGCGACCGGTGGCGCCGCCTACGCGGGCGACGTTCGTTTCCCTGGCACCCTCGAAGCCAAGGTGCTGCGGAGCACCCATGCCCACGCCCGCATTCTTTCTATTGACACTGCGGAGGCGGAAGCGCTGCCCGGCGTCTACGCGGTCGTGACCGGGAAAGACGTACCTCCGACTCGGATTGGCCGTTTCATTCGAGATCGGCACGCACTTGCCAGAGAGAAGGTTCTGTACTTCGGGGAACCGGTCGCCGCCGTGGCGGCGGTCAACGAAGAAACCGCCGAACGCGCGATTCGGCTCATTAAGGTCCAGTACGAAGAGCTGCCGGCAGTTTTCGACCCGGAGGAGGCCCTGGCCCCGGGAGCGCCCATCCTACATCCCGATCTTCCCAGCTATGTTGACACCGGGCGACCGGAGCGTAGCGGCAACATGCGCAACCGAGTGGTCCACGAAGTTGGCAGCGTGGATCAGGCGTTCGCCGAGCCAGGGCTGATCATCTACGAGGCCACTTATCGCACCCCTCGCCAGAGCCAGGCTTTTACCGAGCCCCATGCGGCCATCGCTCAGACCGATCCAGACGGTAAGGTCACGGTTTGGGCAGCCACCAAGGCGCCATTTGGGGAGCGCCAGAGCGTGGCCGACACCCTGGGCCTCCCGCTTTCGCGGGTCCGCCTCATCTCTCCGGTCGTCGGCGGGGACTTTGGGGGGAAGGGAGCCGCTTTCATCGAGCCCATCGTGGCTCTGCTCTCCCGGAAAGCCCGTCGGCCAGTCCGCTTGACCCTCTCGCGTATGGAAGAGATCACGGCGATGACGTCGCGCCCCTCGTGTGTCATCCGACTCAAGATGGGCGTGCGACCCGATGGATCCATTGTCGCGCTCGACGGCACCATGCTCATGAACGTGGGGGGAGTGGACGACACCGGGGGTGGCGGGGCCGGAGCCGCGAACAGCCTGATCGGCGCCTACCGAATCCCGAATGCCCGAGTGGTCGCGACCTCAGCCTACACGAACTCCTCACCGGCCGGACACGTCCGCGCACCCGGAGGACCTCAGACGAGCTTCGCCACCGAGTCTCATATGGATAGCCTCGCCCGCTTGCTGCGGCGAGACCCGCTCGATCTGCGGCTCCAGAATGCGCTGCGCGATGGCGACACCGCCCCATCCGGACACGGAATCCTGCGCAACGTTGGCCTTCAGGCGTGCATCGAAAGAGCAAGGGACTGGATGGCCAGCAACCTCGGTGACATAGGCCCGAATGAGGGCGTGGGCGTCGCCCTGTCCTTGTGGGCGCTGCATCCCAACCCAGCCAAGGTGAACAGCTCGGCAACCGTCCGGATCGACATGGACGGAGGGGTCGTCGTCCTGACCGGGGTCACCGACCAGGGCGGCGGCCAGTGGACGATCGTGCGTCAAGTCGCTGCGGAAGTCCTCGGCGTCCCCATTGAGCGGGTCAGCGTGATCGCGGCTGACACAGAGGCTACCCCTCAGGAGCAGGGAACGGGCGGGAGTCAGACCACCTACCGAGTGGGTAACGTGATTCGGCAGGCCGCCGAGGATGCCCGACGGAAGCTGCTGCGGCTCGCATCGGAGCGACTAGGAGTGGACGAGGAGGAACTGGACACCCAGGACGGGGAGGTCTTCTCTCGATCCGATGGCAGCAAGCGCCTCACTGTCGCCGAGATCGCCCAGACGGCGGGCGGCTCGTCCTCGGGGCCCATCATTGGCACCGACGCCGAGGATCGCGAGCGCGAGATTCGCGAGCAGGGCGAGGAACGGACGGAAACCGTGGACGCTCCGAGCTTCGCTTGCCACGTAGCGAAGCTCTCTGTGGATCCCGAGACCGGTCTGATCAGCGTTTCCAAGTACTACACGTCGCAGGACGTAGGACGCGCGCTGAATCCGCGCAATTGCAAGGGGCAGATCGAAGGCGGAGTCGTTTTCGGCCTGGGATATGCGCTGAGCGAGGAGATCCTCTCCGAGAACGGGACGAACCTGAATGCCAACTTGTGGGAGTACCTCCTGCCCACTGCGCCCGGGATCCCCGAGCTAACCGTCGAGTTGGTGGAGGTGCCGTCCACTTTCGGGCCGTTTGGGGCCAAGGGGGTGGGGGAAACGCCCTGCATTCCGGTGGCAGCCACCATCGCCAATGGAGTGGAGGATGCCATCGGCGTCCGGGTCACTCAGGCTCCTTTGACTCCCGAGCGGGTGCTGGCAGCCATCCAGGCGCGTGGGAAATCCTGAGCCGGCTACCCGGCGTAGAACGAGAAGTGGTCCACGAAACCGGAGGGGCAGTGAACGAGATCCAGCAACGCCTGGTTGAAGAAGAGCTCGAGCACTTTCGCGATGGCTGGATCGATCGGCGGGAGTTTCTGCGCCGGGCCGGATTGTTCGGGATGGCCGCAGCAGCCGCATCCGCCGTTGCGCGAACGGTCACGCCGGGGACGGCCCGGGCGGCCACTCTGGCCGCGACTTCACCTTTCCACGTCGAGGAAGACGACCCCTCAATCACGCCCGAGTGGGTCTGGTACGACACGACCGACGGAACCCAGATGAAGGCCTACGTCGCCTGGCCCTCCGGCGAGATGGCTCCCAACAGCTTACCGTGTGTGGCGGTATGCCAGGAAAACCAAGGGCTCAACGCTCACATCAAAGACGTCGCCCGCCGGTTCGCCAAACAAGGCTACGTAGCCATCGCCCCGGACCTGCTCTCGCATGTGGGGCCGCCCACTGACGAACTCGCGCCAGATGCGATTAGGCCGGCTCAGTCACGCTTGTCGGCGCGTCAGAATCCACTGGATTTCGTCGCCGCGCTCGACTTCATGAAGCTCCGCCCGGCCGTGGACTCGACCAAGCTGGCAGCGATCGGATTTTGCTTCGGCGGCGGCGTGATCTGGGAGTTGACCACTCTCTACCCGGACCTGGTGGCGGCCGCGCCTTTTTACGGGACGCCGCCGCCCACCGTTGGGATCCCCCAGATTCGAGCGGCGGTCCTGGGAGTCTATGCCGAGCTCGACACAGGGACGACCGCCAGGGGTCTGGCGACTCAGCCCACCTTGGATGCGGCGGGCATCACCTACACGATGAAGGTCTATCCCGGATCGCAGCACGCCTTCCACAACGATACCGGGGCCTCCTACAACCCGGTGACCGCTCCCGAGGCCTGGATGGACACTCTCAACTGGTTTGCCGAACACCTGGGCATGCCTGCCCCGACCTTCGCCCCGCTCGCCTGACTGCATGGAGCGTAGCCCCGAAATAGCGCTCTGCCTCGTCTGCCACAACATCGACTGCAAGTCGCGAGGCTCCATCGAGGTGGGGGAAGCGATTGCTGCGCGCCTGGCCGCGGCCGGGAGCACCGTGGAGGTCAAGCCCTACATCTGCTTCGGTGCTTGCACCGAAGGTCCCAACCTGGTGCTCTATCCGCAGGGTACGTGGTACTCGGGAGTGCAACCGTCGGATGTCCCCGAGATCGCCAACCATATCCTGGGAGGATCACCAGTCGACCGTCTCTCCGAAGGAGTCGATCCAGATCTTCGAGAGCTGATACTGGAGATCCTGGACAGCCTCGGCGACCTTTAGGCCCCGTCGCGAGACTTCATCGGAGGGCGTTCGATCATGGAGCCAATCCTGCTCACCAGACCGGGTAGTGCCGATCCCCAGCCGCTTGCTGACTACCAGGGGGAAGGCGGCTACGAGGCACTCTCCGCAGCCGTAAAGCGTCTCCCCGAGCACCTCCTATCGACAATCGAGCGATCGGGCCTGCGGGGACGAGGCGGAGCTGGATTCCCAGTTGGCCAAAAATGGCGGCTGGCCGCCAGCGAGGCGGAGACCCAAAAATATGTCGTGGCCAACGGCGGAGAAGATGAGCCCGGAAGCGCCAAGGACCGAGTGCTCATGGAAAGTTACCCGCATCGCGTGCTGGAAGGTGTGATTCTGGCCGCCTATGCGATCGGTGCCCACGAAGCGGTGCTCTACGTCAATTCCCTGTATGACCACGCGACCGCGATGCTGGACCGAGCCATCACCGAGGCGTCGGCGGCCGGTTTCCTGGGCGCTCGGGTGGCCGGTTCGGCCTTCAACCTGGCCGTCCGCATTCAGTCCGCCCCCCAGGAATACGTTGCCGGCGAAGATTCGGCGGTCCTGGAGGTCATCGAAGGCGGCCCGCCGCTGCCGCGCGAAAAGCCTCCCTTCCCGACCAGCGCGGGGCTGCACGGCAAGCCTACGGTGGTAAACAACATCGAGACCTTCGCCTTCATACCGACGATTGTTCGACGCGGCCCCGATTGGTTTCGTGGGCAGGGGACCGCCGACAACCCGGGAACTATGCTGTTCACCTTGCCGTCCAATGTCCGCTCACCAGGTGTGGTGGAGCTACCCATCGGGATCTCCCTGCGCGTGTTGATCGAAGACTATGGGGGCGGGTTAGCCAGCGGAAAAGCGATAAAGGCCGTGCTTCCAGGCGGTCCCTCCAGCGCGTTCATCGGCGGCACCGACTTGGACGTCGCCATGGACCGCCAGCCATTGGCGGCGCTGGGATCAGCGCTCGGTTGCGGGATTCTACGCATCATCGAAGCCGGCGAATGCTTGGTCGAGGTGGTGGATGGGATTGCCCATTTCTTCCAGAAGGAGTCGTGCGGCCAGTGCCCAATCTGCCAGATGGAGACCCAGGCGCTTGCGCGCATCACCGCCCAAGTTCGGGACGGACAAGGCAGTCAGCAAATGCTGGATCAAATCCCCAAATTGGGCGCCTTCGCACGGGGAAAGGGCTTTTGCGGACTGATCTCTATGCCCATTCCGCCGCTGACCTCAGCGATCCGCCTCTTCCCGGAGGACTTCGCCTACCACATCGAGCACGGGCACTGCCCGGCCAGCGAGGGATGATTAGCTCGACGCCCGCAGCTCCCATTGATGGATATTCCAGGTCGGATCGCTCCCGGGAGAGAAGGGCTGAGGACCGTCAACCTTGGCCGAATAGGCAACCACCTGGGGCGTAAAGTAGAGGGAGATCGCCGCTGCGGACCGGCTCAAGAGTCGCGCCATTTCAATCATCTGATTGCTGCGCTCCCCCGAATCCAGCGTCCTACCGAAGCTCACATAAGCGCGATCGTACTCCGAATTTGTCCAGCCGCTCCGATTGGTCCCCACCCAACCATTCTTCGGCCCTGCAACGCTCGTCGAAATGAAGCCCCCCACCGCTCCCGCTCCGGGGGTCCCTCCCACCGTGTAGAGAGTTGGAAAGCCGCCTCGCATCTCTCGGCTACGCGACTGCGCGGGCGGCACCGTCACCGAGTGGAGGTCAAAGCCCGCTCGCAGCCAACCATCGGCCAAGGTTGCGACCTCCGTTTGAGCGAGCGGCGTCGCATTCACACGGAGGTCCCCCACAAATCGCCCCTGGGTCGGATGAAGGTAGATTCCGTCCGGACCTTTGGTGAAACCCGCCTCCTCCATGAGCTTTTCGGCTCGCTGCAGATCATAGGGATAGCGAGCCAGGGATTGCTCCACTAGCGGGTAATACACCACGGTCGGGGGGATGAAGGTATCAGCAAGGGTCGCGGCTCCACCAAACAGCGCGTCGTTAAGAGCGCCCCGGTCGACTGAGTACGCCAACGCTCTCCGAACTCGCGCATCGAGTATCGCTCGCGGACTCGCAAAGTCCGCCCGCTGCTGAATTTCAGCGCGGCGCCACTGGTTGGGCACAACCAACACCGTTCCGCCGTCTCTCGAGGACCACTCGCGGTCCAAAGCACCCGCCTGGGGAAACCGGATGGCGTCGTCGAGGGCCACCTGGACGTCTCCCGAAATTAGCGATGCCAGCGCCGCGTCCAGATCGGTCATAAACCGAACCCGGATGCGAGCGATCTTGGGGCGGCCCCACGCATGGCCATCGAAAGCCGCCACGTCCAGGTAGCTCCCTGGCTCCCACTTCGCTAGCTTGTACGGCCCGAGCCCGACGTATTCGGTGGTCCAAAAAGCACTTCTCGCCATGGCGTCGGTCGCACCCCTCCGATATTGGGCTTCCAGCCGACTTCGCGGAAGGGGCTGGAAGCCCCTCGCCTCGAGAGATCCGGCCCCCGGGTAGGGGTGCTTCCAATGGATAACGACCGTCCGCGCATCGGGCGCGGTCACCTGGTCGATCTCGCTCATGGGTCCGAGCGTCGCCTGCCCTGCCCCATAGTCCGCATAGACCCGCCAGGCAAACACAAAGTCCTCCGCGGAAAGCCGGCTCCCATCATGCCAGGTGAGATTGGGCCGCAAAGCATAGGTGGTTTCCATCTCACCGTCAGGAAGGAGCCGCCAGGTATCGGTATCCAGCCGGGGAAGCTGGACCGCCAGATAAGGCCGCGCGACTTCCTGCCCATCGAGCATGGCGAGCCCGGCATTCAATAGCCGCAGGACGCTGATAAGCCGGGGGCCGTTGAGTGGGACAAATTCCCGGGCGGCCAACGTCTCCGGCTCCGCCCGAGCGAGGATGACCAGGGTCTGGCTGACGACGGATACCCGCTGGTCGCCATCAGGGTCCGACCAGCCAAGACGATCATTGCACGAAGAACTGAGGATGGCCAGGGCCCCAGCCACCAAAAGGGCCATCCGTCTCGGTCGGCTCTTAACCTCTAGACGGGCCACCTTGACACCGATCGAGCACCCGGCCAATCGTGAATCGCGCTCAATCTCGCCCCACCGGCTCCGTGACCCCACTGTACTCCGGCCGGTACACGGTGACTCGATCCCTTCCGTCCCGCTTACTCACATACAGAGCCGAATCGGCCGCGGCCAACAGGCTGGAACCATCCTGAGCGTCCTCCGGAAAGGTCACTAGCCCAGCGCTGATGCTGGTCTCGACGGCGATACCATCAGCGCTCAATTCATAACCGGACATAACGGCGCGAATCCGCTCAGACGGGATGAAAGCACCGGCGGAATCAGTGTCGGGCATGATGATGACAAACTCGTCTCCGCCAAACCGGATCACCGTATCGACCAGGCGCATCTGCAACTTCATCACTTCTGAGATGTGCGTGAGTAGCTGATCACCCATCAGGTGGCCCAGATTATCGTTCACGGCCTTGAGGTGATCCGCATCCACTATCAACAGGGAGACCGGCCGACCGTTACGGTGGGCTCGAGCGATTTCTTGCGGCAGGACGAACTCGAGGTGCCGCCGGTTGTAAAGACCGGTCAGCCAATCCACGTTCGAGTACAGCTCGGAGCGCTCCATCTGCTCTGCCATTCTTCGGTGAGTCCGGTTGACTTCAATCCCGACCAATCCCGCCGTGGCAGCCACAATCCAGACCGCGATCGCGTTCCCCCACCAAGTGACTGAGACAAAGGCGGCCCCGGTAATGCCGGAGAGCAGAGTAGCTCCCAGGAAACCCAGAGTCGCAGCGCCTGCGATCACGATGGTCGCCCGCGGCCCAGCGGTAAGGCCGCCCAGAATCAAGGGCGGGTAGAAGAGAAAGAAAGGGGGGGTTCCGCAGCTCCGGCTAGGACGAACAATCCCACCGCCGCACCAGTCTGGACCAACTCGTCCACCAAGAGGCTGCCTCGACCCCGCCGCGCGGGAGGGAGCACGAGATGCCACAGGATCGAAAAAATAGCCAGTGCGGCCGCCCCAACATAGATGGCCGGAACTGCCCCACGGGTGTCAGGCATCACTAGCGGAAGCCCGAGCGCCACGACCACAATGACCGCTGCGGAAAGAGCATGCAAGCGCTGGAATTGCGTGAAATGGGGCGAGGTCGCTGCCTGGTCGATTTCGGTGGGTGCGACCTGATTGGCATCAACCTGATTGGGATCAATCACGGCCCGAACCCAAGCTCGGCGAGAATCTCGCTCGCCACCTGCACGTCACTCCAGGGTACCGAGCGGTCCCCGATAAGCATCCGGTCCTCATGGCCTTTCCCAGCTAGAAGCACGGTGTCGCCGGGTCTTGCCCGCTTGAGCAACGTCTGGATGGCTAGTCGTCGGTCGAGCTCCACAGCGTAATCAATATCTTCTTGGGCACCTACCACCTGTGCCCCGATCGCGATCTGGTCTGCGATTTCCGCCGGGTCTTCGTCGATCGGATCGTCGGTAGAAATGATGAAGAAGTGAGTGCCGTCCGCTGCCAGCCGACCCATCTCCGGGCGATTCCGAGCGTCGCGCTGGCCGGCCATTCCGAACACCAAATATAACCGCCCGCTGCCAAGCCCCTGCAAGGTCCCTAGGGTCGCAGCGAGAGCTTGCGGCGTGTGCGCGAAGTCCACGACGACCCGAAACGGCTGTCCGCACACAATGTCTTGCAGACGGCCGGGCGGAGCCGACGTATGCTCCGCCGCCTCCGCCACCCTTTCGAGATCGATATTCCAGCCGAGCGCGAGCGCCGCCGCGGCTAGCCAGTTGTAAACGTTGTGCCGGCCTCGAAGCCGGCTCACGATTTCCCATTCGCCCAGCGGTGTCACCAGCTTGAACTGAGTTCGGTCCGGCAGCAGATTCAGGTTGACCGCCATGACGTCGGATGGAGTGTCCAGGCCGTAGCTAACGATGCCCACCGGGCTTGCGCCGATCATCGTGAAGCTGTATGGGTCATCAGCGTTGACGATGCCCATACGACTCCAGTACTTCACAGTCGGACTATCGAGCATCCCAAATAGCCGGGCTTTTGCCTCCGCATAAGCCTCCATCGTTCCATGGAAGTCGAGGTGCTCCGGTGCCAAATTCGTAAAGACGGCGGCGTCGAATGTGCACCCTGAGACCCGATCCAAAGCCAACGCGTGCGAGCTCACCTCCAGCACCGCGTCTTCGACTCCGGCGGCCACTAGCTCGCGGAGCGCCTCTTGCAGATCTGAAGCCTCAGGCGTCGTCCTGCCATACGGGTTCGGCCGAACCACGTCACCGATGGCGATGTCGACCGTGCTTAGCCGACCAACTTGCCGACCATCTGCGGCGAGGACCGCCGCGATGAGGTGAGTCGTCGTGGTCTTCCCATCCGTGCCGGTCACTCCAACCAGCCGGAGCCGCTCGGATGGGTAACCCAGCAGAGCACTCGCTGCTTCCCCCAGCGCACGGCGGGCACTGGGGACGACCAGTTGACCGACGTCGACGCCGATATTCAACTCCCGCTCGGAAACGATCGCGACCGCTCCGCGATTGATCGCGGCCAGCGCGAAGTCGGCTCCATCGGCATTGGCTCCGTGGATAGCAACAAAGAGATCGCCCGGTCCGGCCCGCCTGGAATCAAAGATGACCCGCCTCACCTCTATCTCCGAATGCGCCGCGATCCGCGCACCTGGAATGGCCACCGCGATTTCTGCGAGCTTCACCTGTACGTCCAACGCCGGAGCCCGGTTTCCACGACTTGACGAGCGATGCGCCCCCCCCTCAAGAGGAGTGATCCGCCACCCAGCTGCAACGGAAGCGCCGCCGCCTCGATTCGCGCCGCCTCCTCATCGCTAAGCTCAATGTCGGCGGCAGCGGCATTTTCCGCCACCTGCCAGTCCCGTCGCGCTCCAGGAATCGCAATCACATTACCGGACCGGATCGTCCAGGCCAGAGCGATCTGGGTCGGTTTCGCCGCGTGCCGTTCGCCGACTACCTGCAGCTCGGCTGCCAGTGCCTCGGCCCGGACCAGCCGCCCCGCGGAAAAGAGCGGATTCCAAGACCGAGCGCCGGACGGAATGTAGCCGGGTCCATAGGCGCCGGAGAAGAGGCCCTGGGCTAGTGGGCTGTAAGCAATGATCGCCCGCTTCGACTGGACCGCATAGGGAAGCAGGCTTCGTTCGGGACTCCGTTGGACGAGACTATAGGGAATCTGATTCGAGACGACTGGACTGCCCAGTAAAGTCTCGGCCCGAGCCCAGCGGCCGGCCGAAAAATTGCTTACGCCGACGCTCCCAACCAAACGTTGATCAAGTAGCCGCCGCATGCCTTGCATAGTCCACGCAAGCGGCACAACCGGATTGGGCCAGTGGATCTGGTAGAGATCGAGTGATGCTCGCTGGAGCCGCGCCAGACTTCGCCGAGCGGCAGCCACGACCGCGGATGCGCCGATCCGCGTCGGCCACACTTTCGTAGCGACCATCACCTCGACGTCGCGCTCCCGGAGTGCAGCGCCCAGGATCTCCTCTGACCGACCCCGACCGTAGATCTCCGCAGTATCGAAGAAAGTGATTCCCGAATCGAGTGCCTGATGGACCACCTTACGTGCGTCGTCAGACCCGAAATCCCGGCCCCACCCCCACTCGGGCGACCCAAATTGCCACGTCCCAAGCCCAATCGCGGACACTCGACGATCGCCGAGCGAGACATACTTCACGGCGGTCCAACCCTGGTCAAAAAAGTGGGCGTCGGCGACGGCGCCGCCAGCCGAGGGCGCTCTCCTTTAAGGCTGGCGGAATTTGGTATGGGTCTGAAAGCATCGCGCGGGGATCATACAAGGCGCATAAGAAAAGCGAGCCCTGACAGCGACGCCAGGTGATGGTATGGTCAGTGCCATCGACCAACCCACGTGCGCGAAGGGCTGGGCCGGGACCCGTTGGTTTTGGTGTCGCGGGTGCACAAAATACGACGCGAATCGGGCAACTCGCCACGCGAGCCCGGAGGAGCGGACCCATAACCGAAGGACAGGTGCCAATAAGGAACGTCGACCCAAGTCAGGAAACAGAAGCGGTCCAGCATATAGCGGAGGAAGTGACCAAGATTCTGACGCCAAACGAAGAGATTCTGTACATAGCCATGCAGAACGCCACGGCGCTCTCGGTTCGACAGGATTGTGTGGTTGCGACCAACAACCGGGTGATTCTTTATCGCCCCGATGTTCTCGGTCGGGTAGCCTTTGACAATTTTCTCTGGCAGGACGTGAAGAATGCTGAGATTCACCAGGGCGTCTTCTCGTCTGAGTTCCAGATCGAGACGGTTGACGAGCGGCACGACGCGATCGGTAATCTGGACAAGGAGCAAGCCCAGCGACTCTACGGAGTCTGTCAGCAACTGGACCAGGAGTGGCGCGAGAAGCGCCGGGTCCGTGAGATGGAGCAAGACCGGGCCCGTTCCGGCGGCGTCTTTCTCGGAGCCACGGCTGGGGCTCCGTCGGCTGTGGCGGAGGACCCGGTCGAAAAGCTCGCCAAGGCCAAAGCGATGCTAGACCAGTCACTCATCTCGGAGATCGAGTACGAAACGCTTAAGGCGAAGATCCTCGCCGCGATGTAGTAGCTAGTAGAGGGTGCGCTTTGAACATTGATGTCGGCGAGAGCATTCCGAAGACCGCAACCGACTCTGTCCTCGACAAAGTCCGGGCCCTGCCCCGGGCTCCGGGCATCTACAAGTTCAAGGATGCCGATGGCCGGACCATCTATGTCGGCAAGGCGACCTCTTTGCGGTCGCGGGTGGGCTCGTATTTCTCGGAGCGGAACAGCGAGGGGCGGAACGGAAAGACTTCAGCGCTGGTCGCCCAGATCGCGGATGTCGAGTACATCCTCACCGGATCCCCCATGCAGGCGCTTCAGTGGGAATCCGATCTCATCAAGACCGAGCGCCCGAAATACAACATTGTGCTGCGGGACGATAAACACTACCCGTACGTCCGCATCACGGTGCAAGATGAATGGCCCCGCGTCGAGATTGCACGTCGATCCGGGACGGACGGCGCGAAGTACTTCGGACCGTTCACCAACACGCTGTCGGTCCGCCAAACCATGGACACCCTCAATCGGCTCTTCCCCTACATCCTGTGCACGAAAGAGATCACGGGCAAAGACCCCCGCCCCTGCCTGTACTTCTACATCAAACGCTGCCTGGCTCCCTGTATCGGCGCGATCACGAATGACCAATACCGGACCCAGATCGATCGGGTGGTCCGGTTCATGGAGGGGAAAGCCGAGGGCGTCCTCAAAGAGCTCCGCCAGGAGATGGAGACCGCTTCGGATCGGCTGGAGTTCGAACAAGCCGCCGCCCTACGCGACCGCCTCCGCGCGGCCGAGCGGGTCGTCGAGCAGCAGGCGGTCACGACGACTACCCGCGAGGACGAGGACGTCATTGGCCTGGCTCAGGAGGGGACCCATGCCTGCATCCAGGTTTTCTTCATGCGCGGGGGCAGAATGGTCGGGCGCGATCATTTCGTGCTCCAGAACGCCCAGGAAGAGGGCGCGCCGGAGCTGATTGGCTCTTTCTTGCTGCAGTTTTATGGAGGCACGGCTCGACTGCCTGGGCGAGTGCTGATCCCGAATCGAGTCCCTGACGAACGAGCCCTGCGGCAGTGGCTCACCGCCACCGCCGGGCACGCGGTGAAACTAGTGCCGGCCCAGCGCGGGGAGGGTGCCCGTTTGGTACGGCTGGCGACGCGGAACGCGACCGATGCCCTCCAACAGCTCGTCCTCGAATGGGTGAACGATCTCCAGCGAACCTCGGGCGCACTGCTCGAGCTCCAGGAGGCGTTAAACCTCTCTACCATTCCCGAGCGGGTCGAATGCTTCGATATTTCTCACGTCCAGGGTGCATTTACCGTTGCCAGCATGTCCGTGTTGGAGCAGGCGAAGCCCAAGCCGTCGGAATATCGGCGGTTTCGCATTCGGACCGTTGATCATAATGACGATTTCGCCTCAATGGCCGAGGTGCTCCGGCGGCGATTTGGGCATCTGGTCACCGCCGCCCAGGCCGAGCATGGAGAGCTGGGCAGAGACGAGAAATGGGCGGTCATCCCCGATCTGGTAGTGATCGACGGCGGCAAAGGCCAGCTCAGCGCCGCCATGGCGGTCCTGCGCGACCTCGAGCTGGAGATTCCCACGGTCGGCCTGGCCAAGGAACGCGAAGAGATCTTCCTCCCGGGCCGGAGCGATCCCGTCGTATTGCCCCGAGACTCAGCCGCGCTCTTCTTGCTCCAGCGGGTCCGGGATGAAGCGCACCGCTTCGCCATCACCTATCACCGGGCAAGCCGGGGCAAAGGGGCGCTTCGCTCCGCGCTCGATGAGATCCCCGGAGTTGGCCCCAAGCGCAAGAAGGCGCTGCTTCGCCAATTCGGTTCGGTGGATGGGATTCGCCAGGCGCCAGTTGATGACCTTGCCGCCGTCCCCGGCATGACGCGATCCACCGCCAACCTCCTCAAAGAACGCCTCTAGAGCGTGGCGACTGTGCGCGGCATGATAATGGTCACATTCGCGCCCAGCCGCATTAGCTCTAGGAGGAAGTGAAAATGTTCTCGACCGCAGCGCTCAACGAAAATCCGGATGGGGCGGCCGCCTTGGCTGGTATCGGCCTGCCCGAAGATGGGACGGCTCCTGCCCCTGATCTCGCCCTCTTCTTCGCGAGCCCGCTCTATGAGGATCTGCCAGCGATCGTTGCCCAGGCCTATCAACGCAGCGCCGCCTCCATCATGGTCGGCTGTTCCGGGCAGGGAGTCGTCGGAATCGAGAAGGAGGTCGAAGGCCGGCCTGGACTCTCGTTGCTGAGCCTGGCGCTGCCCGGAACCGAGTTTTTCCCGAAACGCGTGGAGACCAAGGACATCGCCAATCTCGAGTCCCCGGAGAGCTGGAGGCAGTGGCTCGGGGCGCCCCAGGAACGGATCAACGCCTGGATCGTGCTCGCCGATCCGTTCACCTTTGACTCCGAGCGGTTCATCAACGGGCTCGCCGCTGCATATCCGGATCGACCGATTGTCGGTGGGCTGGCCTCAGGTTCCCCAAATGAGCGTCACACTTCGGTCTTCCTGAATGGACAGGTGCACGAATCCGGGGCAGTGGTGGTTGGCATCGGCGGCGCGTTTACCGTCCGGTCCGTGGTCGCGCAAGGAGCGATGCCGATCGGCCACCCCTGGACGATCACTTCGGTGGAGCGCGAGGTGATTACCTCCATCGGGAATCGCCCGGCGACGACGGTGCTGCAGGAAACCATCGATGGTCTCGCCGAAGATGTCAGAGAGCGTGCTACCCGCAATCTCCTGGTCGGCCTCGCCCTGGATGAATACAAAGATGAGCTTCACCAGGGCGATTTTCTGATCCGGAATCTGATGGGAATCGACCCCCGCAGTGGCGCCATTGCCATCAACGCGATTCCGTCGGTTGGGCAAACCATGCAATTTCAAATCCGTGACGCCGAAGCGGCCGACGAAGATCTACGCCGCCAGCTGGCCGAGGTGCGCGAAGAGCTCGCTGGCGTCGAGACGACCGGCGCGTTGCTTTGCACTTGCAATGGTCGGGGGACTGGGCTGTTCGGGACTGCCGACCACGATGCCCACGCGGTGGCGGAAGCCCTCGGTCAACTGCCGTTGAGCGGGTTCTTCTGCAATGGAGAGATAGGCCCGGTCGGCGGACGCCCCTTCTTACACGGCTTCACCGCGAGCCTCGCCCTTTTCATCCCCAAGACGCACTAGGGCTTACGCTACCGGAACCTCCACGAAGGTACGGTCGGGGGTATCGCCGACCCGCACCGAGAGTGTTCCCTGGCTAGGCTCGAACATCACGCTGTAGATCGTGCACGGGTTCTGGACCGCGCAATAGTCGTTGGCATCCGGCCGCCGCAACACCGTGTCCACCAAAAAGTCTCGAGCTCCGGCCGGGCCGACGGCGGGTCCACAGCAGAGTTCTCCTAACCGCTCGCTGCGTTCCGAGGAGCCAAACGGGACGCCGCCGCTGTTGTAGCGGGCCATGGACGGGTCGACAAAATGGTTGGTAGCGGCGATCCAATTATCGGCCGCCTCTCGGACGACGATTCGCCAGGGCGTGAACTCCACCACGCAAGCCCGCTGCTCGCCGCCCGAACCGATCAGCACGTTGTTGGCCTGGGTTCGCGAACCGCGCCGCAACACCGACACTGCCTCCTCCAACCCATCTGCCCGCTCGAGAACGTCTCGGTAGAGAAAAGTGGCTGGAGTCGCGAAAGGCCAGTTTCGCCGAGTCGACACGGTGAGGGAGCCCAAGGCGATCCCCGCCGAGCTCATGCCGGTGGCTACGCCCACAAAGCCGGGCCAACCCACCGAGACGAAGGAGTACGCGTCCTTCGGCTGGTAGTCGACGCAGACGACCTGTTGCTTCATGTGGTTGGTCGCGGCCCACGGATCTTCGCCCGCCGCGCTGGGCACAAAGTAGTCCAGGTTGCGGCCGCACAGCAGCTCGCCGCTGGCGGTGCGGGTGCCCATCACCGCATAGGCCGAGCAGCCGAGCCGTCCGAACATGGCGCCCAGCTGGTACAGGTTCGCCAGCACGTCGTCGACGCAGTTGAGCAAGAGGATGTCCGCATACGGAACGTCGGAAGCTCGAGCCAGCGCCTTCATTTCGCTTTTGAAACGGGGATCGATCCGCCGCTCCATGAGCCCAGCCGTTAGCCCGGTGCCGATCCGCAGGCCGAGGCCGTTAAATCCCGGCTGACCATCCAAGACGTGGTGCCTCAGGGCGACCACCATTTCCTGGATCTCAGCTCGCAGCAGCTCCCCATGCTGGGCTCCCATCTCTTCCGGGGTGCCCCCGACCCGGATATGGATGAACCCGTCTGCCAACTGGCGGGGGCTCGCACCGGAGCCCGACTCACGCTGCCGGTCGTCGGTCAGCGTCACGACCGTTCACCCCTGGGTGTTGACCTAGGAGCCAGCCCGTTCATCACCCCTTCCCAGGCCCGTGCCACTTCTTCGGCGAGGCGCTCCAGCGAGCCATCGTTGACGATGACCACGTCGGCCCCCGCGGTCTGCTCGCTTTCGGTCGCTTGGGCTGCCATCCGACGGTTTGCATCCGCCGCGCTCAGCCCTCGTTGCGTGGTCAGGCGCTCCAACCGACACTCGGCCGGGGCCACGACGACCCAGAGGCTATCGACTTGCTTAGCCAGAGGGCCCTCTCGCAGCTTGAGCGCTTCGATCACCACCACCTCATTCGTAGATTGATCCAGCCGGTCCTGAATCCGGCGGCGCACCACGGGGCGGACGATCGCCTCTAAATCGGCCAACGCGATGGCATCATCTAAGGCAATTCGACCGAGCAGGCTCCGATTCACCGAGCCATCCTCCGCGAGGATTCCTTCGCCAAACCGAGCCGCGATGGCGGCGGTCTCCAGCGTGCCCGGACCTTCGACTTCGTGCACCACGCCATCGGCGTCGATAAGCTCGGCGCCCCGTTCGGCCAACATGCTGGCAACGGTGCTCTTGCCGCTCGCGATAGGACCCGTGAGACCGATGACGAACTTTGTGGTCAGCGAGATGTCCTCAAACCAAAGTTAGGGGTTATTGGGGGTCCCCCCAAGTCCAATTCGAGCGGTCAGGAGCATCGGAACCCTATGGTATAGTCCCCCCAAGCTCAAGCCAAGTGAGAATTGATGATTCGTCTCAGTTCGCCGCCCACCGCCGGCGGTATCAACATAAAGTCCGCCCGCGAGCTGGATGCGATGCGGGAATCCGGTCGGCTCGTCAAGCAGCTCATCCAGGACGTGATCGCTTATGTCCAGCCAGGCCTGACCGCTAAGGAGATCGACGCCTACGCGGGCAAGCGCTGCAAAGAGCTCGATCTAAAGTCTGGCGCTTACGGGTACGGCGGTGGCAGAAACCCCTTTCCAGGCTACATCTGTGTTTCAATCAACGAGGTCGTCGTACACGGCGTCCCCGGTCCGCGCCGGGTAGAAGAAGGCGACATCGTCTCGCTCGACGTGGCGGCCAGCCACAAGAACTACTTTGCGGACACCTGCATCACTATCCCGGTTGGCGAAATTAGCCCCGAGAAGCAAGAGCTTTTAGACGTCTGTCGGGGTGCGCTGTACGCGGGGATCGCCCAGGCTCGGCCCGGCAATCGCCTTTCGGATATCTCGCATGCCATCCAAGAACATGCCGAGGCCTACGAAATGAACGTAGTTCGCGCCTTTGTGGGCCACGGAATCGGCCGGGCGATGCACGAGCCGCCCTCGGTCCCCCATTATGGGCCGCCCGGCAAGGGGCCTCTTCTCCGGGCAGGCATGGTAATTTGCATAGAGCCGCAGGTCGTCCTCGGCTCTCCCGAGGTCAAGTTCATGCCGGACGGCTGGACGGCGGTGACCGTCGACGGCTCCCTCTCCGCTCACTTCGAGCACACGGTGGCGATCACCCCCGAAGGCCCAGAGATCCTCACCGAGTAAGGAAGGCCCGCCCTCTAATCGGGGGCTCCGCCCCCGAACCCCCGCCCCGGGCGGACCGCTCCAATCCAGCGCGGCCCAGATACCTCTCGCAAGCCCTTGCGACTTCGAATCCGTGACGCACCATAAAGATGAGGCGCCCCCGAAAATGGGGCGCCTCATGCTGTCTGTTCCGTTTGCCCTAGCCCCATCCTTCCAGGCCGTAGGCCCCGTCGGGGGTTTGGGGGCGCCCGCCCCCATGTAAATGGGGCGGGCGGGTGGGCCTTCCTCTTACATACCCCCGTCCCAGTCATCATGGTCGTGGCCCATGGACATGCCCGCTTCGGGTTCGGGGTGATCCGAGATCAACGTCTCCGTGGTCAGGATCATCGCCGCCGCGGATGCCGCGTTTTCCAGAGCTGAACGAGTGACCTTGAGCGGATCGATGATCCCGGCCTCAATCATATCCACGAACTCGCCCTTGGCGGCATCGAAGCCGAGCCGAGGCTGATCGCGTCGGCGGAGCTCCGCGATAATGGTCGAGCCCTCGAGCCCAGCGTTGTCGGCGATGCGCCGGAGCGGCTCTTCGAGCGCCCGCCGCAGGATGGCGACCCCCGTTTTCTCGTCGGGATCGGTCAGACGCACGGCATCCAGGGCCTTGATCGCGTTAATGAAGGCAACGCCGCCGCCGGGGACGATGCCCTCTTCCACCGCCGCTCGGGTGGCCGAAAGCGCGTCCTCGACTCGATGCTTCTTCTCTTTCAGCTCGACCTCAGTCGCCCCACCGACCCGAATGACCGCGACGCCGCCAGCCAGCTTAGCCAAGCGCTCCTGCAGCTTCTCCTTGTCGAACTCCGAGGTCGTCTGGTCCACCTGAGCCCGGATTTGGGTCATCCGGGAGGTAATCGCCTCATTGGTTCCGCCCCCCTCGATGATCGTCGTGGTGTCCTTGGTGGAGATCACCTTGCGCGCCCGTCCGAGATCAGGAATGTCCGCGTTCTCCAGCTTTCGACCTGCTTCCTCGGTGACCAACTGGCCGCCGGTGAGCACCGCGATGTCTTCAAGCATGGCTTTACGTCGGTCGCCAAAGCCCGGGGCCTTCACCGCCAGCACGTTCACGGTGCCGCGCAGCTTGTTCACCACGAGCGTTGCCAACGCTTCTCCATCGATGCTCTCGGCGATGATCAGCAGGGTTCGCGCCACCGCGAGGAAGCGCTCCAGGAACGGCAGAATGTCGGCAATGGAGCTGATCTTTTTGTCGGTAATAAGGATGTAGGGGTCTTCGAGCTCGACTTCCATTCGATCCTGGCTGGTGATGAAATAGGGGCTCAGCCAGCCGCGATCGAACTGCATCCCTTCGACGTATTCGGTCTCGAACTTCATCGTCTTCGATTCTTCGACCGTGATGACGCCGTCCTTACCCACTTTGTCCATAACATCGGCAATGAGCTCCCCGATTTCAGCATCGGCAGCCGAGATCGCGGCAACCTGGGCAATCTCGTTCTTCCCCTCGATGGGAACGCTCATCTCTTTGAGCGCCGCCACGACCGCGTCGACGCCCTTTTCGATGCCTCGCTTGATATGCAACGGGTTAGCGCCGGCCGCCAGATTGCGGAAGCCCTCATTGATGAACGCTTGGGCTAGGACGGTAGCGGTGGTTGTGCCATCGCCTGCTACATCGTTGGTCTTGGTCGCCGCTTCCTTGAGGAGCTGCACACCCATGTTTTCGAAATGGTCTTCCAGCTCGATCTCGCGAGCGATGGTGACCCCATCATTGGTAATCGTTGGTGGGCCAAACTTGCGATCGAGGACGACATTACGACCGCGAGGCCCGAGGGTGATCTTCACCGCATCCGCGAGAACGTCCATCCCCGCCTTGAGATGGGCGCGGGCATGGTCGCCGTGAACCAGATCCTTCGGCATATTTCTATCTACCTCCCTATTATTTGACGAGCACGGCGAGAATATCGCGCTCCGCCAGCACCAGCAGATCGTCTTCCTCGACCTTCACCTCGGTGCCGGCATACTTTGCATAGACGATCCGATCCCCTTGCTTAAGCTCCATGGGGATCCGCTGACCATTGTCCAGCACGCGGCCGGGGCCAACTGCCAGCACTTCCCCCTCCTGGGGCTTTTCCTGGGCGGTGTCCGGCAGCACGATCCCGCTCTTGGTCATCTCTTCCTTGTTGATGGGTTTAACGACCACCCGGTCGCCCAGGGGGGTCAAAGACTGCGCCATACCATTCCTCCAGTAATTTCTCGGTCCTCAGAAGTCGCGGTTGGGATTGCCAATTTTAGCACTCTCACCCATAGAGTGCTAACCGCTCCCGTCCCCTTGCCTTTCGGTCCGATTACTGACAATTTCCCCAAAAATCATGGCGTTGGGCACCACTATCCGCACGTTATCGGCGGTTCGGATGATGGTCGCTCGGAAGCCCACATGCTCGACCCGTCCAACGTGATCCTTGATCTCGATTTCGTCACCGATGAGAAACGGACGTTCAAAGAGCAGGTAAATGCCGGCGAAAAAACCTTTCAGAATATCCTGCGCCGCCAGACCCAGCGCCAGGCCGGCCGCGCCAAAGGTCGCCAGGATGACCGATGGGTCAACTCGAAAGAGGGTAAGCACCAGGAGAATTCCGAGCGCCAGGACGAACCAATAGAGCAACTCGCCGGCCAGGAAGCGGATGTTCGCGTCGACGCGCATGCGAACTGCCGCCCCCCGTGCCCAGCGGCGCAATACGCGGCCCAACAACCACGCTGCGATGAAGACAACGACTGCGACCGCTAATCGCCCTCCCAACTCAGGAAGCCAACCCAGCGGCAACAGAAAAAGCTGATCCCAACTCATTCTCGGTTGCCCTCCTCCAACCTCAACTACCTATCGAAGAGAGCACGCTCCGAGGGAACGGGATAAAGAAAGACGATGAGGGGACAATGCCAACCGACGCACGTGCTCGCAGGCAGGGGGGCTAGTTCGTGTCCTGGTTCTGCTGGGTCAACAAGTTTTTCGCGTCGTCGCTCACACCCTCTTCGGCGCAATCGAGAAAGGTCGAATAGAGCGCCTTATTGAGGAGCTTGCTTCGGTAGTCGTTACCATCGAGCGTGTTCATGAGCTCGCGCCGCTGGCGGATCAGCCAGGACAGCCGAGTCAGGAAGAAGAGCTGAGTAGGCGAGTACGAACGCAGACCGCTGGTCCGAACTGGCGCGCTGTTTGCTGTGCGTTCCTCAGCCATACCTGTCGAGGAGCTCTCCTTCTTGAAGTACCCGCAAGCTATTCTCGCAATAGTCTCCGGGGCTGTCAACCTTCGAAACCCCTACTTTAGTCATCATCACCGGCGGATACGATTAGGGCTCGGCTCAGCCCGGCCTGGGCACGGGTAAGATTGTGAGGCTCCGTGAAAACCAGTAGACTCGGCCCCGGCATTTTTACTCGATCGGACTCATATTTGGGCAAAGCTATTCTCCACGTTCACTCGACGTTCAGCGACGGCATGTGCACGGTTGGCCAACTCCTCGACGCGGTGGAGGAATCCAATGATATCGACGTCGTTGGAATCACCGACCACGACGACTGTAGATCCTACCAGGCCGCGCTTGACTGGAAAGCACAGCATCCCGGTTCACGGGTCCAGCCGATCTGGGGCACCGAGATCACGACCTTCGGTTTTACCCACGTGCTGGCTTATAAGATGAAGCCACCCTTCCAAACCGTCCTCCCCAGGAAATTTCAGCCGCTTCGCAGGGTGGTTGACCAGCTCAACGACGAGGGCTGTTATGTAGTCGTTCCCCACGTCGACGCGCCCATGGTCGGTATGAATCGAAGCCGACTGGCTCGCATCAGCGGCGAAATGTCGATCTTTGGCTATGAGCTACTGACTCCCTATTTCACGTCGGATGCGTCGCTTCCCCATCTCCAGGCCCTGGGGGACCGGCATGGCCTGACCGCCCTGGGCGGCTCGGACGCGCATTTCATTGAAGATCTTTACCGCGTCATCCTGCATTTTCCGGGCGATACGGTGAGTGACTTCGCCCGCTCCTGGGACGAACACACCGTCGTGACTGAAGTCGGTCACGAAGGGACCGCCAAGTCTTTCGGAACCAAGCTCCGCCAGCAAAGGCGCTCGCTAATCGGCCACCCAGCCGAGCAAGTGCGCGCGTGGGTCAGGGCTCGTCTGGGCCTGGGCGCCACGCCCTAGTCCCGGTTATGTCACCAAGGTAGCGAACGAGCACAATTGTTTGACACACTGGCAATGGCCGTGTTACGCTAGCCCATCTTTATAGCTAGAGGCGACGAAGGGGAGCAGTAAGCGTCCCCGGGTCCCAGAGAGCCGGCGGTCTGGTGCGAGCCGGTGGCCCGAAGCGCTGAACTCGCCCTGGAGCTGAGTAGGCGAACCTGATTCCCCAACCGGATCGGCCCTCGGAAATAGTGCTTCCTTAAGGGCCTGAAGAATCACCGGGAAGCAGAAGTAGCCTTCTCCGATGTGGCGGTCGTTATCCTGCCGTTAGTGGTCCGCCAAACTGGCGGACAAGTGGGGTGGTACCACGGGAGTCAGCTCTCGTCCCGGCGGACGAGGGCTTTTTTATTACCAATTCATTCGCATATCCAAATGAAAAGGGGCAAGGGAAGGGAGCCATCATGAAGATCAACGGAGCCCGAATGGTCTGCGAGTCTCTGGCAGCCGAGGGCGTCCGGGTAGTATTCGGGCTCCCCGGGGGGGCGATCATGCCCCTCTACGACGTCCTGCCTGAATTTCCATTCCGCCACATTTTGGTCCGCCACGAGCAGGGCGCGGCTCACATGGCCGACGCCTACGGCCGGGCCAGTGGTGATGTCGGCGTCTGCCTGGCCACGTCCGGGCCAGGGGCGACCAACCTGGTGACTGGCCTCTGTAATGCCATGATGGACTGCGCTCCGCTCGTGGCGATCACCGCTAATGTCACGTCGTCCTCGATTGGCTCGGACGCCTTCCAGGAAGCCGACATTACCGGCATCACCATTCCGGTCACCAAGCACAATTTCCTGGTTCGGCATCCCAAAGAGATTGGCCCCACCATCAAGGATGCATTTCACCTGGCCCGCACCGGGCGGCCCGGGCCGGTCCTGGTCGATATCCCGAAGGATGTGCTCCAACTCGAGGCGGAGTACACCTATCCAGCCAAGCCCAACCTGCCGGGCTACAACCCGACTACCCAGCCCAACGCGCTGCAGGTCCGTAAGGCGGCTCGACTCATTGAGGAGGCGAGTCGACCGGTGATCATCGCCGGCCACGGGGTGATCATCTCGCAAGCCTGGGATGAATTGCGGGAGCTTGCCGAAAAGCACCACATACCGGTCATCAACACACTGCTCGGTTTGAGTGGGTTCCCGGGCGACCACCAGCTATTCCTCGGCATGCCCGGGATGCACGGCACCGCTTACGCCTGCTACGCCTCCGATCAAGCCGACCTCATCATCGGGGTCGGAAACCGGTTCGACGATCGCGCCACCGGAAAATTCTCCGCATTCGCCAGCCGGGCGAAGGTCATTCATATCGACATCGACCCCGGCGACATCGGCAAGAACGTCGCCGCGGACGTACCCATCGTGGCGGACTGCAAACCGGCCCTGCAAGCCCTGATTCGAGAGATCGGTCAGTGCGCCGATCATTCCGGCTGGCTCACCCAGATCGATCAATGGAAGGAGCAGTTTCCGCTCCCCAAGGCTCCGGAGGACGGCTCACTCTCCCATCGTCACGTGATCGACGAGCTGTGGCAAGCGACCCAGGGCCGGGCCATGATCGTGACGGATGTCGGCCAGCATCAGATGTTCATGGCGCAAGAGTTCCCGTTCCTGGTGCCCAACTCCCACTTTTCATCGGGTGGTCTAGGCACCATGGGCTTCGCCCTCCCAGCCGCGATCGGCGCCCACTTTGCTCGCCCTGATGAGCCGATCTGGTGCTGCGCCGGTGACGGTGGATTCCAGATGACGAGCCAGGAGCTCGCTGTGGTCAGCAAGTACCAGCTGCCGATCAAGATCGCTCTATTCAACAACCAGTATCTGGGAATGGTTCGTCAATGGCAGGAGCTCTTCTATAACCGCAATTACGTGGAAGTGGACCTTTCTGGCCCCCCCGACTTCGTCAAGCTGGCCGATGCCTACAGCATTCCCGCCTGGCGGGTTGATCGCCCGGACGAGGTATCCGCGGCCATCCAGCGGGCGATAGCTGAACCGGGGCCGGCCTTGATCGACTTCCGGATCGACCCGACCGAAAACGTGTTCCCAATGGTCCTCACCGGGACGCCGCTCGCAGACGTGATCCCTTATGAAACGAAGGCTACCAATGACGCTAGCCAGCCGGTTCGGAGATAGCTCCTATGAAGCACACCCTGGTGGCGACCCTGGACAACAACCCCTTCGCCTTCAACCGGGTCATCAGCCTGTTCCGAGCCCGAGGCTTCGTCATTGACTCGCTCACGATTGGTCAGACCGACGTCCAGGACCTGATGCGCCTCACCGTGGTCGTCGACGGATCGAAGACCGCCGTCGAGCAGGTGATCAAGCAGCTCTACAAGATCGTCGAGGTGCGGAAGGTCTCGGATCTCTCCGATGAGCAGCCGGTGGCACGAGAGCTGGCCCTGGTCAAGGTCACCAGCAAACCCGCCACCCGCGCCGAGATCATGCAATTGGTGGACATCTACCGAGCGCGAATCGTAGACGTGGCATTGGCCTCCGTCATGATCGAGGTGACCGGCGATCCCGAGAAGATCGATTCGATGGTCGCACTCCTGCGCGGCTTCGGAATCAAGGAACTGGTCCGCACCGGCGTAGTGGCGATGGTGCGGGGAAGCAGTACCAGAGAGGCCGCCTCCTTGAAGGAAGTCCCGGCCTGGGCCTGATCAAGTTCGCCGTCCTTCGGGGGTTTGGGGGCGCAGCCCCCAGTCAAACTTACAGCCCCCTTCCTTCGAGGGGAGGGGGCTGGGGGGAGGGGTGACAAACTATGGATAAGCTCTACATTTTCGATACGACCCTTCGCGATGGTGAGCAATCTCCGGGCGCGTCTTTGACATCCAGCGAAAAACTGGAGATCGCTTTTCAGCTCGCCGATTTGGGCGTCGATATTATTGAGGCGGGATTCCCCATCACCTCTCCCGACGATTTCGCGGCCGTGCGCCGGATCGCGATGGAAGTGAAGGGCCCCGTGATCACCGGACTGGCCCGCTGCCGGCCGGAGGACATCGATGCCGCCTGGGAGGCCCTCAAAGACGGCGAAAACGTGCGGATCCACACCTTCATCGCTACTTCGGACATCCACCTGACCCACAAATTGCACATGACCCGCGAGCAGGCCTTCGAGCAAGCCGTTGACATGGTCCTGCGCGCCAAGCGCTACACGTCGGACGTGGAGTTCTCCCCCGAGGATGCCACGCGATCAGACTGGAATTACCTTTACCAGGTGCTCGAAGGGGTGATCGACGCCGGTGCCACGACGATCAACATCCCCGACACCGTGGGATTCACCACCCCGATCGAGCTCGGCCGTCTCATTTCATCGATCCGCGAACACGTCCCCAACGTTCACAAGGCGGTGATCTCGGTCCACTGCCACAATGACCTGGGCATGGCGGTCTCCAACTCGCTGGCCGCGGTGCTCGCTGGCGCCCGCCAGGTTGAATGCACGATCAACGGGATCGGAGAGCGGGCCGGGAACGCCGCGCTCGAAGAGATCGTGATGGCCACCAACACCCGACCGGAGATCTACCAGGTCGAGACGGGGATCGACACCAAGCAGATTTATAAGACCAGCCGGCTAGTGTCCAGCCTCACTGGAATCCTGGTCCAGCCCAATAAAGCAGTCGTCGGGTCGAACGCCTTCGCCCACGAGGCCGGCATCCACCAGGACGGCGTGCTCAAAGACCGAAGCACTTACGAGATCATGGACGCCCGGGACGTTGGCCTTTCGAGTACCCTCGTCCTTGGGAAGCTCTCCGGTCGCCATGCCCTGCGCCAACGTTTCGAGGAGATGGGGTACAACCTGAGCGACGAAGAGGTAAACCGCGCCTTCGTTCGGTTCAAGGAAATCGCCGACAAGAAGAAGGAAATCACCACGAAGGATCTCGAAGCCATCCTTGCTGACGAGATCACGACCGTTCCCGAGGCCTACCAGGTGGCTCGGCTTCAGGTGTCGAGTGGCTTCCCCGCGATTCCGACCGCCACCGTTTCTCTCAGACTCCCGAGTGGTGAGGAGCGAATAGAGGTGGCGACCGGAGCCGGACCGGTTGACGCCAGCTACCAGGCGATCGACAAGATCATCGGCCTCCCGGTCCGGCTGGCTGAGTACTCGGTGCGGTCCGTAACCGGCGGGATCGACGCCCTCGGCGAGGTGTCGGTGCGAATTGAGTCCGGTGGACGGAACTTTCACGGTCGGGGCGCGGACCCGGACATCATTGTCGCGTCGGCCAAGGCCTACATCAACGCCCTCAACAAAGCCGCCGCTGCCTCAGTTGAGAGCGGCGACCGCGCCGATGTCGGCGTCGCAGGCCCGGCCGGCATCTGATCGGTACGTGCGCCCGGCCCAGCCTTGCCCGAAGCGCGTTCCGGCTCTGGGTGGACGTGAGAAGACGACGCGTATCCCGAACTCCCAATGCATAGCAGGAGAGACCTTCGAATGAACGCTCGGCCCCAATGAGCGAACGGACCCTATTCGACAAAGTGTGGGACGCCCACACCGTGGATATTCTGCCAACCGGGCAGACACAACTCTTCATCGGGCTCCACCTCGTCCATGAAGTGACCAGCCCCCAGGCATTCGCCATGCTGCGCGAGGCCGGCCTGAGCGTCGCCTTCCCCGAAAGAACCTTCGCCACCGCTGACCATATTGTGCCGACGGACACCCGGGCGCGGCCCTTCCTCGATGCGCAGGCGGAAGAGATGATGCAGGCGATCGAAGGCAATACCCGTGATTTCGGAATCGAGTTTTACGGACTCGACAGTGAGCGCCAGGGCATCGTGCATGTCATCGGCCCCCAACTGGGGATCACGCAACCAGGTATGACCCTGGCTTGTGGCGATAGCCACACCGCGACCCACGGAGCCTTCGGAACCTTAGCCTTTGGCATTGGGACTACTCAGGTCCGAGACGTGCTGGCTACTCAGTGCCTGGCCATGGAGAAGCTCAAAGTCCGCCGGATCAACATAACCGGGGCGCTTAGTCCTGGTGTCTACGCGAAAGATGTGATTCTGGCCATCATCCGACGCTTAGGGGTCGGTGGGGGGAAGGGCTACGCCTACGAATATGGCGGGACCGTCGTCGATCGGATGACCATGGATGAGCGAATGACCGTCTGCAATATGAGCATTGAAGGCGGCGCGTTGGTGGGATATGTCAACCCGGATGCCACCACCTTCAACTTTCTGCGGGGGCGAACCTTCGCGCCCCCAGCTGAGCAATTCGAGCGGGCCACCAATTACTGGCTTTCGATGGCTTCGGATCCCGACGCGACCTATGACGACCAAATCGAGATGGACGGACCCGCGATCGAGCCGACCGTCACCTGGGGAATCAATCCCGGCCAGGCCACCGGCATCTCCGAGCGGCTACCGCTGCCCGAAGAGCTACCCGACCCGGCCGGAGCTCAGCGCGCCTACCAGCACATGGGCTTCACCCCGGGGACCCCGGTTCGCGGCATCCCGATTGACGTCGCCTTCGTCGGCTCCTGCACCAACTCGCGGCTATCGGACCTCCGAGCCGCCGCCCAGGTCGCCAAAGGGAAACACGTCAATCCCCGAGTACGCGCCATTGTCGTGCCCGGCTCCTACGGCGTGAAAGCGGAAGCGGAGAAAGAGGGCCTCGATCAGATCTTTCGGGACGCCGGCTTCGAATGGCGCGCCGCCGGATGCTCGATGTGCCTGGCCATGAATCCAGATCAACTGCACGGGCGTGAGCTGTGCGCCTCATCTTCCAACCGGAACTTCATCGGCCGTCAGGGCAGCCCCGAAGGGAGAACGATCTTGATGAGCCCAGCCATGGTTGCGGCAGCGGCGATCAGCGGCCAGATTTCAGACGTGCGGGAGTTTCTGTAATGCCTGACGGGCTAGGAAGCCGCATCACGGAGATCAGCGGCACTGCGCTTCCCATCCGCGGTAATGACATCGATACGGACCGCATCGTGCCCGCCCGCTATCTAAAAGAGGTCACTTTCGACCGCATGGGCGAGTATCCGTTCTTTGACGAGCGATTTGACGCCAACGGCAATCCCAGGCCACACCCGTTCAACGATCCGAAATACCAGGGAGCGTCGATCCTGTTGGCGAATGCAAACTTCGGCAGCGGCTCTTCCCGAGAGCATGCCCCTCAGGCGCTGTACCGGTTCGGCATCCACGCAATCGTGGGTGAGTCTTTCGCCGCGATCTTTACCGGCAACTCGCTGGCCATCGGACTGCCTACGGTGACGGTTTCCCATGACGACATGGAGCGCTTGATGGCCGCCGTGGAAGCGAAGCCCGAGCTCAAGCTGAGCCTGGACCTCTCCGAGAAGTGCCTGGTTTTCGATGGCGGAGTAATTCCGGTAGAGGTCTCTGAAATGGCCAGAAAGTCCCTGGCTGAAGGCTATTGGGACTCCACATCGACCCTGGCGGCGAACATGCCCAAGGTTCGGCAAGTCGCCGCGCGACTTCCCTACCTGAACGGCTTCTAGGGCCCTAGCAGACGGCGTAGTGCAAGTCTCGTTTTCACAATGTTACGACCGAGCATTCGGCTCGCCGGGCTCGGCTTAGGTTAGGGGAACATGGCAAAAGCAAGAATCGCGGTCATGCCTGGAGACGGCATCGGCCCAGAAGTCACCACGGAAGCGGTCCGGGTGCTCCGGACCGTGGGCGATCTCTTTGGGCATCGGTTCGAATTCTTCGAAGAGCCCGTGGGCGGAACCTGCATCGACCAGCACGGAGTTGCACTCCTCCCCGAGAGCCTGCGGCGGGTCCGTCGGGCATCGGCGCTGCTCTTTGGCGCTGTGGGGGGGCCGAAATGGGACGACCCACGAGCGCCGACGCGCCCCGAGGATGGCCTCCTGGCCGTGCGCAAGGGCCTCGGAGTCTTCGCGAATATCCGCCCAGTTCGAGTTTACGAGCCGCTGCTGGGCGCCTCACCGCTCAAATCGCCTGCCCTCGCTTCCGTCGACTTCATCGTCGTCCGGGAGCTAACCGGCGGCCTCTACTTTGCTAAGCCGAAGCGCATCTGGGAGTCGCGTGGGGAGCGGAGAGCGGTCGATACTTGCGCCTACTCCGAAAGCGAGATTGAGCGGGTGATCAAGGTCGCAATCGGGCTGGCGCGGTCGCGACGATCCAAAGTCACCTCAGTGGACAAAGCCAACGTCATGGCCACGGGCCGCCTCTGGCGCGAGGTGGCCATGCGGCTCAGCAAGGAGAATCCGGACGTCCAGATGGACCACATGCTGGTGGATAGCTGTGCCATGGCCCTGGTGGTCAGGCCAGAAACCTTCGACGTGATCGTCACCGAGAACACCTTCGGGGACATCCTGACCGACGAGGCGGCCGTGATCAGCGGCTCGATGGGCATGCTGCCCTCCGCCAGTCTGGGATCGAGCACCCTCGGCATGTACGAGCCGATCCACGGGTCCGCCCCGGACATCGCCGGCAAGGGCATTGCGAACCCGCTCGCGGCGATCTTGAGCTCTGCGATGCTCCTCCGCCACTCGCTGGGCCTCCCCGCTGAGGCCCGCCTCATCGAGCAAGCAGTCGATGAGGTCATCGCTGAGGGTGCGCGCACAGCGGACATCGCGTCCGGTGGCGCGGCGATCAGCACCCGCGAAATGGCGGACACCCTCATAGCCACGGTAAAGGCACTGCGAGCAGCCCAGCGTTAGCGTCCAACGCTGCGTGCGAAATCCGCCGGGATGCTAACATCAAGCGGGTTCCGAGAGGTGGGGGGTTCCAGGTGATGGATCTGCGCCTTACAGAAGTGCTGAGAGCAAGATGATCAGCAATAGCGTAACGGATACGATGAAGACTCTCGCCCAACGTTTCATCGCCGGGCTCCCCAGGGTCCCTCCCCCGCCGTCGCTCAGAAGCAGCATTTCCAGGCCGGCCAAGTGGTGTTCGAGAAGGGCGACCCGGGGGATGCCCTATATATCATCGTGAAGGGGCAGGTGAAGGTCATTCTCCCGTCCGGTGACGGAAACGAAGCGCTCCTAGCCACGATGGATGACGGCGATTTCTTCGGTGAGCTCTCGATGATCGACGGAGAACCGCGTTCAGCCACCATCCTGGCTTCCCTTCCGACCGATACTATTGTGCTCCGCCGGGAAGGCTTCTATGAATTTCTGAGGGCAAGTCCGGATGTCGCCATCGAGATGCTTCAGGCGCTCAGCCGTCGTTTACGCCAGAGCGACGAATTCATCGCGGATGCAGCCTTTCTTGACGTGCCTGGCCGTCTGGCCAAGAAACTCCTGGAGCTGTCCGACCGTTATGGCAAAACGACGCCCTGGGGAACCACCCTCGGACTCCAGGTCACTCAACGCGAGTTGGCGGCCATGATCGGAGCAACCCGAGAAAGCGTGAATAAACACTTGCAGGCTTTCCGAGTCCAGGGGTTCCTTAGATCGGAGGGGCGGCGCCTGGTCATCACCGACCGAGAGCGCCTCGCTCGGCGGATCAACTAGCCGGCCATCAATCTCACGCCAACTGAACTGCCCTGGCTGTGGATCCCCCTGACTATATGGGCCGCTCTGGCCCAGACGGTCCGCAACGCCGCCCAGCGGCACCTGGTGGCCCAGTTGGGCACTCTCGGCGCCACCCTGGTCCGATTCCTCTACGGCCTGCCTTTCGCGGCGCTCTACCTGGGCTCGGTAGCGTTGCTGTCCCAAACGGTCCCTCCGCCCGTTGACACAGCTTTCCTCATCTGGGTTCTTGAAGGCGCCGTGTGTCAGATCCTGGCGACTGCGCTCCTACTCCGGGTCATGACCGAGCGCAACTTCGCCCTCGGAGTCGCCTACTCCAAGACGGAGCTCATCCAGGTGGCCGTCTTTGGAACCGCCTTTCTCGGCGACGCCGTGACGTTGATTGCCGCTTCTGCGATCGGCCTGGCAACCCTGGGAGTCCTGCTCCTGTCGCCGGTGGACCGAGCCCAGCCGTTGAAGAGCTTTCTAGCAGGCTGGACGAGCCGCTCGGCCGCCCTTGGATTTGCTTCTGGCTCCTGCTTCGCGCTGGCGGCGGTGGGGTACCGAGGTGCTGCCCTCGCGCTACCCTCGGCCCCCTTTGCGCTTGCTGCCGCCTTTACCCTGGTGTGGGCTCAGGCGATCCAGGTCGTCTTGCTGGGTGGCTGGCTGTTGCTCCGCCACCCGTCCGTCGTTCTCGAAGCTTTTCGCGCCTGGCGCGCATCGCTGGTGGCCGGCTTTATGGGCGCAGCCGCTTCGGCCGGGTGGTTCACGGCCATGGCGATCGAGCCCGTGGCGCACGTTCGCACCCTCGGATTGGTCGAGCTATTCTTTACGCTGGTAGTCTCCCGCCACCTGTTCCGCGAGCGTTTGGGCCGCCTCGAGGCTATCGGGATGGGCTTTCTCGCCCTTGGCCTGATCGCCATAACCTTCGGCCGCTAGAAGAGCTCGATGCTGGCCTTATGTCCGCTAGATCGGGCCAGCCGCCCATCAAGGGCGAGGCCGTCATAGCGCGGGTGCCCGGCAGTGGCTGGGCTTTTCGAAGGGTCCATCCGGGAATTCTACGTCGCGGCCTCCGTCCTCACTCCGGGTGGTACGTCACCGGCGGGATGAATCGATGGAAGAGCTTCCGATGCTCAGAGCTGAGGCAGCGGAAGGCCTGCGGGGTGAGGGTCACGCCCTGGTGAGGCAAGGATGCGCATATGTTGACGGTCTCGCCGATGATGTCGAGCCGATCAACGCTCCCCATCTTCCCCATGGTCACCTCCCCGAAATGGACGTTCACGTGGAGACCGCTGTCGATGCCGCGGGTTCGGAACCAGGCCTCCGCATCTTGCTTGAGCCGCAGCAGCGCAATGATGCCCGGGTCCGCCAGTTCTTTCGGGAAGGCGATCAGCACGCCATCGCCAATGAACTTGATAACGAGTCCGCCGGCCGCTTCGATCACCCGCTCAGTCAGCCGGTAAAACTCATCAAGCTCCGCGAAAAGGTCTGCACTGGGTCGCCCCCGGGTGTTCCGGAACCACTGGACCTGGTCGGTTTCACCGACCAGGTCCGGCGCGTCGATCGGATGATCGAGGGCAGCAGCGAACGACGGGTGCATCGGGACCTCTTCAGCCAGTGGTTTCGTGTACAGCCGGCCCCTGCGTCCGTCAGTCGTGGCGAGGTATCGCCAGCCCTTGCGTCTGGCAGTTCTGCAAATCGTATCGCGCGATGAGAATCAGTCCGGCGACTGCACCGGCGGCCGCTGGACTGATTCCGACTCAGCCCGGGTAGGCCATCACCTCAATGGAGTTGCCGTCCGGATCCAGGATGAAGAGGTGCGTCCCGTCGCCTCTCGCGGCGATCGCCTTGGAGGGTCCGCGTCCCTCGGTCGGCTTCAGCCCGTTCTTGGTGAGCATCTCCATGTAGTCGTCCATCGAGCCGTCCCAGGCCAGACAAACGTGGCCGCCACCCGGGAGCGCCGTCCGGCGCAACCGATTGACGTCGGTCGGGCTCATGAGGTTGATCTGCTCGTCCTTGCCGACCCGGAGAAAGGTCCTTTTCCGCGCGTTGGGGCCCTCTCCGCCATCCGAGGTCTCGACCGCGAGCCCCAGCTTTCGGTAGAACTCCGCCGCCTGATCCACGTCCGTTACCACGAGCTCAAAATGGTCTACGTTGCTCATTCCCACGGTAGCCTCCTGGTCCGAGGTTTCTCGGCACCAAGCCTCATCATATCGAGCGGAGGGCCTCTGCGTCGACTGCGAGCACGGTCTCCGCATTGGTTCACCAGTTACTGTGGGCAGGGCACCTGCTCGTCACGCGCCACTCAAACCGCGACCGGCACTCTGTCCGCGCATTTATTCGGTTTATTAGCCTGCGCACACGCGAAAAACACCGCGAAGTTAGGCTGAACAGGCCCGATTGAGCCCCTCGGTCGCGCCCAGGCGCCGATAAGGGAAACGATCAGCGACGTTGGCTCTGGCTGATGGTAGTTAATGGCCCACCGAAAGCGTGGTCGTTCGCCGACGATCCAGTCTGGCCCCTCAGGCGTCCCACCTAAAAGGACTTCCTTTCGGTACGGGCGGTTGGCTCGTTTGGGGCTCAGGCCGTGACGGTCCACTGCTGTGCCAGAACTTCAGCTTGCTCAAGCACCGTCTGCGTCGCTTTTTCCTGGAGGTCCGGCGGATAGCCGTACTTGCGTAGGATGCGTCGGACGTAGACGCGCATCTGGGCGCGAACATTCTCTCGGAGCGTCCAGTCGAGCTTTGCGTTTTTCTTGATGGTCTCGGCTAGCTCGCGGGCGATGAGCTTGAGCGTGGGTTCGCCCAAGACTTCGACCGCGCTGTTGTTGGTCTCAAGAGCGTTGTAGAAGGCGACTTCTTCACTGTTAAGCCCAAACTGCTCGCCACGGCGATCTGCCTCGCTCATGTCTTTGGCGAGCTGGATCAGCTCTTCGATGACCTGCGCGGTCTCGATGGCCCGGTTCTGATACTTACGCACGGCCTGGGAAAGCATTTCCGCAAAGGAGCGCGATTGCACGATATCCCGCAAGGCGCGCGCCCTGATCTCGCCAGCCAAGAGCTTCTGGAGCAGCTCAACTGCCAGATTGCGTTGGGGCATATCACGAATCTCCGCGAGGAACTGGTCCGAGAGAATCGAGATGTCCGGCTTCTTCAGGCCGGCCGCTTCGAAAATGTCCATCACGCCTTCGGAAACCAGCGCGCCCGATATGATCTGGCGGATGGCGTGGTCCAGCTCGTAGTCGGTCTTTTGTTGGCCATCGGTCCCCTTGGCGAGAACAGAGCGGACCGCCTGGAAGAAGGAAACGTCGTCGCGGATGGCCATCGCTTCCTCGTGGGGGACGGCCAGAGCGAATGTCAGAGTAAGCGCGGTCACAGCAGCGAGCACGCGATTCTTGCCATCGTCCTGACTCAGGATGTGCTCCTGGGCGGCGGGAAGGAGCGAGAGACGCGCCTGCGGTCCCCCAGTGGTCCAGGCGGACCAGTCGAAGCCGTAAAAGAGGCCGAGGCAGATCTCGTACTTCTCCTGCACGAGGGCCACGGCTTCCGCCTGATCCAAGGCGGTTCGGCCCGTGCCCCCGCTCTCGGTGTAGGTGGCCAGCGCCTTCCTCAGCTCGTCGGCGAGGCCGAGATAGTCCACGACCAGGCCGCCAGGCTTCTCCTTGAACACTCCGCCTCTGACTTCCTTGCAACAACTGAACCTTATGACGAATAGGCCCGAAATCCGCTGGATAGTTTGTAGCACCCCAGCGAGCCGGAAAACGCCCGTTTGATTGGCGTGTTACCCGACCTGTGAATTTTCTTACCCTGCTCTGACCAACGCCCTACGGTCCCACTACCCGGACCTCCGCCCTGCTGGAGATGTCTTGACCCTGATTCAACCGCGAGCCATTCGATCGACTAGCTAGCCCTACAATCTCCGCTTGCATTGAGCCCGCAGGCCCCGGACCCATCTCGCCAGGAGAGGTCACCTGTAATCCGACTATTGAACAAGCTGCCTATCGAGGCCTGGGTCGCACTGGCGGCCGGTCTCGCGCTACGCCTCTGGCAGATCGACCTCACCCACTTCGACTTCGAACAGTCGATCCTCCTCCAGAATGCGGCGGACCTGGCCAATGGGCACCGTCTTCCGCTCACCAGCGGACTGACATTCACGGTCGGCATTCGGCATCCGCCGCTCATCACATTCCTCCTGGCACTTCCGATGATGGTCAGCCCGGATCCAGTCTGGGTATCCGCCTTCGAATCGGTCATCGACGCTTTCGGCGCGGTTTTCGTCTACCTGGCTGGCCGCGACATCGGGGGCCGCCGAGCCGGCTCAGCCGGGGCTTTCCTTTACGCGTTTTCTCCCGCCGCCATCATCTACAGTCGGATGATCTGGAACCCGGAGCTGGTCGCCTTCTTCTGCGCGGTGGGCTTGTGGGGGCTGGTCGGGTTTGTCTCCCGCCGCGACGGACGGCGCTTCGCCGCCGGCCTGCTGGCCGTTTGCTGCGCTACTCAGCTCCATCTGAGTGTGGCGGTCTTCCTTCCGGTCTTTCTCGCGGTGGGCTCTCTCCACTGGCGTAACCTGGACCGCAAAGCCTTGGCCCTGGCAGCCGTCGTCCTCGCCTTGATCCTGGCTCCTTATGCCGTTTTGGAGGCTACGTCTGGCTGGACCGACCTCCGGGCGGCGGGCGCCTATCTCGGTACGCCCCGCGAGTTCCGGGCGCAAGGGCCCTATGTGGCCCTCTCGGTCATCGGGGGCGACTTCCACCGCCAGATCCAGAACTGGTGGCCCGACCTCGATTTGTCTCTGGCGAGCGAGCCGATGGCGTGGACGCTCTTGGCCTTGACCGCCCTCGGACTCGGATTGGCGCTCCGCCGACCCCATGGCTGGGTGCTCTCAGTCTGGCTAGCGCTTCCAGTCCTGACCTCGCTCCGCAGCGCGGAGGCGGTATTCCCTCACTACTTGCTGGCCCTGGTTCCGGCCGCCGCCGCCTTGGCCGGCCTGGGCCTGACCGCGCTGCCCCGGATGCTAGCTGTAGCCACGATCGTCGCTATCGTCGGCTGGCGGCTCTTCGACTACGGCAGCTTCCTCGGCGACGCTGGAGCTGGAAATCTCGGCGCTCTATATGGCATGCCACTCCGTTACACGGAGGCAGCCGTCAAGCTGGGCCAGGCCGTTGACCCTAACGCGCGCCTGTTCGTCGGGGGGGCCGGCAATCGCGGCTTCATCCTCAACTATTTGCTGACCAGCCGCGGGCAGACGACGCCTTTTGACAGCGCAAACACGCTGGTGCTCGATCGGCAGGGCGGCTACTACCTGACCGAGGCCGACGGACCCGCGTCTCGCACCCTTACCCGGCAGTTCGCACCACCGGAATCCACGATCAGCTCGACCACGGGCAGGCCCATGTTTGAGCTCTTCCGTCTCGGACCCGACGCCGTTGATAGCTACCTCAGCGGGGCCGCGCTGAAGCCAGTGGAGGCCGACTTCGGTGTGCTGAACGTTCGAGGCTACCGCCTTGATAACTTCGGGCTTGCTAGCTTCCAGGCCGGACGGAAGAGCTCCATGATGCTCGCCTGGGACGTCCTCGATCCCGACTATCCAGGCTGGGCCGAGATGCGCCTCTTCGGCCATCTCCAGGACGGGTCCGGCCGACTCTGGGCGGCGGCCGCCGATGACTACGCCGCCCTGGTCGGCCGCTGGCAGCTCCATGACACCGTGCTTTATTGGCTGGAACTGGATCTTCCGGGCGATATGCCCACTGGCGGCTACACCTTCGAGACCGGCTTTTATCGATTTGCCGCTAGTGGAATCGAGCATTTGCCGCTTTTCCAGGGCCGAAACTCGATCGGCTCCACCCTCCGGATCGGTCCGCTCAAAATAGGGGCGGTCGGCCCACCCCAGACCGCTGGCCCGGATATAGCTGTCTTCGGCAGCCAGGAAGTAGGGATAGCTGACGTGAACCGGATCGGCGACGCCGTCGAGCTAACCTGGAGGGCTCTGGTCAAGCCGTTCCGCTCCTACACTGTTTTCGTCCATGCGCTGGACACCCAGGGGAATATCGTCGCCCAGCACGACAGCCCCCCAATGAACGGAAGTTACCCGACCGCGCTCTGGGATCTCGACGAGATCGTCCGCGACGTTCACCCGCTGGGCAGCGATCTCCGCCTGGCGAGCAGTCTCGAAATCGGTCTCTATGACAGCCAGTCTCTCCAACGACAGGTCGTCCATATGCCGGATGGCTCGACTTCGGATCACTTCTCGGTGGCCCTGCGCTAGCGACGACTGGCGAGGAGCCCCCGAATCAGAATCAGGGTCCCTACCCCGAGACTTCCGAGGGTAATGGCCAGGCCGATCTTGAACGAGATCGGATCGTAGTAGACCCGAACATGGTGCTGGCCAGCGGGGACCAGTACCCCCTGAAAAGCATAGTCGGCTCGGAGCAAATCGGCCGGCTCGCCATCAACTTCCGCCTTCCAGCCCGGGTAATTGGGCTGGCTCAAGATGAGCAGACCTTCGGTGGCTATCTGGACATCTATCCGAGTTTCGGTTGGATCGAGACGTCGCACCTCGACTTGCTGCGCTCCATCGACCGGTCGGGTCAAAGCCCGCGGAAGCTCCGCTTCCAGCACACCATCGGTGCCCGGGTCGAAGCTGCCGTCCAGCGTCTGGCGGAATGCTTGCTCCGAATCACGAGCAACCCGGACGTTCCACACGACGTGCGCCCGCGGCAGCGGATACAGCATGCGGAACAGTCGAAGATCTCCCTCCCGCACCTCCACCACTTCTTCTATTCCGTCACCCTTGAGATCGCGCCGCGACACGATGTAGCGGATGTTGAACAGCTGCCACTGGCGCCAATAGGCATCGGTGTCGATCAAGTCGTAGCTCCGCTTCACCCGGAAGTTGAGCTCCCCACTGATCGTCTCCAGGCCGTAAGCGAAAGCCTCGTGGGGCGAAAAGAGATCCGCCTTCTGATCGACCGCGAAGCGCATCGGCTCCCGCTGCTGGTCCGCGCGCAAAAACGCCAGTATCCGCGGGTAGCGCTCCGCGACCGGCACGAACGGCGTCGGTTGGGGCCAGTTGTTGCCCCAGCTCACCACGAGCAGATTTGCCGTCGCCACCACCACCATGACCGGCCCGACCAGGTTCGCAAAGGGCACCTTCCGCATTAAAAGCGCGAGACCAAATCCCGACAGGACGGACAGCGACAAAACCAGCAAGGCAACATTCCGAGTCTGGTTCCGAAACAAACCAAAGCCGAGATGGGAAAACACGAGCCCATACACCGGCGTGGTTTCACCCAACGCCGCCAGCAGGCCGACGAGGCCTGCGACCGCCCAGCAAGCGACCCGAAGGTCGCGCCGGGCGGTAACCAGCGCGGCGGCCGCGAGCAGCAGCGCGACCAGCCCCACATACATCCCCAGGTCCCCATCTGCCCCCGGAAACACCAGTCCCAGGACCTGGACCCAGCCATAGCCTCCGCCCAGACCGGGCGCCGAGCGATCGGAATTCATAAAGAACTCAACGGCCGGTATGAGCTGCAGGGTGACGAGGGAGAGCGAGGAAATTGCCATGATCGCCAGCGCGCCTATCCGTCTCCAGGGTCCGGCGGCTCCAGGCTGAGCGCCCGCACTGATCGTCACGACCCCGGCGGCCGCGGCCAGGATCAGCCACATCTGCGGATAACCCCCGAGGAAGCAGGGAGCCGCACACCATCCGGACAGCCACGCCAGGGGCACCCACCGCCTCGCATGCAGTGCTCGGTCGAGGCAGAACAGCGCCAGGGGGAACCACGCCAGCGCCTCGAGATAGCTGAGCTGATCGGCCGCATAACCGAGCAGGAGGCCGCTCAAGCTAAAGGCCACCCCGGCCAGCGCCCCCGCCGCCCGTTGCCCGGTCAGGCGCCGCACCAAGAAATACATCCCGATCCCGGCGACGCAGGTGTCGAGCCACAGCCGCGTGTAGATCCCGGTCATTGGCTCGCCCCGACCGGCCAGGATCAACTCGATCAGTCCGAATGGATAGAAGACGGCCGCCTCGGTATTCCCGATTTGCGGAACGCCCCCTGAGAAGCTGTTATTCCAGAGGGGAATCCGTCCTGCTTGCCACTCATGAATATTGAATTTGTGCAACGGCCAAAAAATGTTGGTGAAGTCCGTGCCACCGAATGAGCTCTCAGCGCCGAACCAACCCAAGTACCGCCAGTAGTAGATGAGCGCCGTCCCGACCAGAAAGGAGCACCAGGCCAGATCCTGCCACCATTTCCCCTTCACCATTGGGGCAGCCGGTACAAGGTGAAGAGCTCGGTCGCCTTCACAATCGTGGCAAATTGCTTGTCCGCATCGAGGGCGCCGCAACTGAGGACGGGTCCGCGCCTCAGCTCCAGGTAGACGCGTCCATATGGCACGGCGGTCGTCCCCAGCTTTCGGTAGAGGGAGCAAAGCGCCTCCGAATAGGGACCTTGCCAGTGATAGTCCCTGGGTAAATACACGTCCATCGAGAAGGGCGTGAGCGGCTCCAGGGTCAATCGATTCGATGACAACGGAAGCCGGTCGGCGATGTTCGAGGCATTGATAATGACAATGTCATTCGGCTCGGTCCAAGCGGTCACCGCCTGATAGACGATCGAGTCCGCGGCCGAATGAGTGTCCAGCCGGCCAAACCAGTAAACAATCTCCAGGCCTCCTGAAATCGCGCCGGCCAGGATCCCGGTGGCGGCTACCAGCATCGTTGCAGCTAGGGCCGGTCTGGCGAGGCGCACCCGGGTCAGCAGGAATACCAGGAGTAGCGGCCCGAACAGACCGAACAGCACCTGGGTGCGCATTCCCACGTCGTTGTAAGAGGTGGATTGGAAGAGCCGGCCCAGTACCAAGGGTACGAAAGTTCCCAAGGTCAGAATCAGGAACAACCTGGAGAGGTCGCGATCCTGGCGCAGGTACACAACGATGAGTGTCCCCAGAAGTGGGATCAGCGGGCCGGTCTCCACCAGGTAGAACCACAGGATGCCCAACGGAGCGGGCATGCCCGGGGCGAGCGGCAGATACGGCTTCAGTGCAATCTGGGCCTCATTCGAGCCCCATCCGATTAGCAACGGAAGGCTCACGACCAGGGCCGTCACCAGGGATGCGCCGATTCTCACCCCGAACTGGAGGTCGCGGATCTGGGTCAATCCCAGCAGTAGCAACGCCCCGACAAAAGCGATTGCCACAAAGGCCGAAGCGCCCAGCATGGCGGCCAGGATCAAACCCACCGCCAGGCTTTCCTTCCAGGTCGGCGTCCCTCGCAGGAGAATCAGCGCCGCCAGGAGTACCCCGGTCGCGGCGAACTGATGTTGGGGCACCCACAGGGCCAGCGTAACTGGATGCGTGATTTGCCAGCCGGCCTCCGGGAGCGGTGACGCGCCCGGACTGAACCACCAATGCTCGATGTGGGGGTCGTCCCTAATCCCGTACCAGCCCATGAGCTTGGGCACGAATTTGAACGAGGTCCCGCAGAGCATGAGCAGGAAGCCCAAGCCTCGCAACCACGGCTTGACCGTGATCCGATCAATGACCAGCAGTGCGGCACAGAAGAACGAGACCTGAGCGATTAACAGATGGCCGAACCAAACGACCTGCGCGTGGGCGTGGGGAACCAGCTTCAGGATCTCAGCGGGGAGCAGGTAGAAGAAGTAATAGTAAGCGAAAGGCACGGTCGGGTCGAATGGGAAGGGAATGGGGCCGGTCCCGGCCACCAGGCTGGTCAAGATCGCGAGATGTTTATCCTCATCGGTGGCCACAATAAATTGAAGCTGGCCGGCCGAAAGCCCGACTGAAACCATGGGTCCGAATCGCGGCGCCGCTATGACTGCCGCCGCGGACACTGCCACCAGCAAACCAATCACGGTGGCCCGCTTCCCGGACCCTGGTCCGGAAAACGATCGGCTGAGCAGCCTCAGCGCTCCGACCGTCCAGATCAAGGCAAAGCCGAGTGCGAATAGAGGCCCCGCCGAGAACAGGTTGGCCAGGTAGAGCCCCAGGCTGAGCAAGACCAGACTCGCCGGGATCAAGGCCAAGACCGGCAACCGGCTGACGACGCTGCCCAGAACCAGTGTCGCCCCAACGAAAACCAGATAAAGGCCCGCGGCCGAGATCGAATCCCAATTCATGTCCTGCCATTCCTTGACAGCGCTAAGGGCCGTTCGTAGCATGGGCCGAGCCCACAGAGCCGCTTTCCGCGGTCAACGATCAGCCGCGGTGGGGGAATCGTGATTATCGACTGCCATGGACACTACACGACGGTCCCAGCCGAGATGGAGGCCTACCGTCAGAGCCAGCTGGCCAATCTCAACAATCTCGCCAAGGGTTCGATCGGCATAACCGATGACCAGATTCGCGAGAGCGTCGAGGGAGCCCAGATTGCCCTCCAACGCGAGCGGGGAACGGATCTGACCTTCTTCTCACCCCGAGCGAGCGCGATGGCCCATCACCTCGGCAACCCTACTGCCAATATGTACTGGGCGGAGCACTGGAACGACCTGATGTACCGGGTGTGCGCGCTCTACCCCAAAAATTTCATCGGGGTCGGGATGCTTCCCCAGTTCCCAGGCGTCGAGCCCAAGAACTGTCTGAAGGAGCTCGAACGCTCCGTCAACGAGCTCGGTTTCGTCGGGGTCAATCTCAACCCCGATCCCTCGGGGGCGATGTGGACCGAGCCCCCGCTCAGCGACCGCTGGTGGTACCCGGTTTATGAAAAGCTGGTCGAGCTAGATGTCCCGGCCATGATTCACGTGAGCCAGAGCTGCAACCCGAATTTCCATTTCACCGGCGCCCACTACATCAACGCGGATACTACCGCCTTCATGCAGCTCCTAATGTCGAATGTGTTCAAGGATTTTCCGACCCTCAAGTTTCTGGTTCCCCACGGCGGAGGGGCTGTCCCTTACCACTGGGGCCGCTATCGGGGCCTGGCCCAGGACAACGGTTGGCAGTCCGTGCCGGAGCTCATGAAGAACGTGTTCTTCGACACCTGCGTCTATCACTACCCAGGAATCAGGCTGCTGTTTGACGTTGTCCCCACCGACAATATCCTGTTTGCTTCAGAGATGGTGGGCGCGGTTAGAGGGATCGACCCCGAAACCGGTCACTATTACGACGACACCAAACGTTATGTCGATGCGCTGCCCGACCTCTCGGAAGCGACTCGCCGCCAGGTCTTCGAGGAAAACGCGCTCAAGCTCTTCAGCCGCGCGCGCGCCAAGATCTCCGGTTAAACGGAGGTCAACATGACGCAAGCTCAGCCCCACAAAGTTTCAGCGGATCATGGAATCGCCGCAACCCTCGAGCTATACGGCGTGGATTACGCCTTCGGGATGCGGGTGATCGAGGAAGCCGACCCCGAGATCACCAAGCCCCTGGTCATCCACTATGAAAGCTCGGCCGGCTTGATGGCCCATGCCTACGCCCGGGTAAGCGGAAAGCCAGGCATCGTCACGGTCAACCGACCCGGCACCCCAAACATGATCATGGGGCTCCACGAGGCCTGGCAGTCCTCCGTCCCACTGATCTTGCTCATGGACGGCGTCGCTCCGAACCTCATCGGCAAAAATTCGATCTACGAAGTCGACGCCCCCGCCATGGTCGAACCGGTCACCAAAGCCATCATCGACGCACCCGGGACGGCCTCCTACCCCGAAGCCCTGCGGAAGGCATTCCGCATTGCGACCAGTGGCCGGCCCCGACCGGTCGGCCTCCACCTGATCCCGGATATTGGTGAGCAGCACCCGCAAGATGTCGATGTGTTTGCCGAGCCGGCCTTCACCCACTACCCGTCATTCCGAGCACTTCCAGATCCCACACTCATCGAGCAAGCGGCTGAGCTGCTAAGTCGGGCCGAGCGGCCCTGCATCGTGGCCGGCGGCGGAGTGATTCTGTCCCGGGCCTGGGACGCATTGCGCGACCTGGCCGAGCGCACCCAGTTCCCGGTCGCCACGACCATCTCCGGAAAGGGCGCCTTCGACGAGCGGCATCCCCTTGCCGCTGGCGCGACGGGAGCGATCCAGGGCGGCCGCTACGGTCGGGGTCGCATCGCCGACCAGATCGTCAAAGAATCGGATGTTGTCTTGCTGGTGGGAACACGCACCAACCAGATGGCGACCACCGCTTGGACCGTCCCCGACCCCCGAGCCAAGATCATCCATATCGACGTGGACCCGGACGAGATCGGGCGGAACTACACCACCAGCATCGGCATTGTCGCGGACGCCCGGCTCGCTCTGGAGGCGCTCCGCGCTGCGCTGTCCGACTTCCATCCCACGGCAAACCGGACCGGCCAGATCAAAGCCGCCCTGGAAGAATGGACCCGCGATACCGAGCCTTTCGCCACCTCCGAGCAGGCTCCCATCCATCCCGGCCGGCTCATCGGAGAGATCTCCCGTCTGATCGGTCCCAACACTATGATCGTGTCCGACGGGTCGAGCCCCTTCATGTGGGCGAGCAGCCACTTCTTCGTCGGCGCCGGCACCACCTTTCTTTCGCCTCGCGGCACGGGGGCGATCGGGACCGGTCTCCCCATGGCGATGGGCGCCAAGCTGGGCGCGCCCGGCATGGACGTCATCTGCCTCGAGGGAGACGGCGGTCTGATGTGCGGGGTACTGGCTGAAATCGAGACCGCGGCGCACTACGGAATCGGTGTTACCACGGTCGTTTTCAACAATGGCACACTCGGCCACGAGCGCTTCAATATGCACGCCGCTCACACCTACATGGACTTCAGTCCCGGTCTCGATTTCGCTGCCGTGGCGCGGGGCCTGCGTTGCGACGCCATCCGCGTGGAACGACCGGACCAGATTCGGGCCGCGCTCGAACAGGGCGTCGCCGCCGGCCGACAGGGGCGGCCCACTCTCATCGACGTGGTCCTACATCCGGCCCAGTACCTGCGAATGCCCAATGGCACGGGCGGATGAAGGTAATTTGTGATGGTTTTGGTGCAATCAGGCGCCGAGAAGACGTATAATTTTCCCGTGGTTATGGAATCGGGGCGCCCCCAGGCTGGTTCAGAACCGGACGGTTCTGTGTTCTCTCCCTTACGTCGCGCTGACCGACTGAGCCAATTTTCTGACAAGGAGTCAGCGCATGTACACCGATAAAACCCTCACCTGTCGAGACTGTGGCGCCTCATTTGTGTTCACGACAGGTGAACAGGAGTTTTATGCGAGCAAAGGCTTCACCAACGAGCCCAGCCGCTGTCCAGATTGCCGGGCAAACCGGAACCGCAGCCGAGACTCGGGTGGATATAGCGGTGGGGCTGGTGGCGGCTATGCCAGCGGTGGCGGTGGATATGAACGACGCGAGCGCCAGATGTTTCCGGCCGTTTGCGCGAGCTGCGGGAAGGAAACGACGGTTCCCTTCGAGCCCCGCGGTGATCGCCCGGTCTATTGCTCCGATTGCTTCGAGACCCAGCGGCGCAGCTCCGCTCCATCCGGCGGCGGTAGTCGCTAGTAATCCCCCAAACACTCGCCTAACTGAATAGAAGAACCAAAGAGAGGCCCCCCGATATGTCGGGGGGCCTCTCTTTGGCGCCCCTGGATCCACCTCAGTTGCTCGCAGTTCTGCGGGCGTGTACGCTACCCTGGATTTTTGAGCCCGGGAGGCACCCGAAACTGGACGCCGACGACGTTCTCCAGGCGAATGAGGCCTTTTACAGCGCCTTCAATCAGAAGGATGCGGCTGCGATGGATGCCCTGTGGGCTCGCTCGGTCATGGTTGGGTGCGTCCACCCGGGCTGGAACGTGCTCCTGGGCCGCGAGCCAGTGATCGAGAGCTGGGAGCGCATCCTGGGTAACCCGACTCAGCTCAAAATCTTCAGCGGCGGGGCCAACGTTTCCGTCATCGGTGAGGTGGCCATCGTCGCATGCAGCGAAATGGTCGGGGGATCGCCTCTGGCGGCCACCAATGTCTTTGTCCGGGAGGATGGCAGCTGGAAGCTCGCCCATCACCATTCCGGACCGGTCTCTCTCGGCGGCTAGGCCCTGGCGGGGCGGCAATGCATCGGTTTATATGTGTCTGATATTGAGCGGGAGGTGAAAGCGATTGCTGTATCCACCAATGACGGGTGAAACCATCGAGATAACCGGATTCAACAACGACAAGATCGACGCGTACCTGGCTCGTCCAAGCGGAGCGGGTCCATACCCAGCCGTCGTCGTGCTTCATCACGCTCCGGGTTGGGACGAATGGTGCATGGAAGCCACCCGAAAATTTGCCCATCATGGCTTTGCTGCCATCTGCCCCAATCTCCACCATCGGGTGGGCCCGGGATCCGCCGAGGACATGGCGGCAGCGGTGCGAGACCGAGGTGGGATGCCGGATGAGCAGGTCATGGGCGACATCCAGGGCGCGGTCAACTTCCTCGCTACCCAGACTTATCACAACGGCAAGACTGGAGTGATCGGTTTTTGCTCGGGCGGCCGCCAGTCCTATCTGGCTGCTTGCAAGGTCACTGGCATGGCCGCCGCCGTCGACTGCTGGGGTGGCCGAGTGTGGGTTCCGGAGGAAGATCGCAATGGGAAGCCCGCCGCGATTGACTTCACGGGGGAGATGTCTGTCCCCCTCCTCGGCCTATTCGGGAACGACGACCAAAATCCCGCTCCTGCCCAGGTCGATCTCATTGAGGCCGCGCTCAAGAAAAATGGCAAGACCTACGAGTTCCATCGGTACGACGGAGCTGGTCATGGTTTCTTCGCCACCGACCGGCCCGGTTATCGACCGGTCCAGGCAGTCGACGGCTGGAAGAAAGTCTTTGCCTGGTACGACAAGTACCTGGGATAGCTTCGCGGTTTAGGAGCTTAAACATGTGCACATGGATCATCCACCACGCGAACCTGATGGGCAGCGGCAAGGGAACCACCGGCTGGTTTCCCATCGAGCAGGCCAACGTGGCTTACGACCACCCGGCTGATGCCCCCCTCGACCACGCCGTCCTGATCGACTTCGTCAATGCGGACATGGGACCGGCCGCTCGGGTCGCCGTCGAGCTCAGCGCTCAATCCGCGCGTGGCCTGGTTCAGGCCATCCTCAACGCGCTCGACGACGGCGAAAAGCAGCACGCGATCACCGATCAGCCCACGCCGCTCCTCGTCCATTCGAGCTTCGTCGACTAGCTTCCGCTCCGAATCGCTTACCGAGGGGCCCCGCGGATCCGCGAGGCCCCTCGGTAATTCACCCCCGTCGTTAAGCAGTGTTACCCCTAGATCCGGGCCAATCCCCCTACAACAGAAATAGGGGGCCCCTAAGGGAAATCCCTATTAACTTTCCTCGCGCCTGCCTGTTCCTCTGTTCTGCCCAGATGACCCCAAACCCTATCGGCCTTGGACCTAAAATACCTCCTGTGGAAGCCGAACATCCATTTCATCCGATAGTCGCAGACTGGTTCGCGGACCAGTTCGGCGCGCCCACTGCGCCCCAGGTCGCGGGCTGGCAGCGGATCGCCGAGGGCCGTCACACCCTGATCGCTGCACCAACCGGGTCCGGCAAGACCCTGGCCGCCTTCATGTGGTCGATCAATCGGCTGATCGAACAGCACCTGAACGGCGAGCTGCCGGACCAGACCCAGGTCATCTACGTTTCTCCGCTGAAAGCGCTCGGCAACGATATCGAGCGCAACCTCCGCGAGCCCCTGCGCGGCATCGAGGAACGGCTATCCGCCGCCGGTTACGCCGTGCCCGAGATTCGAGTCGCCGTCCGCTCCGGGGACACCCCCGCGGCCGAACGCGCTCGCATGCTCAGGCACCCGCCCCACATCCTGATCACCACCCCTGAATCGCTCTTCATTCTGCTCACCGCTGAGGGGAGTCGCCGCTATCTGAGTACCGCCCAGACGGTGATCGTGGACGAGATCCACGCCGTGGCCGGCGACAAACGAGGGGCGCACCTGGCGCTCTCCCTGGAACGGCTGGATGCGCTGGCCGGTCACCCGCTTCAGCGCATCGGTCTGAGCGCGACCCAGAAGCCGATCGAAGAAATCGCTCAATTGCTGGTGGGCGCCGATCGTGAATGCGCAATCGTGGATGTCGGCCACAAACGGGCGATGGATCTGTCCGTGTGGGTGCCGGACATCGAACTGGGACCCATTGCCACCCACGAGGTCTGGGCGGCCGGCTACGAGCACATAGTGGAGCAAATCCAGTCGCACCGGGCTACCCTGGTCTTCGTCAGCACCCGGCGGCAGGCCGAACGGGTCGCCCACCAACTGGGTGAACGGCTCGGGCACGATCAGGTGGCCACCCATCACGGCAGCCTATCCAAAGAAACGCGTTTGGCCGCCGAGCAGCGCCTGAAGTCCGGTGACGTTCCGGTCGTCGTTGCTACCGCCTCGCTCGAGCTGGGCATCGACATCGGTTTCGTGGATCTGGTCTGTCACGTTGGCGCGCCGCGGTCGATCGCCACCCTCCTGCAACGGATCGGTCGCTCCGGGCATTGGCTGGGCGCCACCCCCAAGGGGGTCATCTACCCGCTGACCCGAGACGAGCTCATTCAGACCGCCGCCGCCATCCGCGCGATGCAGGCCGGCGAGCTGGACCGAGTCGGCATCACCAGCAATCCGCTCGACATCCTGGCTCAGCAGATCGTCGCTATCGCGGCTGGGCAGGACATCGGCCAGGATGACCTCTTTGATCTCGTGCGCCGAGCCTACCCCTTCCGCGATCTCGACCGACCAGCCTTTGACGCCGTCATCGAAATGCTCACCGAGGGGATTGCCACCGGGCGCGGGCGCCGCTCCGCTTATCTGCATGAGGACGGCGTCTACGGAATAGTGCGCGCCCGCCGGGGGGCCCGACTCGCCGCGATCACCTCGGGGGGCGCGATCCCCGACGTGGCGGACTACGACGTCATTGAGGACCCCGCCGCGATCCTAGTCGGGCGGGTCCACGAGGACTTCGCCATCGAGAGCATGGCCGGCGACATCTTCCTCCTGGGAAACCAATCATGGCGAATCCGGAGAATCGAGTCCGGCAAAGTCCGCGTGGAAGATGCGCACGGGGCGCCCCCGACTATCCCCTTCTGGATGGGTGAGGCCCCCGCCCGATCGGCCGAGCTTTCGGCTGCTGTATCGGACTTGCGCGAGGAGATCGCGCGGAGGCTCCCGGATCCGGAGTCCGCGGTCGAATTCTTGCAAGTTGAAGCGGCCCTGGACCGAAACGGAGCCGAGCAAGCCGTCCAGTACATCGCTGACACCGTCGCCGTGCTGGGCACCGTACCCAGCCAGGGGACCGTGGTGGCCGAACGCTTCTTCGATGAGGCGGGGGGCATGCAGCTAGTGCTCCATACCCCGTTTGGGGGCCGCATCAACCGCGCCTGGGGTCTGGCCCTCCGCAAACGCTTTTGCGTCACCTTCGATTTCGAGCTGCAGGCGGCGGCCACTGATGACGGGCTCGTCATCTCGCTCGGGGAACAGCACTCATTTCCCTTGGAGAGTGTGTTCCACATGGTGCGGCCCCTCACCCTTGAGCAGGACCTGATTCAGGCAGCGCTCGCCTCCCCCATGTTCCAGAACCGATGGAGATGGAACGCCGGTCGGGCGCTGGCCATCCTCCGCCACCAGGGGGGAAGGCGGGTCCCGATGTATCTCCAGCGGATGCGGTCCGACGATCTACTCGCGGCCGTCTTCCCCGCTCAAGCTCAATGTCAGGACAACCGAGTCGGCATCGTCGAGCCCCCCGATCATCCCCTGGTGAATGAGACCATCGAGAACTGCCTGCGGGAGGCAATGGACATCGATGGATTTGCTGAGATCCTGGCGCGGATGGACCGCGGCGAGATCCAAACTCGAGCCGTCGAAACACCGGCTCCCTCCCCCATGTCTCACGAAATCTTGAATGCCAATCCCTACGCCTTTCTGGATGACGCCCCCCTGGAAGAGCGGCGAGCCCGGGCCGTTTCGCTTCGGCGCACCGATCCCGATCTCGCGGCGGGCATCGGTGCCCTCGATCCCGAGGCCATCGCGGTTGTGCGCAGCCAGGCCTGGACGGATGTGCGCGACACCGAAGACCTCCATGACGCCCTGCTTACTCTCATCGTGCTTCCGGTAGGGAAACTCGGCCCCTGGCGCGAGCTAGCTGACGAGCTCATCGCGGCGAAACGCGCGACGATTGCCACCTGGCCCAATGCGCGCGCACTGGTAGCCGCCGAACGCCTGCCGGTCCTCCGCGCGGCAGTCGGGCCGGTCGAGTTGGACCCTCCGCTCACGGATCCAACCGTCACTCGAAGCCTGGAATCGGCCCGGAGCCTGGAGTCCAATGATGCGCTCCGGATGGCTGTCCAGGGGTGGGCCGAGGCGCTGGGCCCAACCACCGCTTCTGAGCTCGCGCAATGCATCGGCACCGCCACCGAGCCCATCGCCAGCGCGCTCGCCGAGCTCGAGGGCCGGGGGGCAGTCCTCCGAGGCCGCTTCACCACCGCCGAGCCATTGGAAACCGAGTGGTGCGATCGCCGCCTCCTGGCCCGCATCCATCGCCTTACTCTCGGCCGGCTGCGCCAAGAGATCGAGCCCGTCTCACCCGCCGATCTCATGCGCTTCTTATTTCAGTGGCAGCACCTCGCACCTGGCACTCAGCTCCACGGCCGAGATGGCCTGGCCACCATCATCAAACAGCTCCAGGGAGTCGAGCTGCCCGCCCCGGCCTGGGAATCCTGGGTGCTTCCCACCCGTATGGCGGCCTACGATCCCTACGATCTCGAGCAGCTTTGCTTGTCCGGCGAAGTGGCCTGGGGACGCCTCTCAACCCACCGCTGGGAAAGCGGCGACGAAAAGCCGGACGGCTCGCCTACCCGCACGAAGCCCAGGCGATCGCCGATCGCCCAGAGCCGTCAGGCGCCCCTGGCATTCTTGCTTCGTGACGAGTTGCCCTGGCTGCTGGCCGAAGGCCCCGACACCGGCCTGCTCCGAGAGCAGCTATCCCAACCCGCGGTCGCGGTGCTGGAGCATCTCGAGCGCCGCGGTGCTTCCTTTCTTTCCGAAATCGCTCGGGGCACCAGCCAGGTGGCCGCAGTTGTGGAAAACGCCCTCTGGGAGCTGGTGGCCGGCGGGTTGGTCACCGCTGACGGCGTGGCCAGCCTGCGGACGTTGCTCGAGCCGGAGCGCAAGCGGATCCAGCAGCGTCGTCACCTGCGATCCATCCCCGGCGGACTGGCCACTCCCCGCCCCACCGCGGCCGGTCGGTGGTCGCTCTGGCGCGACACCGGCGAGCCGCTCAATGTCGACCGGAATGATCTTTTCGCGCGCCAGCTCTTGCGCCGTTACGGCATGGTCTTTCGAGAAATGCTGGCCAGGGAGAGCCAGGCGCCCCCCTGGCGCAGCTTACTGGCCATCTACCGGCGGATGGAGGCGCGCGGCGAGATTCGTTGTGGTCGTTATGTCAATATCTTCGTGGGCGAGCAATTTGCCCTCCCCGAAGCGGTGGAGGCGCTGCGAGCCGTGCGCAGGATCCAGCCATCCGGTGAGGTCGTGCTTGTGCACACCGGAGATCCGCTCAACCTGGTGGGCATTCTCACCCCGGGCGGCCGCCTCTCGCCTTATGCCAACCAGACCTTCGCCTTCCGGGACGGAGTCCCGATCGACGTGGGTCCACTGGGAGCGGTCCGAAGCCGCTTGCAACTACCGGCCGCAGCCAACCTCGGGGGACGACGCTGAAAACGCGAACGGATCTTAATCCGACACTCCTTCCCCACTCGCGGGGGAAGGTTGGGATGGGGGGCCTCTCCCCGTCGCCGGGTGGGGCTCCAGCTACAAAGGCCCGCTCGACCAGGAAGATCCGGTTAGCCCTCGTTGAGCTAATCGCAATCCTGACCCTGGCATCGTGCTCATCGATTCCCATGGGTCAGCCGACTGGCTTGATCAAACCGCCGCAGGGAGCGCCCAATCAGATAAGCGGCGTTCTGCCCGCGACCGATCTCGCGGTGGGGCGCAACCAGCGTTTCATGCTCGTCCTGGTCGCCCCCGATAACACCCTGGTCAGCGACGCCACCGTCGATCTCGCTTTCTTCAAAGTGACCGGGCCCAACCAGGCGCAACTGCGGTCGCAGTCGTCGACTCGTTACCAGGAGTCGCCTGGCCTTCCCGGCCATGGGGTTTATGTCACCAGAGCCGATTTCGACGAGCCCGGCCAATGGGGTGTCCAGGCCCAGATAACCGAGCCGGGCCAGAGTCCGACCGAGCTGCGACTGAATTTCGAAGTCAAAGACCGAAGCTCCACCCCCAGCCCCGGCAATCCGGTTCCAGCCAGCCGGACTCTGACTGGCACCACGGCCGATGAGATCAGGAGGTTTTCCTCAGCCGATCCGCCCAACCCCAATCTCTACCGGCTTTCAGTGGCCGACGCCTTGCAGCAGCGCAAGCCGCTGGTCGTCGTGTTTGCCTCGCCGGGTTTTTGTACCAGCCGCCTCTGCGGACCGAGCGTGCAGGTGCTGGAAGCGCTGCAAGCCAAGTACGGTGATAAAGCCAACTTCATCCACGTCGAGATCTACAAAGACGGCCGACCCAACGCCAACCTGGATCTCGTCCCCTCGGTCAACGAATGGGGGCTCACCAGCGAGCCCTGGCTTTTCGTGGTCGGCTCAGATGGCCGCCTGGTGGACAAGTTCGAGGGCAGCATCGTGCTCGACGAAGTCCAGCAGGCCGTCGATCCGGTCATGGCAGCTGCTTCATAGCCGCTGTTATCTGACCGTCGCCGGCGGTTGGCGAAAGCAGCTGCCATCCTAGCCAGGCCCTGGATCCCGGCGGTTTGTTGTGCCGTGGTCTGCACCCTTCTGACCAGTTGCCAGGGAGCGCAGCCGAAAGAAGCTCGCGGAGTTTTGCTCAACGTTCAGAGCCACGATCTTGCCCTGGCGGACTCGGTCACCCTCCGAACCGATGCCGGCGCCGTGCTCACTTTCCAGGTCGGCCCCGAGGTCGCCCGAGACTCCCAGCATCCGAACACCGCCTCCCATCTCCGCCAGCACATGACCGCCGTTGACCATGTGACTGTCCGCTACGAGGATCGCGACGGCGTCCCAACCGCCATTCAGATCCTGGACGGTTAAACATCAGGGTGCAACTTGCTTCACGACATCTTCTGACCGTCTTCGTACCGTCATTAGCGCTTCCTACTACGTCCCTCCCTTAGCCTTGATCAGTGGCCTCGGAACCGATCCCTGAGCCCACGCCACATCTGGGGGAGATCCACGTCATCGATTGAACCGCCATGAATCTGCGCCACGCGGCCGCGTTTCGCACCCCGCTTCCCGCCTGGTTCGCCCATGCTTCGCCGGGCAAGGCCCTAAACAACCTGCTGTACATGGTTGGAATCGGCGCTCGATATGTGGTGCTGGCCCTAGGTCTCGTCTTATGCACGACCCTGTTCGTAGGACTGATTGCGCTCAATAGAATTGATTCGATGGTGCAAGCGACCACCCAAGCCCGACTGGGTGTAGCCCGAGCGAGCTTCGCCAGCTTTTTCGATGAGCGTCAAGGTCGGTTAGAGCACCTGGCCCAGTGGCTGGCCAGAGATTCGGCCTTCGCCGGTGTCGAGATGGGGAAACCGCCGGACGCGCTTGCCGCCCAACTGAGCCTCCTGGCGGCAGGTGGCGCCGACTTTGTGGGCCAGCGGTCCGGCGAGCAACTGCGGATCATTCCTGAGCGCCTGGCTCCGCTGGTCGCCCCCGCCATTCGGGAAATGCCCGCAGACCGGAGCCCATCGGTCGGAGACGTTCACTCGGGTGGAGCTCGAGGCGAAGACGGTTCCCTGGTTTGGCTGAGTGAGAGCCGGTTGCCCAATGGCGACACGCTGTTCGCTGGGTACCTACTTTCGCAGGCCTTTGCCGATCAGTTCAATGCGCGAACGGGACTCGATCTCACGCTATTCGCCGAACGGAGGCCGGTGGCAACGAGCCTCGTAGATGCCCAGGGAAATCGCGCGCTGGGCGCGATCCACAACGCTGCGACCCTGTGCACCGTGCAGGCCAGGGGGATTGGGTTACGCGATTCGTTCTTCCTCAGTTCCGAAGAGTTTTCGGCCGACTACTTTCCGTTGCCAGATCAAGGTGGCCGAAGTCTGGGCATCTACGCCGTCTCATTGCCGGTGCCGAAGCTCTGGGTAAACGGTCTGAGCCTCGGAGGTTGGTCCTACGGCTTACTGTTGGGATTGATCGGCGTCGCCGTGGCAGCCGGAGTGCTGCTGGCTACCCGAGTGGTCGTGCCGCTCCGAAGCTTGCTCCGGGCGATCACCCGAATCGAGAAGGGCGACTTCACAACGTCCGTAGAGACCACGACTACAGCCGAGGTCCGCCCATTGGTACGGGAAGTCGAGGAGATGCGAAGAAGCGTCCTCAAAGCGGTCAACCAGTTAGCGATCGAGAAGAGCGTGTATCAAGGGACCTTTCAGGCGATGGCCGATGGCGTCTTTACCACGAACCAGGCGGGTGTCATGACTTCGGTCAATCCGGCCTTGCTGGCCGACCTGCCTGAAAACGCACTGGACATAGAGGGCTCGAAATGCTGCGGCACCAGCGTGCTCAAGGATGCATCCGGCCGTTCGTTGTGCACCCTGGCCTGCACCTGGCTGTGGCTCAAGGGGCGCAGCGAGCCGGCGGTCGTCAAGGGCTACTTCGACCGTCCCGACGGCCAGACTCGCGCCGTGGAGATGATTGTCACCCCCATCAAGGATCGACAGGAGCAGACGGTGGGCCTTGTTCACGTGCTCCGCGATATCTCCGTCCAGGAGGAGCTCCAACGCATGAAGGAGCGGTTCCTCATGAGCGTCTCCCACGAGCTGCGGACCCCGCTTTCCTCGCTCGCCAGCTCCGTAGAATTCTTGAGAGACCAATCCTGGGACTGCGCCGAACCGGACCGTCAACGGCTCCTGGAGACCGTGCAGCGCAGCTCCCGGCGGCTGCAGTCGCTGACGACGAACCTGTTGGACCTGGGAAGCATCCAAACCGGCTCGTTTACGGTAAAGCCCGATTCCATCAGTCTCGATGGGCCCCTGCAAGAAGCGATTCCACGAATATTTATTGGGAGAGGGCTTCGTACCACACGTTCTCGTTGGCGAGCGCAATCGCGTCCCACGTGTAGTGGTCCGCCACCAGTCGCTGGCCCTGACGGGAGAGCCGCCGCTGCGCCTCCCCATCTCCCAGGAGCGTCGCCACCTGGTCCGCGAAGTCCGGCGCATCCCGCGCCACCCGGAACGCCGCTCCCTCCGGGTCCTCGATCCCCTCGCAGCCTAGCGCAGTCGACACCACCGGCACCCCATACCCCAGCGCTTCGAGCAGCTTGATCCGGGTGCCCGAGCCGGTCAGCACCGGAATGACCGCCACCGACGCCTCCGCATACAGGCGGCCCAGGTCCTCGACTCGCCCCAACAGCTCAATGCCGCGCTGGCCGTTCAGCGCCCGCAGCGAAGCCGGCGCCCCGGCGCCTGCCACCAGGAAGCGTGCGCCGGGCTGGCGCCGCCGTACCTCCGGCCAAACGCTATCGGCAAAGTAGCGCACCGCCTCCACGTTCGGCGTGTGCCGAAAGTTCCCCACGAATACGACGGTCCCCGCCCGAGGCGACCGCTCGCTCATCACCACCTCTGCCCCATTGGGCACCACCCGGATCCGAGCCGTCCCATCCGGCATGAACCGCCCCAGCACGCCCGCGTCGTGGTCGCTCATCACCACCACCCGGTCCATCCGCGCGCAGGCGTCGATCTCCGCTACGAATTCCTGGCCGTAGGCCGCCCACTCTCCCACCTTCCCTGGTTGCAGCCGGGCCCGCCGAAGCGCCCGCGCCCGGGAAACGAAGGCCAGGTCATGCTCGACCAGGATTTGCGGCGTCCCCACCGGACTCCGGTATTGAGCCATCTGGGCCCACTCGAGCTGGGCCACGTCGACCCGGGGCATCCAGTAATCGACCATCTGCTGCATCTCGCTTCGGTAAAACTCATCCCGGAGCAGGGTCCGGCTGCCGAGCGGATTCCCGTGGTACGACCCCGCGTCTCGCCTCAGGGTAACGAGCTCGTGCACCACCTCCCGTAGCGCGGGAAAGTAGGCCTCCTCGGAATCCTGCTCGTAGAAGGAGGCCAGGATCACCTCGTGCCGGGCGGCCAGCCGCTTGAGCAGATTGAACGCCCGCACCGCGCCCCCAATATCCGGCGGATAAGGAAGGTAGGCACTGACCACGAGCACTCGCAGGCGCGGCTGCTGGGCGCCAGTGGTCCCCTCCCGCCTTGCGGGGGAGGGAGAAGCCGACGGGAGGACCCGCGGCAGTCGCGCCATCAGCGCCGTCAGCCCCCCGGAGAACCCCTCGCTCACCGCCGGCTCCGACCACCGATAGCCGATCAGCGCCGGCAGTGCCCGCAACCCGGCCAGCCGGGCGGCCGGCGACGAGCCCCCCCTCCGAACCCCAAACCACCGCGGAACCCCCAGGAGCGCGTCCACCACCAGCCGTCCCCACCAGGCGAACAGCTCGCCCGGGGCGGCCTGTCGAAGCACCAGCCGAGCCAGATTGCGGGTCACCACCCCCTGAATGTACTCCGGGGAATACAGGCGCCCGATCGTCCCTCGGTGCTGGTGGTCCACCCGGCTCCCCGGCACGAACACGTTCAGCCAGCCCCGCTTGATCGCCCGAATGCCCAGATCCACATCCTCGACGTAGAACGGCCGAAAAACGGGGTCGAATCCCCCCAGCGCGAGGAATTTCTCCCGGCAGTAGAGCGCCGACCCGCCCCCCGCCCACAGCACCAGCTGATTACGCTCCTCGGCGCCCGGATCCCCGTGGGCCAGGTACACCTGTCCTCGGCTCAGCTCCCCGCGGGTCAGCCCGGTCTCCTCCCGCCGCCGGTTCGGATCGGTGAAATACACCTGCGAAGTAGCCGCGAATACCCGCGGGTCGGCCATCGCATCCAGGAGCGGCTCCAGGAAATCCGGAGCGACCTGCATGTCGGAGTTCAGGAGCAGCACCCAGGGCGCCGATGCGGCCGCCACCCCCGCGTTGCAGCTCGCCCCGAACCCCAGATTGGTGGGATTCTGGATGAGCTCGACGTCCGGGTATCGCTGGCGGATCATCTGGCAGGACTCGTCGGTGCTCGCGTCATCCACCACGATCCTCTGGACCTGGACGATCGTCTGGACCCGGCCCGGCTTCTGGACCTGTCCCGGCTTCTGGACCTGTCCGCCCGTCCGCGCCACCGCCGCTTGCAACGCGTCCAGGCAAGCGGGCAGGATCTCGGCACCATTGAAGTTTGGAATCACCACCGTGATGGCTTTCCGTTGATCGTGTCTGCAGAGGGGCTCGGGGGCACGCCGCCGCCCGCCAAGCAGCGAGGCCAGCCCAAGGAGCAAGATCGCCAAAGGCGGGACCACCAGCGCGAGCCCGGCGCTCAATATCTGGCTCAGCATTTGATACAAGCGGCGCCCCATTTCGCTCAGCCTAAGCCACCCCCTCCGGCCGCGGCAAGCGCCAACCGTGACCCGCTGGATAATATGGGGTGAGAGGAAGGGACCCCTCCCCCTTCCCCCTCCCCTTGCCAGGGGCGGGGGGATAAGACTTTCGGGGGGTTGCACCCCCCGCAGCGCCTCGTGGCGGGAAGGGACCATAGGCATGGATGACGCTTCGGGTTCGGCGGGTGCCGCTCCCGGACCAGGTGAGAGCGAGTGGCTCGTCCCCGAGCGGGCCGAGCCCGATTCGGTCGCCGAACATATGGCCCGCTACCGCTTCGCCCACCCGCTCGTCCGAGACCGGGTGGTGCTCGACTGTGCCTGTGGATCGGGCTATGGCTCGGCCTTCCTCGCCGAGGACGCCACGCAGGTCATCGGACTCGACATCAGCCCCGGCGCGCTGGCCGAGGCCCGGGAGCGGCGCCCGCCCCATCCTTCCTGGGCGGTGCAAGGCGACCTCCTGGCCCTCCCCTTCTTGGACCAAACCTTCGACCTCATCATCTCCTTCGAGACCCTAGAGCACGTTGGCGATCAAGTCCAGGCCCTGCACGAGCTGAGCCGGGTGCTTCGCCGCGATGGCGGCGTCCTGGTCCTGTCGGCGCCCAATCGGGCCATCTATCGAGAGGCCTACGGACGGGTCAATCCCTACCACGTCAGCGAGCCTACTCTCGCCGAGCTCGAGGCGCTCCTGGCCGGCGAATTTCCGGTCTATCGCATCCTCGGCCAACGCTGGAGCCAGGGGGTCCTCATCGGCACCAACGACGACCTCCCCCGCCTCGCACCCCTGCCCTCCCCCTCGACCGCAGTGGCCCGGGGTGCGGCGGAGGGCAGGGGTGCGAGTGCTCCCCCCACAACCTCCGATCGCGCGGATCTACTGCAAGCCGAGTACTTCGTCGCCCTGTGTAGCTTTGGACCGTTGCCCGATGTGGCCGGGCTGCTCCTCGTGCCGGAGGCCGGCAACGTCATGTGGGAGCGCACCCGCTGGGCCCAGCGGGTCGATGCCGAGCTCGCGATTGCCAGAGAACAATACCGGGAAGCGGTGCTCAGAACTGAGGCGGCCGAGCTCGAGAAAAGTCGGGCCGAACAGGACCGCCAGCAGATCCACGCCGAGCTGGCCGAGGCCTATGCCCATCAGGCCGACGTCCTGCGCCGGTTCCTCCTGGTGCCCCGACCCCGCCCCTTGCTCCACGCCCTCCTGGCCCGCCTCCGTCGGCGTCAAATCTGAAGAGCTTGACGGAGACGAACCCATTGGCGCCCCGTAAAGTGCTCGACTTGACCGCACGCCGCTGAGAGCACATTCGACAGGTCGCGAATAAGCAGGTCGCTCGCTTGATGCCACCGGAGCGAGGGCAGACACCCTTCCCAGATTTGACCGACTTTCGGGCATCGATAGAGGTTCGCGGCGAGTCCCTGAGCGAGACGGTGATCCGTGAGCGGCGCGAATCTCGATATTGAGTCCCGCCGCCTACCTCGACACCAGTGTCGTCGTTGCTTTTTACGTCCCGGAGCCGCTTAGCGCCCAGGTTCAGGGGATCTACAATGGGCAGGTTTCGCCCACCATCAGCGAGCTGGTTGAGCTAGAGTTCTTCGCCGCACTCTCGCTACGAGTGCATATCGGCGATCTGGATCGGACCTCGGCGGAGCGCGCAGGGAGCCTGTTCCTGGGCCATCTTGAGGGCGGCTGGTACGGGCGGCTGCATCTCCATGCGGGTCACTACGTGGCGGCGCGGGGCTACATCGCACGCTTCGACCTGCCACTAAAGTCCCCCGACCCACTGCATCTGGCGGTCGCGGCATTGGACAGACTGCTGATAATCACCGCGGATCAGCAGCTCGCGCGCAATGCTGAGCGCCTCGGCCTAGCGGTCGAGCTGGTTAGGGCAATCTAGAGGAGCGGCCCCAACAAGAAGGTCCCCCTTCCCGCCAAAGGCGAGAAGGGGGACCTTCTGCTCACCCCATGATGGGCGAGCGGGAATGCGTCTGCGCTACTGCGGCTTGAGGCCGGTCACGACTGACTTGTAGTAGTAGTTGTTGTCGATCGAGTTGGCCCGGGTCCCGCCGTTTACCGTAACGGCGACCTGCTTGGTGACCGCCGCGCCGGCCGTCGTCGCATTGGGGGCGATCACGGCGACCGATTTATCGTCCCACTTGCTGATGCAGTCGGTGAGCACCACGTCTGAGCACAGCTGGCTGATGTCGTGCGCGTTCCCCGCGCCCCAGTTGACGATCGGCGGCACCGTCTTGTCGGCCGGGTTCGTGAGGAACCCGGAGCCACTGATAGTGACCTTCATGGTGGTGGCCGCGGCGGGACCGGCCTGGGGCTTCAAGCCCGTCACGACGGAGCTGTAGTAGAAGGTGTTGTCGATGGCGATCGACGACGCCCCCCCGTTCACGGTGACCGCCACGATCTTGGTGCCGCCGCTAGTGGTGGAATCCGCCGTGATCGTCGCGCTATCCGGCGCGATCACCGTGATCTTGCCATCGCCCAGGCTCTTCACACAGTTGTTAAGGGGAGACTTGGGCAGCTTAGTTACCGGGTCCACACACCACTGGGTGATGGTCTGCGCGGCGCCCCATTGAACGACCGGGGCGACCGTCTTGCTCGATCCGAAACCCACCCCATTGATAGTCACAAGCACGTTGCTGGTGATGCCGGTGGCGGGGCCGCCCTGCGGCTTGAGGCTGGTCACAACCGGGCCGTAGTAGAAGTGGTCATCCACCGTGGTCGAGGCTGCCCCACCATTCACGAAGACGGTGACACTGGTACCGGGGTCGCCCGGGGGCGGGGCCACGGTCACCGACTTGTCGGCCCATTTGCTGATGCAGTTGGTCAGCACCAGGGGATCGGGCACCTTGCAGGTCACGGAGATGGTGCTCGCGCCCCATTGGACGGTCGGGGGAACGAGCTTGTCGGCTGGGTTCGGGAGCAGATTGAAACCCGAGATCGTCACGGCCTTGGGTGCACTTTGCACCGTCTCAATCTGGGTGGCGTTGGTGAGGGCGCCGTCGGCCCCCGCACAGGTGGTTACGGTCGCGTTGTCGGCAGCCGTAAGCGTGATGTTGCCGGGGGCGGTGTCCTTGTACCGGAACTGCACCTGACTGGCTGTGGCCTGGATGGCGGTGCAGCCGGCGGTAATCAGCGTGAGGCCGTCGATCTGGTAGAAGGCGCCGGTTGACGAGGTCGAGGTGAGCTTGATGGGCAGCAAACCTACCATGGATGTAGCGGCATTGACCGAGTCCTGCTGCTGGATGGTGAAGGTGGCAGACATCACGTTCTGGGCGAAGGTGAGCGCCAGGTTCGTGAAGGCGAGCTTCACCGCCCCGCTCGAGGTGATCGCGAAGATACCGCTGGTGGCGTTGGTCCGGCTCCCAGTATTGGTGGTGGAGAGGGTGTAGGAGCCGGGCGTGCTGATGACCAGATCATTGAAGGTGGCCACGCCCGCAATCACCGTGCGCGGGTTGGTGCCGCTGCTAAACGGGGTGCCGCCACTCACGGCGAGGGTGATCTGAGTCGTGTTGTCGGTGGTTACCGTCGCCCCGACGAGATCCTGCACCGTGACCACCACGCCCGACATGGTGGCGCCCGCCGTGGTGCCGACCGGTTGCGTCGTGAAGGTCAGGTGGGGAACGAAGATCGTGAATGCGTCACTGGGAACCGCGTTGGTCATGCTCGCGTTGTTGGTGGTGGTGGTGAAGGTATAGGTAGCCGAGTTGATGACGAGATTGTTGAAGGTGGCTACGCCGCTCACCGCGGTCCGCGGGTTGGTGCCGCTGGCGAAGGAGCCGCCGCCGCTCACAACCAGGGTGATCTGGGTCGAGTTATCGCTGCTCAACGTGGCGTTGCTGAGATCCGCGATCGTAACAACCACATTGGCCATGGTGGCACCGGCGGTGGTGTCCACCGGTTGACTCGTGAAGACGAGATGGGGAGCAGCGACCGCGAAGATATTGCTCGTCGCGGCGTTAGCTAGACCTCCGGTGTTGGTCGTGGTAAGCGTGTAGGAGCCCACCGTATTGATGACAAGGTCATTGAAGGTGGCCACGCCTGAGCTCGCAGTCCGCGTAGCGGTGCCGCTGGCAAAGGAGCTGCTGCTCAGCACGACGGTGATCATCGTGGCGCTGTCGCCCGTGACCGTGACATCCGAGGGATCCTGAACGGTGACCACCACGTTCGCCATGGTGGCGCCCTTGCTAGTGTCCACCGGCTGGGCCGTGAAGGTCAGATGGTTGACTGCACCGATCGTGAATTCGGTGCTGGTGGCGTTGGTCAGGCCCCCGGTGTTCGTGGTGGACATGGTGTAGACGCCGGCGACGGCGACCTTAAGGTCATTGAACGTTGACAGGCCACTGGCCGCCTGGCGCGTGGCGGTGCCGGCGCTAAAGGCGTTGCTGCTCAGCACGACGGTGATGTTCGTGCTGCTGTCGGTGGTGATCGTGTTACCCACCGAGTCCTGGATGGTGACCACCACGTTCGGCATGGTGACATTCTGGTTAGTGTTGTCGGGCTGCGTCGTGAAGGCCAGTTTACTGGCGCTGCCCACACTGATTGTGAAGCTGGTGCTCGTCGCCTCGCTCAGGCCGGAGCTGTTGGTGGTCGGCATCGTGTAGGTGCCGGTGGTGTTGATCTGGAGGCTGCCAAACGTCACGACGCCGCTCGACGCGATGACATTCGTGTAGGTGGGGGCAGCGCTGGCAAAGGACGCGCCGCCGCTCAGCGCGAGGGTGATATTGGTGCCACTGTCGTTGGTGATCGTGTTGCCCAGCGAGTCCTGGACCTTGACGACTACAGAGGTCAGGGTGCTACCCGCGCCGGTGCTCACCGGCTGGGTGGTAAAGGCCACCTTGGTGGCCGTGCCAAATCCGATGGTGAAGCTGGTGCTGTCGGCCGCAGTGAGCGAGCCATCGGTGGCGTGGAGGGTGTAGGTGCCCGCGGTATTGATGACGAGGTTATTGAAGGTGGCCACGCCCGAACTGGCGGATTTCGTGGTAGTGCCGCTGAAGAAGGAGTTGCTGCTCAGCGCGACGACGACCGACGAGCCGTCGCTGGTGACCGTATTGCCGTTGGCATCCTGGTACCAGGCCGATGCGTGGGATCGGTTCCGGGTATGAGTCGACATTCCCTAGGGACGTTCCAGCATCACTGATCATACCGAGTATCCTGGCGCACCCCCATCGTGCCTGCCTGACCACCCAGCGATTGCTTGCTGTAGACTCCCCCCTTAAACACGTGGAGGAGATGAGCACGGTGGAATATCGGACATTGGGTGACTCGGGACTCCAGGTTTCCGTGGCGGGGCTGGGGACCAACAACTTCGGCGGCCGTTGCGATCTTGAGCAGACCAAAGCGGTCGTCCACAAGGCGATCGAGGTCGGCCTGAACTTTATCGACACTGCCGAGTCCTACGGCCGGGGCCTCTCTGAGGAATTCATCGGCAAGGCCATCGAAGGGCATCGCCAGGAGGTGCTCCTCACGACCAAGTTCGGGGGCCGCGGCAAGCCTGGGACGGGCGGGCGCAGCTACATCAAGAACGCAGTCCACGGGAGCCTGCAGCGGCTGAACACTGACTACATAGACATGTTGTCGATCCATTTCCCCGACCCCTCAACCCCGATCGAGGAGACCATGCGGGCTCTGGACGATCTTGTTCGGGCGGGTGACGTCCGCTACCTCGGCTGCTCGAACTTCGCCGCCTGGCAACTGGTCGAGGCGGAGTGGGCCGCAAAGACGGCCCATTCGAGTCCATTTATCGCCTCTCAGAACCCATATAGCTTGCTTCAGCGCAATGTCGAACAAGATCTCGCGCCCGCCTGCGTGAAGTACGGGGTCGGCGTCATCCCCTATTCGCCGCTAGCCGGCGGCTTTCTCACCGGCAAGTACCGACAAAACGAGGCCCCGACGGAAGGCACCCGGCTTGCCGGCGGTCAGGGCGCTCGCCAGTTGAACGACGACAACTTCGCAAAGCTTGCTAAGCTGGAGACCTTCGCTCACGAGCACGACCATACGGTGGGCGAGCTGGCCCTGGCCTGGCTCGCGTCGCAGCCCTTCGTGGGCAGTGTGATCGCGGGCGCCACCAAGCCCGAGCAAGTTGAAGAAAACGTGCGCGCCATTGAGTGGCACCTTTCCGCCGAAGACATGAAGGCGCTCGACGAGGCAATGGGCGTGGGGGCCGAGCCGATGCGTGGGGGCCCGGGCCGCTGAGGCCAACCCCCGCAGCGCTTGCGGCGCTGGACTAATAAAAGGCTAGGCCGCCCCGGAGGCGAGCTCTCGCACTGCCCCGACCAGGGTCTCCACCTCGGCCTCGGTGTTAAAGAAATGCAACGAGACCCGGGTCGCCTCTAGCTCATTGATCGAGCGGGCGGCGATTCGCCAGTGGTCCCAGAGCCTTTCCACCGACTCCTGGGAGGTGATTCCGTCGATCCGAAAGGTCACCAGACCAGTAGTGGAGACCGGATCGAGCGGCGTGATCACCGTGATCCCGGTGGTCTCCAGCAATGAATCTTTGAGCAGCGAGGCGAGTCCGGAGTTCCGATGCTCGATCTCGCTCGTCCCAGCCTGCTGATGGAAGCGGATCGCCTCGATGAATCCAGCCCGCAGTGCAGTGCTGGAGGTCGTCAGCTCGAACTTCCGGATCAGCTCCGGCTTCTGCTCGAAGGTTCGGGATTCGCGATCGTAGCGACCGGCCGCGCCCGATACTTTCCGAGGCTGAAGATCCGCGATCCGGTTGGCGCGGACAAATAGCGCGCCGGTGCCGTCAGGCCCGAGCAGCCATTTTTGGCCTGGCATCGCGTAGTAGTCGACTGGCAGGGCCCGAAAATCGACCGCGATCTGGCCGATCGCCTGCGCCCCATCCACGATCACCTGAACGCCGCGCGGCTGCACCATTGCGCAGATCTCGGCCAGGGGCATCCGCATCCCCGTGGCATATTCGACGTGGCTCAGGGACACTAGCTTGGTGCGCGGTGTGAGGGCGCCGTGGAGCTTGGCCAGGATCGCATCGGCCGAATCTTCGGGCGCGACGTCGAGGACTTTCGTAAGAACGCCCTCCCGCTCCAGAAAGAGCGTGGGGATGAGCACTGAGCTATGCTCGATCCCAAATGTGATCGCCTCATCCCCAGGCTGCCAGGACAGCCCATTGAGGACGATGTTGATGCCTTCGGTGGTGTTCTCAGTGAGGCTTATCTCCTCAGGGGTCGCCCCCACCAGGCGGGCAACTTCCGCCCTCGCTGCGCTATCGACCTCTCGGTGCACCTTTAAAGAGGAGGGGCTGGCCGGTCCATCTTCAGCTTCGAGCTCGAGGTGGGCCTTGATCGCTTCGATGACCGTCCGAGGTGATGGCCCGGACCATCCGGTGTTCAGATAGACGGCGCGCTGGGTAACCGGTATCTGCGCTCGTATCGCGTCGACGTCGATCAATTTCGTCCTCCGTCAAACTTGTCCTAACCGGGGACGGGCTCGCCTCGCCCATGATCGCACAAGCGCGGCTTGGCTGAACTGACCGACCGGTTCGAATCGCCCATAATTCGACCGATGAGAATTGCGACCTGGAACGTGAACTCGCTTCGCGCCCGGCTTGATCTGGTCCGCGACTGGCTGGTGCGTCTGCAACCGGACCTGGTCTGCCTCCAGGAGACGAAGGTGGTGGACGAGCTTTTCCCAGCCGCCGTCTTGGCTGAGGCCGGTTATCGGGCCGTCTTTGCCGGCGAGCGGACCTACAATGGAGTCGCGATCCTTTCGCTGGAACCGCTCGATGACGTGCGCGTCGAATTCCCGTTGGCGGGGAACGTCGATCACCGGCTCATTAGCGGCGTATCCCACGGGATTCGGTTCTACTCCGCCTATTTCCCCAATGGACGGGCACCGGACACTGAGCATTTCTTTGCCAAGCTGCGCTGGATTGAAAAGCTGGGCGACCTTCTGCTCGGTCCAGATGGTTCCGACCCACTCCCGGTCGCCCTTCTCGGTGACTTCAACGTCGCACCCGAACCCGGCGACGTTTTCGACCCGGTCCAGATGGAAGGCCGCATCCACTTCACCGCTCCTGAGCGGGCAGCTTTGACTGCCCTCGGTGAGCGGGGCCTGGTCGACGCATTTCGGGTAGCCCGCGCCGAGCCGGGGCTGTTTAGCTGGTGGGACTATCGCCAGGGTGCTTTTCGCCGTAATCTCGGGCTCCGCATCGATCACGTCTGGACTTCCCCAGCGATCGCCGAGCACGTAAAAGCAGCATTCGTCGACATCGACGAAAGGCGAAAGCCCAGCTGCTCGGACCACGCCCCGGTCGTCGTAGACCTCGACATCTGAGCAGCGGGGCCTACGTGCTCCCCTCGCTTACCGCGCCCTCCCCCATTTCGATGGGCGAGGGCGACAGACGGAGTTCAGGGCCGAACCTTTTTTAGGAAATCCCGAACCGCTGCAGGGCCGATTCAGGGTACGTAAAGACCATCTCCTCACCAGGCGACACCGGACGGATTACCTCAAGGAATACCCGCTGCTCCTCGATGACCTTCATCATGTTCGGAGTCGTCGAGTGGTTGACCATAGCCCCAAATCCCAGTGGGATCAGGAGATTGTCCCCAACTCGGAACTTGTGATGATCGGCGTATTGGGTACATGCATCGGCTGGCGAGTCCGCCGGCACCAGCACCCCAACCACCTCTAACCTATTCCCAATCAAGAGGAAAACCCGGGCGAAGAGGCCTCGGCCCGCCCCGGGAATGGTGGACCCTCGGACCTCGAACCGATGGTCGGTCTCCTCTACCAGCAAAACTCTTCTCCCCCAGGTCCTTCGATTCTGCTCCAGCCCCCGTTGAGCCTCTCAGGCAGCGCCGCGAGGGGCGACCGCTTTCCTGAATTCCGAGCAGAAGCGCGCTTCCGAAGCACTATAATCGTAGAGTGTTTGTGCGTAGGAGCTACATGGCGAACCCCGAATCCCCCGAGAGTTCCAAGACCGTCCAGGACTATCTTCTGAGCGTGTACACGCTCTCCAGCGATGGTCGGAGCGTTATCGCGGCTCGGCTCGCTGAAGCGCTGGAGGTCGCCCCGCCTACGGTCACCGCGACACTTCATCGCATGACCAGAGACGGCCTGGTAACCGTCAACCAGAACAAAGAGATCTCCCTGACCGACGCGGGCCAGGCTCGAGCCGAGACGATGGTCCGGCGCCATCGCCTGGCCGAGCGCCTGTTATCGGACATCCTGGGTCTCGACTGGGCCGAAGTGCACGAAGAGGCCCATCACTTCGAGCATGTGATCTCACCCCGGGTCGAGGAGCGAATCCTCGAGATCCTGGGGAACCCCACGACCTGCCCGCATGGCAGTCCGATCCCCGGCACCGGAGCACGGCAGTCGCCCGACGCCACCCGCCTCGAAAGCGTCCAGGTGGGAAGCCGGGTGGTCATCGAGCGGGTTTCGGAACAAGCCGAGGGCAGCCATGAGCTCCTGTCCTATTTCGAAAGAGCCGGGCTGCTGCCCGGTCGGGAATTCGACATTCAGGAAATCGAGCCGTCGAACGAACTGATGGTGCTCCAGGGTGACGGCGAGAGCGTTCCGGTCGGGATGGCCGCCGCTCATACCCTCTGGGTGCGCGTTCTCGCGTCGGACCTCCCGCTTGCGAAATTGAGCGCTTAGCCACACCCATCCCCGGCCAAGAAGCTGAATCAACTCACCGTTCGTGCTGAGGCTCTTGAAGCACCGCGCCCCGGTCCCCCGAATTTGCCGATGCTACAATGCCCGCAGCTTGGCTCTCCCAGAGGATGCAGTTGACCAACGAACAGCGACAATACGTCCGGTTCGCTTTCTATAAGGTCGATCCGGCCTGGCGGCGACTGAGTCCTACCGCTCGCGACTCGGCTCGGGAAGAGCTCGCCGAGGCCATCGATAGCTGGTCCGACCGCATCTTGCTGCGCACCTACTCTACGATTGGCACCCGGGCTGACTGCGACTTCCTCGTTTGGCAGGTAAGCACCAACCTCGACGACTTCCAGAGCCTCGCTTCGGATATCGCATCGTCCGAGCTCGGCGCTTTCCTGGACACGCCCTACGCGTATCTGTCGATGACCAAGCACTCGACTTACGTCGCTCAGCACGTTCACCCTGCCCAGGAGGGCACCCGGCTGGTCATCGCGCCCGGAGGCTCGAAATACCTGTTCGTCTATCCATTCGTGAAGACGCGCGCTTGGTACGCATTGCCCTTCGAGGAGCGCCAGCGCATGATGGCCCTCCACATCGCCACCGGCCACAAGTACACATCGGTGAAGATCAACACCACCTACTCCTTTGGACTCGACGACCAGGAGTTCGTGCTCGCCTTTGAGACCGACGCGCCGGCCGACTTCCTCGACCTGGTCCAGGAGCTCCGAGAGACCGAAGCCAGCTCCTACACCCTGCGAGACACGCCCATCTTCACCTGCGCGCTGAGCCCGATGCGCGAGATCCTCGAATCCTTGAAGCGCGAGACCCGAGCCCGCTCGCTGGCTTAGAGATGGACACGATTGTCGGCGGCGTAATTTGAGCCGCTACGACATGATCCCGGTCGCGGACGCGATGGCCATCATCCGATCGGTGGTCCGCCCACTCGGCGCCGAGCCGGTCCCAACGCAGGACGCGGACGGCCGCATCCTGGCCGAGGACATCGCATCCACCGAGGACGTTCCGCCCTTTCGCGCGTCCACCGTAGACGGCTTCGCGGTGGTCGCGGGTGATGGAACGGCCAAACGCCCGGTCATCCAGGAGATCACCGCCGGCGTGGCGGATCGGCTGCCGGTCCGACCCGGAACCGCCGCCCGCATCATGACCGGCGCGCCGCTACCGGATGGCGCAGACGCGGTGGTGATGATCGAGGACACCCAAACCGAGGGCGGCCAGGTAACCCTGCAAAGAGCGGTTCGGCCGGGCGACAACATTCGACCGATCGGCATCGACGTCGCCAATGGTGACACGGTACTGCGCGCAGGAATCGAGCTCGGAGCATCCGAGGTCGGCCTGCTGATGACCCTCGGCCGAGCCACCGTAAGCTGCTATCGTCGCCCGGTGGTGGCGGTGCTTTCCACGGGCGACGAGCTGGTTGAGCCGTGGGAGCCAGTCCCGCTGGGCTCCATTCGCGACTCCAACCGCTACGCGCTGATGACCGCGATCCGCGAGGCCGGGGGCATCCCGCTCTCGCTGGGCCGCGCTCGCGACGACCGAGAGCTTCAGACCCGCCTGGTGCGAGAAGGCACCGAGCAGGCCGACGTGCTGGTTACCTCGGGCGGGGTCTCGGTGGGCGACCGTGACTACATCAAGCCCGCTCTCGAGGAGCTAGGGAAGGTGCATTTCGGGCGCATCAATTTTCGGCCCGGCATGCCGCTCACCTTTGCGGAGGTAGGCACCACGCTGGCTTTCGGGCTCCCCGGCAATCCGGTCTCATCCCTGGTCACTTTCGAGGTTTTCGTCCGCCCCACCTTGCGGCGGATGCAAGGCCACCCGAACCCCGACCGTCCCCGGGTCGAAGTCGAGCTGGAGCACGATTTCCCCGCACCGGGTAGCCGGGTCGAATATCACCGAGCGGTGGTTCGGTGGTCGGAGGGGAAGCTACTGGCCCGAAGCACCGGCCTGCAGATGTCGAGTCGGCTGCTCTCCATGACCGGCCACAATGCGCTGGTCATCCTGGACCCGGGCACCGAAACTCTCCGCGCCGGCTCATCTCGCCCCGCCATCCTGACGGGCCCGTTACTGACGAATTAGCCAGCCTAAATCACCCAAACGCGGACGTCTCTGGCCTCCCCCTCAGCGCGGACGACGCAGACCTTGAGGAGCTTACGCTTGGTGTTGCAGGAGGATTGGCGTCGAAGGACGACGCTACGTCCTTCTTTCGAGGCCCGCACCCGCAGTGACACGGTCTAAGCGCTCGAAGCATTTCAGTTCTACGGGACAGCCTCGTCCCGACGCGGTCCGACCCAAATCGTCTTGACGTTGACGAATTCCCGGATGCCGAATTCTCCCAGCTCACGGCCGTAGCCGCTCCGCTTGACGCCGCCAAACGGCAACCGTGGATCCGAAGCGACCATGCCGTTGATAAACACCATCCCGGATTCGACCCGTCGGGCGAGCTGGCGAGCGGCCGCGACGTCCTGGCTCCAGATGGCGGCCCCCAGCCCATAGGCCGAATGATTGGCCAGGCATATCGCCTCATCTACGGTCGCTGCCCGGCTGATGGCCGCTACGGGTCCGAAAGTCTCCTCATCGAAGACCGGCATACCGGGGCGCACGTCGGTCAGCAGCGTGGGTGAGTAAAAGTAGCCTCGGCGTTCCATTCGACGCCCACCAGCGACCAGCGTTGCCCCGGCCGCGATCGAGCGGCTCACCTGATCCTCGATGGCGGCGCGCACGGTCCCCGCAGCGAGCGGTCCGATCTCGGTGGTCCGGCGACAAGGATCGTCAACTCGGAGCTCCTCGACCGCGACCGTGAACCGCGAGATGAATTCGTCGGCGATGCTATCGAACACGATGAAGCGCTTGGCGGCGATGCAGTCCTGGCCAGCATTCTGATACCGCGCCTTGACCGCGGTTGCGACGGCCGCACCGAGATCGGCGTCCGGAAGCACGATGAACGGATCCGAGCCTCCCAGCTCCAGCACCACTTTCTTCAGGGCCGCTCCACTCCGCTTGGCGACCGAGGCACCGGCCCGCTCGCTGCCGACGAAACTGATCGCCGCGATCCGTTGGTCGCCAATAAGCTCCGATGCGCGGCCCCCACTGATGAAGACACTCTGGAGCGTGCCTAGGGGAAAACCCGTTTCCGCGAACAACTGGGCAATGGCCAGGGAGCATTGGGGCACCAGGCTCGCGTGCTTTAGCAGGATGGTGTTGCCGGCTGCGAGTGCGGGAACTCCGAAGCGGAATACCTGCCAGAACGGGAAATTCCAGGCCATGATCGCCAGCACCGGGCCGAGTGGGTCGAAGGCGACGTAGCTCTCGGCGGCTGCGGTGGGTTTCGGCTGATCTCTCAGGAAGGATTCAAGATGCTCGGCGTAGTACTCACAGCACCAGGCGCACTTCTCGATTTCCGCCTCGGCTTCGACGATTGGTTTGCCCATCTCGCGGGTCATGAGCTGCGCGAGCACCGGGCTGCCCAGGCGGAGGCGCTTGGCAAGATCAAGCAGCACGTCGCTCCGCTCCTGATAGGACGTGTTTCGCCAATGCCGGAACGCTTCGATAGAGGATTCGAGGGCTGCTTCCACTTCTCGCGGGCTGTCCTCCTCGAATTCGGCCAGGACTTCCTCGGTGGTCGGATTGATCGACTGCAGCGTGGTCATGTTTGCTCTCCTCGGCGGGACAAGGTTATGCCGCGGCCCCGTTTGTTGTCAAATCTAGCTGTGTAGTACAGTGTATTAGCGCTGACACGGGGGGAGCGCAACAGGGGAGCCGATGGACCCACCCACGTTGACGCTTGGGGACCAGCTCCGGGCGTTGCGGGAAAAGCGGCTGTATAGCCAGATCGAGCTGGCTCGCCGAGCGGGCGTGAGCCCGGGGTTCATTAGTCGTTTGGAACGCGGGGTAGACGGCTACACCAAACCGAAGAGCAGCTCACTCAAGAAGCTCATGTATGGCCTCGGGCTGAGCTTTGAAGAGGGGGAGCTGCTCATGGGGCTGGCGCACCCAGGGCGGAGAGAAACCTTCACCGGAGCCGTGGGGTTGATCGATCCGGATGCTCGGCACGAACCGCCGGCTTCCGAGAGCGCGGAAGCCTACGTGCTAGTCGATGTGGAGCCGCCGAATGCTGCCTATGTCGCGGCGAGCCTGGCTGGGCTTCGAGAGTGCGTATGGAGCGCGGCGGTGTGGGGCCCCTTCGAGGTTGTCGCGCGCCTGCGGGCATCCAGCGCATCAAGCCTTTTCCAATGCATTGATGCCCTCCACGTCGACCCGCGATTCACGCACGTCAGAAGAACCGAGACGCTCCTGATCCGGACGGACGAGCCCAAGATCGAGCGGGTTCCGGACCACCGGCCCCTGGCGTTTCTGTTCATGCAGAAAGGTCAGGTTGATTCGCGGGGCCTCGTGCGGATGCTGGCCGATATTCCCTTGGGGCCCCGGGACGCCAACTTTGTCCATGCCGCGGTCACCATGGGCGCCTACGACGTGGCCGCGACGATCGCCTTTCCCTCGCTCGAAAAACTAGAGGAGCTGGTCATGGCCAAGATTCAGAGTCTATCGCCGGTGATTCCCGGTGTGGGACGACCGGTGGCGAGAACCGTAACCGCCTTGGCGCTCACCACCCAGGTCTACGGCATCTCCGGATCGTGACCGTGGACATCGCCTGTAACGGCTCATGTCCTGAGCTGCAAGCACAAATCGCGCTACCTTGAGTGCGAGCCCGATTCTCGAAGCTCGCGCAGTAGCCTAGACGAACTCCAGCTTGATCGAATCCAGGACCTCGCGGTCTCGGTGGGGCGAGGTTCGGTTCAGAGGACCGTCGGCTAGCTCCTCGACCTGCGCTTCATAGGTGAGCCGATCTTCCTGGTAGATGACGCCGATCGGGATCCGCTCGTCCCATTCCCGCGCCTTCCTCCAGGCCGACTCGTAATCCGTGGCGTCGTAGCCTTCTTCATCATCCAGCTTGTACGCGCGCTGTTTGTACCATTCGTAAGTGTTGATTTTGTTGTAGGTCACACAGGGCTGGAGCACGTCGATAAGCGCGTAGCCCTTGTGCCGAATCCCCTTCATGATGAGCTGGGTCAGGTGCTTGGGATCGCCGGCGAACCCACGGCCTACGAAGGTCGCTCCGCCGGCCAGGGCCACGGCCATCGGATTGACCATGATCTCAATCGAGCCATCCGGTGAGGTAGTGCTGATATAGCCCTTATCGCTGGTTGGCGAATACTGGCCTTTGGTCAGCCCATAGACCTGATTGTTCTCAACGATGTGGGTCAGGTCAGGGTTCCGGCGCATCACGTGCATGAAGTGATTGCCGCCGATTCCATAACCGTCGCCGTCTCCGCTAATGACCACTACGTTCAGATCGTGGTTCGCAAGCTTGATCCCGGTCGCCACTGGTAACGCCCGACCGTGCAAGGTGTCGAAGGCATTGGCTTTCATGTAATAAGGCAGCTTGCTTCCGCAGCCAATTCCCGACACCAGCATCGTGTTATGCGGGTAAAGGTCGAGGCCGGACAGTGCCAACTTCAGGGCGGCAAGGATAGCGAAATCGCCGCACCCCGGGCACCAGGTGGGCTTTTCGTCGATGTTGAAGAGCTTCATGTCAGACATTAATGAGCACCCCTTCGCGCACCTTTTCGGCAAGATCCTCGCCCGTAAAGGGACGGCCATCGTACTTGAGTATCTTGTGCGGTATATCGATTCCGGTCATCATCCGAATGACCAGGGCAAGCTGCCCGGTGTAGTTGTTCTCGATGTCGATGACTCTGCGCGCGTTACCCAGCACTTCCTCGGTGCGGGCAGATGGAAACGGCCAGACTTCGTGGTAGTGGAGGTGGTTCACTTTTAGTCCGTCGGCGCTCAAGATGAGCCTGGCCTCATGGATAGGACCATAGGTCGTACCCCATCCAACCAGGGTGAGATCTGCGTCTTCCGGCCCTTCCAGCAACGGCGGGCGAATGTCTTTAGCTGCTTCATCCAGCTTCCGCATCCGCTTGTCCATCTGCAGGATCCGCATCTCGACTTCCTCGACCGCCTGGCCGTTTTCGAAATGCTCGTCACTGGTGGTCAGCATCACCCCATTGGGATGGCCGGGCATGGCTCGGGGGGAGATCCCGTTCGCAGTTAGCTTGTGGCGCAGATAAGGCTCGGTGAGCGCATCGAGATCCGCGTCAGTAAGCAAATCACCCCGATTGATCTCCACGGCTCCCATGTCGAACCGGTCCTGGTCAATGGCTCGGATCGCGTTGGACTGGTTCATGTCAGTCAGGATAAAGACTGGGATTTGGTATTTCTCTGCGAAGTTGAAGGCGCGCCATCCCGCCTGGAAGCACTCTTCGACCGTCCCGGGGGTGAGAACCACCCGGGGGAACTCGCCCTGCGACAAGTTTATGACGAACTGCAAATCCGATTGCTCGGTTCGCGTGGGTAGGCCCGTCGAGGGTCCACCTCGCATGGCGTCCACCACCACGAGGGGCGTTTCCGTGATCGCGGCCAGTCCTATGGCTTCGACCATTAACGAGAGGCCGCCGCCCGAGGTAGCTGTCATAGCCCGGACTCCGCTGTGGGCAGCTCCGATGGCCATGAGCACCGCGGTGATCTCATCCTCGCACTCTTTGACCACGATTCCGAGCTTCTTGTGATGGGCCGCCAGCCACTCGGTGACCGTCGTGGCAGGAGTCATGGGGTACATGGAGATCCACCGGCAACCCGCCGCTGCCGCGCCAAAGGCGATGGCCTGGTTGCCATTGATGAGCATCCGGTGCGTGTTCGGAATGGGCTTGAGCTTGAATTCGAAGTCCGGTCCGAACTCGCGGGCCCCTTCGTCATAGGCCGCCTTGGCGACCGCGATATTCGCCTGCGCGATTGCCGAGCCCTTCCGGTTTCCAAAATTATCCAGAATGACCTGCTCGATGAACTCGAAAGGAAGGTCGACTAGCCCGGCCGCCACCGCAAGGGAGGCGGTATTCATCATTATCTTGTTGCCGCCTTCGCGCTGAGCGATCTCGGTGAGTGGCACTCGGATCGGCTTGATTCCGCGGGAGGTCAGCCTGCTGTCGTCGATCTTCATCGGGGCATCCATGATCACTGCACTGCCCGGAACCATCTCGTCGAGATGTTCCGTGACCGTCATCAGATCGAGCGGCATGAGCACTTGAATGCCAGGGGTGGAGGCCTGGATATCACGCTCATTCACTCGGATCTGGAAGAAGTTGTGTCCGCCGCGAATCCGGGACATGTAGTCCTGATTCCCGTAAACGTACAGTCCCGCCCTCGCCAACGCTTTCGCGAAGCCGTGACCGCTACTGTCGGCTCCCTGGCCGGCCTCGCCGCCCATTTTGAAGGTCATGTCGTTTATGACCGCCACTGTCACCTCCCTTGGCCGGTTTTTCAACGTTAAAATTTGGACTTTGCGCGCATCCGGGGCATCAAAAACGCCCAATTCTAACAAAAGGCCTGTCGAACGGCGCACCCTGGGTTAGTGCCCCACCGCCGAAATTTGTCTATTCAGTTGAAACCGGGCACCCGCCGATCAAGTGAAGGAAACGAATCTAATCCCGGTCATCCGCGGGACTTAGCTACAGGGACGCGCGCTTTCGCCATCGCCGCCCGTGTCGAATGAGTGCCCACAGGCACAGCTTCGAGCCGCGTTCGGGTTATTGATCGTGAATCCGCCGCCCATCAGCTTGTCGACAAAGTCAATCTCTGAGCCCTTGAGATACAGAACGCTCATTTCGTCGACCCAGACCTTGACGCCATCTTGCTCGACGGTCAGATCACCCTCTTGGGGCGCCTCGTCAAAAGCCATCCCGTAGCTCATGCCCGAGCAGCCGCCCGGAGACACGAAGACGCGAAGCGCCAACTCGGGACGCCCTTGCTCTACGACGAGCCGCTTGAACTGCTTGACCGCACTCACGGTGAGATTAATCACCTTGGAAAGCCTCCGACCGGAAATACTCTTCCGCTACGGAGCAAGTATAGCCGAAGGGGCATCCCGCTCCTCCCCTCGACGGTGTGGCTAGGGTGGGGGAGCAAGAGGGAAGAAGGGTCGACTTATCCGCCCGATCCGTCCTCATCGGATGCGCAAGGCACCACGCGAGAGCCCCCTGAATGATAGGCGTACTCATGGTCGCCGGTCGTCAAAGCGATCCGATAGCCAACGGTCACGACCTGGGCATAAAGTCGGCCTGGAGCGGGACACCCGAGACTCGCATCCGGCCATTCCATCGGGTCGACTGAGCGGACTATGATCGCCCCATCCGGGAAGCGCAAGCGCAGATCGTCACGGGCCGCCTGAAGCGCCGACTCCGCCCCGGTCGGAATTGGCGGGTCGGAAGGGTCTCCATCCGGCGCACTTGCTAGCGCGCAGGCGGTCGCCGCGAGTGTGACCGAAAACGCGAGCCATCCGGTTCCGAACAACTTGGTCAGCCTCCTCGGATAGAATGCCACAAATCAGCACACAAATCAGTAGAGGAAGCTCCGCATTTGGCATTGCCCCGTCTGGCGACCCGCGAGCAGCTGGTCGCTGTGCTCCGAAAAGCGGGGGTCCGCGACGAACGCGTCCTCGAAGCGATCCGACGGGTACCGAGGGAGGCCTTCATCCCTGAGCGGCTACGGCCCTGGGCTTGCGACAACATCGCCCTCCCGATCGGGGACCAGCAGACGATTTCTCAGCCCTATGTAGTCGCCTGCATGATCGAGGCGCTGCACCTGGCCGGCACCGAGCACGTGCTTGAAATAGGTACCGGGTCGGGATACGGGGCGGCAGTGGCGGCCGAAATGGCCGGCGACGTCGTGACCATCGAGATCCTTGCGTCACTGGCCAAAGCCGCCGCCCCACGCCTAAAGGAGCTCGCCCCCAACGTCACGGTCATCCAGGGAGACGGCAGCCTCGGCTGGCCAGAATTCGCTCCCTACGACGCCATCATCATCACGGCCAACTCACCGACGTTACCCCGGCCCGTGCTTCGACAGCTGACGAACCATGGTCGACTCGTTGCGCCGATCGGCTCATTGAAAGAGCAGCAGCTCGTCGTCGTCGAGCGATCCGAGACGCGCTTTACCACCCGCGACCTGGGACCGGTCCGTTTCGTACCGCTCATCGGGGCAGGAGGATTCCAGCTCCTCGACCCGGCGCGTCGAAACTAGTCTTGGCGGACCGCAAGGTGAGAAGCTTGCCTTCCCAACGGGTCAGCCTTTCTGCTGATTGTTGCATGGCTAGGTCTTAGATGGACCCCACCCGGATACGCACTTTTGGCCAAGCCCTGTCCGCGGAAGTTGGCCGGGTGATTGTGGGCAAGTCCGAGGTCGTCGAGTTCCTGGCGGTGGCTCTGCTCTGCGAAGGGCACGTTCTGCTTGAGGATGTGCCCGGGATCGGTAAGACCACGATGGCCAAGAGCTTGGCTCGCTGCCTATCCAGCAGCTTCAGCCGAATCCAGTTCACGCCCGATCTGTTGCCGAGCGACGTGACTGGGATCTTTTTTTTCAATCAGAAGAGCGGCGATTTTGAATTCCGGGCCGGGCCTATCCACGCCAACGTCATCCTGGCCGACGAGATCAACCGGGCAACCCCGCGGACCCAGTCCGCCTTGCTTGAAGCGATGGAAGAGCGGCAGGTGACCGTCGAAGGCCAGACCACTTCGCTGCCCCGCCCCTTCGTCGTGCTGGCCACCCAGAATCCTATCGAGCTCGAAGGAACTTTCCCCCTTCCTGAGGCCCAGCTCGACCGCTTCCTGCTGCGCCTCAGCATCGGATACCCGACAGACACCGAGGAGATCGCGATCCTGCGGCGGTTCGAGACCGCAACTCCCCTGGAGGACGTCCAATCCGTTGCCTCGTCCGCGGAGATCATGGCTCTGGTCCAGGACGCCCGTCAGGTCTACGTGGACGACTCAATCGCGGAATATATCGTCACTCTGGCTCGGGCGACGCGCCTTCACGAAGCAATTGAGCTGGGTGCCAGTCCGCGCGCCAGTCTCGCACTCTTCCGCGCATCCCAGGCCCGAGCGGCCCTCCGCGGTCGCAATTATGTGATCCCAGACGACGCTAAGTCCTTGGTTGGTCCCGTGTTCGCCCACCGGCTCATTCTTCGTCATCAAGGGCGGCTCCGAGGCTCGGACGTTCAGCACGTGCTGGATTCCATCGTCGAAGAAACGCCCGCGCCAGTCGAGCCGCTTCCCCACGCGTCCCCCGTCGCCTGAACAAAATGCGACGACGGGACCTCCGCACACCTTCAACTTCTCCCTCCCCCTCACCGGGGGCGGGTTAGCCGCAGCCATGCCTGCGGTCTTCGCCCTACTTGCGATTCTGCTTCTGGTCGGCGTCATCCGGGTGCAGCCCGCGCTCATCCTGTTTTGCTCGCTACTGGGGGCCGCGACGCTAATCTCCGCTTTGTGGTCGCGTCGCTCCACTCAGTTGCTCTCGTATCACCGCTCGTTTGATCCTCCGCGCATCTTTCCCGGCGAAGAAACCGATTATGTGGTGGAGATCACGAACCAGAAGCGCTGGCCGCTTCCCTGGGCGGAGGTGGAGGATCGTTTTCCCGCCGCGCTAGTCGCCGTTCGACAGGACGTCAAGCCGCACGGCTCGGCGTGGGTTCAGCGCCGCACGCTCTCGCTTGGATGGCACGAGCGCTTGGTCCTCCGAGAGCGATTTAGCTGTAGTGAACGCGGCGAGTACCTGGTCGGTCCGACCGACCTCGAGACCGGCGATCCACTCGGCATCTTCCCGGTTCACCTGAGAGTCCCCGAAACCCGGTCTCTCATCGTTTACCCACGGATCGCCTCTTTGGATTGGAGCGCCCTCCGCTCCCGGTTCCCGTTTGGCCCGATCAAAGCCGCACCTCCGGTTCTGCAGGACCCCTCCTGGTTTGCGGGGATTCGAGACTACCGCCCCGGCGATCCCCGTCACTGGGTGGATTGGAAAGCGACCGCACGCAGGCAACAGCTTCAGACCCGGGTATTCACCCCAACCACCCTAACCAATGTCGTCGTGGCCCTCAACGTGCAGACTCTGGAGCACGCCTGGCAGGGCTATGACGAAGACAAACTCGAAGCGTCGATCGGCGTGGCGGCCGCTCTGGTACGGGATTTGTTGAATCGCCAGTGGGCAGTGGGCCTGGCCGCTAACGCCGGGGGGGCCGGAATCGAGCAGTTTCAGGCGTATCTTCCGCCCAGCCGGCGCCCGGCTCAAGCAGCCGAGGCGCTGGCAGTGCTGGCCAGGCTCACCGCCCTCCCCACCTTGGCTTTCGGGCCCTTTCTGCGCCGAGTCGCCGCGAACTTCCCATACGGCGCGAGCTTGATCGTGGTGGCCGCTTTCCTGGACCCTGAAAGCCTCGACGAGATTGAAGCACTGATCGAGCGTGGACATGCGGTTGCGGTATTCTTCCTTGGGAAAGAGCCGCCGGCCAATGTCGCCAGAGGCGTGCCTTTGATCATCTTGCCGGCGGTAGATTTCGAGACTCCTCAGGCCGCCCTGGCAAATAGCTCCGTCGACTGATTCCATGGCGCGCACGCTTTCGTTAATCGCTGTCGTGCTTACGGCCAGCCTGCTCGAAGGACTCTGGGCCTGGCTCCTGGGCGCGGCCCTGTCCGAGTTCGATGGCCAATCCCCACCCGTTCTGCCCTTATTGATTGCGATTCCATTTACGGGCTGGCTACTCGCGCGGGTTTTAACCGTCTCGAGGGTCAGGGCCACGAGGCGACTGGGGATCCTGGTAGCGGGAGGTTTCCTGCTCGCCTTCACCGCAGCCACCGTGCATGCGGGGCTCCTCGTTCCACTCCAGCTCATACTGGGCCACCCCGATCCGGACTATCGAGGCAGCGCTGTGGTCATCGGTATCCTGGTCGGATACCTCTGGGCTCGGGGACTGGGCCTAGCTGCCCACGTCGACCGTCGTCAGGTGGTGAGCCATATCGTTATCACGACGTTCGCCCTGGCCAACATCCTGCTGGTCTTGCCGCTGACACTGCGCGTGCGCGAGTCCGGGATCGAGATCGTGGCGGCCTCCTTCTGCGCGGCTCTGCTGGCACTGCTCCTGGTCCAGTCCGCTGAAGCGGAATCTCATGAGCTCTCAAAGCTCCAATGGTCGGGCTTAGCGGCCGGCGCGGCAACGGTCATTTTGATCGGCGCTGGGATCCTCACCGGGATCCTCACCGGGATCCTGTCCTCTGGGATACAGCTGAACATTGGTCAGGCCTTTGCCGTAATCGGCAACTTCGCATCCCCTATCACCAACGGGGTTCTGCTCGGGGTGGGCTACGCCGCCATGTACCTAACCTACTTCTTACTGTGGTTGCGGTATCTGTACGGTGCAGATCCCCAAGCCGCTCAGCGCGCCCAGCAGGAAGCTGAGGCGGCCCGCCCCGAATTCAATGCCGAAGGCCCCTACGGCCCTCCCGAGATCATGACCCTATTCACGGTCTTGGTGGTGGTTGGCCTCCTCGCTTGGTGGGCGGCGTCGGTCTATGCGCGGCTGGCCCAGGCCCCGGAAATCCGGAAAGGAAGCGACGTCCGGGAGACTCGCCAAACGGGCCACCTGGACGGGCTCTTCGACGCGCTGGGGCGGATCCCTATCCTTGGATCGCTCTCCGACCGTTTGATCGGGCGAACCGCCGAAATCCGTCGCCACTATCGGACCTTTCAGGGCATGATGGCCCGGGCGAGCATCCCGCGTGCGATTTCTGAAACACCGGAAGAGTATCGCCGCGCCGTTGTCCGGCACTTACCGGGCGCTACTGCCCCGGTCTCGATGATTACTGACGCCTACTCAGTGGCCCGATACGCCGACCCCAACGCTGATCTCGCGGACCCGAAGGACATGGCCCAGGCACTTCACGAGCTCCGTACCATTCTCCAGACCGAGGAAGAGCGATCTCCCTAAGGGAGCGCGTCGATCCAAAGCTCACCGGTGGCCAACTCTCGCAAGCCCCCATCGGCGGTTCGCAGCAAGAGAGATCCGGCACTGGAAAGCCCCTCCACTATTCCTTCGAGCTCTTCTCCCGTCAGGGCGAGCTTGACTACCTGATTTCGACGCCACAACAGCTCGTTCCAGCGGGCAACGAGGCTCGCCGAGCGCGAGTCGGGTGGCGCCCCTAGATATCCATCGATCCCTCGCAGGATGCCCAGAAGGAGGGATGGACGATCAAACGGTCGGCCCATCTCTGCCATGAGCGACGTTGCCGTCGGGGGCAGCCAACCAGCGCTCAAGTCCACATTCACGTTGATTCCGATCCCGACCACAACGGGCGCCGGCCGGGCCTCCGTGATCGTCTCGGTCAGGATTCCACCGAGCTTTCGTGAGCCAACCATGAGATCGTTCGGCCATTTCACCTGGACATCTAGGCCGGTCGCTTCGCGGAGCCAATCCGCCGCGCTGACTGCAGGCAGGGCCGCCAGATCAGGTATCGGCAGATCGACCCTGAGCACCAGGGAGAAGAGCAAGCTCGAACCGGCGGGCGCGACCCAACTGCGCCCGTTTCGGCCTCGCCCAGCGGTTTGGACGTCGGCGAGAAACACGGTCCGGTGGGGGACACCCTGTGTCGCGGCTGCTTTGGCATCGTCGTTGGTGCTGCCGGTCGCCGGCTCAAAATACAGCGTCCAACCCGCTGGGACATTCCAGATGTCGGAGCCGCTCTGACTAGCCAAACGAGATCCATTGGGGACAGCCAGCGGCCCAAACTCGGAAACGCGGCACAGAGACGAGCCGTGCCTAGACCGGGCGGCTCCCCTGAGCCGCGACCGGTTCCGGAACCCGCGAAGCTGCCAATTCACTCTGACGGTTCTGGGTGCGCTCGCTGTGCTCGCGCAGTCCTTCTCGAAGCACCGCGATAAAGGCTTCGAGCATCGGCGATATCTCGCGGCGGGGCCGCCGCACCAAGACGAGATCGACCATTGGGGGTCCATTCGGAGACTCGATCTCGCAGAGGTAGCCTCGCTCGAGCTCCATTGCTACCATGCTATGCATCAGGAGTCCCACGCCAACTCCCTCTTCTACCGCGCTCTTGATGCTCTCCCCGACTCCCACTTCCATGAGCACCCGGACGTCGCCCAGACCATGCTCGGCCATGGCCATGTCCGTGACCTTGCGGAATCCGAATCCCTTGGGAGGGAGGACGAAAGCCTCGGCTGCCAGCTCGGAGATCGTGACCCGCGCCCGATGGGCCAGCGGGTGGGAGGGAGCGCAGACAAATACCAGCCGCTCCTTCCCGACGATTTCCACATCCAGCCCAGCGGGCACTTCAACCGCGAGATGGACCCCGACATCGATGGTTCCAGCCAGGGCTTCTTCGCCCACTTCCTGTCGATCGGCTAGGCGAACAACGATTTCGGCACCGGGATGGTCGCGCTTGAACCGATGGATGATCTGGGGCAGCACGTGACTCCCCAGAGCCATGGTGGTGCCCAGGACAATGCGCCCGGTTTCTGCACGAATAAGCTCATCGACGTGCTTGCGGGTGTCGGCTTCCGACGCGAGGACCTCTCGCGCCCACCGATGCGCCGATTCGCCGGCCAGAGTCAAAATCACCCGCCGGCTGCGTCGCTCCAGGAGCTGGACCCCGAAATGACGCTCCACCGCCTGCACCTGCATGCTCACGGCCGGCTGAGTCATATAGAGCTGCTCGGCGGCGCCGCTGAAGCTCTCGCATTGCACAACTGTGCAGAACACCTCGAGGTGACGGAGATTCATCCCAGCTTCCCCTTTCGGAGCTTCCCAGGCAGCCTGAATATCGGCCGATCATAGCAATTTACTGGCCTCACCGCCACGCGCCCTTTCCGTTTAGCTTCCGTTTGCATCGACTCAACCACTCGGAGCCGAACCATCGTGAGAGAGCTTCACCCGAACCCGGGCTACTCGAAGCCCGTCCACCTGTTCGATCGTGAATCGGTGGCTCCCTACGTCGACCGAATCGCCCACTGCGGGTCGCCGTCCGAGCCGACCAAACACAAATCCACCCAGAGTATCGTAGTCTCCGTCGCTGAGCTTGATATGAAACTCGTCCTGCACGTCGGAGAGCAGGGCCAGGCCATCCACAATGGCGGAGCCATCGGGAAGCCATTGCACTTCCGGTGGGGCCACCTCAGTTTCATCCCGAACCTCCCCTGCGATCCGGTCCAGTAAATCACGCAGCGCGACGATGCCGGCCGTCGCTCCATATTCATCGACCACAATCGCCAGATGGCTGCGTTGCAGTTTGAGCTCAGCCAGGAGTCGCTGGGCAGACATGCTCTCAGGGACAAAGAGCGGATGGGTCATATAGGAGCGTACGTCGAAGACCGCCTCGTCGGATCTCGGGTTGGCCAGCATAGCAACGAGGTGCTTCGCCGAAACCACGCCAATGATATTGTCCGGGCTTCCTTCGAAGACCGGGTAACGGGAATGCTCGTGATTCCGCATGAGCTCCCCCAGATGCCCCAGACTTACCCCGGAGGTCACCGCCACCATCTCGGTGCGCGGAACCATCACATGGCGAGCGAGCAGCGCCGAAAAATCGAGTGCCCGTTCCGCGATGCTCTCCGGGTCGTCCCCCGATCCAATGTCACCGCGGGTCGAGCGAATGATGGCCTTCAGATCCTCAACCGAATACGCCTGGTGGTGTTCAGCCTGCCACTGCATGCCTATGAGACGGAGCACCAGGGCACTGAAAGAATAAAGCAGCGAAATAAAAGGGTGGAACACCGTTCCCAAAATATTGATAGGACGAATACAGAACATCGCAACCGGTTCGGCTCGCTGGAGCGCAGCCATCTTGGGTACCAGTTCCCCCAGGGTCACATCCAAGAAGGTAATCAGAATGAATGCGATCGGGACCGCGATTGCATGCGACCCGATGTTGGCGAAGCCAGCCGGAGCGAGGATCTGGAGCGGTTCCTCGATGGCTTCTGCAATGGATGACTCGCCCACCCAGCCAAGCGCAAGGGCAGCCATCGTGATACCAAGCTGAGACGCGGAGATAAACCGTCCAGGCTCATCAAGCGCGCGTCGGACCGCCGAGGCAGCCCGGTTTCCTTCGGCGGCGAGCGCTTCAATGCGAGTCTTGCGCGCCGTCACAAGTGCGAATTCGGCGGCAACAAAAAATCCGTTGACCGCCACCAGCACGAAGACGACCAACAGGCGTAAGCCAGTATCCATTTACTCTATTTTAGACTAGGTATACTTTCGCCCGCGGGCCCGTAGCTCAGCGGTAGAGCGGTCGCCTTATAAGCGACATGTGGAAGGTCCGACTCCTTCCGGGCCTACCGTATCCAAACTATCGTTGATACTGCACGGCTAGATGCCCCGCAGCCTGCGAGATAGCTGCAGCGCCTTCATGGTGGATGGTACGCTCCATCCGCCGCGTGCACTTAGCAGGCAACAAGGAGCTTGCGTGAACCTGACACTCTGGGATCAGCCTGACGCTCTCGATCGACTCCGAGCGCCGTGGTCAGCGCTCTTCGATCGGTGCCCCGACGCCCCGATTTTCCTCAGCTGGGAGTGGGCTTCGACTTGGTGGGCACATTTTCAAGACGGCCGACGCCCCCACATCCTGACCATCGAGGAAGGCAACACCGTGCTTGCCGTTGTGCCCCTGATGAGCAGTCCGGACGGCAGCCGATTGGCTTTTCTCGGAAACGGGCAGACGACCGATTACGCCGACCTCCTGGTGACCGGCGCCGAACAACGTCAAGCAGTGGCAGCACTCATGGGATATTTGAAGGACGCGGTGGCCAACGGCTCAGCTGCGATCCTCGAGCCGATCCCGGCCGAGAGCGCACTCCTAGACGGTGCGTCGGACGGGGCTGGCCCTATCATCAACCTCCATCGACTCGAAACCTGCCCGACCGTAAGCCTTCCGGATACCTGGGAAGGGTACCTCGCTCGCCTGAGTCGAACTGATCGCCATGAGCTCCGTCGAAAGATGCGGCGGGCCGAATCGGCCGGTCAGCTCGTCTGCAACGTTGCGGTCGATCCCCAGCAAGTGCTGGACTCCCTGCCTAGCTTCTTCCGTCTGCACCAATCCAGCGCGGACCCGCGCAAGGCCCAGTTCCTGGAGCTGCCCCTTCAGCATTTCTTTACTGAAGTGTCGGTTGCGTTGGCCGGCCGCGGCTGGCTTCGACTCAGCACACTCCAGCTAGATGGGGCCGATATCGCTTCGGTCCTTTCCTTCGACCGCGAGTCAACTGTTGCACTCTATAACTCGGGCTTTGATCCCCAGTACCGGCCGATCAGCCCGGGGCTCATCATCATTGCGCACGAGCTCCAATCGGCGATCGAGCGGGGCCGACGCACTTACGATTTCTTGAGAGGAGACGAGCCGTATAAGTACGACTTTGGCGCAGAAGACCGGTTCGTTTGGCGGATGTGCCTCGGTCTCGAAGCACCATTGTGTACTGAGGACGGCTCATTGGCCGAGTGACCACTGAACATCCGCTACGCATTGCCACGCTCAGCGTCCATGCCTGCCCCCTGGCGCCCCTTGGCTCCTGGGAGACTGGCGGGATGAATGTCTACATCCGCGAAGTGAGCCGCCAGCTGAGTGCACTAGGCGTTGAAGTTGACGTTTTTACCCGGCAGCAGGGCGAACACGTCGATATGGTGGTCCCGCTGGCCGAGCATGCCCGGGTTATTCACGTTCCCGCTGGCCCGCCGCGCTACCTACTAAAAGATCGGGTCGTCGCGCATCTTCCCGAATTCATCTGCAACATGCGCGACTTCGTGCAGAATGACAATCCGCGCTACGACATTGTGCACAGCCATTACTGGCTTTCCGGGCGGGTCGCCGGCTATTTCAAGAGCGCCTGGCAGGTTCCCATGGTCGCCATGTTCCACACATTGGCCGAGCTCAAGAACCAGGTTTCGGCGAGCGATGATGAGAGCGAGAGCGAACTACGGATGGGGATCGAGCGAATGACAGTCGCCACAGCAGATCGAGTCATCGCATCAACCGCGACTGACCGAAGCCATTTGGAAACTTACTACCAGGCCGAGCGGAGCCGTGTCACGATTCTTCCGTGCGGGGTTGATCTCGACCTTTTCGGACCCGGAGATCGGGAGGCCGCTCGGCGAGCGCTGGGCCTCCAATCTGAGCGCCTCATCCTATTCGTGGGTCGGATTCAGCAGCTGAAGGGCATCGACGTGCTGCTTCGAGCCACCAGCATCCTCGCCCACCGTCGGGACGTCCCCCCATTCCGGGTCCTGATCGTTGGCGGCCGACCCAGCGGTGAACGCAACGACCCGGAAACCCGGGAGCTGCTCAGATTGCAGCGTCTGGTTACTGAGCTCGACATCGAGCGCTACGTGGGCTGGGTGGGAGCCGTCGAACAAGTCGGCCTTCCGGAGTACTATCGAGCGGCAGATGTCACAGTGGTGCCGTCGACCTATGAGTCTTTTGGTTTAGTCGCCTTAGAGTCCATGGCCTGCGGAACCCCGGTGGTCGCGGCCCACGTCGGTGGCCTGCTAGCGACGATCCAGGAAGGAGAAAACGGATTCCTGATTCCGGATCGAGATCCTGAACACTATGCGCACCGCATCGCTGACCTCCTTGAACCGAGCGAGCTCCGGGCACGTTTTTCACTATCCGCGCGAGATCGAGCGAACCAGTTTGGCTGGAAGCGAGTAGCCAGTCAATTGCTCAGCCTCTATGAGGACCTTGCGATCGCCCAACGGCGCGGCGAGCGACCGGCCGTGGTCTGGCAGAAGTAGGAGTAGACGGACGGATGAGAGTGATAGACCTTCTCCGAGAACTGCAGGACGTCGACACTAATCTGGAATTGGGGCGAGCGAATCTCGCTCGACTTGGGCTCGAAATCGGCGACCGCTCCTCGCTCGAATCGCCGGCTCACGCACTGGCCGAGGCACGTGAACACCTTCACCAGATCGAGTCCGTTGAGAAGGACCTGGAGCTGCAGGCTGAGGGCGGGCGGGCCAAGATCGGCGCGGACGAGAAGCGGCTTTATGGCGGCACAATCAAGAATCCCAAGGAGCTAGGCTCCTTGTCCGACGAAGTCGCTCAAGACCGTCGTCAGCTCGATACCATCGAGACGCGATTGCTCGAGCTGCTGGACCAGCATGAGGCGACGGCCAAACAGCTAGCGGACCTCGAAACGGCCCTGGCTCGAATTACGGAAAGCTGGAACGAGCGCCAGGCTCAAGCGCAACAACGAGCCAACGAGCTCGAAAAGTCCGTTCAGGACCTGGAATCGCGTCGCGGGAGCGTGGCACCCACAATCGACGGTCGCGCCCTCTCCGCCTATGACACGCTCCGTCGTCAAAAGGGCGGAATCGCGATTGCGCAGGTTCTCAAGCGCACCTGTCAGTCTTGCCGGGTGACCCTAACTCCCGCACTGGAACAGCGCGCTCGGATCGGTGCTGAACTGGTGCCGTGTCACAGCTGTGGCCGTCTCCTCTACGTGACCATCTCCTAACCCCCGCTCGAATAGGTTCCCGCTGGCGGTCGTGCTGAGGCACCAGAACCGCCCGTGCCACCCCTTTTTCCTGGCTCCTAGGAACCCCCTGATGTTGGATTCCTTGTTCAACCCCCACTATCGCCATAGAATATGGGCCTCTGTGGATAAAAATGGCTAAAAGTGGGGCAATTGTTTCTCGGCGAGTTCGAGCATGCGGTGGACGAGCGAGGACGCGTAGCGATTCCGGCCAAGTTCCGGTCCGGATTAGCCGAAGGCATGGTGGTGACACGGGGCATCGAGCATTGCCTGATTCTCTGGCCGATGGACGAGTGGCGGCAGATCACCGACAAGCTTCGTCAATTTCCGTTGATGAACGCTGATGCTCGGCGACTGCTCAGACTGCTTTTATCGGGCGCCACCGACGCCACTGCTGACCGCCTAGGCCGGATCCTCATTCCCGCCTTCCTCCGGGAATACGCGGCACTGCAGGACACCGCCGTTCTGGTCGGCGTCCTCGACCGAATCGAAATTTGGGGACAGGAGAACTGGGAGCGGGAACGGTCGAGCCTGGAGGAGCAGGGTCCGGTCTTGGCTGAGCATCTATTCAGCCTGGGCGTACAACCGTGAGCTCAGAGCTCATTCACTTGCCGGTCCTACTTGAGGCGACCCTTGAATTACTCGATCCCCAACCCGGCGAATCTTTCATCGACTGCACGGTGAACGGGGGCGGACATAGCGTGGGAATTCTCAGCTGCACATCCCCCACCGGTCATTTGCTCGCGTTGGACGCCGACATCGAGGCTTTGCACCGGGCTCGCGTTCGACTGGCTGCGCATGGACCCCGCGTGACCTACGTGCATGGAAATTTTCGTCACCTGCGCGCAATCGCCGATGACAGCGGGTTCCCCGAAGTCGACGGCATTCTGATAGATCTCGGCATGTCCTCTTTTCAGCTGGGGGAGGCGACTCGCGGATTCGCCTTCGGTCAGGAGGGGCCGCTCGACATGCGCTACGACACTGCCAGTGGCCAATCTGCCGCGGACTTCCTGGAGAGTGCCACGCCGGAGGCCATCGAGCAAACCCTCCGTCAGTTCGGAGAGGAGCCTCAAGCCCGTCGGATTGCCCAGGCCATCGCAAGTCGACGTCAAAGCGAGCCGATTCGAACGACTCGCGACCTGGCCGACCTGGTGGCCGCCACGGTGAAATGGCGGGGGCGCATCCATCCTGCGACTCGGACTTTCCAAGCCCTGCGAATCGCCGTCAACGACGAGCTCAGCGCCCTCACGGAAGCCCTACCGCAGGCCATCGCCCTGCTCCGCCGCGGAGCGCGGCTCGCCGTGATTTCGTTTCACTCCCTAGAAGATCGGATCGTGAAGACCGGCTTTGCCCGACTGGCCGGGCAAGCGGTGGCTCCTACCGTTCTCGTCATGGCGCCGCCCCCCGCGCCTCCTGCCCTGGTCAGAATCATCACCAAGCGGCCGATCATGGCGAGCGACGACGAGCGGACGGGCAATCCGCGGAGTCGAAGTGCGCGCCTACGCGTGGCGGAGTGCCTCTAGTGGCTGGAATCGCGCTTCCCCTTCCTCGCTGGCGGGCCCGCTCCGGCGCCCCAACCGGACTACGTGCACCCCAGGTATCTGAGCAACTTGTTCTCTGGATCGGTGGCTCACTGCTGTTCTTGACCGCGGTACTGAACTTCTATGTGTTCCAGGTCAGCGTTGTGGCAACCAGTGCCTACGAGGTCCAGGCGCTGCAGCGAGAGCAAGACGTTTGGCGGGGGCGCAACCAGCAGCTGCAGCTGGAAGTCGCCAAGGCAAGATCATTGCGCTGGGTCGAATACAGCGCGAACCAACAGCTCGGAATGGCGACGGGAGATCTGCCAATCTATCTCACTGTCGACCCTGGCAACTCTGCTGTCAACACGTCCTATACCTCCACCAAGTCACTCCGGGGAGACGACTAGTCGTGCAGGCGGCGGGCGCCGCTCCAGCCGCCCAACCCTGGCGGCTGGCCGCATTGGGACTGGGCATGGCCGCATTCGCCACTCTGGTTGCCCAGCATTTGTTCTGGTATCAGGTCGCCGATCAGGCCAAGCTAACCGCGGTCGCGGCTGAGACACACGAGCAGCGACAAGGGATCGCGTCCGAGCGGGGGGCCCTGCTGGACTCCGGCGGCCATCCACTCGCGGTGACCGTCACCTACCAATCCGTTCGAGTGCTCGGCTCCCAAATTCGCGATCCGGAGAAAACCGCCGGCCGCCTGGCCCAGATCCTCGGCCTCCCGGTCGACGAACTGTTGAGAAAGATCCGCGAAGCCGATCGGGAATGGAAGCTGGTAGCCGACCATGTCTCTTCCGCCCAGGCAAGCCAGATCGAAGCGGCTCACTTACCTGGGGTTGATCTCCGACCAGTACGAATGCGGGAATACCCGGAGGGAAGCTTGGCCCCGCAGATTCTGGGCTTTGTGGGAATCGACGGCCGGGGCTTGAGCGGACTCGAGTTGACTCAAGACGAGGTGCTGGCCGGCAAGCCCGGCCTCCTGGTAACGGAACGCGACACCGAGGGTGGTGAGATTGTCGTCGGACGGAAGGAACTCCTGCCGGCCCTGAAGGGGGCAGACCTGGTCTTGACCTTGGACCGCTACCTCCAGCGGTCCGCTGAGCGAATTCTGGCCCAGGCGGTGCGCGAAAACAAGGGGACAGGTGGAGTGATCGGCATCATGGATCCGACAACCGGGGCAATCCTGGCCTTGGCTTCCCAGCCCACCTTCCAGCTTTCCCCAGACTTGCAGTTTGACCCGAGACAGGCGGCCCTCTACAAACCCTCCCCGGTAACTGACACCTACGAGCCAGGCTCCGTCCTCAAGCTCATCACCGTGGCCGCGGGTATCGAAGAGAGCGCGGTGGGACCGGACACCAAATACTTTGACAGCGGCGAGGCTCGGATCGACGGCATAGCGATCAGGAATTGGGATGGTCGCGGCTACGGGACGGTAACTGTGCGTCAGATTCTTCAGTTCTCTTTGAACACCGGCGCTCAATGGGTCGCGGGCCAACTGGGTCCCGACCGTTTCTATCATTACCTGGACAAGTTCGGATTTGGGCGCCTCACGCGGGTCCCGCTGAATGGAGAGGCTCCCGGTTCGTATCGTACGCCCGAAGATCCGACCTGGGGCCGCCTAGATCTGGCCACCAATGCCTATGGCCAATCAATCGCCGCCACACCGCTTCAGGTCCTCTCCGCCGTGGCAACTCTCGGGAATGGAGGAGTGCGGATGCGCCCGCAGTTGGTCCGGGAGATCCGAGGACCAGCCGGAATCCAGACAATCAAGCCCGAGGTAGCGGAGCGGGTCGTCTCCCCTGACACGGCTGAGACCATGTTGGACTTGATGCGCTCCGTGTGGGACCAGCAGTCCTTACAAACAAACTGGATCGCCGGCTATTCGATCGCGGGCAAGAGCGGTACCGCCGATATCGCCGGACCAGGTGGCTACAATCTCGGAAAAACCTATGCATCGTTTGTCGGTCTCGGTCCCTTGCCCAATCCGAGATTCGCAGTGCTGGTGCGAGTTGACCAGCCGGAGACCACTTGGGGCGGGCTGGCGGCCGCACCGGCGCTCAAGGCGATGTTCCAGGAAATCTTCACCTACGAGCGAATCCCACCGTCTCGTTCATGAATGCTGGGGGACCTGTGTTTAGCTTGGCTGACCTGCTCGCGGCGACCGGCGGCTACCTGGTGGCTGGATCAGGTCCGGCCTCTTTTAGCGGCGTCTCGATCGACTCGCGGACGACTTCGCCGGGTGACCTCTTCGTCGCCCTCCCGGGACAGAACACCCATGGGCACGGTTTCGTCAGTGGCGCACTGTCGTGCGGAGCCGGGGGAGCATTAGTCGAAGCCTTACCCGCGGGCACATCTTGGACTTCCCCAAGCTGGGATGCTCAACCAATCGTCCTGGTCGAAAAGACGACCGATGCCCTGCTAGACCTTGCGCGCTGGTGGCGACGGCGCCACCAGCCTACGCTGATCGGCGTCACCGGCAGTGTAGGCAAGACCACGGCCAAGGAGGCGATCGCTGGCCTCCTCAGTCAACGGTTTAAGGTCGTCCGTAGCCGCGAGAATCTCAACACGGAACTAGGGCTCGCTATATCACTCATGCAGCTGGACAGTACCCATGAAGTGGCGGTTCTAGAGATGGCAATGCACGATATGGGCGAGATCCGGCTACTCGCCGAGGTGGCGCTCCCCGAAGTCGGAGTGGTGATCAACGTTCTCCCTGCCCACCTGGAAAGATTGGGCACGATCGAGCGCATAGCTCAAGCGAAACAGGAGCTGGTGGAGGCGTTGCCGACCGACGGGCTCGCCATCCTCAACGCCGACGATCCGCAGGTGTGCGCCATGGCGAGCCATTCCAAGGGAGCAACTCTGCTCATTGGGCGGTCGGCGGAAGCCGACCTGCGGGCGGTCCGCGTCGGTGGTCTCGGCCTGGACGGCCTCGATTGCGATTTCCAATTTCGCGAGCGAATTCTCTCCTGTCACCTGCAACTCCGGGGCGCCCACTCAATTTATCCCGCGCTGGCCGCCATTGGCTGTGCTCTCCATCTTGGAATGGATTTTAATGACGCAGTGGCGGCGATGGAGCGGGTCGAGACGGGCCCCCGACTGGCCATCGTTTCAGGCCCCGACGGCGTAACCATCATCGACGATGCCTACAACGCCAGCCCAGCTTCGATGGTCGCAGCGCTCGATCTGCTAGAGCAACTGGATGGAAGACGCATCGCGGTCCTCGGCGACATGCTCGAACTGGGATCCTTCGAGGAAGAGGGCCATCGGGTGGTCGGACGGCGAGCCTCCACCGCCGCCCATCAGCTCGTGTTGGTCGGCCACCGGGCGCGGCTGATCGGCGAGGAAGCCCGAGCGCAGGGCAAGCCGGTCGACGCCATCGAATACTTCGACGAGGTAAAACAAGCCACTGCCTGGCTTGAACAGGCACTCCAACCGGGTGATAACGTGTTGATTAAGGGCTCTCATGCGATGCACCTCGAGCGGATCGTCGATGCCCTCCGACGGCCGCTGGTGGCTTAGCGCGGCCAGGTGGCTCACGCTTTATTCGTCGGCGGCGTTACGTTCCTCTGTGCACTGGTTGCGGGATATCCATTGCTCGCGGGCCTTCGCCGACTCGGTGTCGGTAAGCAGATCCGCCTAGAAGGACCGGAAACCCACCAGATCAAGACCGGCACGCTGACCATGGGAGGCATTTTGATCTGGGGATCCGTCTTCGCCGCTACGGCAGTCTCCAATACGGTCAACAACCTGTCGATCGTCGTTCCATTGTGGGCGACCGCCGCGACGGGTCTCCTGGGCGCTGCCGACGACCTGCTGGGCTCCTTGAGGCAGCCGCCGGTCGGAATGAGTGCCCGACTCAAGTTTTCTCTCCTGTCCCTCATTGCGATCATCGTCGCTTCGGCGAGCTATTTCGGCCTCGGGCTCGATTACCTCTTTATTCCGACCAGCCCGGACCGCTGGCATATCGGCCTCTTCTACATTCCGCTGGCTGCTCTCGCCATTTTGGCCACCGCGAACGCCGTCAACCTGACTGACGGACTCGATAGTCTGGCCGGCGTCTGCGCCGCGGTGGCCTTCGCAGCCTACGGCATCATCGCCAATCTCCAGGGACAAGCGGCCGTGGTGACGTTTTGTTTTACCGTCGTCGGCGGTTTGCTCGCCTTTCTCTGGTTCAACGCGCACCCGGCTCAGTTATTCATGGGCGACACCGGCTCCCTCGCTCTCGGCGCAGCGCTAGCTACGGTGGCCCTCATGACCGGCCATCTGCTCTTGTTGCCGCTCATCGGATTTATTTTTGTCGCCGAAACCCTGTCAGTCATACTCCAGGTCGCCTATTTCAAGCTCACCGGGGGACGGCGACTGTTCCGCATGTCGCCCCTACACCACCATTTCGAGCTGCTCGGATGGTCAGAAACTCACATCGCCCAGCGTTTCTGGCTGATCAGCATGCTCGCTGCCATGATGGGCGTCGCGCTGGCTTTGATCTAGATGGCTCCGATCTAGATGGAGCACCGAGTGTCGCAAGCCGCTCTCGCGCGGTTGGAAGGTTTCCGAAGCCGACGCATTGGAGTGGTTGGACTAGGTCGAGAGGGCGTCGACCTGGTGCAGTTCCTTTCGCGCTGGGGAGCGAAGGTCGTTGTGAGTGATGCCGCCGACGAAAGCAGCCTGGGTACTTCGTTGGAGAGTCTGGACCACCTCACGGTTGACTTTCTGCTGGGGAACCAGCAGGGGGTTCACCTACTAGATTGCGACGAGGTCTTCGTCAGTCCGGGGGTTCCACGAACAGCACCGGTGGTCGCAGAGGCGACGAAAGCCGGCATCCCGATCTCGAGCGCCACCGCACTCTTCTTCGAGCTCTGCTCTGGGCGCATCGCGGGGATCACGGGGAGCAGCGGCAAGACCACCACGACGGCACTTCTCGGCTCGATGCTGCGGACCGCCGAAATGCCCTCGATCGTCGCGGGGAACATCGGGATCCCACTCTTGGGCCGGCTCGACACGATCACTGAAGCCACCTGGTGCATCCTGGAGCTGAGCAGCTTCCAGCTCGACGACCTGCAACAATCACCCAGCCTGGGGACGATTCTCAATATCACCCCCAACCACCTGGATCGCCACCCAGACATGGAAGACTACATTCGCGCAAAGGGCAACCTCATCTGCTTTCAGCACCCAGGGGATGTCGCAGTGCTGAACGCCGACGACGCCGTCGTGCGTGAACTCCCCCATTCGGGCCAAACCCTGGAATTTAGCCTGCAAAGCGCCGTCGACGGAGTCTGGCTTGACGGTGACCAACTAATGATGGGCGGGGAATTGTGGGTGGTTGGATCGAGAGCACCCGGCCGGGTAGCACCGAAGCCCTTCTTGACGCGGGACCAGGTGCCGCTGCGGGGCATCCACAACGTTGCTAACGCGCTGGCCGCTTCAGCCGCCGCCCTTGCCATCGGCTGCCCCGCCGAGTCCATCTCAGCGACCATTCGGAATTTTCAGCCGGTCCCGCACCGTCTCGAAATTGTCGCGACAGTCCGGGGCGTAACTTTCGTGAATGACTCTATAGCCACGTCGCCCGAACGATCGATGGCTGCCCTGAAGTCCTTCGACGAGCCGATCGTCCTTATTGCGGGCGGACGGGACAAATATCTCTCGATGGAAGACTGGGCCCGGCTCATGGGCGAAAGAGCTCGCGCGGTGATCCTGGTGGGCGAAGCGGCTGATAAGATCAGTGCCGCCCTCGCCTCAGTGGGTTCCCAGATCCCAGCCATGCGAACCAGGTCGTTCGCCGACGCGGTTCCTGCTGCGATTGAGCTAGCCCAGGACGGAGACGTCGTCCTCCTCTCACCCGGGTGCACCAGCTTTGACGAGTTCCGCGATTTCGAGGCCCGAGGCGAAGCTTTCCGCCTCGCCGTTCGGCAGATTGAGCGAACTTCCGATGCTCGCTGAGCTTCGCCGCATCGACCTGGCGCTGCTCCTGGCCATTCTTATTTTGGTAGCGCTGGGTGTCGAGATGGTGTTTAGTGCGTCCTTCGTCGTCGCTCACAACGAATTTGGGGACGGCACCTATTTCCTCATCCGACATCTCCTTTGGATCTCGCTCGGATTCGTCGGTCTAACGGTTACCGCGAGTATCGACTACCGACGCCTGCCCGCTTTTGCACTGCCCCTGTATGGGTTGAGCCTGGGGCTCCTGTTCCTCGTGCTCATCCCAGGACTGGGCCAGGTGACCTATGGATCCGCGCGCTGGCTCAACTTCGGCCCGCTATCCTTTCAGCCCAGCGAGATCACGAAGGTCGCGCTCGTAATCTATCTTGCCAGCTGGCTGGCCAGAGTCGGCGATACCGTGAACAATCTGACCCGGGGAGTCATCCCGTTCGCTCTGATCCTGCTTATCACCGCGGGACTCGTGCTGCTCGAGCCCAATCTCGGCACCGCCGTCGTCTTGACCGCGACCGCGGCGTCCACCTTTTTCGTAGCCGGCGTCAGTGTCATCCATACGATCGTAGCGGCCCTTTTTGGTGCGGGCGGACTCGCAGTTTTGATGATGTTGATACACACCGCCGCCGGCGCCGGCTACTGGGCCCAACGCATCGAAGCCTTCCTAGATCCCTGGATGTACGCCGAAGGGATCGGCTGGCAAACCACGCAGACGTTGATCGCTCTAGGCTCGGGCGGCATCACAGGCTTGGGGCTTGGCGAAGGGCGCCAGAAATATTACTACGTACCAAACGCCCACACTGACAGCATCTTCGCAATCGTCGGTGAAGAGATCGGATTTATCGGCACCGTCCTCGTGCTACTGCTATTTCTGTTCATCGCCTGGCGGGGGCTTTCGATAGCGGCGCGCGCCCCGGACCTACTAGGTCGACTTTTGGCGGCCGGGCTCACCTCACTCGTCGTCTGGCAGGCCCTTCTCAACATGGCGGTGATCAGCAACACCGTGCCCTATACCGGCGTGCCACTACCCTTTGTCAGCTATGGCGGGTCGTCCATGGTCATCAACCTTTGCGCGGTCGGAGTTCTGCTCAGCGTATCGAGGCGCGCACGAGGGCAACCAGGTGGATGATCCGCGATCCTGGGTTCCGGATCTTAACGAGGTGCGGAGCGCTCACCTTATCGGCATTGGAGGCGCCGGGATGACCCCACTGGCGACCATCCTCCTGCAGCTCGGAGTGCGGGTGACCGGGTCCGACCTGGTCGAAAGCCACCAGCTCGATGCGCTGCGCGCCCTTGGCGCCCGAATCTGGATCGGGCACGATGGCACGCGGATTGGCGATGCCGACGTCGTGGTTGTCTCTTCCGCGATCAGTGACGAGAACCCTGAAGCCAGGGCCGCGCAAGTGCAGGGCATCCCAGTGATCAAACATGCGACCGCCCTGGCCACGTTGATGCACACTCGACGCGGGGTCGCCGTCGCGGGTACCCACGGAAAGAGCACGACCACCGCGATGATTGCGCATGTGCTCGAATCCGCAGGGGCCCGCCCCACTTTCCATGTGGGCGCGGAACTCATTGACTATGGGCTGTTTGGTCGCGCGGGAGACGGTGACCTCCTGATCGCCGAAGCCGACGAATTCGACCGCCGATTTCTGGCTTACGATCCAGAAATCGCGGTAGTCACCTACGCCGAGGCCGATCATCTCGATTATTACGGGACCCTCAAGGCCATGGTTGATGCCTACCGGGATTTCATTGCGCGAGTCCGCCCTGGCGGTTATGTCGTGCTCAACTGGGATGATCCAACGGCACGATCGCTACCAACCGGAGATCTCGAGCGCACGACCTACGGTGAAGGAGACGGTGCAGACTGGAGACTCATCGAATGGCAACCGCGCGGATTCCAGGGAAGCAACCTGGTCGTCCGAGAGCCAGCCGGGCTTTCTCAACGGTTCAGCCTGAAGGTGCTCGGCCGCCACAACGCGCTCAACGCGACCGCCACGATCGCGGTCGCGAGCCACCTCGGAATCTCCATGGAGGCGGTTCGCCAAGGGCTGGCGACCTTCCAGGGTATTCGGCGGCGGATCGAGCTCCTGGGAGCATCCGGCGGGATCTCGGTCATCGACGATTATGCCCACCACCCCACGGAAGTCCGCGCCACTCTGGCTGCAATTCAGGCTCATTGGAAGTCCGGAGGGTCGCGGGGCGGTCAGCTTTGGGCGGTCTATCAGCCCCACACCGAGCACCGTACCGCGACCCTGTTTGATGAGTTCTTGGATTGCTTCGCCGACGCCGACCAGGTCCTCCTAACCGAAGCCTATATGCCCAGCGGCCGAAGGCTGGCTGAGGGCGGCGCTACCCACCTCGACCTGGTCGCTGCACTGCATCACCGGGCCGTGCGGGCAGTGAGCCCGGCGCAATCGATAAGAGTCATTGCGAGCGAGGCTCAGCCGGGAGACTTGGTCGTCGTAATGGGGGCCGGGGACATCTGGACTATCGAGGCGCCCATGCTCGAAGCGCTGGCCAAACGCTTTGACCCGCCGGCTGCTCCGCGTTCAGCGGCCCCGCAATGAGCCCAGTCGGATCCGCTGCGTATCTGACCGACCACCTCCCGGGGACCACCTTGCTGGCGGAGCCGCTGTCGCGACACACCACCTACCGGATTGGCGGGCCGGCGGACATCTTTCTGACGGCCCGGAGCACCGAGGAGTTGATCAGGGCCGTGGATACCGCCGACCAGGCCGGCATCCCATGGCACGTCATCGGAAACGCCTCCAATCTCCTGGTGGCAGATAAAGGGATCGATGGGCTCGTCATCAAAGTGCTTACCCGGAAAATAGCGGTCACCCGTCTGAAGGACGGCCGTTCATCGCTGCGAGCCGATGCAGGCTGTGTGCTCTCAATGGTGGCGAAAAAGGCTGCTGAGTCCGGCTTGGGCGGCCTCGAGTGGGCCGCGACGATTCCGGGAACCGTGGGAGCAGCGATTGTCAATAACTCCGGCGCATTCGGTTCCTGCGTGGCGGACTGTTTGGAAGAGGCAGAGCTCTACTTCCCCCGAAGCGGCCACCGCACAGTAGAGAGCAGGGATCTCGGCTACGCCTATCGGACCAGCCGGCTCAAGAGCGGCGGGTTGGTCGCAGTCGTTCTTCAAGCAACCTTTCGGACCCAGCCGGGCGAGGCGCCCACGCTGCAAGCACGAGTCACCGAGCTCGAAGAGCTGAGGCGAGCAACCCAACCATCCGGATCCAGCGTCGGCTCGATTTTTCGCAATCCACCGGGTAATTTTGCGGGCGCCCTGATCGAAAAGGCAGGCCTGAAAGGCCAAGCGCGAGGGGGAGCAGCCATATCGGTGCTCCACGCTAACTTCATCGTCAATCGTAAATCCGCGCTCGCGAGCGACGTTTTCGAGCTGATCCATCAAGCCCAGCTGGCGGTCTGGGAACAAGATGGCATCTGGCTCGTCCCAGAAATCCAGTTCCTTGGCCGTTGGGCCGAGGAAGACCTCGCCCTTCTTGCCGAGCCACCCCGAGCGGCACCCAAGCTGCAGACCGCCCCGAGCCCGAGGTAACCCATGGATCAACCGCCGAGCTACCTCCGGCTTAGGCTGCTTCCCCAAAGGGTTACCCGACCTGAGCGGGTCGAAATGCGACGTGGGCACAAACCAACTCGGCGATCGAGCCAGCGCGCTAGCCCTGCTCCAAGGCAGTCGCGAGGACCGACCCGAGAATCGTCGCCCAACCGCGCGGGGCAATTCGCGAGACGCTTGTGGACCATTGACGTGCTTGGAAAGCTCTTTGCCCTGACCGCCTTGCTTTTCTCGGTGTGGTCCATCCGAACTTTGGTCTCGTCCGTCGACTTCGAAGCCACCAGCGTCCTAGTCTCTGGAAATGATCTGGTGCCAGCCGAAGAGATTGCCGGCGCGCTCGGGCTGGGGCGATCCAATGTTTTCAACATTCAGCCCCGCCGCCTGACCAACCTCCTTGACGCCCATCCGGTGATACAGAGTGCCAACGTCCGTCCAAGTCTGACTGGCGTGATTTTCGTCGCGGTGACCGAGCGCACGCCCGTGGTGATCTGGAAGGCCGCTGGACGGGAGGTGCTCGTGGACTCGACCGGAGTCACCTTGCGCGAAGGAACCAGAGATCTCCCCGTGGTGCACGCAATAGGTGATAGCCCAGCAGGAGAGGGAGGACGGGTCGATCCTTCGGCGGTTGAAATCGGCGAGCGGGTCGGCCCGATGCTCGAAGCGCTCGGCCTGCTGGGCGGGCAGCTCCAATACCAGCCGGGCGCCGGCATGTCCATCCTCGGACCCCAGCATCGAGTGATCCTCGGATCATCGGACCACCTCAATGCCAAACTGCAGGCGTACCGGACTATTCGGCGCTACTTGGATGACACCCGAACTCCCGCCGAGATCGTGGATGTACGCTCCTTGGACCGCCCATATTTTCACTAACCTGGGCACCTTCTCTGCTATCATCGACCCGTCCCCGGCACTCCTCCGCGAAACCACCTCCACGAGCTGGCGCGGACACTACGTGGAGGTACGGCTATCGCTCGTGATCAGATCATTGTCGGCGTAGATGTTGGCAGCACCAAGGTCTGCACGCTCATTGCGGATGTCGGTGGCGACAAACCGGAGATCCTCGGTGTCGGAATTTGTCCATCACAGGGAATGCGGAAAGGCATTGTCGTGGATGTGCAGGCAGCCGCGGCCGCCGTGTCGACCTCACTCCGACGCGCCGAGCAGCAGTCCGGCTTCAAGGCCATGCGGGTCTTTCTCGGAGTCACCGGTGCCCACATCGGCTCGACGAATACCCATGCGGTCGTAGCGGTCCGCGATCCATCGAATGTCATCAGCCCTGACGACGTCGCCCGAGTCATTGACGTTGCCCGGGTGATCCAGCTTCCCGCCGACCAAGAGATCCTGCACGTCATCCCCCACCACTACATCGTGGACGGCACGGAGGGCATCCAGGATCCGGTTGGCATGTTAGGTCGCCGCTTGGAGATTGAGGCTACCATCATTACCGGCTCGACGACCCCGATTCACAATTTGGTCAGATGCATCGAATCGGTCGATGTGGAAGCAGACGGGATTGTCCTCGCGCCGCTTGCAGCTGGTCGAGCCGTCCTATCATCTGCCGAACGAGAGCTCGGCTCATTGGTGATCGACCTCGGAGGCGGGACCACCGATGGAGCCATTTTTAGAGATGGCCGCATCGTCCACTCATCGGTGCTCCCCGTGGGCGGCTACCAGATCAACAACGACCTGGCTTACGGCCTCCGAACGTCGCTGGCTGTAGCCGAGGAAGTGAAGATCCGCTACGGATCGACTCTCGACACCGCGCGCCGAGGCGAGCGAATTCAGATCCCCGCATACGGACGGGAAGAAGCCCAGGACCTGGAACGCTACACAGTTGCCGAAATCGTCGATGCCCGCCTCGCCGAAACCTTTGAGCTGCTGCACGCAGACATCGCCCGGGCCGGCTTTGACGCCACCTACTCGGCGGGGGTCGTGCTGACTGGCGGAGGAGCGCTCATTACGGGGGTTTCAGAGCTCGCATCCGAGATCTTCCAAGCCCCTTCACGCGTAGGAGCGCCGGACAATCTCATCGGCCTCGCCGATGCCATTCGAAGCCCGAGCTTCGCCGCCAGCGTGGGGCTCCTTGAATGGGGTCGTGACCAACTCGTGCCGGCCGGCCGGTTAGAGGCATCGAGCTCACGATCCTTCGACGGTTTGCGCGCTTGGTTCCGCAACTTCCTGCCATGAGAAAAACATGATTGATCGAATGAAGGCGCTGACTCCTCGGATTGTGGTGCTCGGCGTCGGTGGGGCAGGATCCAATGCGGTCGGACGAATGGTCGCCGCTGGAGTCAAAGGGGTTGAGTTCGTCGCTCTCAACACCGACAAGCAGGCCCTGGCCAACGCGCTCGCTTCCCGGCGGGTTCAGATCGGCGAACATACCACTCATGGTCTCGGTACCGGCGGGGACGCATCGGTAGGGGCGGCGGCGGCTCAGGAGACCGGCGAGGAGATTCGGGCGATCTGTCGCGCGGCCGATATGGTATTCGTCACCGCCGGAATGGGCGGGGGAACTGGATCAGGGGCTGCACCGGTGATTGCCCAAATCGCTCGAGATACCGGGGCCCTCACCGTCGGAGTGGTTACTCGGCCGTTCTCTTTTGAGGGGACTCGGCGGCAACGGAACGCTGAGCAGTCCATCGAGGCACTTCGCGAGCGCGTCCACACCCTGATAGCGATCCCCAACGATCGGGTCTTACAGGTCATTGACCGACGCACCTCCATGGAGTTGGCCTTTGTAATGGTCGATGAGGTGCTCCGCCAATGTATCCAGGGCATCTCCGATCTGGTGACCGAGCCCGGCTTGATCAACCTGGATTTTGCCGACGTGCGCAGCGTCATGTCCGAACCTGGCGCGGCACTGATGGCGGTCGGCATAGCGACTGGCGAGAATCGGGCGGTGGAAGCGGCCCGGCTGGCAATGACCAGTCCCCTGCTCGACCTTTCAATGGAGGGCGCGCGCGGGGTTCTCTTCAATATCACCGGTGGCCCTGACCTCACTTTGCAAGAAGTGCATAGTGCAGCCGAGATCGTGGGAGCGGCCGCGGACCCGGACGCCAATATTTTCTTCGGCGCCGTAATCGACGAAGCCATGGGGGCCGACGTCCGCATAACGGTAATTGCGACCGGATTCGAGCCCACCCGCTGGACGGGTGATCGGGCCGGTCGTCAGACCAGTTGGACCGCGACCGACCTTGGGACGGGTGAAGCCGACACCCCTGGCCCTTTGGGTCGCGGCCCCCGAACCACTGAGTGGCTGGATCGACCAACTCCACCGCGACGACGCGAAGGGCCGACAATTCTGCCCAGTGAATGGGACATCGTGCCGGATCGACCCGCTTGAGGGTCGAACAGCGCCTCCGTGAGGTACGCGATTGCATCGCTCAAGTGGCGACCGCTAGCGGACGGTCGCCGGACGTGGTCCAGCTGATCGGTGTCAGCAAGGGGGCCCCAGTGGAGGCCATTGCCGATGCCGTGTCGGCCGGCCTCGAGGATTTCGGCGAAAACCGGGTTCAGGAGGCCGCCCCTAAGGTTCCGTTCATCAAGCAACGCGCGCCGAACCCGATTCGGTGGCATCTGATCGGGCATCTGCAATCCAACAAGGTAAGGCCCGCCCTGGACCTGTTCGACGAGCTCCAGTCTGTCGACGGCTTGGCGATCGCTCTGAAAATATCCGGTGCGGCGAACCGAGATATCCCGATCTTCCTTGAGGTTCAGTTCGCCGAAACCACCGGGCGATTTGGATTTGCCCCTGACAATGTAGCAGAAGCCTTCGATATCATTGCGGAATATCCTCACCCGTCAATTCGGGGTCTAATGACGGTGGCTCCGCTGGGACTCGAACCGGACGGCGTACGGCAGATCTTCCGACAGCTCAGGGAGATCCGCGACCGGTTGCAAGAGTCCCATCCGAGCTTTGGCCCGTTGGGGCTGTCGATGGGGATGACCGATGACTATGCTATCGCGATCCAAGAAGGGGCAACGGTCGTCCGGATCGGGCGCGCTATCTTCGCCGCCTGACCAGTAGGGAGTAACGTGTTCATACCATTCCTGGCCAACTTCGTAAACATCCTTTTCCATATCCTCATACTAGCCATCGTCGGTCGGGCGCTGCTCTCCTGGTTCCCGGTTCGCCCGGGCAACCCGTTCCATCCGCTAGCGGTGGTGCTGCACCAGGTGACGGAGCCACTTCTCGGGCCGCTCCGAAGGGTCATCCCCACGATCGGGCAGTTTGACATCTCTCCCATCGTCGCGCTGCTGCTCCTCCAATTCCTTCAGGGCGTGCTGGTCCAAGCCCTGCTGAGCAGCGCCCGCGCGTTCTAGCTAAGGCTTTCTCACGTCGGCAAGCGTGTATTTGCCCTTCAAGGCGCTCAGTTTTAACGAAGGACGCGGCTGTCTAAGAGGCGTCTTAGCTCTGTTACAATTTTGATCCAAGCTGAATGAAATCAACCCAGGGGGACGTGTGTACCAGGCGCCACGGGGCACCCAGGATCTGCTGCCAGAAGAGCAGCCGTACTTCGCGCACGTCGAAGCCACGGCAGGGCATTTCGCGTCGCTTTACGGCTACCAGGAGATTCGAACCCCCACTTTTGAAGACAGCGCGCTTTTCCGCCGTGGCACCGGCGAGACGACCGATATCGTCGAGAAGGAGATGTATTCGTTCATCGACAAGGGCAATGCCGACGTCACGCTGCGGCCCGAGGCCACGCCCTCAATCATGCGCGCCTATCTCCAGCACGGCATGCACGCCCGGCCCCAGCCCATCCGCCTCTTTCAAATCATCAGCGGCTTTCGCTACGACCGTCCTCAAGCCGGCCGCCTCCGCGAGTTTCATCAATTCGACTGCGAAGCAATCGGTGAGGACGATCCGGCGCTGGACGCCGAGCTGATCACGCTCCTCTGGCGATTCTGTGATGCGCTGGGCCTGCACGATCTGTCCCTCGACATCAATTCCATCGGCGATCAGGCATGCCGGCCCGGTTATCTCGAGGCGCTGCGCGCCCACTACGAGCCGCACCACGAAGAGCTATGCGGGGACTGCCGACGGCGACTGTCGGTGAACCCGCTGCGCTTGCTCGATTGCAAGGTTCCGAGCTGCCAACCCATCGCCGATACCGCGCCTGGGTTCACCGATCACCTTTGCGACGCTTGTCGCGAGCACTTTGCGCGCGTCCTCGCGACCCTCGAAGCGGAGGGCATTGCGCCAACTCTCAATCGGCGTTTGGTTCGCGGGCTGGACTACTACACTCGAACGGTTTTCGAGCTCTTTCCGCCCCGGGCAGGATCCCAATCTGCTTTGGGCGGAGGCGGACGCTACGATGGAATGGCCGAGCATCTCGGCGGCCGCCACACGCCGGGCGTGGGGTTTGCGGCGGGAATCGAAAGGTTGGTCTTGAACCTGAAAGAGCAAAACGCTCCCGTGCCCCCGACTCCGAACGCCCAGGTGTACGTCGGCCACATGGGAGGGCAGGCGGAGTCGGTCGCGAGCGACTTCGCTCGGAGCTTGCGATCCCGGGGGGTATCCACACTTCGAGCGGTCGGCGAACGCTCCCTGCGCGCTCGCCTCCGCCACGCCGATGCGGCTGGAGTGCGCTGGACGGCCATCTTTGGCGACGAAGAGCTTCGGGACGGCACGGTCTCGCTCCGTGACATGAACGCGAAGAGCCCAGAAACGCTGGCCTTCGATCAGGCTCTGGAGCGGATCGTCAGCTCGACGCAGGATCGAACCGAATGACCGAGGCGTCGGTAAGCCACGGGATTCGCGATCGGATCACCCAGGCGGAGTCCCGTACCCACGAGATCGAAGAATTACTAAACCAGCAAGAAGCGGTGACCGATCCCCGCACCCTCCAGCAGCTCGGTCGGGAGCAGGCTCAACTCACGCCAATCGTCCAGCGCGGCCAAGCCCTGGCCGAGCTAGAACGGCAGATCGAGGATGGCCAGTCCTTGCTGACCGACAGCGACCCCGAGCTGCGAGCGATGGCCGAGGCCGAGCTTCAGGAACTGGCGGCCCGCCGGGACCAGGTCACCGCGGAGCTTTTGGAGCTGGTCCAACCCAAGTCTCCTAACGACGAACGCGACGTCATCCTGGAGATTCGGGCTGGCACCGGCGGTGACGAGGCGGCGCTTTTTGCCGGCGATCTGCTTGGCATGTATCTGCACTACGCGGAGACCCGCCGCTGGAAATGCGAGATCCTCACCTCCAGTGAATCGGACCTGGGCGGTTATCGGGAGGTGATCGTAGAGATCGATGGGCGTGGTGCGTACAGCCGGCTCAAGTTCGAGAGCGGCGTGCACCGGGTCCAGCGCGTTCCTGTAACCGAGACCGGAGGTCGTATCCACACGTCGACCGCCACTGTGGCAGTGTTGCCCAAGGCCGACGAGGTCGATATCGACATCCGTGAAGACGAGCTTCGAATCGACGTCTACCGGTCGACTGGCCATGGCGGCCAGAGCGTGAACACGACCGACTCAGCGGTGCGGATTACCCATCTCCCCACCGGCATGGTCGTGACCTGCCAGGACGAGAAGAGCCAGCTCAAGAACAAGATCCGCGCCATGGAAGTCCTGCGCGCCCGTCTTTTCGCCCTCCAGGAACAAAAACTGCACGAAGAGCGGGCGGACCTGCGCCGCTCCCAGGTTGGCACCGGCGAGCGATCGGAAAAGATTCGCACCTATAACTTCCGCGAGAATCGGGTCACGGATCATCGAGTGGGGCTTACTCTCCACACCCTCGACAAGATCATGCAGGGCCAGCTCGACCCGGTTATCGAGCCCCTGGTCGTGGCCTCCCGCAGCATCGACTAGGGTGCAAATACCCCGCCCGCCCGCCCGCCCCCCGTGGCCTTCGCACCCTGACCCCCGGGGCCGGCCGAGCACTTTCATGGCAGCCCTGCGCCGACCCCGCATGATGTTGAAACGGTGAAAGACGGAGCCAGAGCATTGGCCGCCAAATCTTCGCCCCTGAGCTCGACCGACGGCCGGATGTTCCAGCCCGCTGGCTTGGGTGACAGCACAGTAGGCGCCCTGCTCAGAGGGGCTGAGACCCGAATGCGAGCGGCGGGAGCCGATGCGCCGCGGCTAACTGCGCTGGTGCTCCTGGAGAGCGCATCCGGGCTGAGCCGCGAGCATCTCCTGGCAAATCCTCAGGCAGGTCTGACACCCGAGGTCGGCGCTCGCTTCAACGATTGCGTTGCGCGACGGTGCGCCCGAGAGCCGCTGGCCTACATCCTGGGCGAGCGCGAGTTCTACGGGCGCCCATTTGCCGTGACGCCGGCGACGTTGATCCCCAGACCTGAAACCGAAGGGCTGGTCGAGTTGGCTCTCGGCTACCTACAGCAGCTGAGTAGGTTGATGGACCCAGCACTCGCGCTCGACGTCGGCACCGGAAGCGGTGCGATCGCGGTGACACTGCTCGCGGAATTCCCAAGGCTGGTAGTCACTGCGACCGATATCGAATCGTCAGCCCTCGACGTTGCCCAAGCGAATGCCAAACGTCACGGGGTGGCGAGCCGACTGAGATTGATCGTTTGTGACCTGGCCAGCGCCCTGGCCGGGCCTTTCAACCTGATCGTGGCCAATCTTCCCTACATCCCCAGCAACGAACTGGATGGTCTACAGCCAGATGTGCGGAATTACGAGCCGCGGATCGCACTGGATGGAGGGACGGATGGCACCCATGAGATCATCCGCCTGATTCAATGTTTGCCCCGCCTCTTGGCCCCGGCCGGCGCGGCTTTTTTCGAAATCGGGGAAGGTCAGGGGCCGACCCTGGAGGCGGCAGTTCACTCAGTCGATGGCTCATTGATCCCGCGAATCAGCCGGGATGCCACTGGCGTCGAGCGGTACCTGGTCGTTCGCCGCTCCGCGGTCTGAGCCCAGTTGACCGAGATCCTCCCCTGGACCAGCGATCCCGACGAGCAGAAGCGCGTCGCGGAGCATGCGGGGCAGCTCATTCGGAGTGGCGGTCTGGTGGTGTACCCGACGGACACTGTTTACGGCCTGGGCGCCGATCCGGCTGATTCGGAGGCCGTCGAGCGCATTTACGAAGCAAAAGCGCGCCCCCCTGAGAAAGCGATCGTTTGGTTGATCAGCTCACTTGATCGAGCGCGGTCGGCCTGCGACGTCACGGCAGCGGCGGAACAACTCGCTCAGCGCTTTTTGCCTGGTCCACTCACTCTGGTCCTGACCCGGCGTGAACCCAGGCCCGACGAGCTCTCGACCCAGGCAGTACGCATTCCCGGGCATCCGGCCGCCTTAGCTATCATTGCGGCCGCGGGCGGTGCGGTGGCCACCACCAGTGCCAATCGCTCTGGGCTGCCTTCGGCCCGGAATGCTCAAGAAGCCGTCGAGGCCCTTGGGGGACGAGTGGGCCTCATCGTGGATGCCGGGCCTAGCCCGGGCGGCCAGGAATCGACCATCCTGGATCTGAGCGGCCCGGTCCCGAAGATACTGCGGCCCGGCCCGATCGGTGCCCGGGAGATCGAATCGGTTCTCGGAGTCCCAGTGGCCTCAGCCGACCGGTAGAAATTCTCGAGGAGGCAGGTTGACCGCTCCCGCCATTCGCTATCACGTTACCGCGCCAAACCCAGCGAACCATCTTGCTCATGTGACCATGGAGGTCGACGGGCCGGATGAACGGACCGATCTCGCTTTGCCCGTTTGGACCCCTGGGTCGTACATGGTCCGCGACTTTTCCCGGCACATCCAGGATTTCCGGGCACGGGACCAGGATGGACGGCCATTGAGCTGGCAGAAGACCCGCAAGGACGTCTGGACGATCGAATCCGGTGATGCGGGCCAGCTGAGGGTTGACTTCGACGTCTACGCCAACGACCTAACGGTGCGGACCAGCCATCTCGATTCCACCCACTTATTCTTCAATCCCGCCAACCTGCTGCCGTATCTGCCGAGCCGGACCGGTGAGCCCCACGCCCTGAGTTTCGAGGTTCCCGAGGGCTGGACCGTCGCGACGGGACTCGCGGCGCTGGCCGATGGCGACGGGTTCGTCGCTCAGGACTACGACGAGCTCGTCGACTCGCCCGTCCATGCTGGGCCGGATCCGATCCTCAAATTCGAGGTTCGAGGCATTCCCCATGAAGTCGCCACCTGGGGACGAAACAACCTGGACGTCGCCCAATTCACCGCTGATCTTGCGAAAATCGTGGCCGCCCAGGCCAGCCTTTTTGACGGCCTACCCTATGAGCGTTATGTCTTTATCCTGATGGCAAACGACGAAGGCGGCGGTGGCCTCGAACATCGAAACTCATGCTCCCTGTTGGTAAACCGCTTCGCGTTCCGCCCCGGTCCAACTTACGAGCGCCTGTTGCGGCTCTGCTCCCATGAATTCTTCCATACCTGGAACGTCAAGCGGATACACCCCGCCGCACTCGGCCCATTCAACTACCAGAGCGAGAACTACACCCGCTCGCTCTGGGCGGTGGAGGGGATCACCGACTACTACGCACTCCTAATGTTGCGACGGTCCGGAATCATCAGCCCCGAGCGGTTCTTGGAAGTGCTGGGGCAGTGGATGAGCGACCTGGCCGACACGCCCGGCCGCAACGTCCAGAGTCTGGAGGAGGCGAGCTTCGACGCCTGGATCAAGTACTACCGCCCCGACGAGCACAGCGTGAACTCAGGGGTTTCGTATTATCTCAAGGGCGCGCTGGCCAGCTTGCTGCTCGACCTGGAGATGTGGGGCCGAACGGGCGGCGAGCGCTCGCTGGATGACCTCATGAGGCTGCTCTGGCAGCGGTTTGGCCAGACCGACCAGGGCGTGCCCGAGAACGCCTATCAGGGCCTGGTGGAGGAGATCGCAGGCGGCGACTGGACCGCGTTCTTTGACGCCGTAATCCGTGGCCGAGGTGATCTGAGCTACCCGCCGTCGCTGGCCGCGGGTGGAGTCGAAGTCGGATGGGCGGCCGATCAGGCTGGTCCCGAAGCCTGGCTCGGTCTACAGCTCCGCACCGAGGCGACTCGAACTCGGGTCAGGTTGGCACCTGCCGACGGGCCCGCGTTCGCGGCTGGCTTCACCGGCGGGGATGAGCTACTGGCCCTGGACGGTTTCCGGGTCTCCGAAGCGACGCTCAACGACCGTCTCCGCGACTATCACCCAGGCCAAACCGTGACCATCAGCGTCTTCCGCGGCGACCACCTTATCGAGATACCCGTCACTTTAGCCAAGCGTCCCGCCACCCGCGCGACGCTCAAGCGAATCGCGGAGCCAACCCCGCTTCAGGAAGCCATCTTCAAGGCCTGGACGCACGCACAATGAGCGGACTAGCCCCGTCGGATTTTTAGGGAGCCAGGGCTGATGCCTTACCCGTCAGCACCTGGTCGAGGATGTCCACTGCCTCGTCGACTTCGGCTTGGGTGACGATCAGCGGCGGGACGAAGCGGAGCGTCCGCGGGTTGAGCGCATTCGCGATCAGGCCTGCGTCGCGGACGGCATCCAGCACCTGGCGGGCGATCTCTTCGTGGAACTCGAGCGCGACGAGCAGCCCGCGTCCTCGAACTTCCTTGATCTGGGGATGCTTGGTCGAGAGATCTGTGAGTCGATCCATGAAGTATTGTCCGACCGAAGCCGCATGGCCGGGAAGGTCCTTGCGCTCGATCTCTTGCTGCACCGCCAGCGCAGTTGCACAAGCTAGAGGATTCCCACCAAAAGTCGAGGCGTGGTCCCCGGGCTCGAAAACGCAAAATGGCTCCTTAGCCAGCGTGGCCCCAATGGGGAAGCCCCCAGCCAGCCCTTTGGCGAGCGTCATCACATCGGGTTCAACGCCCCAGTGGGTGTGCGCCCAGAGTGATCCGGTGCGTCCGACTCCGGTTTGCACTTCGTCGAAGATCAGCATGATCTTGCGCTCGTCGCACAGGGCGCGGACGTCCGCCAGGTAACTGGCGCTGGGAAGGTTCACACCCCCTTCGGCCTGGATCGGTTCCAGAATGACGCCGGCAGTCTCTTCGGTGACCGCGTCGGCGAGGGCATCCACGTCGTTGAAGGCCACGAAATCAAAGCCATCTGGCAGCGGTTCGAAAGGGGTGCGGTAGGCGGCATTTCCAGTCGCCGCCACAGTGGCCAACGTACGGCCGTGGAAGGAGTTATCAGCGGCGATGATCCGGTAGGCGCCGCCCCGTTCCCGTTTGCCCCACTTGCGGGCGAGCTTGAAGGCGGCCTCGTTGGCTTCGGCCCCACTGTTGCTGAAGAAGACCCGGTCGAAGGGAGATCGTGCCACCAGAAACTCGGCCAGCTCGACCTGGGGAATCGTATAGAGCAGATTCGAAGTCTGGATGAGCCGACCCGCCTGGGCGGCGACCGCGTCAACCAGTACCTGCGGTGCGTGACCCAGGCTATCTACCGCCAGCCCGCCCAGAAAATCCAGGTAACGCCTGCCATCCACGTCCCAAACTCGGCATCCTTCGCCTCGCTCGATCACCAGGGGATACCGTCGGTAGGTTCCCATCAACGCGCGATCGGCGCGGTCGGCCCAATCTTGCGCCTGGCTGCTCAGCGTCACGCCTGTCCCCCGCTCTCGCGCTCCTGCTTGACCCGATCTTTCTCCTTGGGAAGCTCTTTCAAGAAGACGGTAATACCCGCGGCCAGGGCTGCGAACAGGGCCCTCCCTAACACGGTTTTTACTTCTGGAGACATGAACTCCACTCCAATTCCCGTTCGCCGAGGCACGAACGGCCTCGCAACGCCTATCTAATGGATCGTCACGCTAAAACGAATCGAGTGCCCGCGGAAACCTCATTCTGTACTGCATTGAGCACCGCGTGGGCCTCCCGCCCATCGACGATCTGAGTCATCCGCCCCTTCGCCAATGCGCGCAGGCAGGCCTGGACCTTCGGGACCATACCGCCGCCCACCACCCCGCTCGTCATTAACGCATCGGCCTGGTTGGGAGTCAGCTCCCGCAGGACTCGATCCCCGTCCGAGATGCCCGGCACATCGGTCAAGAAAATAAGCTGGTCAGCCCCCAGGGCTCGCGCCACTTCGCCCGCCACCGTATCCGCATTGATGTTGAGGAACTGGGCGCTTGCCGCCACCGCGACCGGCGCGATGACCACCACGTAACCGGCGTCCAGCAGCAAGTCAATCGGCTTCCGATTTACGGACGAGATTTCTCCGACCAGCCCGAGCTCCGGATCCTTCACCGTAGCTCGGAGCATTCCGTCGTCCGCTCCGGAGAGCCCCACCGCCCGTCCGCCCGCCGCCTGGATGCGATTGACGACTTCGCCGTTGACCAGCCCAGCCAACACCATGCGCACCACGTCGAGGGTCTCCTCGTCGGTATAGCGCAGGCCATTGACAAATCGGGTGGTCTTGCCGGTGCGGTCCAGCCACGCGGTGATGAGGGGCCCTCCTCCATGCACGACGACGACCCGCGCGCCGCTGGCTTGCAGCCGGGTCACATCCTCGGGCAGAGTGTCTTCCCGTCCGACGCTCCCGCCCAGTTTGAGCACGAGCGTCTTCCCGGACACCCCCCTTAGCGGTGCAAGGGCTAGGGCCTCAGTGGGCGTTGGTGAATTGCTCATGTGGTGTATTCCGCGTTGATCTTCACGTAACCCTCGGTGAGATCGCAGCCCCAGGCACAGCCGCTGGCACGTCCCTGGTTCAGATTCACCCGAATCCGGACCTCGTCTGCGCCCATAGCTTCGGACACTACCCGCGCATCAAATGGGTGAAACGCCCCCTTGGCCGCGACCTGCTGCTCGCCGATGAATATGTCGACCCGGTCGGGGTCGATGGGCACTCCGGCATTCCCCACCGCTGAAAGGATGCGTCCCCAGTTGGGATCGCGTCCATAGATCGCCGTCTTGACCAGGTTGGAGGCGATCACCTCGCGGGCGACCCGTCGGCCCGCCCTCAGCGTCGTCGCTCCTTCGACATCGACCTGAATGAGTCGGGTGGCGCCTTCCCCGTCTCTCGCGATCATCCGAGCCAGTTCGATACAGACCGCGTCGAGGGCACCCTGGAAAATCCGAGCCTCCACCGTACCCGATTGGATGGGATCGCCACCGGCCGCGCCATTCGCCAACAGGGCCAGGGTATCGTCCGGGCTGGTATCCCGGTCTACGCTCACCTGATTGAAGGAGGCATCGGCGGCCCGCTTGAGCGCTAGCCGAGCCATCCCCGGTTCCAACCGAGCGTCGGTCGTGATGACGCTGATGAGCGTGGCCATATCCGGATGGATCATTCCCGAGCCCTTCGCCATGCCCGCCACCGTGATCCGCCGGCCACCGATTTCGACGGTGCGCGCGGATTCCTTCGGAACCAAATCAGTCGTCATGATCGCTCGGGCCGCGTCGTGTCCGCCGTCCGCGGTCGGTTTGATCCGCGGGATGCCCGCGACAACTCGGTCGATTGGAAAGGGAACTCCGATCACGCCAGTCGAAGCGACCAGCATCAAACTGGGATCGATCCCCATATGCTCGGCCGCGGTACTGGCCATCGACTCAGCGGCCAGCAACCCGTCCTGGCCGGTGCAGGCATTGGCATTCCCGGAGTTGATCACGATTCCCTGGGCTCGTCCGCTCCGGATCCGCTCCCGGCTAACCAAGACGGTCGCCCCGACCACCCGGCAGCGAGTAAAGATTGCATGGGCCACACACGGGCGATCGGCCACGACCAACGCCAGGTCCAGCCGGTTAGTGCCCTCTTTAACTCCCGCCGAGGCCGCGCCGGCCCGGAAACCCTTCGGCGAGGTCACCGAAGGATCAGCGACCGATTCTGGGACAAACGTCCGACCAGAGGTCAACCTCACCTCGTCACTCTGAGGAGCCGCAGCAATGCAGAATCTCCGGTTGACACCGGACTAAGGGTAGGTCGGCAGGGCTTCCAGGCCCAGCGTCTCTTCCTGAGCGGTCATCAGGTTCATATTCTGAATCGCCTGACCGGCGGCCCCTTTGACCAGGTTGTCGATTGCCGAGGTCACAATGAGCCGCCCGGTTTGCGGGGAAATCTTTGGACAGATGAAGCAGTAGTTGCTGCCCCAGGTTTGCTTGGTGGCCGGCGGATCGCTCACCACCCGCACAAACGGTTGTCCCGCGTAATATTCTCGGTACCGCTCCATCAGCTCATCCGGGCTCAGTTTTTCGGTCAACCGTGCGTAGCAGGTCGCCAGGATGCCGCGGGTCATCGGAATCAAGTGCGGCACGAAAGTGAGCTCCACCGCCGTTCCAACTCCAGCCGCTGATCTCAGCCGGTTGAGCTCCTGGGCAATCTCCGGTTGATGGCGGTGGCCATCCAGGCCATAGGCTCGCACGCTCTCGTTGACCTCAGAGAACTGATTGACATCGAGCACCTGCGAGCGGCCCGCCCCCGAAATCCCGCTTTTCGCGTCGACGATGACGTCTGGCTCGATGATGCCCGCCACCGGTGCCAGCCCCAGAATACTCGCGGTGGGATAGCACCCGGGGTTCCCAACCAACCGAGCAGAGACAACGTCGGCCCGATGCAGCTCGGGAAGGCCGTAAACGGCTTCGTCGAGATACGAGGGTGAGGGATGCGCCCCGTACCATGCCTCATAGGTTGCCTGATCCTCGATCCGATAGTCCGCTGAGAGGTCGATCACTTTCCGTCCCTGCGCCAAGAGACCAGGAACAATTTCGGCCGAGGCATGGTGCGGTAGTGCGGAGAAACAGACTTCAGCGTCGCCGACATCTTCGCGAATATTGAGTCCAAGCTCGGCCAGATGGGCGAAGACTTTGCCCAGCGGCTGGCCGGCTGCACTTCGTCCGGTGACCTCGGTCAGCTCGACCGCCGGATGGCGGGCGAGGATCCGAGCCAACTCGGCCCCTGCATAGCCAGTAACATTGATGACGCCGACTCGGATCTTTTGCACCTTGCCCCCGAACGACAAAGCGGCCGACATGCGCGGCCGCCCCTGACATAATACGAGCGACTGACCCAGTACGGACCAGCGAACCCGGGATTATAGGCCCCAGGCGCTGATCCAGGCCCATGCTATAACTCGACAGCGCGAGGGTGCTTTGCTCTTCACCCGAGACCTCAACACCATCCTGCTGCTGACCGCGGCATTCATCATCGCCGTCGCCTGCCATGAAGCGAACCACGCTTTCGTGGCTACTGCTTTGGGCGATGACACTCCTCGACGGGCCGGACGGCTATCCTTGAACCCCTTGCGCCATATCGACGTCATGGGGATCGTTTTTTTCGTGCTGATGGGCGTGGGCTGGGGCTCGACACCCGTAAACCCCTGGAAGCTACGGCCCAACCCCCAGATCGGTAGCGCACTGGTGGCGGCGGCGGGACCCCTGACCAATCTGGTGCTCGCGCTGCTCTTTGCGGCGCCCATTCGAGCTGGAATGGAGATGCCACCCTTGCTTCACCAGTTCCTGCTGGCGGCGACCTCGCTCAACCTCTTGCTGTTCGTTTTCAACCTGTTGCCCATTCCACCGCTGGACGGTTTCACTGTCCTTCTAGGGGTTCTTCCGCCCAAGCCGGCCGCCGCGCTCCGTCAACTGGAGCGGGTCGGACCTGGCCTGATCATGGTCTTGTTCTTTGCATCTTCATTTCTCGGAATCAATGTGCTCGGCGTTTTTCTCGGCCCGGTCGCGCGGGCGCTCGGCCTCGCGGGCCTGCGCTGACCCATTGACCTCTCGTCGAGTCGCCGTCCTGGGCCTCGGGTTGATCGGTTCATCGCTGGGCTTGGCGCTCAAACACCAGTCCTCTCCGCCCACGATCGTAGGCTTCGATCCCAATCGTCAGGCATCCGATTCGGCTCGATCTCATCACGCCATCGATCGGGCCGCGGGATCGGCATCCGAGGCCATCCGGGACGCCGATACGGTCATATTGGCAGCACCGGTCCGAGGGATCATCGAGCTTCTCTCCACGATCGGCTCTGAAGTCGCTGAAGACGTCCTGGTCACGGACACCGGCAGCACCAAGTTGGAAATCATTTCCCACGCGGCGAGCGTATTTTCGGGTCGGGTGGGTTTTATCGGGGGCCATCCTCTAGCCGGGCGGCTGCGGATCGGAGTAGCCGAGCCCGATGCGCGGCTGTTTGTGGGGTCGGTTTTTTGCCTGTGCCCGACGCCGGATTCACCGGCCTGGGCGGTGGAGCGGGCCACCGATCTCGTCGAAGCCATTGGTGCCCGCCCCCAGTTCCTGGATCCGACCGAGCACGACGCCCTCCTGGCCGGCATCAGCCACCTCCCTTACTTCGCTTCCGCCGCCCTCATGGACGCGGTCGGCTCCCAGACTGGCTGGCCGGGAATGAGTGCTCTTGCGGCCGGCGGCTTCCGAACTGCCACGAGCCTGGTCGACAGCAGCACGGAAATGTGGACCGACGTTGCACTCACCAACGCGGGGCCCTTGGGTCGACAGCTCGACGCACTCATCACTGTACTGAGCGCCCTCCGCCAGATGGTCAGCGAAGGAGATGCCAAACAGATCAAGGCGACCCTTGACCGAGCTAACGTCATCCACCGGGAGTGGGTCCGCTCGCGCGAAGGCGAGCAGACCGCGCCCCCTGCCCAAACGAATCCTCAACCTTCGCGGCGCTTCCCATTCCTGCGGGGCTGAGCCAATTCCTGCGGGGCTGAGCCAATTCCTGCGGGGGCTGAGGCGATTCCTGCGGGGCTGAGCCGATTCCTGCGGGGCTGAGCCGATTCCTGCGGGGGCTGAGCCGATTCCTGCGGGGCTGAGCCGGGCCGGCATGTCGGGAGAGTGGGGCCGAGACGGGCCGACGCAGGCTGCGCGATGAGAAATCCGAGACCCGGGTCCTTCGGTGCAGCAACCCTCCTCCTTCTGGCTGGGCTGATGCTGGCCGCTGCCTGCAGCTCGGCACCCCAGCGCACTGCCGGCGCAACCCTACCCAAACCGACCCCGATTCCGACTGCACCGATCTTCGTGAATCCCACTAGCCGCCAACCGATCTGGCCCACTCCCCCGGTTTGGTGTCGGGTCAGCCCGGTCGGCGACGCGAGGCCCGATCTCGCCCCGACCATCGGAGACTTCCCGGTCTGGCTCGCAGCGCGTCCCCTCCCCGTGCTTCCCTGGCGGAATAACCTGGTGCGCAGCGTCTGGGTAGTAGACCGGTCGGTGACCGGTGATCTGGTCCTAACCGGACGCCAGACCGACGGTCCCGCCGCGCTCGACTTCATTAGAGAAGGCTCAGGGAGCCCCACCTCGCAGCTCATCATTCAGTCAGCGCCGCGGATTGGCTCGACATCAGCTTCGCCGACCGCGCCGCAATTCGCCGACATCCAGGTGTTCCTATCCGCGCCCCAACCAGGCTGCTACGAGATCAGCTCTCGACTCGGCGACTACGTCCAGACCTACACGCTCTACTTCTATAACTGATGAAGGAATGCCCGCCCGCCCACCCCTTGGGGCCTTCGGCCCCTGACCCCCGTTTTACGAGGGACTTGGCTACTAATGCCTGACCTGGTGATTCCGCTCGTGGTTACGGCTACTGCCCTCGTGGCCGGCACGATCGCGGCGGTGGCCGGATTTGGGGGGGCGGCCATCATGACGCCGGTCCTGGTGTGGGCATTCGGCGTCCGCGACGCCATACCGCTGCTCACCGTGGCCCAACTGGTCGGAAACGGGTCACGCGTCTGGTTCAACCGACGGGAGCTCGATTGGCGAGTAGTCAGTTGGTTCGCTTTGGGCGCGGTTCCGCTAGCCGCGCTGGGTGGAGTGATTTTTGCAGCGGCGCCCGCTCCGATTTTGCGGCGCTTGCTGGGCCTGTTCTTGATCCTGAGCGTGGTTTATCGGCACACCGCGCTCGGGAAGCGGCAGCGGGTCGGCCTCCGGGGATTCGCGTGGGTGGGGGCCGTTTTCGGATTCCTCTCGGCACTCCTCGGCAGTGTCGGCCCATTGCAAGCCCCATTCTTCCTGGCTTACGGGCTGGTAAAGGGCGCTTACATTGGGACCGAGGCCCTATCGACGGTGATCATGCACGTAGTGAAGATCGGCGTTTATAGCGGTTACTCACTTTTGAGTCTGGAGACCATCTACCTGGGACTGGCCATCGGCTCGGTGCTCATCGTCGGCTCTTATCTCGGCAAGCGTATCCTGCAACGGGTGCCGGAGAATGCCTTCCCGATCGTCATCGAAGGCGTGCTGGTGATTGCCGGAGGCCAGTTTCTGATTCTGGGCTAGCGAGATACCCGGCACATTTCGATTAGGCCGTCGTGTAGAGGCGAGCGCGGTCGTAGCCTCCGCGCCCGCCCAGGGTGAGAATTTCTTAAAGCGTCCCGGTGGTTCAGCCATCGGCCCCAGAGGCTCGGCCATCGAAGTTCGGGCCGTCGGCCCCTGGGCCGCGCGGATTCGGGCCATCGGCCCGCGGGGGGTTCGGGGGCGAAGCCCCCGATTAAAATGGGCGGGCGGGCCTTCCTTAGACTACGTCGACGGTAGCACCCACTGCGCGGAGCTTCTCCGCTGCGGCATTCGCTTCGTCCTTCGGAACGAGCTCCTTGATCGACTTCGGCGCCGCCTCCACCAGGTCCTTCGCCTCTTTGAGGCCGAGGGCCGTGAGCTCGCGCACGACCTTGATGACTTCGATCTTCTTCGCGCCGAAGTCTTTCAACATGACCGTGAACTCAGTCTGCTCATCTTCCGGAGCGGCGGCGGCAGTTGCAGAAGGAGCGGCCATGGCCGGGCCGGCGGCCACCGCCGCCTTAACCCCAAACTTTTCCTCCAGGGCCTTCACCAAATCAGCCAGATCGAGGACGGTCATCTTTTCGATTGCTTCGATCAACTCGGTCTTTTCCATTGTCTCCTCCTCCGTTTTGTTAGGTCTGATTCTTTAACTTGGTAGATGCGATGTTATTCGGGCCTCCGAGATCCGGGCCGCAGGCCCCGTTGGGGGTTCGGGGGCCGCCCCCCCGATAGAAAGGGCGGGAGGGCCGGGCCCTCCTCTAAAAGGCCTTCCTCTAGGCGTCTTCCAGTTGTTGGCGACGCGCCTCCAGGACTCCGAGGAAATTCTGAAGGGTCCCGGATAGCACATTCACCAGCAAAGCCAGCGGCGCCTGGATCCCGCCAACCACCTGCGCAATGAGTACGGCCCGGCTAGGCAATTCTGCCAGCCGCCCAACCTCAGCAGCAGACAGCAGCCGGTCACCCAGCAAAGCGCCCTTGATCGGGACCTGCAGGCGCTGAGTCCGGATGATATCGGTGAAGGCCTTGGCAGTTTGGGACGGATCGCCGTATCCAAACACGAAGGCGGTTGGGCCCTCCAGAGCCGGACTCATCACCTCGCGGGCGGTGCCCCGGATGGCCAGTTTGACAAGCGTGTTCTTGGCTACCCGCATCTCGGATTGGATCGGCGCCAGCTGACGGCGAAGATCGGTCATTTGGGCGACGCTGAGTCCGCGGTAGTCAGCCAGAACCGCGATCTCGGCCCGGTCCAGGCAATCTGCCACTTCTTTAACCGCGGCGACCTTCTCAGGTCGAATCACGGTGGGTCTTTTCTCTGCCATTCACCTCTCCAATAACGATTGAAGCCCTCGGCAAACAATCACCGAGGGCTTTTCAAGTGGCCGACAAGTCCAAGCTGCGTGGCTCGGGCGGTTGGCCTTCTTGACTGTGCCTCGGCGGGAAGATTGAGTCCACGTGAGCGGACACCCGCTGTCTCGGGCTATTCAGTTGTCCTAGTCCCATTTTACTCGGCTCGTGATCCAGGGCTGCACCTCAAAGTTGCGCGCCGCCCTGGCTGTCGGCCTGCCGACCCGACCTAGGCGGCCGCTGTTGCCAGCGCCAGCGTCGGCGACAAGTCTAATTTGAGGCCCGGTCCCATGGTCGATGCGAGTGTAACGGAGCGAATGTATTGTCCGCGAGCCGCCGGCGGCTTGGCCCGTACGATTGCGTCGAGAAAAGCGACCAGGTTTTCCCGCAGCTGCTCCGCGGAGAAGCTAGCCTTACCAATAACCCCATGGATGACACCGGTCTTGTCAACTCGAAACTCCACCCGGCCCGACCGCACGTCTTTGATGAGCTTCCCGATGTCCAAGGAAACCGTCCCGGTGCGTGGGTTGGGCAGCAGACCCCGAGGGCCCAGAAGTCGCCCGAGACGACCAACCGAGGCCATGACATCCGGCGTGGCGACTGCAACGTCGAACTCCATCCATCCATCAAGAATTTTTTGTACTAGGTCGTCCGCCCCGACGTAGTCGGCTCCCGCCTCCTCGGCTTCTCGGGCTTTTTCACCCTGTGCAAAGGCGAGCACCCGGACACGCTTACCGGTACCGGCCGGCAAAACGACCGATCCTCGCACCAACTGATCGGCGTGGCGCGGGTCAACCCCGGTGCGGATGTGGCACTCGACCGTTTCGTCAAACTTCGTAGTGGCAAGCTCTTTTACAAGATCAAGCGCCCGATCCGGCTCGTAGACTGCATCCGGGTCGATCTTTTTGCGAATCTCGGTTAGACGCTTCCCTTGTGCAGGCATCGTTATTCCACCGTAACGCCCATGCTGCGGGCGGTCCCTTCAATGATGCGTTCGGCCGCTTCGATGTCGGTCGTGTTGAGGTCTTTCATCTTCTGCTGCGCGATCTGGCGAAGCTGAGCTTTCGGCAGAACCCCGACTTTTTCGCGCTTCGGATTCTTCGCACCGTGTTCAATCCCGATCGCCTTGCGAATGAGATCATAGGCGGGCGGGGTTTTGAGCACGAAAGTGAAGGAGCGATCCTCGAAAACGGTAATTTCAGCCGGCACGATGCTTCCCGCCTGGCCAGCCGTCTTCTCGTTGTACTCCTTAACGAAAGCCATGATATTGATGCCATGCTGGCCGAGGGCCGGGCCGACCGGCGGCGCCGGGGTAGCCTTACCCGCCTCGATCTGCAGTTTTACAATGGCGCGAACTTTCTTAGCCACGCTTCTTTCCTTTATCCGAGTCCGGTAAATCTACTGAGCACACGAGGCGGTAAGCGGGGTAAGCCCCGCAGGGGGTTGGGCGGGCAGCCCCTCTTAGCTAATACGGGAGACCTGTAGGAAGTCCAGCTCCACCGGAGTCTCCCGCCCGAAGAAGGAGACGAGTACTCGCACCTTGCCCTTCTCGGCGTTGATCGTGTCGACAATCCCAATGAAATCGCTGAACGGGCCATCCACCACCTTGACCCGCTCGCCCTTCTGGTAGCTGACCCGGACCCGGGGCGCTTCCATTTTCATCCGACGGAGGATCCGTCGGACCTCCGGATCCTCGAGGGGACTTGGGTGGTTCCCGACCCCGACGAAGCCGGTTACCCCCGGGGTGTTCCGGACCACGTACCAAGCATCATTGGGCGGGATTCCCTCATCGGTCACCATCATCTGGACCAACACATAGCCCGGGAAAACTTTCCGCTGAATCGTGCGGCGCTGGCCGTCCTTGATCTCGACCTCTTCCTCGGTCGGAATCACAACGTCGTAAATTCTATCGGTTACACCCATGGACTCGACCCGGTGTTCGAGGTTCATTTTCACCTTGTTCTCGTAACCGGAATAAGTGTGAATCACGAACCAACGACGGGCCCCGTCCTCGCCGAGGATTTCCTCGTCAAGTGCCGACCCATCGGGAAGGCCTGCCTCCATAACGTCGAGGCCAAGAGCCAAATCGTCCAAAACGAGCTCCTCGGGGATTTCGATCGTCGGTTCAGCCATCCTGCTAGCCCAATATCAGGCGCATGAGCTGCGCAAAGACAAAGTCGACTCCACCGAGTAGAAAGCCAATCGCCACCGAGACCCCAATCACGAGTCCGGTCAGCTTGAAGAGCTCCCGTCGGGTCGGGAAAACCACCTTCCGCAGCTCCGACCACACCTCGCGGAGGAATTGCCCAGCGGAATTGCCGCGCCGGGCGAGGTCAGGGCGAGGCAACAGCCGCGTCGGAGCGGCTGCTCGGGTGGGTCCCGCGGCGTTACGCGCCATTGCCCGGCGCATCTGTCTGGCCATTGCCTTCTGACCCTACTCCCTTTCCTGAGGACCTGGGCAGGCGCGGCAGGACTTGAACCCGCAACCTGCGGTTTTGGAGACCGCTGCTCTGCCTATTGAGCTACGCGCCTTCGATCCGCTACCGGGTTCCGTCCGCTACCGCGTTTCCCGGTGTTCGGTATGCACGCGACATCGCGGACAGTATTTGTTCAGAGCGATCCGGTCCGGGTCGCTCCGCTTATTTTTTTCCGTGTGGTAGGTTCGCTCGCGACACGTGTTGCAAGCCAGCGTCACCAGAACTCGATCCGCTCGTCGTGCCATAGGACATTGTACCCCGAAGAAAATTTTCGGCTGACTTCAGCCTCGGCGACAGATGGGTGCCGAGGGTCCGGATCAGCACAACCGCCAGCCGCTCGAATTGGAGCCCACGACCAGACTCGAACTGGTGACCCCCATCTTACCAAGATGGTGCTCTGCCAACTGAGCTACGTGGGCAAAGTTGGAGGTCAGTGCTGCCTGCTTCTGGTGCTCCTCATTTGCTGGCTATTGGTGGTGGGGGCAGGATTCGAACCTGCGAATCCCTTACGGGAGCCGATTTTACAGACCGGTGCCATTAACCACTCGGCCACCCCACCATGTATTCGGGGCCCATCCCCCGAACCCCTGGGGAGCCGACGAAGGGACTCGAACCCATAACCTGCGGTTTACAAAACCGCTGCTCTGCCAATTGAGCTACGTCGGCAGGGTCAGTTTGAGCCGCGACCGCTCGCCCGGTACGGAATTCGCCGTCGCCCCTTCTGGCGTCTAGGATGATAGCAGAGGGCCCAGATGCCGGCCCACTCCAATTGAACTTGGGGCTCTGCCCCAAACCCCGCTAAAGCTCGCTCCGCTCCAATTGAACTTGGGGCTCTGCCCCAAACCCCGCTAAAGCTCGCTCCGCTCGTGATGAGTTACTCCAGGGTGGCCTGAACGCTCAGTTCCACATTCCCCTTGAGCGCGCGGGAAATGGGACAGCCATCCTTGGCCGCCTCTGCCGCCGCCCGGAATTTTTCGGCGTCGATGCCGGCTACCCTGCCCTTCACCGTGAGGGCGCTCTTGGTCACGCCCCAGCCATCGCCGACTCGGTCAAAGGTCACCGTGGCGGTCACGTCGAGCCGCTGAGCCGGGTTTCCTCCCTGAGCGAGGCCGTGCGAGAGCGCCATGGAATAGGAGCTGGCATGCGACGCCGCCAACAATTCCTCCGGGCTGGTGCGCCTGGACGGCGCATCGATCCGTGATGCCCAGCTTACTGGCAAATCCTTGAATAGCTGGGTGGTCGCGGCGGTCAGCACCCCCTTCCCCGAGAGCAAGTCCCCTTCCCAGGTCGCTTCAGCTCGACGGTCAACTCCCCTAAATACGCCTCTCTCAATCAGTTGAATTCAACGGCTATTCGAAGCTGGCAATCCTGCCACGGCGGGGCTCAGATCCTCGAATAAAGATAGACGTGATCCTCGAATCCGGGCCAAGCCGGGATTGGCAGCCGGTCCTTCAATTCCCACCCCTGTTCGAGCAGCTCGTGGAATTCGCCGTCCGCCGTAAATCGGGTATCTGCCACATAGATGAAACGCTCTCCCCGAAAGGCTCGGAGCGCCCGGACTGCGAGACGGTTCTTGAAGGGCGGCCAGCACAATAGGAGCACCCCGCATTCGCCATGAGCCAGGACCGCCGCCTCGGCTTCCTGGGTTGCTATCGGGAAATAGTCGCTAGGGCTGGCTTCCTTACCGTCGGTTGCGATGACCTTCACGCCAGCTGCCGCCAGCAGCTTCGCCCACAACCCGCTCCCTGCACCGACCTCGAGCACGGTTCGCTCATGAACGAAAGCCGCGATTGCCGCAATGGAGGCTCGGTCCGGGACTGCATAGGAGTAGAAGGCGAGAAAAGTCCGCCGGCGGGCCTGCTGCGACGCACTCCGCTCCCAATCCTCGTCGGCGACCAGAGCTATTTCATCAGGTTCGGGCACGTAACCCCAGGGGCCGTCCCGTTGGATGCGGGCCCACAGTTCGTCCAGATTGCATTCCAAAAGGGCCGACGTCTCCTCTGTCGGGGGCATTTGAAACATAGCCGACTAGTCCAGGCTCTCGGTCCCGCCCCGACCAACGGCTACAAATCGTACCACGGGCGCGGCTAAGCCTTGTGCGGAGAGCGACGGGTAATGCCTCTTTCTTTGAAGTGAGCTAGCGCTGGTTATTACAAGATTGTCGAACCGGATCTCGCCAAGCTGATTGTGATCCACCTCAATCCCCAGTTCGATTTCCCCCTCTTGTATCGATTGTCGCGAATATCGGTGAGCACGCTTCCGTTCAGGGACAGAGACACATGATCCCGTCGCAGCCCTCCAGAAGGGCTGGGCGCTCGGCCAAATTCCCGATCCCCTAGGGCGCGCGACGTAAACCCTCACAATAAGACTATGACAATGCGAACATTGGTGGTTGGGGATATTCAGGGCTGCGCTGATGAGCTCTCCGACCTGCTCCTTGCTGTCGGTTTCGTGGCGGGCTCCGACCGACTCGTCTCGGTGGGAGACCTCGTGAACCGGGGCCCCAAGTCGCTGGAAGTGCTCCGTCTGGTCCGCGACCTCGGCGGCGAGACCGTGCTCGGCAACCATGAGCTGTACCTGCTCTCCGTCGTAGCTGGACTCTCCCTCCCGCTCGTGGCGGGAGACTCGGGCCGCGTCGAGGATACCCTCGACGCGGCCCTGGCCGCCGAGGACCTGCCCGAGCTCCTCGATTGGTTGCTGGACCGTCCTGAGCCGGTCGTCCGGACCGGGCCCTGGATCACCGTCCACGCCGGCCTCCCACCCGCCTTTCGGCTCCCCGAGGACGCCGACGCGGTCAATCAGGCGGTGCAGGCCGCCTGGTGCTCCGGACGGCCTTTGGCCGAACGCGTCGAGCTGATTCGCTCGGATCCGCGAGTGCGGACGCTCGCGCGGCTCCGTTACTGCGACGCCGCTGGTCGGATGCCGGCTGACGACGACGCCATCGATCCGCCCGGCTTTCGGCCCTGGTTCGAGCTGCGCGAGCCAGGCCCGCTTATTGCATTTGGCCATTGGGCTCGTCTCGATCCCGAGCGTGCGCGACGCGCGGACCTGCGCTTTCTGGATACAGGCTGCGTCTACGGCCGGCAGCTGACCGGGTGGTTGGTTGAGGAAGATCGGCTCATCTCGGTTCCCGCTCGGCGCACCTATTGGCCACTCCCCCGCTGATCGCGAAGCCCGCTGCGGGTGAGTGGCGGTGGAAGGCCCGTGCGGCGCGGTGACTGCGTTCGTCTCGGACCCAGCGAGCGAATATTCGGAGGAGATTCGCCGGCGCTAATTGACGTGGAGCACGATGCGCCCAGCTCCATGGCCGGTCTCGCTCAGGATCTGTGCCTCGCGCGCTTCAGACAGAGGGAAAACCTTGCGGATGACGGTGCGCAGGAGGCCCTTTTCGAGCAGCTCCGCGATGCGCTGCATGACATCTGGCGGCGCCGACGTCGGCCCGACCCGTCCGAGCCGGACGCGGTGCTGCTGGGCCATCTCTTCGGATGGGCGGCCCGTGATAGCGACCAGGATTCCGCCCGGCTTCAACACCTGCCAGGATCGCTCCTGAGTCTCGCGGCCGACCGTATCGAACACCATATCGGCATCCTCGACCATGGTCTCGAACCGTGTCGCGTTGTAGTCGATGACCGTGTCGGCTCCCAGGGAGCGGACCAGATCGAAATTGGCCGCGGAAGCAGTTCCAACAACCTCGGCGCCCTTCCACTTGCCCAGTTGGACCGCGTAGATACCCACTCCGCCCGCTGCGCCGTGCACCAGGAGTCGCTGTCCGGCCTGCAATCCTCCGACCTCGAACAGGCCGCCCCAGGCGGTGCGCGCTCCCACGCCAACTGACCCCGCCTCATCGAAGCTGACATTGGCGGGCTTGAGTGCAAGTGCCGCCGCAGATGCGAGTGCGTACTCCGCGTAGCAGCCCCGCCCATTTCCAAACACCATCTGGCCAGGTGCGAAGGCCGTCACCCCGGGTCCAACCGCTTCGACCACGCCGGCCAGGTCCAGCCCGGGTGTGCCGGGTAGGGTCGCCGATCCGAAGCTGCCCCGACGGATGGCCGAGTCCACCGGATTCACCCCGGCCGCGTGCACCCGGACGAGCACCTCGCCTTCACCCGGCGCCGGGCGAGGCGCATCTTCAAGTACCAGGACCTCAGCGCCGCCGTTCTCGTGGAAACGGATCGCTTTCATCGTTTGTTCGGCCATGGTGCTCCCCCTCTTCTCGTCGTAGGTCCCTATTCGGCCCCGACCACGGAATCGGGGCATCATCAAAATAGTGGGGGGCGAGGCGGTGGACCTCAGAAGACCAGCGACTGGCCTCGGGCGTCCCAGCCACAGGCCCACCAGGACGGCGGTCGACGGTGGACGGCAGGCTGGTTAGTTTTTTGGGTGCCGAGGGGCGGGATTGAACCGCCGACACCGCGATTTTCAGTCGCGTGCTCTACCGACTGAGCTACCTCGGCAAGAATTGGGAGATCGGCGCATTGGCCGTCCCACAGGTGGGCGAATGGGGCTCGGACCAAACCCTCCGGGGCAAGTCCCGCGTTGGCGTTGCCCCGTCCGCTCCTGTCCCCCGAACCGTGGATTGTATCCGACACAGGCACGAACACGCCTTCGATCAGTCCGCTCCCGCATTCCGGTCACAGCGACCCAACGAACGATGGCGAGCATGTTCTGCCCCAGCAAGGTCGCGTAAGTGCCCTCTCTTTCGCCACGGCCGCGGCTAAAGGTCAGGCTGGCCTCGTACAAGATTCCCGTTTCCTGACCCCGCGCGTTAAGACCCGGACGCGCACATTCGATTGACTCGCGGACCTGAAAGAATCACAATCGGGTCCCAGATCCGGAAGTCCCTGCGTGACAGTCCGTCGCCATCTGCGGGGAGCATAACCAAGACGGTCCGCCCTCGCCGAGCTCCTTGATGACGGCGTGGATGTCTCGCGACCAGAAAGCTTACGAGGAGGACGCAGCGATGGGGTTCTACCGAGAGCGAGAGATCGCCGAGAGCTTGGCCCAGGCTTGTCGGGTGCTAGCCGGCTTCAACATGACGGATGGCGCCCATGGCCACGTGAGCTACCGCATGGAAGATGACACCATGCTGATCAAGGGGAAGGGCCCCGGACAGGTTGGGCTCCGCCACACCGCCGCCCGCGACATCGTAAAGGTGAACTGGGACGCGGACATGGTGGACGGCCCGGACGATCTCCAGCCACCCAGCGAGAGCTTTCTCCATATCTGGATTTACAAGGCGCGGCCCGACGTGATGAGTGTGGTGCACGTACACCCGAAGCACGCCGTGCTGCTGACCATTACCGGAAAGCCGATCGTCTCGGCCTATGGGCCCTATCGGCCGGGAGCCGATCTCGCACGCGATGGCGTGCCGATTTATCCGGATGCGCGCACGATTGGCACCCCGGAGCAAGGCGAGGCCTTCGCCGAAACCATGGGTAACCACAACGTCGCCCTCATGACCGGGCATGGCATCGCATCGGCCGGCGATTGCATCGAGCGGAGCACGATGAACGCCCTCGCTCTCGAGATCCTTTGCGAGACTATGGTCGACGCCTATCGGATCGGCACCCCGCAGCCCCTGCCCGCGAGTACCTGGGGCAACCGAACAGAACAACCCACCGAAACCGGCCGTCGTCGGAGAGGCAGTGCGGGCGGCACCGAAGGCATGTTGGCAAGCTGGCGCGACTACGTCGCCGAAGCGGAGGACCGACTGGGTAGCCGAATCTAGTACAAGCGAAGAAGAGGCCCCCTTTCTCGCTTCGAGAAAGGGGGCCTCTTCTTCTTCCGTCACCTTCGCGCTATCGTTCGGATCCGGGATCAGCGGGCTATCGGTTCGCATCCTTCAATAAGGCCATCTAGGTCATCCCAGAACACCTTGCGCAGCTTTCCGTCCATGCCCGTCTATATCGTAAGCGGACAGCAGGCAGATTCCGTAAATGTGGTCCGGCGCAACGCTGCAGTACTCGATCAGATTGTCGTTGTAGATAGGGGAGCACTCCTCCTGGAGGGTCGCGTCTTCCATATGAAACATGTTGATGGCTCGCCATGCCTCCATTGCATCCGTTTCAGAGGCCGATCCAGGCGCCGCGACGGTCTTAAGTACCACCAGCCGAGCGCACAGCTCTAGTCAACTCGCGGTCCAGGGTCGAAGCGAATCTCTGCTTAGCCTGGGGGCTGAACGCCGGCGGGCCGCCCGTCTGAACGCCAGCGCCGCGGAGGTCGGCCATGAAGTCGCGAATGGAGAGGCGCTCGCCGATGCTCTCCGCGGAGTAGACATCGCCGCGCGGGTCGATCACAATCAAGCCCTGGTCGACCAGACGCGAGACCAGGGGGATGTCAGCGGTGACGCAGAGATCGCCGAGGGTGCTGGCCTCGACGATGTAGTCATCGGCAACGTCCGCCCCCTCGGTCACGCGCACGAACGAGACGAGCGGATCGTTACCGACCCAGACGTTCTTGTTGGCGACGAAGACGGTCTCGACACTCAGCCGGCGAGAGGCGCGCAGGATGATCTCCTTGATCTCGGTCGGCAGGGCGTCGGCGTCGACCCATATCTTGATCGGCAGGCTCGTGTCTCCTCAGGGCACCATGGCTCGCCATGGGTCGGCAGGATACCATCCCCGGCGAGGTGGGCGCGGTCGCCTTGGCTGAGCACTATTCGATGATGGAGTCAGGATGAAAGCCATTCGCGTTTCCCAGTACGGCGGCCCATCGGTCCTGAAACTGGAAGAAGTCCCCACCCCTGTCCCCGGCCCCAACCAGCTTCTCCTCCGAAACCACGCCATCGGCGTCAACCCGGTTGAGACCTACATGCGCGCGAACACGGATAACCGTGGCCCGAAGCTCCCTTACACCCCGGGCGGGGATGCCGCGGGGGTTGTCGAAGCGGTTGGGGCGAGCGTCTCGAGATTCAAGATCGGCGACCGGGTCTATGTGGGCGGGGCCGCGGGTGCATACGCCGAGCTCTGCGTGTGTGACGAGGCCAATGCCCACCCGCTGCCGGACAACGTGACCTTCACTCAGGGCGCAGCGATGAATGTGCCCTACGCTACGGCCTACCACGCACTCATCAATCGCGGCCAGGCTCGCTCCGGGGAAAGCGTACTGGTCCACGGCGCCAGCGGCGGGGTGGGCATCGGCGCGGTTCAGATCGCCCGAGCTCACGGCCTCACCGTGTTCGGCACCGCCGGCACCGAGACCGGCCGGCAGCTCGTGCGGGATCAGGGCGCCCACCACGCGCTGGACCACACGAGCCCCGACTATCTGGATCGCCTCGTCGAGCTCACGGGCGGCCGCGGCGTCGACATCATCCTCGAGATGCTCGCCAACGTGAACCTCCAGAAAGACCTCGGCGCCATCGCTATGAACGGCCGCGTCGTCATCATCGGCAGCCGCGGCAATCTGGAAATCACCCCGCGCGCCATCATGAACAAGAACGCGGACGTTCGCGGCATGCTGCTCAACCACGCCACCCCCGCGGAGATGGCCGACATCCATGTCGCCCTCGGGGAGGGACTCCGCAACGGCAGCCTGCGACCGATCATTGGGGCGGAGATTCCTCTGGCGAACGCGGCTCGCGCCCACGAGCTCGTCATGGAACCCGGTCACCAGGGAAAGGTCGTGCTGGTCGTCTAATCCACCCGGATATCAGTGTCGTGAGTTTAACGTCCATTCGGTCGTCCGAGAAGCCCGTCGGGACCGCTCAGACCGACCCGCCTAGGCGGGTCCCGGTGTCGAGCTCAGTCCTCAGCGCACGCTTTCTTCACAAGCGCGCCGATCCTTGCCTCGTCGGCGGCGGTCAACTCTGTCAGAGCGAAGGATGTCGGTCACCCGGCGCCTTCGTCGAGGTTCGCCTCGTCGCTGAAACCCAACGTCGCGCGCCTCGCCTTGAACTTGTCTGCGCGATGGAATAAGCAGACGACTTTGCCGTCCTTGGCATACGCGGGCATCCCGTACCAGAGTTTCGAGGAGAGGGGGGGACGGCAGACCTTCGCCATCGCCGCGCGTTAGCCGCGGACACGACGCAGCCACGCGAGGTCGCGCAGATGCTGCGCCGCGGCGGTCTACTGGTCACCCGCGAGATTGTGCCGCGGCGTGTTGGAGGTGCCATGGTGAACAATTATCCAGAAGCCTGGCCCTGGACAACAAACACCCCCCTCCAGGGGGCTTTCGTGCCTGACATTGGGGTGGGCGAAACAGGGCTCGAACCTGTGACCTTCCGGGTGTAAACCGGATGCTCTCCCAGCTGAGCTATTCGCCCTGAGGTGCCCCGGGCGGGACTCGAACCCGCACGGACTTTCGTCCACAGCCCCTCAAACTGCCGTGTATACCAATTCCACCACCGGGGCTCGACCGCGCCTGAGCGCAGTGATTATTATAGAGTCCCTTTATGAGCATCGACCGCGATCCCGCCGCTTCTCCCCCTGAGACCCCCGGGCGACGCATGTGGGGATTTTGGGCAGTTCATCCAGCACTGGCCCTCTTCGCCGTTCTCGGCCCAGCCATGGTGGCCATCCTGCTTCTGGCCATGCAGAGTGTAGCGATGGAGCCCAGCCAGCGCCTGGCGATGGCACTGGCCACATTGGGCCTGGCCGCCGCCTGCGCCTGGATCATCTCACTCAAGTAGAGTGAGGAAGGACCATCCTCCCGCCCATCTCAACAGGGGGCTGCGCCCCCTGATCCCCGCGAGCCTACGGCCCGGGACCTTCCGGGTTCCCGAACACCCGCGGGGCCTACGGCCCGAGATCTCCGACCCCCGACCTCCAAGCCCGCGATTTCCTTGCGAGGCAACTGAGTTGCCCTCGCGCGCATGCAGGCGAGCCGCCCATTCGGCTCACGGGACGAAGCGGACCTCGTAAAGGTACGGCCAAAACTTTCCGGTGATCAGAAAATCGTCTTTCTCGGGATCATAGGCGATGCCATTCAGCACGTCGGTGCCCGGGCGCTCGTCTCGAGTAAGCAACCCTGAGGCATCAATGACCGCATCCACTTGGCCGCTCACCGCATCGATTCGCACGATCAGGTCCGTCAGCCACACGTTGGCGTAAACCTGGTCTCCCACGCACTCCAGCTCGTTGAGCTGGTTGATGGGCTCTCCATCCAGCGTGACCCGCACGCTACCGACAATCTCGAAGCCATCCGGATCGCGGAAGAAGAGCGTGGCGCTGCCATCGCTCATCACCAGCCGCTGGCCGTCGTAGCAAAGCCCCCACCCTTCACCCGAATAGGCAAATTCGCCGATTCGCTCGAAGCTGGCCCGGTCGTAGATCCGGGCCAGACCTTCCCGCCAGGTCAGCTGGATCAACCGGTCACCCACCTGGGCGAGCCCTTCACCAAACAGGGCCGGCTCGAGCGCGACTACTCTTTCGACCTGCCCGGTGCCCAGGTTCACCTGGCGGAGGCTGGAGCTTCCATTGAGCCCAGTACTCTCGTAGAGCGAGCCATCGCTCAATACCAGACCTTCAGTAAATGCCCCTCGGTCGTGGGGGAACACCGCTTCGACTTCCACACGCAGCCGCTGGGCCCGCCCGGACGTATCTTTGGGCTCGCGCTGGACCGCCCCAACCTGCGTGCTCGATGCCTGACTCGTGGGGATGACGCAGCTACAGGCGATCAGGGTTGCGAACGCCCACTTCACAATCACGTGCCGCAGGCGAGCGGCTACCGACATTGTCTCGCTCCATTCGGACGCGAAGAGTCTTCTTTAGTTTATCGACCCCAAGTCCATTAACCCGCGGCCTTCTCCCGGGTTCCCGCGCGAAGGGCCATATACAGTCCGAGGAGGATCAGACTTCCACCTAATAGCGCCGTGCGAGGCGGAGTCTCATTGAGCACGACCCAGGCCAGCAAGGTCGCGCCGACCGGCTCGCCCAGGATAGAAACGCCCACCACCGAAGCCGGGAGAAATCGAAGCGTCCAGTTCAGCACGGTATGGCCGCCCAAGGTGGGGACCAGCACCAGGGCGAGCCACACCGGCCAGTCGCGGCCGGCCCCGTCGAGCAGCCCGCCACTTACGAACACCGCCGCCGCAAGCGTCAGTCCGGCCAAGCCGTAGACCACTCCCGTGTAGGCGGCGATCCCGAGCTGCGGACGCACCGATCGGCCAATCACCAGATAGCCCGCGAAAGCGAGCGCTCCGATCAGCGCCATCGCATCCCCGAGTAGCGCGCGCTGGCCGATCGGGACGTCACCTCCCGTGATGGCGGCTCCTCCGACGGCGGTCAACCCGATACCCAGCCAAACCCGACGGCTGGTCAGCTCGCCCAGCGCTCGCCTGGACAATAAAGCGACCACGGCCGGGTGGGTGTCGATGAGGAACACGGCGCTCGCCACCGAGGTCAGGAACAGGGCATTCGTCCACATGGCAAAGTGCAGTGCCAACAGCAGCCCCGCGCCAACCATCCGCCATCGGAACCGGCCGAAAGCCTTCATGAGATCCTGGCGCTGGGTGATGAAGGCGAGACCAAGCAGTAGCACGGAGGCCAGCAGCAAGCGGTTGGCGGCCGTGACCAGCGGCGGGGCGGTCGTCAGTCGAATCAAGATGGAGGACGTCGCGATCGATGCGACGCCAATCGGGATGGCAGCCCAGCGAGCAAAACCCTCGGTCTGGAGCGCTCCGATGCGCCTCAAATACGGGGGGCGGGAGAGGACGCTGAGTTCGTCGGACGCGGAAGCGCATCTCTCGACGCCAGCTCGAGCAGCTCGGTGAGCGCAGAGCGCGCCTTCTGCTGCTCGTTAGGCGGCAAGTCAAGCTCAGCGAATTCGTCCTCGTCCAAGACGGTGGCTCGGCCATCGGGATGCACAAACAGGTCGAGCTCGAGATCCAGGAAACTGATCCCCGAGTCTTCGATCTGAGCGGGAAAAGCCACGTTGCAATACCAACCCTTGGGCTCACCCGTCGGTGAGGCGACATGGAGGACGTTAAACCAGCGATCCCGGTAGTAATACTCCGTGAAGCGGTCCCCCCATGTGATGGCCACGCCGTCGACCACGAATTCGCCCACGCTGAGCTCCGCAGCGACAACCACGCCTGCGGGCGTGACATCGACAACCGTTGTGTCGTAGGAGACGCTTCGCGGTTCCACGCCTAACTTAAGCTTCCAAACCCGGATGGTCTGCCCGACCGTCAACATCGGCTCAGCCGACGACCATCTGCTCGAATGCCCCCTCGTCCAGGATTGGGATGCCGAGCTGCTGGGCTCGCGCCAGCTTCGATCCCGGGTCGGCCCCCACCACCACGTAGGACGTTTTCTTGCTCACCGAGTCGGTCACGCTCCCTCCGAGCGCCTTGATCCGTTCGCCCGCGCCGAGGCGGCTCCAGCGGCCCAGCGTGCCGGTGATGACCCAGGTCGTCCCCGCCAACGGCTGTTCGCCTTCGGGCCGCTCGGCCTCCATCATATTCACGCCCGCATCGGCAAGCTTGCGGATCAGGTCGATGTTCCGCTCGGTATGGAGAAACTCATAGATGCTGGAGCCAATCTTGGGCCCCACCCCGTCGGTGTCGATGAGCTCCTCCTGGCTGGCCGCCAGCAAACGCTCCATCGAGCCGAAGCACTGAGCCAGGATCTCGGCCATCCGCTCTCCGACGTGGATGATCCCGAGGGCATTGAGCACCCGGCTCAAGGGGAGCGACTTGCTGCCTTCGATTGACGCCAACACATTCTCGGCGCTCTTGGCCCCCATTCGCTCCAGCTCCATCAGCGGTTCCTTGATCAGGCGGTACAGATCGCCCGAGTCGAAGACCAGCCCCGCCCTGACCAGCTCGGCCATCAGCTTCTCGCCGATGCCCTGGATGTCCATTGCAGACCGCGATACGAAATGGAGGAGTGCCTCGTAACGCTGGGAGGGACAGGTCACCCCTCCGGTACACCGCACCATGGCCTCGCCCTCGGGCTTCACCACGGGAGCGCCGCAGACCGGGCAAACGGTGGGCATCTTGAAAGGAATCTCAGCGCCGGTCCGCTTGCTTAGAACTGGCCCGATCACCTGGGGGATGACCTCGCCGGCCCGTTGCACCAGCACGGTGTCTCCAATGCGGATGTCTTTGCGAGCAATATCCTCTTCGTTGTGGAGGCTGGCCAGCTTGATGGTGACCCCGGCCACTTTCACCGGCTCCAGGACCGCGAATGGGTTCAGGCTGCCGGTCCGCCCGACGTTGATGCCGATGTTCCGCAAGACGGTCGTGGCCTGGGTGGGCGGAAACTTGTAAGCGATCGCCCAGCGCGGCTCTCGACCGACCGACCCCAGCTCCTCCTGCGCAGCCAGGTCGTCGATCTTGACCACGACGCCGTCGATGTCATAGTCCAGGCTTTCCCGCTGATGCTCCCAGGAGAGGCAGCGCTCGATGACCTCGGCGAGGTCACCACACTGGGCGTTCAGCGGATTCGTCTTAAGGCCCCACTCCCGAAGCTGCTCCAACATTTCCCAGTGGCGGCGGGGGCGTCGCATACCTTCCGCGTAACCCATCGAGTAGGTAATAAGCTCCAGCGGCCTCCGAGCGGTCACGTTCGGATCGAGCTGCCGAAGCGATCCAGCCGCTGAGTTGCGGGGATTGGCAAACACCGGCTGGCCTTCTCTCGCCCGTTCATCGTTGATGTATTCGAATGCCTGCTTGGTAAGAAACGCCTCTCCGCGGACCTCCAGCAACGGTGGATAACCCGAGGTCAGCCTGAGCGGCACCGATCGGATGGTCCGCACGTTCGCGGTGATGTCCTCGCCCTGTGCGCCGTTGCCGCGCGTCGCGGCGACTACCAGGCGACCATCTTCATAAGTCAGCGACACTGCAAGGCCGTCCAGCTTGGGCTCGAGCACGAAGCCTTCGACATCGTGACCGAGGAGGTTTCGCGCCCGGCTGTACCAGGCTTTGAGCTGGTCCGGCGAAAAAGCATTGGCCAGGCTGAGCATGGGCACCCGGTGTTCGACGACACCAAAGGCTGCCTGGGGCCCGGCCCCGACCCGCTGGGTGGGCGAATCGGGAGTGACGAGCTCAGGGTGGGCGTTCTCCAGTGCCAGCAGCTCCTGGAACAGCTGGTCGTACTCACCGTCTGAAATCTCCGGGGAATCGAGGGCGTGGTATCGATAGTTGTGGTAGTCGATCTGCTGGCGGAGCTCCTGGACCCGCTCCTGCGCCTGCCCGAGATCAACCACCGCACCTGTCTCCGTCATGCCCCTCCCCCAGATGCCATAATGCTAATCATACTTGAGTATGACCAAGGAGCACGCCGTGTCCGCAGCCAAGATCGCGATTAGCTTGCCTGAGGGTTTATTGAGCCGAATCGAGGAAGCTCGGCAAGCCAGCGGGAAGAGCAGAAGCGAGTTCATAGCCACCGCAGTCCAAGTTTTCTTTCAAGGACAGGATAGCCGTACCGAGTCCGAAACCTATGCCGAAGGATATCGGCGAATGCCAGAGACCGGCGAAGAGATCAAAGCCGCCGATGGTCTGGCGACGGCCATCCTGGCCACTGAGCCCTGGGCTTGAGGCGAGGCGAGGTCTGGTGGGCTCAACTCGACGAACCGGCCGGGCGGCGCCCAGTCGTCCTCCTTTCCAGAGATGAGGCTTACGCTTATCGCGAGCTAGTGATCGTCGCACCGTTGACGACTCGCATCCGAGGAATCCCAGCCGAGCTCGAACTAGGACAGGAAGACGGGCTTCCCAGGCGCTGTGTCGCGAATTGCGACACCCTCGTAACCATTCCCAAAGCCCGCCTGGCCGAGCCCATCTGCACGCTGTCAGAGACGAAGGCTTCCGCCCTCGACGATGCCCTCCGCTATGCCGTCGGCCTTCGCTGAACGTCTTGCTAGAGGCCGCCTTCCCGCCCGCCCGGCGGGACCTACCTGCGCCAGCTGCGGGGGCCCAGCGCGTCCCGCAGCCCGTCCCCAAGGAAGGTAAACGCCAGCGTGACCGTGGCGATCGCCAGCGCAGGAAAAAGGGCCAGGGTGGGGGCGGCGAAGATCGCTTGGCCGCCTTCCTAAATCATGCTGCCCCAGCTGGGCGTGGGCGGCGTGACCCCAATTCCGATGAAGCTGAGCGCGGCCTCCGTGAAGATCGCGCGCGGAATACCGAATGTGCTGTACACGATGAGCGGGCCCAGTGCATTGGGAAGGAAGTGGCGCAGCGCGAGGTCGGGGGGGGGTGGCCCCAATGGCGCGCGCAGCTTCCGCGAACGGCAGCTCTCTGAGCGTGAGAATCTGTGCCCGCACCAGGCGGGCCATTCCGGTCCAGTGGGCTAGGGCGATCGCCAGAAAGATCAAATAGATGTTGGAGCCGAGGGCCGCCCGAAATAGGATCACCAGCAGGAGATCGGGGAAAGCGTACACGACGTCCGTGAAGCGCATCAGGAGGTTGTCGATCCGGCCACCGGCAACTCCGGCAATGGTACCAATCGTGAGTCCAATGACCAGGATGATGGCCTGGGCGAACACTCCGACCGAGAGTGAGATCCGCGCTCCCCAGATCAATCGGCTCAGGACGTCCCGGCCGAGGGCATCATTTCCGAGCGCGTGCGCCGCGCTGGGACCCGCCAGGATGAGATCGTAATGCTGCTTGGTGGGGTCATCGGGGGCGATCTGGGGAGCGAAGACAGCTATCAGCACGAAGAGGAGGAAGACCACCGCTCCGGCCGTCGCTAACGGATTGTGCAAAAGCCTTTCCAGCGACCTTTTCCACTGGGGACGCTCGGGGTACTGGTCAGGAAGCACCGGGGCGCTCGCCCCGGAGGCCACCCCGGGCCGCCGACTCGCTGATTGCATCGGACCCTACTTACCGGTACCGGATGCGGGGGTCTACGGCGACATAAAGGAGGTCGACCACCAGGTTGGCGATAGCGACCGCCAACGCATAGACCAGCACGCTCCCACCGCCGGCACCAGGTTCTTGCCGATTCCGGGAATCCCAAAGATGCTTTCCACAATAAATGAACCGGCGATGAGGTCAGCGGCGATCGGCCCGGTGAGCGTGATGATCGGGATGGCGGCGTTCCTGAGCACGTGGCGGACCACGACGAGGATCTCAGGGAGGCCCTTGGCGCGCGCAGTCCGGATGTAGTCCTGGCTCACCACGTCAAGCACGGCCGCGCGCGTGACTCGAGCGAGGATCGCGGCGGGGGCGAAGGCGAGGGTGGAGGCAGGCATGATGCTCCGGCTGAGGAACGCCCCGAATCCAGCCATGGCGTCGGAGATCCGGCCGGCCACGACAGCGTCCCAGACCTTCTCCAGCGGATACCAGCCACCGGTGGGAAACCAGTGGAGCGACAGCGCGAATACGATGATCAATACAATGCCGGTCACAATGTTAGGCACCGAGGCGCCGGCGGTGGAGAAGGCGACGGCCGCGTAGTCGATCGGCGTGTCGCGGTTGAGCCCCGAGACCAGTCCGAGGGTGACCCCGAGGACTACAGCTAACACGATCGCCATGGCGGCCAGCGGCACGAGCCGGTCAAGGGCAGTTTGGGCAGAATCATACCATGACAGCGCCACCTCATTCGCATATTGACGGGCGCCCGACTCGGCTGCGAGCAGCGCGTAGCCCAGGGCCCGGTCGGGGCGGTTGCTACGGGTGAAATGGTAAGCCAGCAGGTTGACCGCGCCCGGATCGGAGCTCGGATCCAGGTCGGTCTCCATGAACCGGCCGGCTCGGGCGTGGTAAACCTCGCGCCGCCAGTGGGCGAGGGTCTCATAGGCTGTCTCGCGCACCAGGCTATGGCGATATTCATAGGTGCCAGTGGCGGGATCGCCGGTGGGCAGCACGAACCCCCGATCGGCCAGCACCCGCAGGCTTGGCCTCACCGCCGGCGGCTCCTCGCTGATCGCCTCTACCGCTCGTCCCTCGAAGACCTGTCCGATAACCGACGCTTGGGTGAGGACCAGGCGCTGGCTCGGCTCGAGTGTGTCCATGCGGGCGAGCAGCAGCTGGCGGTGCTGGCTGGCAGCGCAACCCCCTCGGCGGCGGCGGCCATCTCCCACTGCCCTTCGGCGAAGATGAGCTGGCCGCTCTCGGTGAGGCTTCGGACCATCTCAACGATGAAGTAGGGGTTGCCCTGGGTGGCCTCGTGAAGACGGGCCGCGAGCTCCACGATCGCCGTACTCAAGCTCCCAATGGGCGCGGTCCCGTTCCTCGTTTCTTCTCTTTGGTCCTCACTTGTCGAGGAGCCTCGAGCCGGGCCCGGGGGCGGCGCCAGGGTCCGGAGCGCAGATCGCACCAGCAACAAGGTCTCATCCGGAGCCAGCGGCTCCAAACGCACCGTAGAGACGTGGGGCAGGTCCAGCCAGCCCAGATCGCCTTCTGGACGCGATTGCACGAGTAGCAGCAAAGGTTTGTCGGCCAGGGCATTGGCGAGCGTGGTCACCACCTGGTGAGATTCCGGATCGCACCAGTGCAGGTCCTCCAGGTTCAGCACCAGGGGGCCCTCACGGACCTGGGCGAGCAGCAGATCCACCAGGGCCTGTTCAGTGAGGCGGCGACGGGTGGGCGGGTCCAGGCCGCCCAGAGCATCACCCCCAGTCACACCGGCATCGTGTCCCACCATCATCTGAGCAATGAGGGCGCACCGGTCTTCCAGGGTCAGCGCGGCGGCGTTCCAGGATGTCCCGATTTCGCCCAGTTCGGGATCGCCCTGGTACCCCGGGGTCAAAGCGGAACTCCAGATTGGGTCCCCTTCCCCTAATTCGGGATCGATTTGGTCCCCTCCGAATGGGGAGGAGCGGGAGTCGTCAGGACTCGGTGGAGGGCCAGCCGCAACTACGAGAGCAGCAGTGAGGCGGCCGACGACGGTTTCGTGTGACATTCCGCTATGGACATTGAGCAGGTGCTGCACCACTTCGCGGACCAGCCCGTACGGGTCAGTCGAGGCATATGAAAGACAGTGGCCTTCCACCCAACGAGCAGGCTTGGCCTCAGCGGCTCGGTGCAGGGCCCCCACCAGCGTCGATTTGCCCATCCCGCCCTCACCAACCACAGCGACCACACGCCCCCGGCTCGCGAGTGCATCATCCAGGGCGGCGCGCAGCAGGTCCTGTTCCCGTTCGCGCCCGACGAGATTGGCCGGCGTTCCGGTAGTCGACCGACTGGCCCCCCGATCCGCGCTCTCGCGCTCGGCGAGAGCTTCGAAAATCGGCACGAGGCCGTCGATGCCCTTGATTGGCCGCGGCTCCAACCGCCGATACTCAATGGCCCACTCGGTCGCCTGGTAGACCGCCTCATCGACGAAGACGCTGCCCTCCGGGCACTCGTGTTCGATCCGGGAGGCCAGGTTCACCGCCGGCCCAATGACCGAGAATTCCTCGGTGCTCGCCGCCACGCGGTCGACGGTGACCTCCCCGGCCGCGATACCGCAGCGCAACCGGAGGCCAGAGTCAGCCGTTGTCGACCGGCTCGCCCAGAACCGGACCAGACGCTTCTGAAGCGTCAGGCCGGTCCGCACGGCCCGCAGCGAGTCGTCTTCATGAGCGGCCGTCGCGCCGAAGGTCCCCATCAGGGCGGTGCCCACGTGCTTGTCTACCGTACCGCCGTTATGGAGCACCACCTCGTCGAGCTCCGCCCAGCAGGCCCGCATGATCTGGCCCACCTCTTGGGGGTCCAGCCGCTCGGCCAGCGCATCGAAGCCGGGAATATCCGCGAACAAGGTAGTCACCAGGCGCCGCTCACCTACTGCTCCCGAGGCCGGCCTGAGAGCCGCAGAATCTCGGCCCCGGGCGCCCGGTCCGGCCTGAGTTTCGAGCTCGGCTGGGCGCGAGGCCACTTCGCCAGCCGCGCGCTCGCCCAGGGCTTCATAAACTGAGGTCAGGCCCTCGAGACCGGCCAACGGCCGCGGGTCCAGCGTGCGATACTCGATCGCCAGGTGAGTAGCAGCCTGGACGGACGGGTCGACCAGGACGCTTCCGACCGGGCACGCCGCCTCGAGGGCCTCGGCAAGCCCCACCACCGGGCCCCCGACCGATATTTCCTGGGTGCTATCCGCCACTCGCCCCACGGTCACTTCTCCGGCCGCGACCCCGCAGCGCATCCGGATGGCGAAGCCAGTGGCGGCCTCGAGCCGCTCAGCAAACTCCACTAGAGCCCCCTGCAGAGCCAGGGCGGCTCGCACAGCCTGGAGCGGATCGTCTTCATGGGTGACCGTTGTGCCGAAAGTCGCCATGAGAGCATCGCCAATGTGCTTGTCGACCCTGCCCCCGTGGTTCAGGATCACCTGGTCCAGTTCGGCCCAGCAGGCACGCATGACCTGGTTGACTATCTCGTGGTCGAGCTGCTGAGAAAGGGCGGTAAACCCTGACACATCAGCGAACACGATCGTCACCAGGCGCGGATGGCCAGATCCCGCTTGAGACCGCGCCGTGGCAGTGATTCGCGGCAGTGCCCGGGAGCGCTGGCTCATCGCCCGAGATCCAACTGCGCGGAGCCTGGATTCATGGGGCGTCAGCGCCAACTTGATTTGGCGCGCTCACCCGAAGCGCGGGCCGGCCAACCGGCCAGGCACCGCCCACCACTGGGCCCGTCCTCGCGAAACCTGCGGAAGCCAGCGCGCCATGCTCGTCACAAATCATCGTGAGTTGGTCGCCACCCCAAAGGCCGGAGGCACAAAAGGCGGGATCCAGTTTGGACCCCGCCTTTCTCACACCGGCAATTCGTCGCCTTTGAGCCTTATGGCCAATCACGTGTCCCGTCCTCATCCGTCCAGAAGGGCCGCCACGAGGCCAGAGGCCCTCAGCACCCCCGCCTTTACTGAGCTTGAAGGCCTAAGGGGCCTATCCCCCGTCCTCACCGGCCCGAAGGGCCGCCCGGGGGTTCGGGGGCCGAAGCCCCCGATTTGAATGGGGCCGCGGTGGTGGGGTGCGGCTGGGCGGGCCTTCCTCTCTCTATACCCACTCCCCGAAGCCCATCGCGCAACCGTTGCCGGCCGGGCTCCGATAGCAGGGCACGTATTCGATCTTGGGCTGCAGACCGGTCCCGGACATTGCGCCAGCCAGAGCGATCCAGTTCTTGATCTCTGACGTTCCGCCCCGGAAGCGGACGTCGGGCCAATCCGTGAGCTTCGTGAAATCGTCGTTCTTGAGCCCGTCGACGATCCGACGGTCGATGTCTTCTTCGATAACGGTGTGGCTGAGTCCACCGGATGCCATGATCGCGACCCGCTTGTTGCTGTCCCAGGCTTCAACCGCCTCCCGCACCGCCTGGCCAAATCTGTACGATCGCGATGCCCGGGGCGCATTCGGCGGGTAGTAAGTGTTCACCATGATCGGGACGTTCGGGATGACTTCGTTGTTCATGAGTCGACGGTAGAGGAAATAGAAGGCGTGGCCGATCGCGCCGTTGTGCTTGGTCGGAGATAGCTGGTTGGTGCGCGACACGTCGAAATCGCGCTCGATCAAGGCCTCGACCAAGTATTCGCCCAGCTTCGCATCGGTGGGATGAGCGGTCCGCTGCCGGGGCGCGTTCAGAATGCCCGAGTCAGTCGTTCCGCGCGGGCCCTCGGAGTCAACGTCGTCGACAGTTGCGCCATGGTAGATCGCGAAAGACGGCATGATGTCGTCGTTGAACGCCTCGTGCTGATCATCCCCGAACAGGATGCAGACGTCGGGTGCGACCCGGTTGAGGGTTTGCGCGAGGCGGGCGATCTCCCGCTGGCAGTCGTTGAAGCGAGCCTGGAACGTCGCGTCCGAAAGCTCTTTCTCGATATGCTCGCCTGAGCGCGTTTCCAGAAGCTCATCGTAGGAATAAGTCTTGCCGGCAAACCAATGCTCGGGCACGGTCTTGGCGCGCTCACCCATTGCGTGCCAATTTTCAGGACGGGTCGCGAGTTGCGGGCTATGGGACGAGGCCAGGCCGAGGACGATCTTTGCCATGAGGTCGACTCCCTTTCATTTCGCCCGCTCCTATTCAGAAGCAAGGACGGCTACGCCGACTCCCGGCGCGTTAACCGAAGCATACCTCTAAAGTCCCCGACTTTCATGGCCCGTCTCGGTTCGCGGAGTTTCGTGACCCGTGCGGCGGGCAACCCAACAGCCGTCGCCCTCTGCTAATAGTAGATCGCGCCGGGCATGCCGCCGGCGGCGGCAATCACGTCGCCATTAATCGCCACCGACCTGGGCGAGGCCAGAAAAGTGACGACGTTGGCAATGTCCTGAGCCGTGAGGAAGCGCCGCACTGTGTTGTTCTGCGACATCTGGCGCTCGACCTCCTCCCGCGAGATTCCTTGAGCCTCGGCACGATTGGCAATGACTCGCTCGCTCGCTTCGGTGCGGGTGATACCGGGATGCACAACGGTGACGTTGATGCCTTCTGGCCCCAGGGTGTCGGCCAGGCTCTTGGTCATCGCGACCACCGAGACGTTGCGCATGCTTCCCAGCGGGGCGCGTCCAGCCGACCGGGCCGCCATGCCGCTGAGGCTAATGATCCGCCCCCAGCCCTGGGGCCGCATGTACCGAGCAGCCTCTCTAGCGCAGCGAAGATAGCCCATCACTTTGGTGTTCATATCCGCGAAAAAAGCTTCGGCAGTAAGCTCTTCAAAGCTGGGGGCGGGCCCCTGCCCTCCCGCCGTCGCCGCACAATTGACCAGGATGTCGACGCGCCCGAGCTCTGCCGCCGCTCGGTCGACCATCGCGCGAACCTGCTCGTCACTGGTCGTATCCGCCGCAATCGGCAGGATTCGGCGGCCAGTCTCGTCGGCGAGTTCCTTGGCTGTCGCCTGCAAGGCCTCAATTCCGCGCGCCACAATGACGACGTCGGCCCCTTCCCGGGCCAGTTGGCGGGCAATCGCCTTGCCGATTCCTCGGCTGCCTCCAGTGACAATCGCGACTTTGTCCGTTAGTTCCAGGTCCACACTTCCTCCATCACGTCAACGTCATCTGCACGGGCCGGCTCTGACTTCGTTGTCCTAAGGATACCGCTGACGCACCGTCGCCAGGCTCTCAATCGGATGGGTTGTGATACGATGCGGCCCCAACATTTTTCTGGATGAAGAGACAGCATGGTACCAACCAGGTTAATGCGAAAATTGATGACCGCACTAATGCTAGCGACTACGGTGGTCCTGGTAGCCTGCGCGCCGCCCCCACCGGCGGTCAGCCCGCGGTCGCCTGCCGCGCCAGGCGCATCGGTGGGCCCGCCCAAAAAGGCCGTAGTCGGCGTCACCGCTGACGTCTCGCAGCTGAACAAGCAGCTCAGTGGCAACCAGAGGGGCATGGAAGGGATCGAGCTCATGGTCAACGCCGGGCTCGGCACCTGGGACGATCCGTCAGGCGGCATCCAGGCCCGCCTCGCCGAGGCAGTGCCTTCTATTGAGAATGGACTCTGGAAAACTTCTCCAGATGGCACAATGGAAACGACCTGGGTCATCAAGAATGGGGCTCAATGGCATGACGGGACGCCGTTCACCAGCGCCGACCTGGTGTTCACTGCCACGGTGGACCAGGATCGAGAGATCGCGATGTTCCACACCGCCATCTATGACGCCGTGGACCGGGTAACGGCGGTCGATCCGAGAACGGTTACCGTGCGTTGGAAGCAGATCTACCTCGACGCTGACCAGCTATTTTCAACGCCCGCCACCATTCCCCTTCCCAAGCATCTGCTCGAAGCTGCCTACAACGGCGACAAGACGGGCTTCATCGCCCTCCCCTATTGGAGTTCGCAATTCGTTGGACTCGGCCCCTACAAGCTGGTCGACTTCGAGCGCGGAAGCCACATGACGCTCAAAGCGAATGACCAATACATCCTGGGCCGGCCCAAAATCGACGAGATTACCGTGCGCTTCGTCCCTGACTTCAACACCTTCACCGCGAATCTGATGGCGGGCGGGATCGACGTTACGCTCGGGACCACCGTGTCCCTGGATCAAGCCCAGGCGGTAAAAGCCCAGCGCGACGTGGTCGTCGACTTCACGTTGAACGGCTACTGGGGCGTCCTCTATCCCCAGCTCATCAGTCCTTCCCCGGCCGCGGTCGCGGATCTCCGCTTCCGGCAAGCTCTCCTGTACGGAATCGATCGTCAAGGGCTGATCGATTCCTTTATTCCCGGCCTGTCCAAGGTCGCCCACAGCGTGCTCACGCCGACCAACGCCGATTATGCAAAGCTCGAGGATCAGGCCGTGAAATATGCCTACGATCCCCGCCAGGCCAGCCAAATGCTGGGCACGCTCGGCTTTACCAAGAGCCCGGATGGCTCCTTGCGCGACGCGGCCAACGCCAAGCTCGAGGTACAGATTCGCACCTCCAATCAGGATCTCGCCCAGAAGACTACTTTCGCGGTGGCGAACGGCTGGAATAACCTGGGGATTGCAGCAACGCCATTGGTTCCCGCCGCCGCTCAGAGCCAGGACCGGGAGTTTCGATTCACTTATCCCGCTTTCACACTGTCCGAGGGGGGCTCGGCGGCCGAGATCACCCAGATTCGCCAACTGGTGAGTGCGGAGGTCCCTTCCGCGGACAACGGCTTCCGAGGGAACAACACTGCCCGCTACGCCAACAAGGACTACGATGCGCTGATTGACCGGTTCAACGGAAGCCTGGCTAAGCCCGATCGTCTGGCTGCTCTGGGCACGATCGCGCGATATATCTCGGAGAATCTCCCGGTCATGGGGCTCTACTACAGCGGCACGGTCACGGTTTTCGACGGCAAGGTTCGGAACGTGAACGGCGGCGCCCGGGGCAATTCGACCTGGAACATCCACGCCTGGGAAAAATCAGCCTAGTGTTCCGCCGTCCCCGGCGATCTTCGTCGGGTGGTGCTTGTGGTCACTAGCTCACCGTCCGGTCGGCGGGCAGGGGGCTCGCTCCTGCCCGGAGCCTTTCCCATCCGGGCCCGTTCGTCCTGAGCTTGTCGAAGGATTGATCGGGCGGACCGTCTGGTGCGGCATCCGGTAAGCCGGGCGGTTTACCGCGCCGGTACTACAATGGTCACCAAGCTGAAGGCGGGTGCCGAAACACTGCACCCCGAGGAGCTAACCTCTGGAAGAAAAACCCGGGCTCCGCAGGGCGCTGATCTCGCTCCAGCATCGAGATTTCCGGCTGCTTTTCTTCTCCCAGGTCATCGCTGGGGTCGGGGGGCAGCTCCTCAACGTTTCGAACTATTGGCAGGTTTACGCGCTCACCGGCTCAGCGGTGGCACTGGCCCTAACCGGGATCTCGCGAGCCGTGCCCATCATTCTCTTCTCATTGATTGGCGGAGTCGTCGCCGATCGGATCGATCGGCGCAAGATCATCGTATCGACTCAGCTCGGCCAGGCCGCGATTGCGATCAGTCTCGCCCTCCTGAGTCTGACCGGCCTGATCCAGGTTTGGCACATCTACCTGGCGGTATTCCTCAACAACACCTTCACATCCGCGAGTGGTCCGGCCCGCCAGGCGGTCGTGGCAACGGTGGTGCCCCGCCAGCACCTGGTCAACGCGACTGCCCTCACCTCCCTCGTCCAGCAGACAAATGGCATTCTGGCTCCGGCCATCGCCGGCTTCTTGATTGCGTTCGCGGGCACGGCCGCCACATACGGAATCAACGGGGTCACCTGTCTCGTGAATGCCACCACTTTGATGTTAGTCACCACCAGCCTGGTGCCCCCGCGACGGGACCAGAAATCACCCCTGCATGACCTCACCGAAGGGCTCCATTTCGTGGCGAAAGAGCGGTCTGTGCTCCTGGTGATCATGCTCATGGATCTCGCGGCGCTGGGGGGTGGCAGCTTCATCGTGCTGCTTCCTCTGATCGCGGGTCGCTTTGACGTCGGGGCAGCCGGCTTCGGTCTCCTCAGCTCTGCACCTGCGGTCGGCAGCTTCCTCGCGGCCACGGTGCTCTTGTCAATGGGAGATTTTCGTCACAAAGGACTGATCATCGCTGGGGGCTTCGTCGCTTACGGCACCTCTCTGGCCGGGTTAGGACTTGCGCCGTGGTTTCCGCTCGCACTGGTCGCGGCGGTCGGCCTCGGGCTGAGTGATTCCCTGCAGGGGATCACCCGCAACGCGATCATCCAGATCCTCTCGCCCGACGAGTTTCGGGGACGGGTCCAGTCCCTGCGCAGCATGATGATCCTGGGCGGCTCATCGATCGGTCAGGGAATCCTGGGCGGCCTCGCCAGCGTGATGGGCCCGGCCGCTGCTCTCGCTTCAGCCGGCGCCTTCTGCATCCTCGTGAATCTCAGCATGGTCGCCAGCCGCAAGGACCTGCGGTCTCGCGACCTCGGCGTCCCGGTCGATGCTCCGCCGGTCGGGGCCCCTGCCCGCTAAGCTAGACCAGGTCCCAGTTCTGCGCATCGAGAATACGGGCCCGAATTGCGCGGGGCGTGACGTTCTTTAGTCCCTGATTCTGGACCTGGCGGATGACGTTGTGGAACAGAGTCAGACCGCCGATCAGATAAAAACCGAGCTTCCCCCAGGTTTGCAACGTGCCCCGCCTCACTACCGCGATGGAAGCGATTCTAACAACGTCCCTGTGAGCGTACACTGGCGACATGACCAAAGAGGCGTCCCTGAAATTGACTCTGTCCGAGGGGCCATCGGTCAGCGCTCGCTGGACGGAGTCGCACGCCGGTACGGACGTCCAATGGGCGTGTGTTTACGCCCCCGGGGCGGGATCCAACCTTGATGACCCGTTCGGCCGATTCCTGGCCCAGGAGCTCGCCCGAGTCGGCATCGCCACGCTCCATTTCCAGTTCCCGTACATGGAGGGCAAGCGACGCGGCCCCGACCGCCCTCCCGTGCTGGAATCGACCTGGAGAGCAGCGATCGCCGAAGCCAGCCAGCACCAACCTCATCTCCTGATCGGAGGACGTTCGATGGGCGGCCGAATCGCATCGCAGGTTGCGGCTCGCGAGCAAGGCATCGATGCGCTAGCGCTTTTCGCCTATCCGCTTCATCCGCCCGGCCGCTCGGAAGCGACTCGGGTCGCCCACTTGCCCTCGATCGCCGTCCCGACCCTGTTTTGCTCGGGGACCCGCGACGCTTTCGGAACCCCCGCCGAGCTCGCGGCTGCCATTTCCCTCGTGCCCACCGCACAGCTCCATCTGATGGATGGGGCCGATCACGGCTTCGCAGTGCTCAAGTCCAGCGGCCGTACTCGCACCGAGGTGTACGCCGAAGCCGTGCAAGCCACCCTGGATTGGCTAAACTCCGGCAGCATTTCGGCAATCTAGGACAGCGATGGACACCAACAATCTCGAAACCGCCCGAGCCGAGATCGACCAGATCGACGCGGAGGTCGTCCGCCTGCTAAACGACCGAGCCCGGCTCGCCCAGCGGATTGGCACGGCGAAAAACAGCGCTTCGAAGGCAATCTACGCGCCGGACCGCGAGCACGAAGTCCTGGCGAACGTAACCGCAGCGGGCGCGGACGGACCGCTGACCGACCGCCAGCTAACCGCCATCTATCGCCAGGTGATTTCCGCTTGTCGAGCCCTGGAGCGACCGATCCGCATTGCCTATATGGGGCCCGCCGCCAGCTTCACCCACCAGGCGGCGGTCGAGCGATTTGGCGATACCACCGAGTTCATTCCCGTGGCGAGCATCCCGGATACCTTCGCCGAGGTGCAGCGGGGCGACGTCGATTTCGGAGTCGTACCCGTGGAGAACTCGACGGATGGCCCCGTGCACGAAACGCTCGACAACTTTGTCGATGCGGAAGTGAAAATTTGCTCGGAGATCATGCTACCGATCTCCTTCCAGCTCCTCTCCAAAGCCGAGAGCCGCGAGGCGATCAAGACGGTCTACACCAACCCGGTGGCGCTTGCGCAATGTCGAGGCTGGCTGGCGAAGAATCTCCCCACGGCTGAGATCATGACCGTAGTGAGCACCTCCCGGGCGGCGGCGATGGCCGCCGAAGATCCAACGACGGCCGGCATCGCGAACCTGCTCGCGGCCAAGGAGTACGGGCTGAAGGTCATCGATGCTGAGATTCAGGACCTGTCCGCCAACTACACGCGTTTCTACGTGATTGCCCTTGCGGCCGCGAATCGGCCCACCGGAAGTGACAAGACCGCGATCGCCTTCAGCATTCGCGACAAGGTGGGAGCGCTCCGCGACGTTGCCGATGTCTTCGCACGGCGGGGCATCAGTATGAGCAGCATCCAGAGCCGTCCCTCGCGGAGGCGGGTTTGGGACTATATCTTCTTCGTGGAGCTGCGAGGGCACGCCGCCGAGCCCAATGTCCGAGACGGCCTCGCCGAGCTCGAAGGTCAATGCGTGTTCGTCAAGACCCTGGGTTCGTGGCCAGTCGACGACAACTAGCCAGCTTCCATAATTTCCACGATCTTGGTTCGGCTGCGCGCGCCCTGAACAACCCGCACGGAAGACGGCGGCACCCCCTGCCACTCTGCAATGAGCTTACAGACGGCCTCGTTCGCCCGACCCTCGACGGCCCGAGCTTTGGTCCAGACTTCTAGGCGATCCACGCCTGTGAGCTCCAACCGATCGTTTCGGGCCCCCGGGTGGACGCGCACGGTGAAGCGAGTCAAGGCGGTGCGTCAACTCCCGCTCTAGAATCAGACCCATCCCAAGCTCGCAGGTCGACCGCTCTAAGGAGTACCGGCCCGGGGCCGGGAATTACCAGGAGCAGGGCGGCATTGGAATCGACGACCTCGGCGGCCAGCGCGCGAACGATTACCGCCGCCGGCCTGGCCCACCTCATTGTGATCTACCTCGGGTGGAGCGGCACCTATCTGGCAATCCGAGTAGCGGTTCGCCCGGACTCCGGGTTTCCGCCGTTCATGCTCGCGGGCTCCCGGCTGTTGGTCGCCGGGCTGATTCTGCTCGCCCTCGCCGCCGTGACCAAGAACCGCTTGCGCCTGGGTCGCAGCGATTGGGGCATTCTCATCATTTCTGGGCTGTTACTCTGGATTGGCGGAAATGGCTTCGTCGTCTGGGCCGAGCAGCGGGCGGAATCGTCCTACGCTGCCCTGCTGATCGGCTCGACTCCCATCTGGGTCGCGCTCATGGAATCCCTCATTGACCGCCGCGCGCCCACCCGGCTGCTGGTCGGGTCGCTTGTGATCGGCTTTGGCGGACTCGTAGTTTTGGCGGGACCCAAGCTCAGTGCGGGCACCAACGCCGATATTTTCGCGTTTTTGGCTCTCCTCGCAGCGCCAATCTCGTGGGGGGCGGGATCGTTGCTACAAACTCGCCACCCGCTGCCACTGGGGCCCTTTGCCACCTCGGCCCTTCAGCACCTGGTCGGCGCGGCTGGCTTCGCGCTGTTGATAGCGGTGAGCCGGGAGTCGGTACCGGCGCCCACGGCCGAAGCATGGTGGGGCTGGGCCTACCTCGTCGTGGTCGGTTCACTCCTGACCTTCACGTCTTTTCTCCACGCACTTCGACTGCTCCCGACCAGCATCGTCTTCACTTATGCTTACGTTAATCCGGTGGGCGCACTACTCCTGGGTGGGCTGGTGCTCCATGAAACGATTACCGCTTGGACGCTCGCGGGCGCCGCGCTTGTCCTTCTGGGCGTGGCCGGCGTATTCCAGGATCGAGCCCATCACAAACCGGCGTAGGATTCGCTGAACGAACGGCGCCTATTTTCCCGCCGGTGAGCGGACCTTAAAACAGTAGCGCGAGGGGACGGTTGCGGCTCGGACCGAGGCGAATGACCGCGAAATCGGAATCGTAGGACCACGCATGATACGAGCGCGCTCGCTCGATACCCGCGAAACATAGCCGATCGGTCAGCGCGAAGTCCTGATCTGACCACTCGTCGGCCAACTGCCAGGCGCGCGTGTAGTCATCGCGGGCGCTGGCCTCGATTTCTAGTCCGTGGGAAATCAGGCCACGAAGCAGCTCGTCAGCCTGGCGGCAACCGACCTGCCCGCGCAGCAGCCGCCACAGCTCGACGGCTACCGCATCAATTGTCCAGACCGGCTCGCGATCTTTGGCGATCTGGCGTGCCGCCTCCGCAGCCTCTAGATGCCGGCGATCATTCTGGTTCAGCAACGCGAAGAGGGCGCTCGTGTCCGCGAATATCGCCAATCAATGCCTCATAAAGCATCGCATCTTTGCGAGCTCCAACGTCGGTCGGATTCAAGGTGCTAACCACGCCGATGAGGTCGGTGAGATCGGTCGGAGCGACTTTGTCGGCCATGAGATGCTGCTCGACCAAGCCCCGAATAACCGCGGTCATCGATAAGCCTGAGCGACCGGCCTCGCCCTGGACCGCCGCGTGCTCAGCCTCGGTCAGATAGATCTGGGTCGACTTTAGCGACATGTTGATAGCATTCCCGCCAGAACAGGTGCCATCATATCAGATTATGCCATCATCAGCGTGTGGCAGGCGGGAGGAACGGGGGGCGACCCAATGCACGCGTCCGAGCCTTACTTGCGACGGCGCTCTAGCTCTGCGTAGACGTCGGCGATCGGGACTCCGCTGGCTTCGAGCAGGACCAGGGTATGAAACCACAAGTCGGCGACCTCCCAGACGATCTCATCGTGGGACTGATTTTTCGCCGCGATGATGACTTCGGTCGCCTCTTCGCCCACTTTCTTGGCCACCCGGTCGATACCCTGGGCGATGAGGCCGGCGACATAGGAGCCCTCGGGGTTGTCCCGATGGCGCTGCGCGATCACACCCGCTAGCTCATCGATCACTTCGGACCCAGCGGGCCTATGCTCCGCCTCCGGTTCCGCGGCTTTTGCCTCATCGAGTGACTGGAAAAAGCAGCTGACCGCACCGGTGTGGCAGGCCGGCCCGTCCGGATGGACCTCCACCAGGATCGCGTCCGCGTCGCAGTCGACCCGGAGCGTCTTGATGTGCTGAAAGTTTCCCGACGTATCGCCCTTGTGCCAGAGCTCCTGGCGAGACCGGCTCCAGAACCAGGCGTCGCCACTCTCGACGGTTTTCCGGAGCGACTCTTCGTTCATATAGGCAACCATCAGCACCTGATGGGTCCGCTGGTCTTGAACGATGGCCGGGATAAGCCCATCGCGGTCGAATTTCAGCAACTTACTGCTCCTCTTCTACTGGACGGATGGGCAGTCCCCGGGCAGCGAGATAGTCTTTCACGTCCCGAATCCGAAAGTTTCCATAGTGAAAAATCGACGCCGCGAGGACTGCGTCCGCCGCTCCCTTGACCAGACCATCGTAGAGATGCTCCGGAGTGCCGGCCCCTCCGGAGGCAATGACCGGGATCGGTACGGCCCCCGAGACTGACGCCGTGAGGGCCAGATCATAACCGTCTTTTTGTCCATCTTCATCCATGCTGGTCAGCAGGATCTCGCCCGCGCCCAGCTCAGCGCCCCGGATCGCCCACGCCACCGCGTCAATTTCGGTCGCCTGATGCCCGCCGTGGGTGTAGACCACCCAGCCCAAGCCATCGGGCCGCCGCTTGGCATCGATGGCCAGCACGATGCATTGGCTGCCGAACTCGATTGCCCCCCGCCGGATGAGCTCGGGATCAGCCACCGCCGCGCTATTGACCCCGACTTTGTCGGCTCCGGCTCTCAGCATCCGGCGCATGTCCGCCACCGAACGAATCCCTCCGCCAACCGTAAAGGGGATGAACACTCGCTCGCCCGTGCGCTCCACCACGTCAACCATCGTGTCGCGCCCCTCGATCGAGGCGGTGATGTCCAGGAAAACGAGCTCGTCGGCTCCCTCCTGGTCGTAGTAGGCGGCCAGTTCGACCGGATCGCCGGCATCCCGGTGGTTCACATAGCTGACGCCTTTCACCACCCGTCCCTGATCCACGTCCAGGCAGGGGATGATGCGCTTGGTCAGCATCAGGCCGCCACCATTTCAATTGCCACGCGCAGGTCGATGTGCCCGGTGTATAGAGCCTGACCGATGATCGCGCCCATCGTCCCAACCCCGCGCACCGCTTCGATATCCTCTAGTGAGGATATCCCGCCCGAGGCGATCACTTCGAAAGACGCCTCTTCCAGAACGCTGCGGTACATATCGAGGTTCGGGCCACCCAGCATACCGTCCTTTTCGATGTCAGTTACGATCGCCCGGCTCACACCCATCGCGTTTGAGCGCCTCACGATCTCGGCGAGACTGAGAGCCGAGGACTCCAACCACCCCTGGACGGCAACTCGTCCGCCACGCGCGTCGATACCAGCCACAATCCGGTCGCCATAGCGCAGGCACAGTTGGGCAACCCACTCCGGCCGCGAGCCCAGCGCCGTCCCTAACACCACGCGATTCGCTCCAGCAGCAAAAGCCGCAGCTACCGATTCATCGCTGCGCAATCCGCCGCTGTACTCGATGGCAACGTCCGTTACGGCGCGAATTGCCACCAGCGTTGGTAGCTCGACGGGAGCCCCCTTCGCAGCCCCGTCAAGATCCACGACGTGAAGCATTTGCGCCCCCGCCGCGCTCCAACGGCGCGCAACCACCACTGCGTCCTCGGACCAGATTTGGCGATCAAAATCACCCTGGGCAAGGCGCACCGCGCGGCCGCCCAACAGGTCGATGGCCGGGATGATTTGGAAAGTCATGGCGTTGTCATTTCAAGGCCCAGGCCACAAAGTTCTGATAAAGCTGGAGGCCGTGCTTGCCACTCTTTTCTGGATGAAACTGGGTTCCGAAGATGTTGTCTCGCGCTACCGCGCTCGCAAAGGGCAACACGTATTCGGTCCTGCCCGCGACCACCTGCGCATCCGCCGGTTGAACGGCATAGGAATGCACAAAATAGAAGTAGCTCTGGTCAGGAATTCCGGCCCAGATCGGATGATTCTGCCGCTGTTCAACCGTATTCCAACCCATGTGGGGCACTTTCTCGATAGGCGGAATCTTCTCCACTTCACCGCGTAGAATGCCCAGGCAGTCCTGTCCCCCGTCCTCCTCGGAGCGATCCATAAGGACCTGCATTCCCATACACACGCCCAGGAACGGCTGCCCCGAATGGATGAACTCTTGTAGCGCCTCATCCAGACCATGGGAACGCAGGCTTGCCATGATTTGGCCGGCCGCGCCGACGCCGGGCAGCACTACCGCCGCCGCGCCAACCATTTGATCGGGATCAGTTACGACCGTGGGTGCTTGGCCCAAAAACTCCAGGGCCTTCATCACGCTCCGCAGGTTGCTTCCGCCATAGTCGACCACAACGAGCCCGGAGCTCATACGTCAGCGAGATCGGAAACTGGCGTCACCAACCCCTCGTTGACCGACCAGGCCAGGTAGGCCTGCATGAACCCGTCCAGATCGCCCTCCAGCACGCCCGCCGAATCGCTGGATTCGAAGCCCGTCCGGAGGTCCTTGACCATGTTGTAGGGGTGAACCACATAAGAACGGATCTGGTTTCCCCATCCCGCCTCGATGTGGGCTCCGCGCAGCCGGAGTCGCTCCTCGTCCCGCCGTTGGGCTTCGATGGCAACCAGCTTCGCGCGCAGGATCCGCATCGCGGTCTCTCGGTTCTGCAACTGCGATCGTTCGGTTTGACAGGTGACGACGATTCCGCTCGGGACGTGGGTCAGCCGGACGGCGGTGCTGACCTTGTTGACGTTCTGCCCGCCGGGGCCTCCAGCTCGATAAGCCTCGAACTTCACGTCTTCCGGGTCGACTTGCACAATGGCCGAGTTATCCACGTCAGGCGCCACTTCGACCAATGAGAAGGACGTGTGCCGCCGATGGGCTGAGTCATAAGGGGATAAGCGCACCAGGCGGTGCACCCCCCGCTCCGAACGCAAATAGCCGTAAGCGAAGGGACCCGCGATCTCCACGGTGACGCTCTTCATCCCGGCTTCTTCGCCCGGCGACATATCGTAGATCTCGGTCTTGAAGCGGCGGTTCTCGGCCCAGCGCAAGTACATCCGCATGAGAATCTGAGCCCAATCCTGGGCGTCGGTCCCACCGGCTCCAGCGTGGATCGACAGTATCGCGTTTCCCCGGTCGTAGGGTCCCGAGAGGGTGAGCTGGAACTCGAGGCTGTCGAGCTGTCGACGCCAGTCGGGAAGATGCTCGACCATTTCCGCGCCGATCGCCTCGTCTTTTTCTTCGATCGCTAGACCGAGGAGATCATCGGCGTCCTCGAGCTGTTTGGCCAGAGTTTGCCAGGGCTCGAGTTCAGACCGGAGGTCTGACAGCTCCCTCAGCAGGGCTTGGGCGCGCTCAGGATCATTCCAGAGCTCAGGCTTGCCAGCCTGCTCGTCTAGCTCAACAATCCGGCGCTTGCGGCCAGCTTCGTCAAAGACGCACCAGAAGGTCCGACACCCGCGTCCGTAAGACCCGGATCTCCTCAAGCTCTTCTTGCATGGACCCCCTGCCGTACTTATATTCGACCCCGATTCTACCATAGGCAAATTCGGGTCCCGCCTTATCCGACGGCTACCGCGGCAGATATCATTCGCAGCAGCGGCGACCGCCAGAACGGCCAGGAGGACTGCGATGCTGACCGAAGAAGAAAACGCGCTCTTGATGCAGACCCAGCCAGGCACCCGGATGGGCGAGCTCATGCGTCGCTACTGGCAGCCGATCGCAGCGGTGGGTGAATTCGACACCCAGCCGATCAAGGCAATTCGCCTGCTGGGTGAGGACCTTGTCCTGTACAAGGACCGCAGTGGCACTTTTGGCCTGCTCGAGCGGCACTGCGCTCATCGGCGGGCAGACCTGAGCTACGGCGTCGTTGAAGACTGTGGCTTACGCTGCAATTACCATGGCTGGCGCTACGACGAGACCGGCCAGTGCATCGAGCAGCCCTTTGATGACCTGGCGTATCCCGAGGCGCATTTCAAGGAGAAGATCCGCCTCCGCGCCTATCCCGTGCAGGCCAAGGCCGGCCTGCTCTGGGCCTATCTGGGGCCTTCTCCAGCGCCGCTCCTACCGGACTGGGGCCCATTTCACTGGGAAAACGGCATGGTTCAGCTGGTGTTCACGGAGGTTCCCTGCAACTGGTTCCAGTGTCAGGAGAACTCCATCGATCCGGTTCATTTCGAATGGCTGCATAGCTATTGGTCCTACGAGCTCCGCGGGCGCTCCGGGGCCCCGGCTCCGCGCCACATCAAGGTCGGTTTTGACGAGTTCGATTACGGCTTCGTCTATCGACGAATCCAGGAAGGGATGGATGAGACCCACCCGCTGTGGACGGTCGGGCGCACCTGCTTGTGGCCCAACGCCCTGTACACCGGGGATCACTTTGAGTGGCGCGTCCCGGTCGATGACACGACGACCCTGAGTGTCGGCTGGTTCTTCGACGCGCTGGCCCCCGGCCACGAACTGCCCGGGGGGAAACGCTACTACCACTGGTACTCGCCCATCAAAGAGGCCGAAACCGGCCGCTGGATCAACAGCCACACCATGAATCAGGACTTCGTGGCCTGGGTCGGACAGGGAGCCCTGGCCGACCGGAGCCTAGAGCATCTCAGCCCGAGCGATCGCGGGGTCATTCTGATGCGCCAGAAGATGTTCGAGCAGATGGATGTCGTCGCCGAGGGCGGCGACCCCACCAACATATTTCGGGACCCCGCTTTGAATCGGGAGCTTCAGCTGCCGCACCCGCGTACCGGCACCTCCGGCGGCCCGGTGACCGCGTCGCCCCGCTTCCCCTTCCTGGCCGAACAACCCTCGGAGATCGCGGAGATCTACCGTCAGGTCAAGGCCGGGTGGGGGCAAGCGGATGGCTATGGTCGGGGACGGACGCCGGACTAGGTACGCCGATAGCGCCAAGCACGAAGGCGTCGGCCGCTTTACCGCTAAAAAGAAGCTGGAAACCAAGAGCTGGCAGGTCGTGAACCTGGCCGAGAACGTTCGGCTGGAGAGCGCCAGCTCTTACAGCTAGGGCCTTTCACGGCGTAACGAAAAAATCGTTACAATGCCGACGTGGATGCGCCAGAGTTAAACCCAGCCCAACGGGTGATTCGCCGCTTCGGCGGCCAGAGCGTGCTCGCCAACTTGCTAGGGCGCCGCCAAAGCACCGTCGAGCACTGGGCCAGCACCGGACGCATTCCCGCGCAATGGCAGGGGGCGCTTATGGCCCTGGCCCGCGAGAGAGGTGTGATTTTGGAACCCAAGGACTTTGTTGATTCTCAGCCCCATCCCATCGCTCCGGCCGCCGGGCGCCTCGGCATCATGCTCGTCGGGCTCGGTGCGGTCGCGTCCACGTTCATCGCCGGAGTCGAGCACATTCGCCGTGGAAACGCTCGGCCAATTGGTTCAGTCACGCAGATGAACACGATTCGGCTCGGCAAACGGACCGAGAACCGCAATCCGGTGATTAAGGACTTCGTTCCCCTCGCCGGTCTCAACGATCTCGTCTTCGGCGCCTGGGACCCGTTTAAGGACAATGCCTACGAAGCGGCGGTCAAAGCCAGCGTCCTCGATCGGTACGAGCACATCGAGCCCATCGCGGACTATCTCAAATCCATCGAGCCCATGCCCGCGGTCTTCGATCAGTATTACGTCAAGCGTCTTGAAGGCGCGAACGTGAAGCGGGCCGCCACCAAGTTGGAGTTCGCGGAGCAGATCCGCCAGGACATTCGTGATTTCAAAGCCCGGAACCACTGCGACCGCCTGGTCATGGTGTGGGCCGCCTCCACCGAGATCTTTATGGAGGAAGGGCCAGCCCACATGGACCTCGAAGCCTTCGAACAAGGACTCGCCAGTAACGACCGAACCGTCGCGCCTTCGATGATCTACGCCTATGCCGCCCTGCGAGAAGGCGTGCCCTTCGTGAACGGGGCACCGAACCTCTGCGTGGATACCCCGGCGATGCTGGAGCTCGCCGGGGACATGCGGATGCCGGTGTGCGGCAAGGACTTCAAGACCGGCCAGACTTTGCTCAAGACGGTCCTCGCGCCGGCGCTCAAAGCCCGGATGCTGGGCATTCGCGGCTGGTACTCCACCAATATCCTGGGGAATCGGGACGGCGAAGTCCTGGATGATCCGGAGAGCTTCCGAACCAAAGAGGAATCCAAGTTGGGGAGCCTGGAGTACATCCTTCAGCCCGAACTGTACCCGGAACTCTACCAGGACCTCTACCACAAGGTCAGGATCAACTATTATCCGCCGCGGGGTGATAGCAAAGAGGGTTGGGATAATATCGACATCTTCGGATGGCTAGGCTATCCGATGCAGATCAAGATCGACTTCCTTTGTCGCGACTCTATCCTCGCCGCCCCGCTGGCGCTGGACCTGGCCCTCTTTATGGACCTGGCACAGCGGGCTGGCCTGCATGGCATTCAGGAATGGCTATCGTTCTTCTTCAAGAGCCCACAGCACGCGCCGAGCGTTTACCCGGAGCACGACTTATTTATTCAGCAAACCAAAATGAAGAACACGCTCCGCTGGCTTATGGGCGAGGAGCAGATCACGCACCTGGGGCAGGAATACTACCAGGACGAGTAAGCCACTTGCAGGGGCTGGTCCGGTGATCTACTGGGGCCATCGACTGGGGACAGTCCTCACTCGCTGGTTTCCCCTTTGGCTTACCTACGGGATCGCCGCGACTTTCTCCCCGCTCGTCTTCCTGATCTGGCGCGACAAGCGCGAGCGCGCGATCGAGAATATGCTCCAGGTGCTCGGGCCGGGCGCCGATCGTCAAGCCGCCCGACGTCTTGCGTTGCGCTCTTTCGTGAACTACGGGAAGTACGTCGTCGACATGCTCTGCCTCGGGGGAGGTGCGATCTCGATCGCTGATCGCAGACTCACCGTCGACGGGTGGGAGCACCTCGACGCCGCCTTCCAAAAAGGAAAGGGGATCGTTTTCATTGGCGGCCATATCGGTAACTCAGACCTTGGCGCAGCCCTGATCGCGCAGCGAGGTTATCCGGTAAATGTGATCGCCGATCCGCTGAGTCCGCCCCGCTGGGATCAACTGGTCCAGCAAGCCCGCCAGGCAGCCGGCCTCCGAGTCATCCCCATGGGTTCCGCGATTTTCCGCTCCCTGCGCGTGCTGCGGGAACGCCAGGTCCTCGCCCTCCTGCTCGACCGCCCCACCCACGACCAGGGGGTGACCATCGAGTTTTTCGGGCGCCGAACCCGGGTACCCGGGGGAGCCGCGGCCTTAGCCGTTCGTTCCGGGGCGAGCGTCGTCGGAGGCTACATCGTTCGCTCGGGCAATCGTTATGTCGCGGCGATATCACCCGAAATCAGCCGATCTGAGGACGACGCCGGCGACGACGAGGTTCAGATCCTGACCCAGCGTTTGTTCTCGTGGCTCGAACAAGTCATTCGGAAGTACCCCGACCAGTGGTTCATGTTCCGGTCCATGTGGCCGTCCGATGCCTAAATAGGACGTTGATCATCGGAACCTCCTGAGTGAGGACCGTCCAGAGCTTCTCGAAGCACCTGACGCACTTTGATTTCCTGCTCACGCTGGGCTTGGCACTGTTTCTCCGCTCGTGGCAGATCGACCTCACCCAGTTTGACTATGACCAATCGACCCTACTGGGCCATCTCGCCACCTTCGTTGCCACCCATCAAATTCCCGCTTCCGACGGCCTCGTTTTCAAGATCGGCATTCGGCATCCGCCTCTGTTCACCTTCTTGCTCGCACCCATTGGGTGGTTCACGCTCGACCCGGCCTGGATCTCGGCCTACCAGGCCGCGATAGACGCAGTCGGCGCCCTGTTCCTGGTGCTCCTCGGCCGCGATCTGGGTGGGCGCTGGACCGGATTGGCCTGCGGCCTACTCTATGCCGTTTCGCCCGCCGCGCTGCTCTACAGTCGTCGCATCTGGAACCCCGATCTCGTGCCCTTTTTCTGCGCCGTCGGTTTGTGGGGGACGGTAGGATTCGCCAAGTTTGGCGACTCGCGTCGGCTCGCCGCGGCCGTCTTCGCCCTGGGCTGCGCAGCCCAGTTGCATCTGAGCGCCTCGGTGCTGCTCCTCGTGCCTGCTTTCCTGGCGATCAAAGGCCGCGCTCAGTTGAGCTTGCGACCCCTCGCCTTTGCAGGTGGTTTGGTGGGCCTCTCGCTGGCGCCTTATGTGCTCCTCCAGATTCAGAGCGGCGGGTATGACGTCGAGCAAGCCCTCCGGTACCTGCAAGGCCCGAAGACGGTAGCCACCGAGGTTCCTTACCTCGCGGCATCGGTGGTAGCTGGGGATCTTCCGCGACAAGTCCTGACTGAGGGCCGCCTTCAGGATTGGACATTCCTGTGGGAGCCGGGCACCGCTCTAACGATGGCGCTCCTCGGGTTGGGAACGGTATTCGCCTTCCGCCAATCGAGTGGATGGATCCTTCCGGTCTGGTGCTTGCTCCCTCTTGCCGCGGCTCTTCGGGCCGACGACTGGGTCTGGCCGCACTACCTCTTACCCATGCTGCCGAGCGCGGTGGTGCTGACTGGATTCGGAGTCGCAAGGCTGAAGCCGTGGCCGATCAGCGCCGGCTTACTTGCCTGGTTGGTACTGTGGCGGGTGGCGGGTGAGGCGCACTTCCTGGATTCGGTCGCGAACCTCGAATTCGGGCCCGCCTACGGAATCCCGTTGCGCTACTCGGCTGAAGCGGCGCGCCTGGCCCTCGTGTCGACGACCGGGCCGCTGTTCATGGGGCAGCCAGAAGCGGCCGGCGGCATCTTCAACTACCTGACTGGCGACCGGCTCCCGATTGGCCATTTCGACAACCGCAACACGGTCGTCCTTCGGAGCGGCGGCGGTCGATACCTGGTCGAGGCCACTGGGCACGCGACCGCAGTTCTTGCCCAACACCTCGGCCCGGCCATCGCAACTGTCAGCACGCCAACCGGCGGGCCCGTCTATCAGCTGTTCGACGTGCGGCCGGACCTGGCCCAGACCGAAATCCATCGGGCCACGACATCTGATATCAATCTGGACATTGGCCATTTGCTGCGGTTGCGGGCCTTCGCGCCGCCGACCTTTGCCAACCAGCAGCCCGCGGCCGCGGCAATCGTCACCTGGGAGGTGACCGACGGCAACGACCCCCGCTGGGGCGACCTCTTCTTCACGGCTCATCTGGTCGACGCTCGGGGCCAGCGCTAGTCGGAGGATACGGATACCCGGTCGTCGCTCATTGCGAATGAGCGACGACCGGGCGACGTGGTCTTCTCGTGGTTCGGGATCGCACCCAATCCGGGTGCCCCAACTGGCGGATACTGGCTCGAATTGAGTGCCTATTATCGCAACCCGGGCCAGCGGCTCCCCGCTTACGAACGCGGAGTGCCGATCGGGTCGGTGATCCATTTCGGGCCGTTCAAGATTGGGGCGGCCCATTCACCCGCTCAGACCCTTCCCAGTCCGGTCGGGATCTTCAGCGGCGAATTGGGACTGACCGGAGTTGATGTCCAGGGTGCGCGGGTGACTTTGACCTGGCAGGCCATCAAAGTGCCGTCAGTCGATTACACGGTCTTCGTCCACGAGCTGGATGGGGAGGGCCGAGTCGTGGCCCAAAATGACAGTCCGCCCAATGAGGGAGGCTATCCAACCCACTTCTGGGAGGACGGTGAGGTGGTCGAGGATCCCCATCTGCTCACGGGCGATCCGGCGGCCGCGACCCAAATCGAGATTGGCCTCTACGCTTATCCCTCACTAACCCGCCAGCCGGTCGTCGACCCTCGAGGCCGTCCGATTGGCGATCACGTGCTGCTGCCGATCTGCGGCACCGCCTGCTAGGGGCTGGCCACTGAGATCGGTGACACAACTCGACCGGAAGTCCGCTAGGCTCGGATACAATGGGCACTGGAAGGTGTCGCCCAAACAAGAATGAAGATTGCGCTCGCTTCCCCATACGACTACGCATATCCGGGCGGGGTCACCGAACACATTGGCCATCTGGCCCATGAGTTCCAGCGCACCGGCCACGAAGTTCACATCATCGCCCCCTGCTCAGACGAACCTCCGTCGGACTTCCCCTTCCATCGGTTGGGCATCCCGTTCGCCTTGCCGGCCAACGGATCGGTGGCCCGCATTGGCCTCAGTACCCGCCTGAGCCAGGAGGTGCGGGAGACCCTGGCCTCCGGCGCCTTTGACATCATTCATCTCCACGAGCCTCTCGTTCCCATGCTCCCGCTCGCGGTGCTGCGCGCTTCCCGCACCACCAATGTCGGAACTTTTCATACGTTTCGGAACTCGACGCTCGCCTATCTGTCGGCGAAGCCCTTCCTTGAGTACTTCTTCCGCAAGCTCCACGGCAAGATCGCGGTTTCCGAATCAGCCCGGGATTTCGTGGCGGAGCACTTTCCCGGCCAGTATCGAATCATCCCGAACGGCATCGACGTGGAGCAATTTAGCCGGCCTCGGCCGCCGATCCCCGAGTTGAACGACGGTCGGCTCAACGTCCTCTTCCTGGGCCGGCTCGAAAAACGCAAGGGCTTGAGCCACCTGCTGCGCGCCTGGGTTCGAGTCCGGGAAGAAGTGCCGGAAGCCAGGCTCGTCGTAGTTGGCGGCGGCCAAGGCCTGGCTCACTACCAGAAGTTTGTCCAGGCGCGCGTGTCCGACGACATCGTGTTCACCGGTCTGGTGTCGGACGAGGACAAGGTGCGCTATTACCAATCGGCCGACGTCTTCTGTGCCCCATCAACTGGCGGGGAAAGCTTCGGCGTCGTTCTGCTCGAGGCGATGGCCGCCGGCCGGGCTATCGTGGCCACCGATATTCCGGGGTACCGAGGCGTGGTTACCGATGGCAAGGAGGGGTTGCTGGTTCCACCCAAGAACTCTGATTTGCTGGCCCAAGCACTGCTCCAGGCGCTTAGAGATCCTGAGCTGCGAAGCCGTTTAGGTAGCAATGGCCGACAGACTGCTCAGCATTACACCTGGAAACGGGTTTCCAGCCAGGTGCTGGACTACTACAGCGAAACGATCCATCGACGCGCGCTTCTGGACCGACTCAAACAACCCCGCTTTCGGCGAGTTCGACGCGTCGCCTCGGGAGTTGTTCATCTCCTCTCCCACTGAGCCACTACTCAGCCAACCCCTGGGTCCCTGGGCACGCCTCAAGCTCACCTGGCGAGGCGCTATGGCGCCCGTGGGACGAACACTCGGCTCTACTGGGATCACTCCGAACGCCCTCACCGCCATTGGCCTTGGCCTGAACGTGGGCGCCGCGGTAGTCCTCGCCACCGGGCAGTACACGTGGGGGGGGCTGGCCTTCCTGGGCGCGAGCGCATTCGATGCCCTCGATGGCGCAGTCGCGCGCGCGACCGGGCAGGCTTCGCCGTTTGGGGCCTTTTTCGACTCGGTAGCCGATCGGTATGCCGAATCGGTAGTCTTCATTGGCCTTTTCGTGAGCTTCTCCCTGCAGAGCACGCCGACCTTGTTGGCCGCCGCCGTCATCGCTCTGGTAGGCTCGCTGATGGTCAGCTACACCCGAGCTCGGGCTGAGGGCCTGGGCGTCGATTGCGAAGTGGGACTGCTTCAGCGCCCGGAGCGAGTCCTTCTGCTAACGGCTGGACTGCTGGTGCCCGATTTGCTACTCCAGCCCGTCTTGTGGGGACTCGCCCTCGCCACCAACATCACCGTTGTCCAGCGGGTCCTCCACGTCCGCAAGGCCCTCCAAGCCCGCGCGCGGGGAGCTCAGGGCGATTCCGTATAATCGGGATCTGACCCACAGTGCTAGCCCCCCTAGCTCAGTGGATAGAGCACCGGCCTCCGGAGCCGGGGGCGGGGGTTCGAGTCCCCCGGGGGGTACCACCAATTCGGCAATGAAAATGGCCTGCAGCCAGGCTGGCTGCAGGCCATTTTCATTGCGTCGATCCATTCACAGGCGGGAGCTCGATCGGGATCTACTCCTTAGGCAGATCTCTTGGATCAATCCGGGGCACGACGATGAGGTCCCCCCGGAAGGCCTTGATGAAGGTGTCCTTGCCGATGGTTACCCCGATCCGAGCCGGGGGACCTGGATCGTGGACCAGAAACGAGCCTCGCAGCGCCGCGAAGACCACCACGAAACGCTCCGTCTCGCTGGGCGGGCCCTCCCGGAGCAGCCCCGGATCAACCGAAGCAATCAGCAGGTTCTCAAGCAGCGAGTCTGAGACGACTCGGGCGGATAGGCTGGTGAGCAACTCGAAGCTTCCTCGCGCCAGAAAATCGACCGCTGCGTCCCGCTCGTGCGCCAGGCCTAGTGACGCCTCGGTCCGTAGCCCGGTGACGAATTCTGGCGTCCACTCCGCGTCAAAGAATTCGTCACCGCGGCGGACGAATTCCACGTAATCGACGCTGCTCAGCAGGCGAGTCCCATTCACCTGGGAGGCGAGCGCCCGAGCTCCCATCACCGACCAACTGGCCAGCCCTTCCCGGTACCAGGTCAGCGCTTCGACTTCTCCCCAGCTCAGCTCCTTGCCAAAGTAGCTGAGCACACTGAGGACCGCCGCCTGCAGCGAGTGGTGGTTATCAGGTAGGTTTGGGAAAAAGCGGGGACCTCGAGTGATGCCACTCAAAGGCGCAGCCGCTCCCGTTCAGCGCTAAGCTGCTCCACTGCCCGCTCGATCTTCGCCTTGTTCTCTGGGCGGTTCCCCCACCGACTCACCCCCGAGGAGTGGGGAAATGGGATCAGGACCCGGCCGTCACGCTCGAACCGATTCCCGATGACGTCGTCCAGCTTGACCCGGCCCAGGAAGGCGCGCACCGCCATGGCGCCGATCAGAATGACGATGTCGGGATCGACCAGCGCGATTTCTTCTTCGAGAAAAGGGCGACAGAGGGCGATCTCCCGAGTCGATGGCGCCCGATCGCCGTTCCCTGAACCGCTGGGCCCGGGAAAACAGCGGGTCAGCGAAGAAAGCCAGGCCGCCGCCAGGTAGGGCCATTTGTGCGCTTCTCCAGGCGGGAACCCAGCCCGTTGGAACCAGCCGGCCATCGTGCGCCCGGCCGGTCCGGCAAAATGGATGCCTTCGCGATGGGTCACCGGCCCGGGAGCCTGTCCGATGACCATAACCCGGGCATCCCGAGGGGCCGCGGTAATCGGGTGCGCCTCCCCGAGCAAGCCGGCCTCCTGACAGGCGCGACACACCGCGATCCGGGCAATCAGTGCGCCAAGGCCCACAACGTCGGTGGTTCTGCCCGTAATTCCACTCCACACTTCGGATAGCTCGGCGGGTTCGGTTGTCGTTAGCATAGCGCGCTTCTCAAGCCATCTCCCGGATGATCGAGAGCGCCAATGGAGCATGTAACGCGTATGAGGATTCAGCCAAAGCAGCGCCTCGCGGTCTTCTCCAAGCTCCTAACGAGCCCCCACCTGCTCGTCGGTGGGATCACGCTCCTCGCGGCCGTCTTGCGGTTTTGGAGTCTCGACACGGCACAGTTCGACTACGACGACGAGATGATCCAGAACCTCGCGGCGGCGATCGTCCATTCTGGCGTTCTCCCCGCCGGCGTCCCCGCTTCCCCCCATCTCATGAACGGGCCGGTGGCACCGTTGGTTGTTGCGATTCCGTCATTTTTTACTTCCGGGTACCCGGTGCAGGTGGCATTTGTCGCGGCCCTGAACGTGGCATCCGTGCCGCTGTTTTATCGGTTGGCGCGGGAGATCACCGGCCCCCGCGGAGCCCTTCTGGCCGCATTGCTCTACGCGGTCAATCCGTGGATGGTGGCCACCAGTCGCCGCCTCTGGCTCAACTCGATGATCGCTCCCTCCGTGATTCTGCTGCTGTGGGCCACCCATCATGCATTGCGGAAGGGCAGCCTTCCGGCCTGGGCATTAGCGGGAGCCAGCCTGGCCCTAGCTGCCCAGGTCCATTTGAGCAGCCTGGCCAACGTACCCGCTCTGGCCGCCGCCCTGGCCCCATTTGCTCACCGCCTCCGGCTAAAGCCGGTCCTGCTCGCGAGCGGCATATTCCTGGCCATGGTCGCTCCGTGGCTGGCGGCGTCCTGGTCGGTTGACCTGCAGCAGTCGGACCTGACTGCGGTGCGCGCAATTCCAGGAGGAGCTGAGGCCGCCTGGGAGCGGGCGTTGCTCCTGGTGACCGGGGTCGGCTATCAGACGCTGACCGGCCAGGCGGCTCGGCTGGTCGATGCCAGCGCCGGCCCCTTCCCCATCATCGATGCGCTGGCCCGAGCCCTGGCCGCCGCTGGCTGGCTTTGGCTCCTTTGGACGGCGTGGCACGACCGACAGAGCAATCCGGCCCGCAGCGCGACCTGTCTCTTTGCGGCTCTCATCGTGGGATTGCCGATTCCGGTAGCAACCGTGCTCGTCGCCCGCGGGGTGCTGGGAAACCCTCACTGGTGGTACTTCTTCAATCTCGTGCCACCGCTCCTGCTGGGCATGGCAGCGGTGGCCACTCAACCCGGGCGACTTTCCCGCCTGGGATCGGCGCTCTGCCTGGTCATTGGCGGGGCTCAAGTGGCGCTCGCCATCCCCTTCCTGATCTCCCAGAATGAGTTCCATCCCCAAGGCTTCTATGGGGTTCCCTGGACCTACCTGAACCAGATCGTCCAGGAAGTCCACCAGGCGGCCGCCCCTCGCGACGCCTTCGTCATCGTTGGCGGCGTGCAGCTCGACGATTGGCGGCAGGCCGATCTGATCGCCCGGGTCTTGGGCCGGGATGATCCTCGGATTCGCAACTTCGACGGGCATGACGGCATCCTGATCCGGACCGATAGTCCCAACCTGCTCTATGTGACCACCAACGATAGCCACCAGATGACCCATTTCCTGTCCGATGACCTGCGTGCGGAGCAAGTTTTCGAGCAGCGGTTGCCGGGGGTCGGCTGGACCCGGCGCGTGTTCGTCGAGCGAATCCAGGACGTCGAGGGCTGGGTGTCCGAACATCTGCTGCCGCTCACCCAGAGACAGAGCCCCGTCGCGCTGATCTCCTATGAGCGGATCGGCCTGCTGCCGTCCCCGGCCGGGCCCTATCGTCTCGCCACTTACTGGCACTTCAACGGGAATCCGCCCGAGCCGGTCATTACCTTTTTTTCGCTGTCGGTAGACGGCAAAGAAGTCCACCACGAGGACCACATCGCCTACCCGGCCGCCTACTGGCAGCAAGGCGACTGGCTGGCCTCGGAGATCCTCAACATTTTCGAGCTGCCGGCGCTCTTCCAACCGGGCGACAAGGTGACCTTACGCATCGTCAATCGAGGAGCAGCTTCCTCCCGCGCATATGGCGAGCCGATCGAGACCGACCTTCAGGTCCCAGCTCAAGTGCTTCCCGGTTAGGCAAGGAGAGGCAAAGCCCATGAGCTGGGCCGCATATTTATTGAAACCGGGTTTCGCGTCGAGCGAGGGCCGGACACCGTGCTGGCGCCGGAGGTTGCTTTTGTGCGGAACGAGCGTGAGGGGTGAGGCTATCCTGACCTCATGCCGGATCTGGTCGTGGAGGTCATCTCGCCCAGCGAGAGTGGCCCGGGGGTGGAGCGGCGAATGCGAGAGTGGCTGCGCTTGGGCGCCGGCTCGCCTGCGAACCAGGTCCGCTGAAACGATCAGTTTCCATCTACCGCGAAAGCAACCCCACGTTGGTATTGCAGGAGGGCGATATTCTCGCCGGCGAGGACGTGCTTCCGGGCTTCCAGTGTGCGGTCGGGCAGCTCTTCCCGTCCCAAGGATCGGTCTAAGCCAGTTTGCGCGTGGACGATTAGTTACTGAACGCCAGGCACCTTGTAAGGCAGCCGCTCCTGATTGACCTGGCCACCTAGAGCCTCGAATTCCGGATCTTTGTGGACCAGGATAGCGCCATTCTCCCGGGCAAATGCGGCGATCAGCGCGTCAGCGAGCGAGATCCGGTGGCGAGCTTTGAAATTCCCAGCCAGGATCAGGACCTGGTCGCTCACTCGATCCAGCCAGGTAGCCGGTAGCTGACGGATGAGGGATAGTCGCTGAGCCGCTTCTTCCTGGGACTGCTCCTGGAGTGTCACGTAATACGTTTCGAGCCCGACCAGGAACGGCAGGAGCACCCGCTCGCTTCGCAATAACGCTTCGACTCGCTCGGCTCCTGGCTCATCCTCGATGAGAGCGAAGAGGGCCGAGGTATCGAGAAGATAGGTGGCGCTACTCTCGCTCACGATCCTGCGCTCGCGCCTGGAGCAGGCGAGTAAGCAGGCTCTGACCCCTACCGGACCCCCGCAGCGCAGCCACCGGGTCGCGCGGAACCGGGAGGACCCTGAGTCCCGACCCGGTGTCGAGCCACTCGATCTGATCACCCTCCAACAAGCGATACTTGCGTCGGAGCTCGGCCGGTATGACGGTCTGCCCACGCTGCGTGATCGTCGTTTTCATGTCAGCTATAAAAGACATTTCGCAAGATATTCTCCGTCCAAGTAAAATTATAAACCGTCCATTCCGATTGTGGGGAGAAGACGCTTGATCGTCGAGATCGCGATCGTCGGGGCCGGACGCCTGGGCACCGTCCTGGCGGTGGCGTTCCAGCGAGCGGGCCACCGGATTGTCAGCGCCTCGACTAGGACTAAGGAGTCGGCGGACGGACTCGCGGCGCTGCTTCCGGAGTGCGTGTTTTCCACTTCGGCCGCCGCAGCCGCTGCCCTGGGCGAGATCGTTTTCCTCACCGTGCCCGACGACACCCTGAAAACAGTCGATGCGCTGATAGACTGGAGGCCGGGCCAGATGGCCGTCCACTGCGCCGGGGCCCGGCCGGCGGGAATCCTCATCCATGCCATGGAGTCAGGGTCGCGGACGGCCGGCTTTCACCCGCTCCAGTCCTTCGCGGACTTGGACGCCGGGCTCCTCAACCTACCTGGATCGAGCATCGGCATCGAGGCAGATGATGACGGCTGGAGCCTGCTTTCCGGGTTGGCCCAGGTCATAGGGGCAACCCCGCTGCGGATTGGGCCCGACGACCGAGCCCTCTACCACGCGGCTTCGGCACTGATTTCCAATGGCACCGTCGGGCTCATGGCCGTGGCAGCCGAGCTGTGGAGCAAGATCGGGATCCCCCGAGACCAGGCAGTGGCGGCGCTGCTTCCTCTCCTCCAGGGCACGGTGAGGAACCTCGACACAGTAGGTCTTCCCGACGCCCTCACCGGTCCCATCGTCCGAGGCGACATCGGCACGGTGGCCGGCCATCTGGCGGCGCTTGCAGCCCTGGCCCGCGAGCAGGCGGTCTACCGCTCGATCTCGACCTGGCTGATCGACCTCGCAATTGAGCGCGGTACAATTACCACCATCCAGGCCGAGGCGCTGCGCTCAATCTTGGAGCAACCCAAGCCTGGTGGCGATCCAGGAAACCTGTAACCCCTCGGCTTTCATTCAGGTGGGATTCGACTAATGCGAGCGACCATACCGCAGATTCTCGAAATGGCCCGGGCGGGGGAGAAGCTACCCATGCTCACCGCCTACGACTATCCGACCGCCCGTCTCCTGGATGGGGCCGGCATCCCGTTGATCCTGGTGGGTGACAGCCTGGGCCAAGTCGTGCTCGGCTACCCTAGCACGCTGCCCGTCTCGATGAACGAGATGATCACCCATGCGAGCGCGGTTGTGCGGGGAACCGAACAGGCGCTGGTGATCGGCGACATGCCATTCATGTCCTACCAAACGTCCGAAGCAGACGGGCTGCGCAACGCCGGTCGTTTTCTCAAAGAGGCCGGGTGTCAAGCGATCAAGCTGGAAGGGGGCCGCCAGGTTGCACCGTTGGTTCACCAGCTGGTTGGCTACGGCATTCCAGTCATGGGGCACATCGGACTCACGCCTCAGTCCATCCATCAGCTCGGCGGCAATCGCCTGCAGGGGCGCACCGCCGAGCAGGCCCGGGAGCTGCTGGCCGATGCCCGGGCACTCGAAGCGGCCGGGGCATTTTCGGTTGTACTGGAGCTCGTTCCCGCCCAGGTCTCCCGTTTGATCAGCGAGGAGCTCGAGATCCCCACGATCGGCATCGGGGCCGGGCCCTATTGCGACGGGCAGGTGCTGGTAATCAACGACCTGCTGGGGATGACCCCCGGGTTCAACCCCAAATTCCTCAAACGGTATGCGGAGCTTGGCGAGGTCATCCAGGGGGCCGTCAAAAGCTACGCCGAGGAAGTGCGGAGCGGCGCATTTCCCGATCGCGAGCACAGTCATTGGATGAGCGCCGACGAAGAGGCTCTGCTCCTCGATTCATGAGGATCGTGGAGACCACCTCAGAGCTCGAAGGGCTCCGAACGCACTGGATTGGCCCGGTCGGCTTCGTGCCGACCATGGGATTTCTGCACGTCGGCCACCTCTCTTTGATCGAGCGTGCCCGACGGGAATGCGAGACCGTCGTGGTCAGCATCTTCGTGAACCCGACCCAGTTCGGCCCGACTGAAGACCTCGATCGATACCCGCGGGATCTTCCGCGGGACCTTGCCGCTTGCGAACAGGCAGGAGTAGACGTCGTGTTCGCTCCGACCGCCAGCACGGAGATCTACCCGGTGGGCCATCGCACCTACGTCGAGGTCCACGAGCTGCAGGACCGCTGGGAGGGCGCTAGCCGCCCGGGCCACTTCCGCGGGGTGGCAACCGTCGTCACCATGCTGTTCGAGCTCGTAGTGCCCGACCGAGCCTATTTCGGCGAGAAAGACTATCAACAGCTCCAGATCATCAGGCGGCTCGTTCGCGACCTCCGTCTCGGCGCGGAGATCGTCGGCTGCCCTACCGTTCGGGAGCCTGACGGCCTGGCCTACAGCAGCCGAAATGTCTACTTAGAGGGGGACAATCGCCGGAAGGCGGCGATTCTCTATCAGGCGCTCCGGACCGCCCAGGACAGCGTCTCAGCCGGCGAACACCAGGCGCAGACCCTGTGCGACCTGATGCGAGAGACGATCCAGAGCACATCGGGGGCGGAGATCGACTACGTTGCGGTCGTCGATTCGGCGAGCCTGGCGCCATTAGAGATCATCGAAGACCAGGCCCGAGCACTGTTAGCAGTCCGGATTGGCGGCGTGCATCTCATCGACAACGTACCACTACGGAGTTAGCCTTGGGTTCCCTCACCTACGTCATCCCGCCTCCTTACCCCGATCATCCAACGGTCTCCATGTTGCTCGAGTTGCTCCAGGGGCACCGCCTTCGGGCCGACATCGGACGAATTCACGGGTGCGAAGTCCAGCCCACGGACGCTGTACACGCGAGGATTCCTGCTGCGTGAGTTTCCCGCCCGTTCTGCTCTCGCTGGTTCTGGCGGTTCTCACAGCGGCTTGCACTTCGTCGAGTCCGACCCCGACGACCGAATCGACCCGCCCGGGACCGCTATCCCAGGAAAAACCGACGGATCGTGCGGTCGCTGGTGAAATCACCGTGTTTGCGGCGTCGTCACTCACCGACGCATTTCAAGCAACCGGCGAGCGATTTCGAGCCGCCAATCCGTCGGCCTCGGTCGTCTTTAACTTCGCCAGCTCTACCCAGCTCGTCACCCAGCTCGATCAGGGAGCGAGAGCGGATGTCTTTGCCTCGGCGGACCAGATCCAGATGGATCGCGCCCGGGCCCTCAAGCGCATCGCCGGCATCGACCGGATCTTTGCGACGAATCGCCTGGTCGTCATTGTCCCCGCTACAAACCGGGCCGGGCTGCGCGGTGCGGGAGACCTCGGACGAGAAGGCCTCAAGATCGTTGCCAGCGACCCCGTCGTCCCAGTCGGGGTCTACACCCAGAAGATGTTGGATGCGATGAGCGAGCGGCCGCAGCTAGGCTCAAACTTCAAAGATCAGGTGAACGCGAACGTCGTCTCGCGAGAGGCCAATGTGCGACAGATTGTGGCCAAGGTGGCTCTGGACGAAGCGGATGCCGGCGTTGTGTACAAGACCGACGTAACCCCGAAGGTAGCGCCCCAACTGAAGTTGTTCAGCATTCCCGACCAGTTCAATACGATTGCGACCTACCCAATTGCCCGCGTAGGCGAGGCGCCGAATGAGACCGGGGCCGATGCCTTCATCACCTATGTCCTCTCACCCGCGGGCCAGGAGATCCTGACCAAATGGGATTTCGGGCATCCTTGAGTACCGCAAGACTGGAGACGGTGAAAGCGAGAATGCGCTCATGGCAGTTGCCTAGCTGGCCGCAAGCGCTGGTGGCCGGGCCCTCACTGCTCTTTGTGGCGATCATCGGCTTGCCGGTGTTCGCGATCCTCGCGCGGGTGGCTCAATCAGAGGCTCCGCTCCAGACCCTTACCCGTCCCATCGTGTTGGAAGCGCTGCGGGTCAGCGCCATAACGACGGCGTGCACTTTGGCGGGCGCACTGCTGCTCGGTACCCCGTTGGCCTACGTTTTGGCCCGCCGCCGTTTTCCCGGACATGCCCTGCTGGACAGTCTCCTGGAGCTTCCGATGGTGCTCCCGCCGGCAGTGGCCGGGGTTGGCCTCTTGTTCGCTTTCGGGCGTCGCGGTTTGCTGGGTGACCAGCTCGCCGCGGCCGGCATCAGCATCCCGTTTACCGCGACCGCGGTCGTCCTGGCCCAGTTCTTCGTCGCCGCACCTTTCTACGTGCGGGCCGCGCGAGCAGCCTTCGAGTCCGTTGATCCAGAATTTGAGATCGTTTCCCATACGCTGGGCGTCTCGAGCTGGCTGACCTTCGTCCGGGTCACCGTGCCCCTGGCTTTTCCGGGGCTTCTGAGTGGAGCAACCACTTGCTGGGCACGCGCGTTGGGGGAATTCGGCGCAACGATCATGTTCGCCGGGAGCTTCTTGGGACGCACGCAAACTTTGCCGCTGGCAATTTACGCCGGCCTCGAAAGTGATCTCGATGCCGCCATGGCGATTTCGGCGTTGCTTACGGTCCTGTCCTTTGGTCTGCTGCTGATCCTTCGCGCTTCTTTGCGCGCGCGGAACCCTGTCTATGCTTGAGCTTTCGATTCAGAAACGCTTCCCAGAGCACGATTTCGCGCTCGACGTCTGCCTCGCCACCGAAGCACCGATCGCCGCGCTCATCGGCCCTTCGGGTTCGGGAAAGACCCAAACCCTGCGGTCCGTGGCGGGAGCCGTCCGTCCAGATCAGGGACGGATCGTCCTCGATGGCCGGGTGCTCTTCGATCGCTCGCTCGGAATAGATCTCAGCCCGCAAGAACGCCACGTCGGATACGTTCCTCAGCACTACGGGCTGTTCCCCCATCTCGACGTAGCGGCGAACGTGGGCTTTGGGCTGAAACATCGACACGGGAGTCCCGCTGCCGAGCGAATCGGCCGCATGCTCGCCACGGTGGGCATGGAGCGGCTTGCTCACCGCTATCCCATGCAGCTTTCCGGCGGCCAACAGCAGCGAGTTGCCCTGGCCCGTGCGCTGATTCTGGAACCGCGCATCCTGTTGTTGGACGAGCCCTTTGCAGCCCTCGACGGGACCCTCCGTGCCGCGTTGCGAGCGGAGCTGAACGAGCTCCAGCAACGACTGCGATTCCACATGCTGCTCGTCACCCATGATCCTGAGGATCTGCAGCTCGCCACTGAATGCTTTGTTTACGCCGGCGGTCGCATCGTTGGCGGCAGCCAGAGCCCACCCGACGCGGCGCGCCTCGCTACGGAAGTGCTACCCGACGCGAGGGGCGAGCGCAGCTAACTTAGACCGAACCCTCGACGATCTCGATCTGGGCTTCTTCGATTTGGCCATCCTCGGCAATGTGAAAGGCACGCAGAAGCGGTCGCTCCTCATCCATCAGGGAGCAGATGAAAGCGAGCGCGTCGGGATACCAGCGGCCCGGCCAGTCCGCGACATCGGTCGGCGAAGGGTAGGCCTGGGTGTGGCAATGGGAGTGGTAAAAGCCCAACAGCTCACGCCCACCGTCATCGATCTCGTCGGTGATCCGAAGGATGTCCTTGGGATCCATGGAGAACCGAATCCGGGGGTTGGGCGCCACGTTGGTCGCCTCATGGACGGTTTCCACCTGCCCATTCTGGCCCGAAAGAATTCCGCAAATCTCGTGCGGGAACCCCTCCCGGGCATGGGCGATGATCATATCGAGCTGGGGCCTGGTCAGCTTGATCACTCGGTCTCCTCGATCGCTACCAGAGTAGCTGGCCCTTGAGGTCGCTGCTGGCTACCTCGATTCGCTTGGTCCAGATCTCGGTGCTCAAGTATTTCCAGCCGCCATCGGCCAAGAGCGTCACCACATTGCCCTTGTCCAGGCGCTGAGCCACCCGAACGGCAGTTGAGACCGCTGCCCCCGACGAGACTCCGGCAAAGATCCCTTCCCGCCAGAGCAGCTCCTGGGTAAACCGGATGCTGTCCTCGCTCGAAACGATCATTTTTCGGTCCAGGAGGGCCAGGTCCAAGATGGGCGGGACAAAGCCTTCGTCCAAATTGCGAAGCCCATAAACCAGGTCGCCCAGATTGGGCTCGGCGGCAATCACTTGCGTCGCCTGGTTGTGCTCCTTGAGGCGCCGGGAAACGCCCATGAGCGTCCCGCCGGTGCCCAGCCCGGCCACAAAAGCGGTGACGTCCGGCACCTGCTCCAGAATCTCAACCGCGGTCGTTTCATAGTGCGCCCGCGGATTGGCCGGGTTCCCATATTGGTAGAGCAGGAGGTAGTCCGGGTGGTCGGCCGCCATCCGCTGAGCCAGCTCAATGGCGCCATTTGAGCCTCGGGAACCGTCAGTGGTTACGATCTCGGCCCCGAAAGCCTCCAGCAATTTACTGCGCTCAGGGCTGACGTTTTCCGGCATCACAGCCAGAAAATGGTAGCCTTTCAGCTTGCACACGAGGGCCAGTGAAATGCCGGTATTGCCACTGGTGGATTCGATGATCGTGCAGCCAGGACTCGTCTTCCCATCGCGCTCGGCCTGTTCGACCATGGCGAGGGCAATCCGGTCCTTGACGCTCCCGGTCGGGTTCTGGCCCTCCAGCTTGGCAAAGATCCGCACCCCCTCCCGCGGGCTAAACGACTTGAGCTCGACGAGCGGGGTGTGTCCGATCGTGTCCAGAATTGAAGAGTAAGGCATCAGTCCGGCGGGAAACCGCCAGGAGTGCTAGAGCCGCCACCGGCCAGGGCCGGCAAGATCGCCAGTCGGTCCCCGTCGGCAAGCGGAGTATCGAGGCGATTCAGGTAGCGAATGTCCTCATCATTCACATAGAGATTGACGAAAGTTCGCAAGTTGCCGTCGTCGCCCAGGAGCTCGGTGCGGAAGCCGGGAAACTCGTGCTCCAGAGCTTCGATGACGGCCGCAACCGTGTTGCCCTCGGCATGAACGACGCGCTCCCCCCCGGTGTGACTTCGTAACACGGTGGGGACCTGGACCTCGACGCTCATGCGCATACTCCCGGCCTTGTCGTTCTCGCTGAAATCGCCAGGGTCGACCTGGCGAGGCGAAGATCCTGGGCAGACGAACTTTATACCTAGCCGCTCGCTAGTGCCTGGTCAGGCTCAGCTCAACGCCGACGCGGCCGGACCTCCACAAAACGCTTCGTAGTCGATCAGCTCGCTGATGGACGGCTCGTCGCCGCAAAGCGGGCAGGTCGGGTCCCGACGGATTTTGACCTGACGAAACTCCATGGCTAGTGAGTCGAAGAGGAGCAGCCGATTAACCAGCGACGTGCCCTCCCCCAGGATCAGTTTGATCGCTTCCACGGCCTCGATCGAACCGATGATACCGGGCAACACACCAAGCACACCCGCTTCGGCACAGCTCGGCACCGCGCCGGGGGGCGGTGGAGAGGGGAAAAGACAGCGATAGCAACCGGACCCCGGCTGGTAAACCGTGGCCTGGCCTTCGAATCGAAAGATCATCCCATCCACCAGCGGCTTGCCGAGCAAGAAGCAGGCATCGTTCACCAGATAGCGGGTCGGGAAATTATCCGAGCCGTTCAGCACCACATCGTAGTCCCGCATGATGTCGAAAGCGTTTTCGGAATTGATGGGCTCGTTGTAGCCAATGATCTCGACGTCCGGATTGATGTCGCGCAAGGTATCGGCCGCCGATTCCACCTTCGGTCGCCCGACATCCTTGTTGCCGTGCAGAATCTGACGGTGCAGGTTGGATACGTCCACCACGTCGAAGTCCACGATGCCCAGCTTTCCGACGCCGGCCGCGGCCAGGTACAGGGCGGACGGCGAGCCCAATCCGCCGGCCCCGATGCACAGGACGCTCGCATCGAGCAGCTTCCGCTGGCCAATGCTCCCAACCTCGGGCATGATGATCTGCCGCTGATAGCGGCGGATCTGGTCGAGGGTGAGGGTTCGAGCTCCGTTACCGTTAGTTGCCATATTTCGCCTCCGGGATCTGGGGCAGCCAAATCCTAGTCAAAGTATAGGATATATCTCTAGGCGCGGGACGCTGGGTTGGGGTCAAAATTCCACGCTCAGGTAACGCTCACCGGTATCCGGCAGCACCGTCACCACGACGTGGCCCGGGCCCAATCGTTGCGCGATTCGGCCGGCCGCCAGCACGTTAGCCCCCGCCGACACCCCGACCAGGATACCTTCTTCGCGGGCTAGCCGGACCGAAGTTTGGATCGCGTCCCGATCTTCAACGGTGAGAATCTCGTCCACCACGCTCCGATCGAATACCGCCGGAATAAAGGTCGCGCCGATTCCCTGGATCCCATGCGGGCGGGCCTGGCCTCCGCTGAGTAGGGGCGAACGCGCCGGCTCGACGGCGACGATCAAAATGTCGGGTCGTTGCGCTTTCAGAACCTGTCCTACCCCGGTAATCGTCCCGCCGGTCCCCACCCCGGCGACGAAGGCGTCCACCCGGTCGCCGAGCGCCTGCAGGATTTCCTGCGCGGTGGTGCGGCGATGAGCCTCGGGGTTGGCCAAATTTTCGAACTGCTGGGGCATGAAATATTCCGGGTGCTGCTTCAGGAGCTTGACGGCCGCGTCGACGGCGCCCGACATGCCCTCGTCTCTCGGCGTGAGGATGAGCTCGGCACCGAATCGTGCCAGCAGCTTGCGCCGCTCGAGACTCATGTCATCCGGCATGGTGAGGATCAAGTGATAGCCCTTGGCGGCAGCGACCATGGCCAAACCGATGCCGGTGTTGCCGCTGGTGGGCTCCACGAGCGTCGCCCCTGGCTTGAGCAGGCCCGCTTTCTCGGCCTCGTTGATCATGGCCAGAGCAATGCGATCCTTCACGCTTCCGGCCGGATTCATCGACTCCAGCTTGCCGTACAGCTCGGCCGCGCGATCCGGCACCACTCGCCGAATCCGCACCAGCGGCGTGTTGCCGACGAGATCGAGCACGGACTCCGCGATGAGCGGACGGCTACCGATCGGTTGTGGGACGGGTGGGCCTCCCTCTCTCAGATGTGGTACATGCTGCGGCCCTCGCGCTGCGATTGCCGCTCAGCCAACTGCTCGATGTTGACATTCTGCATGATGCGTTGGGCACTCGCTTCCAGATCGTGCCATACGTCCTGCAGCACACAGGCCGCTGTCACTGTACAAGAGCCAGAGTCGTCGAGACACGTTCCCAGGGTTTGCTCACCTTCGAGCGCCTCCCAGACTTCGCCGAGGGTGATCGCGGACGGAGATCGGGCCAGCTCATGGCCGCCGGACGGGCCGCGTACGCTCCTGACCAGGCCGGCCCGCCGCAAATTCGTGAGCAGCCGTTCGAGGTAGGACTCGGGGATCTGCTGGCGGGCGGCAATCACCGCGCTCTGAGTCAGCCCGGTTCCGTAATGGCGGGCGAGATCGATCATGGCCCGGGAGCCGTAATCCGCCCGCATGGGAACGCGCACAGTTAACCCCCGGGATTGTTGAGTCAAAGACTCTAGATTGTACGAAGTTCGGGGCCCACGCGGTCAGATTGGGGCGGAAAGGCCCTGGAGGCGTGCGGGCATTCCGAGCAGGCGAAGTTTGACCCTCGCCGTCCGCTAGCTACCCGCCGGCCATCGCCGGCACGATGGAAAGCTCATCGCCGGACTTGAGCGCGGTGTTGAGCCCATCCAGGAAGCGGATGTCCTCGCCATTGACGAAGACATTAACGAACCGCCGGACCTCGCCATTCTCTTCCAGCACCCGGTCCGAGAAACCTGGGAACTGGGTCTCGAGCTCACCAAAGCAAGCCAGGACGGTGGGGGCGGTCGCCTCCAAATCGGCCAATCCGCCGGTGACGTTGCGCAGCGGAGTAGGGACCCGAACTCGAATGCTCATGCGGGGACCGGCTCGAGCAGCGAATGCTCACTCATCGAGGATTCGAACTCCTGCATGTTCGCGTTGATTGTCAGCGTGATCCGGGCGTGCTCGGCCACCGCCTCCGGAGTCTTCAGCCCGTTACCGGTCACGTACACCACGACGGTCTCGTCCGGGTCTAGCTGGCCGGCCAGGGCAGCCTTCTTGAGCACCCCGATGCTCACTCCGCCGGCGGTCTCGGCAAAGATGCCTTCGGTCCGAGCCAGGAGCCGCATGCCATCGACAATCTCTTCGTCGGAAACCGACCCGGCAAATCCGTTGGTCTCCTTGATCGTCTTCAAACAGTAGTAGCCATCGGCCGGATTGCCGATCGCCAGCGACTTTGCGATGGTGGAAGGCTTGACGGGCCGGATAGTGAGGCTGTCGGCCTCGTAGGCGGACACGATCGGAGAGCAACCGGCCGCCTGGGCCAGCCCCATCCGAGGGGTCGCCCGGCTGATCAGGCCGACGTCGGCTAGCTCCTGGAAACCGCGGGCGATGCGGGTGAACAGCGCGCCGCTCGCGGTAGGGACAACTACCGCGTCGGGGGCCCGCCAACCGAGCTGCTCGGCGACCTCGAAGGCCAGCGTCTTACTTCCCTCCGCGTAGTAGGGCCGTAGATTGATATTCACGAAGGCCCAGCCGTAACGGTCGGCGATCTCGGCGCAGAGGCGATTCACGTCGTCGTAGCCACCCCGGATCCCAACCACCGTGGGTCCATAGACCGCGATGTTCACGATCTTGCTGGGCTCCAGATTGTCGGGAATGAACACCACACAGCGCATATTGGCTTTCGCCGCATGGGCCGCGACCGCCGCCGCCAGATTGCCGGTCGATGCGCAGGCGATGGTGGAGAAGCCAAATGCTCGGGCTCGGGTCGCCGCGACGGTGACTGGCCGATCCTTGAAAGAGAAGGTGGGATTGACCGTGTCGTTCTTGATGTACAGGTTCCGCAGACCCAGCTCACGGCCGAGGTTGTCGGCTCGGATGAGCGGGGTGCAGCCGGTCTGCAAATCGACGATTGGCTCGTCCTCGACCGGCAGCAGCTTGCGATACCGCCAGACGGTCTGGGGACCGCGCTCGATCTCTTCGCGGCTGATCGAGGCCCGAATCGCATCGTAGTCGTAGCTGACTTCGAGCGGGCCGAAGCAGGCCTCGCAAACGTGAAGCGGTGCAAGATCGTACTTGGCGCCGCACTCGCGGCAAACCAGGCCCTGTGTGTATCCCATTGGCTCTCCCACCTGACTAGCCCGCAGGCCCGGGGGTGGGGTTCGGCCGACAAAAAATCCCTATCCATACAGATAGGGAAGGGGGCGCCCGTGGCTCGCTCTCTCCTCCCCTCATCTTCTCCGAACAAGTCGGAGCGGAATTGGCACCGTTCCACGGGCCTGGGCGCTCGCCAGGGCTGTGGTGGTTGCCGGGCTTCGTCGGGCCGGATCCCTCCACCTCTCCTGATAAGGGCGGAAACGTATTCAATTAGCGCGGACTCTACCATGGGGGTGCCGGGGTGTCAAGAATTCACCGCCTTTCCTCTACAATCGGGAACTGGCGGATCGTGCGCAAAAGCGGAGGAATCGACCGAGATGGAGACGACAACTAGCCCGAGCTACAGCATCACCATGCGCTGCTCGATCGACAACAAGCCGGGCATGTTTGGCCGCCTGGCGACCGCCATCGGAGAAGAAGGTGGCAATCTCGGAGCGATTGACCTCTCTAGCGCGAGTCCGAATGCCCTGGTCCGCGACATCACGGTTGATGCCCACGACGAAGGCCACGCCCAGCGCATCATCCAACCGCGTCAACAGCATGGAGGGCGTCCGAGTCGTCCACGTGTCCGATCGCACCTTCCTCATGCACCTAGGCGGGAAGATCGAAGTCAAGAGCAAGATTCCCATTCGCACTCGCGACGACCTCTCGATGGCCTATACCCCCGGCGTAGCCCGGGTCTGCATGGCGATCGCCGAGGATCCCGCCAAAGCCTGGAACCTCACCATCAAGCGCAACACCATCGCGGTAGTGAGCGATGGCTCGGCGGTCCTCGGGCTCGGCAACATTGGCCCTTTCGCCGCCATGCCGGTGATGGAGGGCAAGTGCATGCTTTTCAAGGAATTCGGCGGCATCGACGCCTTCCCGATCTGCCTGGATACCCAGGATCCGGAGGCGATCATCGAGACGGTGGCCCGGATCGCGCCTGCCTTCGGCGGCATCAACCTCGAAGACATCTCAGCGCCCCGCTGCTTCGTCGTCGAGGACGCACTGCGGGAGCGGATCGACATCCCGGTGTTCCACGATGATCAGCACGGAACCGCAATCGTCGTGCTGGCGGCGCTCACCAACGCTTTGCGGGTCGTCGACAAATCGATCGATTCGGTTCGGATCGTGATGCTGGGCGCGGGAGCAGCCGGGGTCGCCTGCGCCAAGATCATGCTGGCCGCGGGGGTTCGGGACATCGTGCTGTGCGACCGGGAGGGGGCGATCTACCGAGGGCGACGCGAGGGGATGAACGCCTTCAAGGAGCAGATCGCCCACGAGACCAATCCAAACGGCCTGCGCGGGGACGTGAATGACCTGTTGGCCGGTGCGGACGTGTTCGTCGGGGTGTCGGGCCCGGGCCTGATCCGCCCGTCGGCGGTGGCGACGATGGCCAAGGACGCCATCGTCTTCGCCATGGCCAACCCGACCCCCGAGGTGATGCCCGAAGAGATCCGGGACTACGCCCGGATCATTGCCACCGGACGTTCGGACTACCCCAACCAGATCAACAACCTCCTGGCTTTTCCGGGGGTCATGCGCGGCGCCCTCGATTGTCAGGCCCGATTCGTCAACGAAGCGATGAAGATGGCCGCCGCCCGGGCAATCGCGGCAGTGGTGTCCGACGCGGAGCTCGGCGAGGAGTACATCATCCCGAGTGTGTTCAATCGTCGCATAGCCCCCGAGGTCGCTGAAGCGGTCAAGGCGGCAGCCTACGAGACGGGCGTCGCCCGCCGCGGTCGCCCGACTTCAGAGGATGAAGAATCGCTGGCAACGCTGGTTGGAGCGATCTGAGACAGCAGCAGTCTCCCGATTGACGGGCGCAGGCCGGCCGACTAGACTTAGTCCTGTCAACTTAGTCCTATGAGGTCGATATGGTCACCGTCAACATCCATGAAGCTAAGACTCACCTGTCTAGGCTCATCGAACAAGCCGTCAACGGAGAATCAATCGTGATCGCCAAGGCGGGCAAGCCCCTCGTGAAGATCGTGGCCCTCGGCGCGCCTCGAGCACCCCAGCGCCTCGGCTTCATGGACGGCGAGATCAGCGTGCCAGAAGATTTTGACCGGATGGGCGAAGCGGAGATCGCGGTAATGTTCGGGGCGTGAAACTCCTCCTGGACACCCATATCCTGCTCAGTGCAGCAGGCCAGTCGGCGCGCCTTTCAGCAGCGGCCCGCAGCCTGCTGGACGACCCCGACAACGAGCTCCTGTTCAGCGCCGCCAGCCTGTGGGAAATCGCCATTAAGGCCACCCTCGGCAGGACCGACTTCAAGGCCGAGCCACGCGTCCTGCGCAGGAATCTCCTTGCAAACGGCTACACCGAGCTGCCTATCACCAGCGAGCACACGGTGGGCATCGACGCCTTGCCCGCTCTACACAAAGACCCGTTCGACCGTCTGCTGCTGGCTCAGGCCCTCTGCGAAGGTGTCACGCTCCTCACCGGGGACGCGCAGCTGGCCCAATACCCCGGGTCCGTTCGCAAGGTCTAGGCGAGGGCAACGCCGACATGAAGATCTGAGGCTACGGCAGAGGCGCTTTGACGGCTGATAACGCTGCGCTCCCTACCGTAGTCGTATTCACGACCGGTGGCACCATTGCCTCTCGGCCGGATCCGGTCACTGGTGGCGTACGGCCATCCGTTTCCGGAGCGGAGCTCGTGGCCGGGGTGCCCGGCCTTGCGGAGATCGCTCGGGTCGAAGTGGTTTCGGTTGCGAATGTACTGGGCCCGGCCCTGGGGCCAGGCGATCTGTTCGATCTCGCTCGGCAAGCATCTCGAGCATTGGCACGCGATGACGTGGCCGGCGCGGTCGTGACCGCGGGGACGGGAATCATCGAGGAGGGCAGCTACCTCTGCGATCTGCTCGTCCAGAGCGACAAGCCGCTGGTGTGGACCGGGGCGCAATTCAGCGCCGACATGTGGGATACGGACGGGCCGCGCAACCTCCTCAATGCCGTGCGCGTGGCCATCAGCCCGGACGCGCGGGGACTGGGAACGGTCGTTTGCTTCAACCAGGAGATCAACGCCGCGCGAGACGTCGTCAAGCTCCACAAAACGAACTTGTCGACCTTTACCTCACTCGACCTGGGCATTCTGGGCCGGGTGGATGAAGACCGGGTGGTCATAGCCCGTCGGCCGGCATTGCGCAAGATCTATGCAGCGACGAAGATCGAAACCAACGTCGATCTCATCAAGCTGGTGGCCGGGTCGGATGACCGTTTCTTCAAAGCTTCGCTGGATGCCGGAGCGGCTGGCATCGTCGTGGAAGCCTTCCCGGGGGTGGGCATCATCGCTCCCGGCGCCTTGAGCGGAATTACTGCCGCCCGGGACTGTGGAGTACCTGTGGTGCTGGCGACCCGTTCCCCGGAGGGGCGCACGGCCCCGAAATACGGCGGCGGGATTGGAGCCCGCGATCTGGTGCCGCTAGGTGTGATCCTGGCCGGAGACCTAGCCGCGGTCAAGGCCCGCATCCTGCTGATGGTTCTCCTGGGCTTGACCCGCGATAACGCAAAGCTGCGGGAGTTTTTTGCTGAGGCGGCGCCCTAAACTTGGATCCGGTGCCGCTGGTCGCATTCACGCGCGGGTCGGTGCTCGAGTCGATCCATTACGGCTCGCTAGCGGTGGTGGATGCAGACGGCAAACTCGTCGCCAGCGCGGGCGACCCCGAGCGGTTGACCACCCTGCGTTCCACCGCAAAACCTTTTCAAGCGATGGCAGTCCTAGAGCTCGGGGCTTTCGATCGATTCAACGGGACGCCCTCGGAGCTCGCGGTTGCGGCAGGATCGCACAGCGGGGAGCCTCGCCATACGACGGCCGTCGCCGCGATGCTGGAGCGAGCCGGGTTTTCGGTCGAGTCGCTCCAAACCGGCGTCCATCCTCCCTATCACGAGCCCACCCGAGACGCCCTGACTCGCGCGGGCACGCCCCCGAGCGCCCTTCACCACAACTGTTCGGGCAACCATTGCGGCATGCTCTGGGCTTGTGCTCATCGCGACTGGGACGAGCGCACCTATGTCCGACCCGATCATCCGCTCCAGCGTCGTATTCGCTCGATCATCGGAATATTCGCTGGCTGGCCGGAAGCCGAAATCCCCATCAGTATTGACGGCTGTAGCGCGCCCACCTTTGCTCTGCCGCTGATGGCCTTGGCGCGCAGCTTCGGCCGGCTCGCGAGCGAGCGTGGAATTTCGGAAACGCATGCCCAGGCGGCTCGTCGAGTCCGAACCGCGATGGTGAGCCACCCTGAGATGGTGGGAGGCGAAGGTCGCTTCGACACCGACCTGATGCAAAGTGCGGGCGGCCGGATCCTGTCCAAAGCCGGCGCCGAAGGATGCCAAGCAGTGGCACTGCTCGACAATGGGTGGGGAGTGGGCATCAAGATCGAGGACGGGAGCGCACGGGCGGCTCCAGTCGCGGTGATCGAGACCTTGCGGCAGCTGGGCGCAATTGGTGACGAAGCGATCGACGTGCTGAGCGGGCACGCCCGACCCCCGGTCTTCAACCTCAGAAACGAAGTGGTCGGCGAGGGCCACCCACTGTTCACGCTGTCAACGGCGTGACCATTCGCAGCGGCCGCGAGTGACCATGGTTGTCGCTGGGAGACGCATCTCGCTGGCCGGGGTCGCCTGGGCGCTTGCCCTGGCGGCGGCTTTCCTGGCCGGGGTGAGCTACCTGGAGCATGCTTGGGCGCTGCTGCGCTTTCCCTTTGAGGTTGACCCCGGAGAGGGCTTCGACGTCAACGGCGCAGTCGTCTTGCTCGCCGGAGGCGAACTCTATGGAGACTCAACTCGCTTCCCCTTCTTTGCTCTGAACTACCCGCCCGTCTACCCGTTACTCTTGGCCCCACTGGTAGCAATCTGGGGTCCCTCGGTGGTAGTCGGAAGGGCACTCTCCGTGGCGGCCGGTCTGGCCGTTGCGCTCTTGATCGGCCTAGCGGTTCGGATGCCGCGGCCCAATCGGTTGCCAGCCCTGCTGGCCGGCCTCGGCTTCCTGGCCTCCGCTTATGCGGTGCACGTCATGCCGCTGGCCAGGGTTACCTCGCTCATGCTGCTTTTCGGGGTCGCCGGCCTCCTTGCGCTGGAGCGCGGCGTGGAATCGCGAACGAGCTCACAGCGCTGGATGTTCATCGGCGTGATTTTCCTCATCGCCGGCGTCTATACGAAACCGGTCGGGCTGGACGCAGCGGTCGCGGGCGCGGCCTACCTGGCTTGGCGCCGCCCGCCATCCTGGCTCTTCATGCTGGCAACCGGCCTAGTCCTGGGTGGAGGGGTCCATCTTGGCCTCAATTGGTCGTCGGCGGGACGTTACTTCGACTCGGTGTACCTGGCAAACGCCTTTCCCTGGGATTTCGAGCAAGCATTCTCCTACTGGCGGAATTTCTTCGAGACCCATGGCCCGCTGCTGATCCTGGCGGCCGTCGGATTGATCGGCCATCTGTTGGGACGTTGGCCGTCCGTCTGGCTGTTCTATCTGGCGGCCGGGGTTGCCACCGCGGCGACGGCCGGCCGCTGGGGGGCAGGCGAGAGCTACTTCCTGCCGATCATCATTAGCTGCTGCGTGCTCGGAGGGCGGGCGCTCGCCTGGGGTATGCCAGGAGCGCTGGGCGGACAGATATTTGGCGTGAGCGCCTTCGGCCTGTACGTGCTCACCGCCGGAGTGGGTCCGTGGCCGCTGCACAACCTGATCCCAGGGTGGGATCGCGGCTTTCAAGCGCAGCTTTCGCGGAATCCCACCCCAGCCGACATTCCAGCCGGAGAACGGATCATCGCCTTCGTCCGGGGCGTGAGCGGGCCTGTTCTCTCTGAAGGGGCCGGATACATTTTGGCCGAGGGTGGGACCGTCATCGGCAATCCCATGCAGATTCGCGGGCTCTACTCGCACGGACTCTATGACCCGGGGCGGCTCGATCAAGCGCTGACGGAGCACCGCATCAAAGGGGTCATCCTGCTCGGCCAGTGGTATCCGCCGGAGACCCTCGGAGCGATAGGCGACAGCTACGTGCAGGTGGACCGAGTGGAGGTGGGCCTGAACACCTATCTGCTGCTTCGGCCCCGAGCGGGATAGCCGGCCGGAATCAGCGCCACCACCACCTATACTTACCGCTCGATGCGGACCCGAATCATCGCGACTCTCGGCCCAGCCAGCGACACCGAGGACGTGCTCGGCGCCATGGTTGCGGCCGGCATGACCTTCGCCCGACTCAATTTTTCGCACGGCGACCACGCCGAACACCGCCGGCGGGCCGACCTGGTCCGCCATGCCGCAAAAAGTCTGGGTCGTACGGTCGATCTCATTCAGGATCTCCAGGGGCCCAAGATCCGGACCGTGCACGTTCCCCAGACCCAGCTCCACATCGGCGATCTGCTCAGTCTGGGCGCCCCGGGCCAGGCCAACGTGATACCCATATCCGAGCCAGCGGTGCTGACTGGCGTGCAAGCGGGCCAGCGCATCTACCTGGACGACGGCGCCATCGAGCTCGAGGTCACTCGAGTGCAGCCGGGCTCCGTCGACTGTCGGGTGCTCGTGGGCGGCCCCATCGAGGGGAACGAAGGAGTTGTCTTCCCGTCCTCGGCGATCGATCTGCCCGCGCTCACCGAACGGGATATCGACGACCTGGCGGTCGGTCGCGACCTGGCCGTGGAATGGGTGGCTTTGTCCTTCGTGCAACGGCCCGAGGACATCGACGCGCTGCGCCAACGCATTGATTGGGATGCTCGGATCATCGCGAAGATCGAGACCGCGGCGGCGCTCGACCATCTGGATGCCATCGTGGAGCGGTCTGATGCGGTCATGGTGGCCAGGGGAGACCTTGGAGTGGCCATTCGTCGAGCCAGAGTCCCGCTGGTGCAGAAGGACATCCTTTACTCGTGCCGCCAACGCTCGGTTCACGGCATCGTCGCCACCGAAATGCTACTTTCCATGGTCCAACATTCACACCCGACCCGAGCGGAGGTAGGAGATGTCGCCACCGCGGTCCTGGATGGCTGCCACGCCGTGATGCTCTCCGAAGAAACGGCGATCGGCGCCTATCCGACGCTCGCGGTGGCCGAGATGCGAGAGATCATTGAGACGGTTGAGGCGTCCCCCTATTACGTCTGGGACTAGCGGGTTCTACCGTGCGAGTAGGTTGGGAATGATGCGCCGCGGGGGCGTCTCGGGTCTGGCTTTGATCTTGCTGCTCGGATTCGGCTGCCAGCCAGCGGTCGGCGCCACCGTTGGCGCTCCTTCAAAACAGCAGGGAGACGCCCCGTCGGCTGATCCGGGGACGGGCCCATTCGACCCAGCCACCCTCCAGGTGCGTCTCGATCTCGTGACCTCCGGCCTGCGCGAGCCGACTCATGTGACCCCAACTGGAGATGCCAGCGGTCGACTTTTCGTTACTGAACGGGCCGGCCGCATCCAGGTCGTTCGAGATGGCCGCCTCCTACCAACGCCATTCCTGGACATCCGGTCGCTGGTAGGTTCCCGGGGCGACGAGCAAGGCCTGCTTAGCGTCGCCTTTCATCCGCGTTATTCCGAAAACGGCCGCTTCTTCGTCTACTACACCGATCCGTCCGGGACCATCACCATCGCCCGCTACGAGGCTTCGCCAAATCCGGACGTGGCCGATCCTGGCGCAGCCGCAGTGCTGTTACGGGTAGCGCACTCCTCCGCGCCAAACCACAACGGTGGGCTACTGGCGTTCGGCCCCGATGGCTATCTCTACGCTGGACTCGGCGATGGCGGTGGCGCAGGCGATCAGTTTCGGAACGCTCAGAGCCTGGTGACGCTATTGGGTAAGCTGCTTCGGATCGATGTGGACAGCGCCGAGCCGTATGGGATTCCGCCGAGCAACCCTTTCGTCGACGTGCCATCGGCCCGTCCGGAGATCTGGGCATACGGGCTTCGCAATCCCTGGCGATACGCCTTCGACCGCGCAAACGGAGATCTCTACATCGGGGATGTCGGCCAGAACCGCTACGAGGAGATCGATCTCCAGGCGGCCAACTCGACGGGCGGCACCAATTACGGCTGGCCGATACTCGAAGGCTTCCATTGCTACCCGGTTGGCGACACCTGCGATCGCAGCGGCTTCGAACCGCCGATTGCTGAATACGATCACCGCCTGGGCTGCTCGATCAGTGGGGGATTCGTCTACCGGGGCATCGCCGCGCCGCGCGTCCAGGGCGTGTACTTCTACGCGGATTTTTGCAGCGGACGGCTGTGGGCGCTCGACTACACCACGGACGGCACCTGGCGGCAAGCCGAAGTGCTGAACACCCATTTGAACATCAGCACCTTCGGGGAAGACGAGGCCGGGGAGATCTACATTGCCTCACTGGAGCCCGGCGCACTCCACCGACTCGTATTCAGCTAACGCAGGCCACGTACGAAAGTGGCAGGCTGCCGCCCGATGGCTTAGTCGCCCTGGCCTTCGGGGTCAGCGTCTCCAGGCTTAGACCGCTGTTGGCGGAGGAACTCCTCCAGGTGGCGCACGACATCCTCACCACGGGGAAGGTCGCTTGGCTCGGATGACTCAGGCGGGGCCTCGGGGAGTGGCTCGGTCGCCTCTCCGTCAGCTTGCGCCTGCTCCAATTGCTTGACGTACTGGGCCACTTCCGGATTTTGAGCGAGAGCCTCATTGACCTGCCGCTCGAATCGGCGGCCCGACCGAGCCATGTCATCCAAGTCAAGACCGAGCCCAAACATCCCATTGAGTCGGGTCAAGAGCCCGTGAGCAACCTTCGGGTTCGGTGAAGCGGATATGTAGTGAGGGACGTTCCCCCACAGGCTGCCGGTCGGGATTCCCGCTCGGTTCAGCATATCGCTCAGCACACCGACGATCCCGGTTGGGCCTTCGTAGCGGGATCGGCGCACCGCCAGATCCGGGAATTGGGCGGCCAGATCCGGGTCACTGGTCGATCCGGTGACTCGCGCGGCAAGGGTGTGCGGCACCTGAGCGGCCAATCCGCCCAAGGAGAGCACCGAGCTGATGTGGGCTTCCTGGCAGACCTGGACGATGGCTTCAGAAAAGGTCCGCCATTTGAAGCTCGGCTCGATGCCGATCAGGAGGACAAAGTCGCGATCCAGCAGCGGATCGACGTGATAGTAGAAGCCCGTTTCTGGCCAAACAATGATGCGGCCTTCGTTCTCGTCCAAACGGACCTGGGGCCGGATGCGAGTGAAGCTGAAAAACTCCTCCGGGTCAATCTCGGCGAACTTCTTGGCCTGCCAGCGGTCGATGAGGAATCGCACCGAGGTACTAGCGACCGACGACGCGTCGTTCCAGCCAGCCATGGCAAGGATCATGACGGGCCTTCGTAGGGCGGGCTCTTCGATCCAGTTTATGAATGCCATAGCTCATTGTGCTCCGTTTCGACTCGGGCCGCAACGCTTGGGGCGGCTCCGGTCAGGCTAGCTTGGCAGCGCAATCCTGGTCTCCTGGGCCGAATGTCGGACTTCAGCCAGCCCATCGTCGGCCAGCCTTTGCCCGATCGCACCCCAACCCTCCTTAGGCTCGGCTACCCCCTGGCTCGCCAGGCTTTGCCCGATCTCGGACAAGGGCACCCCCTCGCCCGGGGCCAACCCGCGCAGCATGGCCAGCATCCGGCCCCGATAATATCGAGAGGACTCAAGAAAGACGTCGCTCTTCCGCTTAGGCATTGGCGCGGCGTCCCCGGCGCTCGCGCACCCAGGCACAAGGGGGCAGAGCAAGCAACGAGGGGCTCTCGCCCGGCAGATACTCGACCCGAGGTCCATGAGCGCCTGGTTCCATTCCCGGGCCTGACCCGGGGGGACCAACTCCCGGGCGTTTTGATTCAAGGCCGCCTTTGGAATGCTCCCAGTTCCGAAATAACGGGCGATGACCCGCTCGACATTGGTATCGACCGCCGGTTCGTCTTGGCCGAACGCAATGCTCAAGACGGCCCCCGCGGTGTACGGACCCACGCCCGGGAGGGCCTCCAATGCGGATCGGTCCTGGGGCAGGACACCCCCGTATCGCTCGACTGCGACTCGGGCAAGCTCGTGGAGGTAGACCGCCCGCCGGTTGTAACCCAGCCCTCCCCATGCGCCGATCACTTCGGCACGGGAAGCGGTGGCCAGAACAGCCAGGGTGGGAAAACGCTGCAGGAAACGGTCGAAAAACGGAACGACCCGGTCCACCTGGGTCTGGTGCAGCATGATTTCGGACACCAGCACTCGGTAGGGCGTCGGGTCCCGTCGCCACGGGAGGTCACGCTGATACTGCCCATACCAGTCGAGCAGAGCAGTGTGGGGATCAAAGGCCTGGTCGGGCCTCATTGGCCCGAGTGTACCAATCGGATCGGCCATCACCGCCGTCGAGAACGGGTCCATGCCCAGCGTACCGAAAAGGACGGCGCCCGAGTATCAGGCGCCGTCCTTTGATTCAGATTCGCCGTATGACTATGCCGGGATCAGGAACCACCGGCCCCATTCGTCGGTCAGATTGTTGCCAAACATGTCGCCGGGCTTCTGATCGTCCAGGTAGGTGTAGAGCGGACGACCCTTGTAGGTCAGCTGCGTGGTGAAGTCCGCCCGCTTCTGCGTCCCCAGCTCGCCAGGGAAGCCCGGAGTTGCCGGAGCGACGTCCACCAGGACCGGGGGCCAATATACGGTGCACTCGTTGTCCGCGTAGCAGGTGCTCTTGTTGTCGTTAGTCTGGTCCTGCGCCAGCACGTAAAGGCTCATGCCCTTCCCATCAATCAGGACGTCCCGCCCTTGCGTATCTTTTGCCGTGCTAACAGTGGTAGCGGAGGTCGCTGCGGGCGCCTCGGCCATCGGGGCAGCACTCATGTCAGAGAGCATCACGGCATGCCAGGTGCCTCCGACTCCGTCGCCGAGGGTCTGTCCAGGGGCCTTGTCGTTGATGTAGTTGTAAAGAGGCCAGCCGTTGTACGTGACGTGCATGGAACCATCGAGACGGGGGGCCATGCCGACCCCGGTCATCCCCGCCGGCACCATTGGAGCGCCGGTGGTAAGCAAGAGCGGCCAGGTAGCCGACGGCGTGGTCGCTACCGTCGTCGCTTTCGGGTCGTCGCGGTCCCAGGTATACAGGGCCATTCCGGCCGAATCCGTGAGAACCGCGCCCAAGGCGGTGTCGCCCGACATCAACATGGTCGGGTCCATTTCTTGGGCCAAAGCAACCGAGCTAAAAAGTAGCCCGAGCGCTCCCAGTATCCCGGGCATCGGCCCCCATGCCCACCTCATTCTGCGATGCTGCGGCCGGTCGGTCATAGCGAACTCCTTCGTTTGACGTTTCTTCTAACTTACTCTTGACACATACGCGGATTGAACCCGGCCGGATGCATCCACCGGCAATGTCTGCGTGGAAAGGAGGTCGGCCTCAACAAAATCTGAACCCTTTCGCCTCCCGCTATGCGGCGAGCGCCCTTTCCAACGCCCTTCGAGTGAAAACTTCGGCCATGCGACTCTTGTAATTTGCTGAGCCCCGATGGTCCGAGATCGGATCAGTAATCGCGGGCACGGTTGCAGCCGCTTCCCGCAGCAGGTCAGGGTTGAGCATCTGGCCTCGCAGAACGTTTTCTGCCTCGCGCGCCCTCACCACGGTAGGACCGACCGCATTGAGCGCGATCCGAGCAGCGACACATCTGCCGTCCTGGACGTCCAGCGCCACTGCCACGCCAACCGTGGGGTAGTCGTCGGCGGTGCGGGGCAAGAACTTCAAATAGGCGGTCCGCAGTGACGCGATCGGCCGGGGGACCACCACCTCGGTGATCACCTCGCCCGGTTGAAGCTGCGTTTCGTAGTAGTCCCGAAACAGGTCTTCCATCGCCACTTCGCGGGTGCCCTGGCGCGAGGCAATTTGGACTCGAGCGTTGAGGGCGATGTAGCTCGGTGGCGGATCCTGATTGGGATCGGCATGCGCCAGACCCCCACCCACGGTCGCGACGTTGCGAATCCGGACAGTAGCAACGCGGGCATAGGTTTCCGCCAGCAGCGACCACCCCTGCTTTACAGCAGGATTCATTTCGACGAGCCGGTGCGGAGTACCGGCTCCAATGCGCAGGCTGCCGTTCTCCGTAGTGATCCCGCTCAGGCCGGCTACCCGGCCAAGATTTACCAGGTGCGCAGGACGGCCCTGGTGCTGCTCCATGAGCAGCACCAGGGCCGTGCCCCCCGCAATAGGGCGAGCTTCGTCCCCATACTGGGCCAGCAGGCCCAATGCCTCATCCAAGGTGGTCGGCGTGTGTAGCTCGAACGGAATCATGGGAAGTTCACCCCTCCCCCCAACCCCCTCCCCTCCGAGGGGAGGGGGGGCAAGACTTCAGGGGGCTTCGCCCCCTAGGGCCCCCAATAGGGAGGGGGAGCAAGCCCCTTGTAGTCATCAAACGTCGCCGGCCGCCGCGCGCTGGACCGATTCGAGAATCTTGTAGTAGCCCGTGCAGCGGCAGAGATTACCCATCATCCAGTCTTTGATCTCGGCATCCGATGGATGGGGATTCTCCTGTAGCAACGCGTGGGCGGCCATGATCTGCCCCGGGGTGCAGATGCCGCATTGAAAGCCGCCGTATTTAAGGAAAGCGGTCTGAACCGGGTCCAACTGGCCGTCGTGCTCCAGCCCTTCAATTGTGGTGATGGTGGCACCATCCACCAGAGCCGTGAGCATGAGACAGGAGCTGACCATCTTTCCATCCACCAGCACGGTACACAGACCGCAAACTCCCACCCCGCAGCCGAGCTTGGTGCCAGTCAAGCCGAGGTCATAGCGGACGGTGTCCACGAGCAAACGCTGGTCCGGAACGTCGATTGCTCGGTCTTCGCCGTTGACCTTTAGGCGAACGCGCAAGCGGCGGCCTCCGTTCTCTATGCCTCTTTGAGGAGGTCCGAAAGGCGCTCCCCGATCATAATGGTCGTGAGATTGGTGTTGGCGTGGGTGACCGTGGGCATGATCGATGCGTCGGCAACCCAGAGATTTTCCATGCCATGCACACGGAGGGTCGAATCTACCACCGCCATCGGGTCCGAGGCGGGGCCCATCATGCAGGTGCCCACGCCGTGGTGATAGGTGCCGTGGGTGTTGCGCGCATGTTGTTCCCAATCGTCGTCTGAGCCCGGATAGATGATGGGTCCGTAAAACCCTTCCATGGATGGATGCTGCACCAGGTCGTAGATGAATTGCATCGCGGTTGCGACCGCCTTCCGATCGTCGGGATCCACCAGCATCGCGTCATCGATTTCGAGCAACTCATGCGGGTCAGTGCTCACCAAACGAAGCCGACCCCGCGCTCGCTGTTCCACCAAAGACGCCGAAACCGGCATCATCGCGGCAAGACCCTCCACCCGAGTGGGAGGCCGCTGGGTGATGTGGAAGTTTCCACACGGGAAGCTGGGATCGCTCTTGAACATCAGACGAAAGCGGGGAATAACCCAATCCGGGCGGAAATCCGACCGTCCTTCGAAAGTCATGCTGACCGTCGCATGGTCCTGGTAGTTTTCGCCCACACCCGCCAGGGCGTTCTTGACGTCGATTCCCAGCCGCTTGAGTTCGGCGGCCGGACCGATTCCGGACAGCATCAGAATTTGGGGGCTCTGATAAGCCCCCGCGCATAAGACCACCCGTTCCCCGCTTGCACTCTGGCTTTGCCCGTCCTTCTCGTAGACCACCTGCTCGACCCGGTCCCCGGTGATCTTGAGCGAGGTCACAATCGCTTCGTCCACGATGTGGAGGTTGGGGCGCCCGCGAGCGGGATCGAGATAGGCGACTGTGGTCGATTGACGGATCCCGTCTTTGATGTTGTAAGGGGCAGTGCACACGCCGAATGGGTCCGGGACGTTCAGATCCGCGCAGAGCGGGAGGCCCATGGCCATCGCCCGCTCGATGAACGCGGCCGCCGGCTCGTCAGCCGGGTCCCCCAGGATGAACGGGCGCTTCACGTAAAGAGGGCCATCGGAGCCATGGATGGGACTATCTGGATAGTCCGCATCGGTCTCGATCCGCTTCAGCAAGGGAAGGCACTCGTCGAAGCTCCATCCCGGGTTGCCGAGGGAAGCCCATCGATCCAGGTCAGAGCGCGTCGGTCTTATTGCCGCCATCGCATTGACCGATGATCCGCCGCCCATCACCCGCCCGGACACTTTGTAGAAGGTGCTGCCGTCCCCTTTTCGCACAGTTGGGTACATGACGATGTGGGGCGACTCCATCAGGGACCGGGCCTCTCGCGAGGCCAGCTTGATCGAATCCGGAATCGGTTGCGGATCCGGTCCGGCCTCCAACAACAAAACCTGCCGGCCCGGATCCTCGGAGAGCCGGGCGGCGATGGTACATCCGGCCGACCCGCCGCCAATGATGATGACGTCAAACCGTTGGGGCCTCATTTTTCCGTCCTCAGTGATCTACCGTCCTCGGTGATCTTATGGAACGCTATGTAAAGCGAGATTCAGGTTATCGCCGCAGTTGCGCGTTGGCTGTTCATTGCCCGTCCCGGATAAGGTCCGAAAGGCGCTCTCCGATCATGATGGCGGTGACGTTGGTATTTGCATGGGTCACCGTCGGCATGATCGATGCATCTGCGACCCACAGATTTTCCATTCCGTGCACCCGCAGATTCGAGTCGACCACCGCCATCGGGTCAGATGCTGGGCCCATCATGCAGGTGCCCACGCCGTGATGGTATGTGCCGTAGGTTGTGCGCGCATGTTGACCCCAGTCATCGTCCGTCCCTGGATGGATTGGTGGCCCGTAGAAGTCTTCCATCGAGTTGTCCGTCACCAACTCGCGGATGAACTCCATGGCCGATACGACTGCCTTGACGTCATCCGGGTGCACGAGCATTGCATCATCGACCTCGAGCAGCTCGTGGGGGTCAGCGCTTATCAAACGGAGCTGGCCCCGAGATCGCTGTTCCACCAGGTTCGCCGATACCGGCATCATCGGCGCAAGTCCTTCGATCCGGGTCGGCGGTCGCATAAAAACATGGAAATTGCCGCACGGAAGACTAGGATCACTCTTGATCATGAGCCGGAATCGGGGGATAACCCAATCCGGGTTGAAATCCGACCGGCCTTCGAACGTCATGCTGACCGTGGCGTGATCCTGGTAGTTTTCTCCGACGCCGGGCAAAGGATTTACCACGTCGATACCAAACCTTTGGAGATCGGCCGCGGGTCCAATTCCGGAGAGCATCAAGATTTGGGGGCTGTGGTAGGTGCCTGCCGACACTACCACCCGATCACCGGACGCTTTCTGGAGGAGTCCGTCCTTCTCGTAAACAACCCCTTCTACTCGACGTCCAACGACGTTCAGGGAGACTACCGTGGCCTCATCGACAATGTGCAGATTGGGACGGCTCCGAGCCGGATCGAGATAAGCCACGGTGGTGGACTGCCGAATCCCGTCCTTGATGTTGTAGGCGGACCCACAAACCCCGTAGGGATCCGGCACGTTGAGATCTGGGCAAATGGGCAGCCCCATTGCTACAGCCCGCTGGATGAAGGCGGTGACTGGCTCCGAAGCTGGCGCGCCCAGCAGGTATGGCCGCTTGACATATAACGGGCCGTCGGAACCGTGAATCGGACTGTCCCCGAAATCGACGTCCGTCTCGAGGCGCTTCAGCAAGGGGAGGCACTCGTCGAACGACCAGCCCGGGTTACCCCGATCCGCCCAGCTATCCAGGTCATAACGGGTGGGCCGCACCACCGCCATCGAGTTAACGGATGAGCCGCCACCCATGACCCGCCCAGACACTTTGTAGAACGTGCTGCCATCGCCCTTGCGTCGGGCTGGGTACATGATGATGTGTGGGGACTCGAGCAGGGACCTGGCTTCCCGCGAAGCCTGGGCAATCGAGTCGGGAATCGGTTGCGGGTCCGGCCCCGCCTCTAACAACAATACCTGCCGCCCCGGATCTTCTGAAAGGCGCGCGGCGATCGCGCATCCCGCCGATCCTCCGCCAATGACGATGACGTCGTAGAGCTGCGGCCTCATATATCCCGCCCTCAAAGTTGCTTCGGCAATCGATAACGAAGAACGAACGCGAAGACCGGTCTCACCCAGGCGCGGGGACGACCTCGACCTTGCGTCTCAGACGTTTAGTGAACTCCTGGATGATGAGCTTAGCGGTAGCCATAAGCACCATATCGCCGATGAGTGCAAGCCTACCTCGGATGTCCACAGTGGCGTGGTAGGTTAGCTCTGTCTCATTTGCTCCCAGGCGTGCGAGGGTCATAGCCATCTCGGCGGTCATCGAACTCTTGGTGACGGAGTCTGTGCCATCCACGTGCGCGGCCATTGCGCGGGGCGGGTCGCTCTCAATGATGTGGGCCCGGAAGGCGAATTCGCCAGAGATAGGTCCGACGCTCGCGGCGATCGTCCCGTCGAAAGTGGAATCGTCGATCTTGACGACGTTGGACACCCCAGGCACACAATCCGCAAATTCGTTTATGTCGAGTAATAGCTTCCACACCGCCGATGGCTCAGCGTGGACCGGTATCTTGCCTTCGAATAGCATCGTTGTCCCTAGCTCGTAAGGTCCCAGAGGTGGACGTCGTCCACCACGCTGCGATTGAAAGGGTTCGGCTGGCCAAGGCCCTCTACCCCCTGACGGGCAACCAGTCCGATGGCGGTGTAGTAGACCGGGAAGACCGGCAGCTCATCCATGATGATCTTTAGCATCTGGAGTTGGGTTTCGAGACGCGGGCCGAGCTCGAGTGTCTTGCTCGCCTTGGCATACAGGTCGTCGTAGGCGGGATTGCTCCAGGCAGCTGTGTTGATTCCGACCCAGCGGGTGTCCGCAGTGGCGATATTCGCTTTGATAACGGTCTGAAAAGCGCCCGCCGCCGTAACCGCCCAGTTGCTCTTCATCCCTCCCCAATTTACGGTCTGGACCCTCCGCTGCTCAGCTGCCGCGAGACCGGCGATCGGCGGCTGCACGACAGGGTTTTCGACCACCAGGCCAGCGGTCGAGAAGTAATCTCCCCAGGCAAGGGACTCCTGGGTGTTGGCGGCTAGCTCGGTTGGATAGCGGCAACAGGGGAACTCGACTGTCTGCCCGGCGCTGTTTCGGAGCAGGCCGTCGGGGCCTTTGTTCCAGCCAGCCGCTGCGAAGAGCTGCTGGCCCTTGGTTAGATCGTATTCATACCTGGGAATCCCACGCTGAATTGCCTGCTGATACACGGGGAACTCAAGGAAAGCCGGGTAGTAAACGACCGGGGTGAAGCTTTCTTGCAAATCGGCCGCGAGCGGCTCCCGATTGATGGAGTACAGCATGGCTTGCCGGAATCGAGCGTCCCGTTGCCAGCCGGCCTGGGCAGGGTCCCAACGATGGC
>SHYK01000003.1 GCA_009692845.1 Chloroflexota bacterium | reverse complement strand
GGACAGGCCCGATGGCCGGGAGCGCAGAGCGGGACCAGCGGTAACCCAAGCTCCGCCAGCTCGAAGATGGTGCTGACCTGGGTGGCAATCGCGGTCACCGGGCGGGCCGCTGGCCCGGAGCGACAGTCATTACCGGACGGCCGGCTCAGTTTCGCGCTGCCGAGCCACCCAGCGGCGCAGCTCATCGATTTCCACAAGCCGCATCGCCCCAACCTTGATCGACCGAATATCGCCGGTTGCCAGTCGCTTTTTGAACTCGGGCAAAGAGATGTCGAGAATTTCTGCCGCCCGCTTGGACCGGACCGTTATCTGCTCGTCCACAGGTCGCAACCTCCATAAGACGGTGATAGACTCAAGCATATCTCGACGAAAACTAAAGTCACTATCCGTCGAATTAGGGATTTGTCGAATTGGCAGAGACAGCAGAAGTTGATGGCCTCTTGGCGGCGATCCGTATGCAGTGGCGGGGCAGCGCCGATGCGCCCTTCGATTCAGCCGACGCGGCGATTGCCTGGCTGCGTCACGAATCGGCTGAGGGGCGAGCCGCCGATGAACAGGAGCGCAACCAGCGTATGGACGAGCTGTTTGCCCGCCTCCTCCAGGAGCTTGATGCGCATTTCGAGGATTTCCCACCAGGAAAGACATTGACCTTGGGGATGCGGGCCACGCTAGTGCAGTTCGGGGATACGTCGAATAGGGCCGACGCGGTACTGGCCACGACTGAGATGTTGGAACAGCTGGCGGACTGGTCGATCCACGTCAGCGCGCTACTCCGTTTCCCCAGGTGGAAGGCCACGATGTTGTTACTTACCGGCTCACCGCGTCCACGTGCGCTGCCGCGCCGGCTGGGCATGGAGCTGGCGGTCCTTCGGTTCGTCCGGGACTACACCGCCAGGACAGGGGCGGAGCCACCCCGTGCGCCCGGTCGGCAGCGTAAGGATGTGGGCCTTATGCGCTTCTGGAATCAGGTGTCAGGCGAATGGAACGAAAAGGAGGGCAAACGTCGTGACCGTCCATACACGTGGGAAGGCATGAAGCGCTGCTACGAGCGGGCGCTACGACACGCGCAGCGGAAAGAAGGGAGCCAGAGATGAGGAAACGCGGAGCCAACGAGGGCACGATTGCGAAGCGGGCAGACGGTCGATGGGTGGCCGCCGTTACCCTCCCAAACGGGAAGCGCAAATACCTCTACGCTCCCACCCGAGCAGAAGTCGCCGTGCGGCTCACCGCAGCACAAGCGGCGACCCAGGCCGGCGATCCGCCGATCCAGGACGAGCGCTTGACCCTAAAGGATTGGCTCGACCATTGGCTGGAAAACACGATCCGACCGAACAAGCGGGCCTCGACCTATCGGTACTATGAGCACACCGTCCGATTGCACATAAACCCGGAGCTCGGCCGGATCCGCCTTACTCAATTGACGCCTGAGCACGTCGAAGCCTGGCTGAAGCAGAAGGCGAAGGATGGACGGGTCCGTCCAGCCCGCGACAAGAACCCCGGCCTCTCAGCTCAGAGCGTCCAGCACCTTCGAGCGATTCTGCGAGCTGCCCTCGGAGTCGCGCTGAAGCGGGGGAAGATCAGAAGGAACGTCGCCACCTTGGCGGACGGCCCTTCGGTCAAGAGATACAAGGCGCCGACGATCTCACCCGATGATGCTCGCGCGATCATCCAAGCCGTCCAGGGGGACCGCCTCGAAGCCTTGTTCATCACCGCAATCGCCTCGGGCTTGCGTCAGGGTGAAGCTCTCGCGCTTCGCTGGAGTGATGTTCATCTCGCTAAGGGCGAAGTGACCGATGAGGCCATCGACTCGCTCGACCAGCCGAGGGTGGATGTAACGGCGACCCTTCAGCGGACCGGCGGCCAATTCGAGCGCGTCGATCCAAAGACAGAGCGGTCCCGGCGGACCATCCCGATTCCTCCGCTGGTGGTCGATGCACTTCGAGCCCACCAGGACCGCCAGGCGTTCGAGCGTAAGACCGCAGGCAACCTCTGGTACGAGGGGGACGGCCTTTGCTTCACGAGGCCCACCGGCGAGCCGATTCACGGCTCGACGGTCAATCACCAACTCCAGGCGCTTTTACGTCGGGCCGACCTTCCCGTGATCCGCTTTCACGACTTGCGCCACGGCTGTGCCGCGCTACTCGTCGCCCTTGGGGTTCACCCCCGCACCGTCATGGAACAACTCGGCCATAGCCAAATCAGTGTGACCATGAACTACTACGCGGGGGTCGTGCCAGCGCTCCAACGAGAAGCCGCCGACCAGCTCGGTGCCCTGTTGGCCTCCAAGTGATGGGTGAGCGTTCGGAGGCCGGTTGTTGTCAGATTGTTGTCAGCCTCGGAAAAGATGCTCGCCAAATGTGGTCTTTTGAGCGGCTGTGCGGAGCCGGCGGGGGGATTCGAACCCTCGGCCTGCTGTTTACGAAACAGCTGCTCTGCCACTGAGCTACGCCGGCCTAATCGGGCAAACTATACCATGCCCCCTGAGCCTGGCCGCCGGTGCCCACGCCTCCCCTCGCCCCGCGCTGCGGGAGAAGCGAAGAGGCCCTCCCAGTCGTCGGTCCGCCCTCCACCGGGTTCGCCTAACCCCAGACTTTGCGGGCGACTTCGACCACTAGCTCCAGCTTACGGCGTTGCTGGTCGAGCGTTAGCGGGTTCCCTTCAATCACTGAAGCGAAGCCACACTGCGGGCTAACCGCGAGATGCTCCACGTCGACCTGCCGGGAGGCCTCGTCGATACGCCTCAAAATGAGCTCCGGTGATTCGATTTCGCCCGATTTCGTCGTGACCAGCCCCAGCACCACGGTGGTTCCCTTGGGGACAAACCGCAGCGGCTCAAATCCGCCGGCGCGCTGGCTGTCGTACTCCAACAAGAATCGATCGACGTGGATTCCACCCAGAACTTGTTCCGCGATTCGCTCGTAGCTTCCCTCGGTGTGCCATCCGGCCGAGCCCCCATTCCCTCGGCATAGGTGCATGGCCAGGGTCACCTGGGAGCGATCAAAGCCAGTCAGCGCTTCGTTGTCGGCTTCCACATCCTCCCGAATCGCCTGGTCCGGGTCGATCCCAATGGACCGCATTTGCGCCCGCCGATCCTCAGGAATGTAGTCCGGGTAGTGTGGATTGTCTAGCTGGATATACGGAACCCCTTCGGCGACGAGCGCCTTGATCTCGGCCTGAATGATGGCAACCGCATCTTTCAAGACAGCGGCCCGGCTCGGGTAGGCTCGATCGGTCACCCCTGGCTTGTAGCCCCGCGCCACGACGTAGGATGGCGCCGGCATAGTGACCTTGAAGGCTCCTTGAGCGTGGGCCTGCAGAAAACTCGCCTCATGCTCGGTGAGCCGCCTTCGGCGACGAAGCTTTTCGCCGATCACCACACTTCCGGCCGCCTGGCTCATGCCCAGGGACGGCGCCACGGGAATGGGTCCGCTCTCCGTATCTCGATGCCAGCTCAGAACAATCGGCGGCGCGCCGGGCACGTATCCGTCGACCGATTCCTGGAAATCACCAGCCCACGCACCTCGCCGATACTCGCCGTCGCTCATGACGTCGAGTCCTACCTGCCGCTCGACATTGAGGAGATTCAGGATGGCCTGATCCTCGACGGCCCGCAGGCGATCGAGCGCCAAACGGCCCTGGGCATAGGCTTCGTGCGCCTCCAAAACATCGGGGGGCCGCAAGAAGCTTCCGACAATCTCGGCTCGATACTGTGCTGGCATTCAACCCTCCCTGCGGATCTCTCCAAGACATGGTCAGCCCATCCCTAGTGCTGGGGCATGAGCTAGTGACAACGACTGACTTCCCTGCCTCCAGGTACCATCTGGTCAGTCCTCTTTGTCGAGCTCGAAGGTGGTGTGGAGGGCTTGAACCGCCTCCTCCACCGCGGACTCCTCGATCACACAGGTGATGCGGATGTCGGAGGTCGTGATCATGTCAATGTTGATGCCATGCTCGGCCAGCGTACCGAACATTCGCGCCGCGTAGCCGGGGGCACTCTGCAGCCCGGTTCCCACAATCGAGATCTTCGCCAAACTCGCCGTTCCGTGCGCGACGCTGGCACCGGTCTCCGCCGCAATCTTCTCTACGACCTGCATGGCTTGATTCAGGTCCGCTCGGGAAACGGTAAACGAGATCTCCGCGAGTCCTCCAATGCTGGCTGCTTGAACGATCACGTCCACGCTGATCCCAGCTTCCGCCAGCGGCGCGAACAAGGCGTGAGCAAGCCCTGGACAGTCCGGCACTCCAGCCAACGTGACCTTGGCAACATTGGTATCGTGCGCGATCCCGCGCACGTGTTTGCGAGACTCCATAGCATCTCCTCGGTCGATCAGCGTACCCGGATGGTCGTTAAAGCTCGATCGGACTTCGACGAGCAAGGAATAAAGCTCAGCTAGCTCCACCGCCCGAGGATGCATCACCCGAGCGCCCATTTGAGCGAGCTCCAGCATTTCTTCGTAGGAAATGCTGGACAACCGGCGGGCTGTCGGAACGATCCGCGGATCAGCGGTAAAGACACCATCGACGTCGGTGTAGATCTCGCACTTGGGGGCTTCGAGGGCGCAGGCCAACGCTACCGCCGTCGTATCCGACCCGCCTCGACCAATGGTGGTTATGTCACCTTCATCGGTCACCCCCTGAAAGCCGGGCACGATCACACAACGGCCGTTGGCTAGCTCGGCCTTCAGACGATCCGGCTGGATATCCATGATCCGGGCCCGCGAATAAACTCGGTCGGTCTTGATCCCTAATTGCGCGCCGGCCAGGGATATCGATGGGCAACCGATGGCTTTCAAAGCCATGGACAGAAGTGCGGTCGACTGAGTTTCCCCGGTGGAGAGCAAGAGATCATAGTCACGCCGATCCGGTTCCGGCGCTACGGATCGCGCTAATTCGACCAGTCGATCGGTGGTATCCCCCATGGCGCTCACCACGACCACCACCTCGTAGCCGGATTCACGCGTGCGGCGTACTCTTTCTGCCACCGCGCGGATTCGCTCGGCAGTGCCGACCGAGGTGCCGCCGTATTTCTGAACGACCAAAGGCATCAGGCTGCATCCTGCAGACCGGCGCCAGTTTGCCGGATCGCGGAGACCATCGAGACGCCGGTCAGACCATCCCGGGTTGCCGCATCGGCCATCGCCTGTGCGACCCGGCTGCCCACCACTGACCCGTCCTGCTCGTCGATGAAGGCGGCAATCGTGGAGCCGGCTCCACTCAAATAGACGCCGAGCGCACCCGCGTCGAGCGCGGCGTGAAAGAGCACGGCCATCGAGGGAAACAATCGCATCCGAGGAGGCTGATGCACCATGTCCTCGGTGCCAGACGACAAGGCGCCGAAATCCCCAGATGCCAGGGCTGCGACGAGCAGGGCCACTCGACTGATATTGTAAACGGCATCATGAATGTCGATCCGCCGCGGAACAACCTGGCGAGCTTCGCGGGTGGGCATCGGGAAGTCCGGAACATACAGAGCGAGCGACAAGGGCCGCGGCATGGGAATACGCGCGTGAACAACTCGGCCGTCCGCCATCGCGCAGGCCTGAATTCCCCCCAGCAGAGCGGGGGTCACGTTGTCTGGGTGGCCTTCCAACTCCGCGGCGAGGCTCAGCAGTTCATCCTGCGGTCGATCTGCTCCCAGGTGATTCGCCACCAGCAGCCCGGCCACAATTGCCGCGCTGCTACTCCCGAGACCCCGGGCGAGCGGAATGGCGTGGGTGCACAACAACCGGGCGGGGGGCAGTTGAACTCCCGAGCGCCGTGCAACCGTCCCGATCGTTCGCTGCATCAAATTTCGATCGCCGGTTGGGATTCGCTCTGCGCCCTCTCCCACCACCACCATATCCCAATGATCGGATGGCTCTACCCGCACCGTGTTGACAATGTCCAATGCCAGCCCCAGGGCATCGAATCCGGGCCCCAGATTCGCGCTGGTCGCCGGCACTTCGATGGTGAATGGCGCGAAGTCTCTTGCAGTCACCCGTCTAAACCCAGCCGAGTGCTCGCTCGACCGCCACCAAGTCTGCACCCACCCGGGCAGCGTCGCCGGACAGCTTCACTGCTGAATCCGGATCCTTGAGCCCATTTCCGGTCAGGATACAAACCACCGAGCGCCCGTGCAGATCCAACTGACCGAGGCGAACCAGTTTGCGTACCCCGGCCACGCAGGCCGCCGAGGCCAGCTCGACAAAAACGCCTTCCTTCTGCGCAAGGTCCCGGTAGGCTTCGGTAATCTCTGCATCGGTGACGCAATCGATCAGACCGGTCGACTCGTCGCGAGCCGCGACGGCCAACTCCCAGTTGGCCGGATTGCCAATCCGAATCGCAGTGGCGATCGTCTCGGGGTTGGCGATGACCTCGTTGCGAACAATCGGCGCTGCTCCGGCCGCCTCGAATCCCAGCAGGTGCGGAGTTCGAGTCGCGCGGCCGGCCGCCTGGTATTGCAAAAAGCCCATCCAGTAGGCCGAGATATTACCGGCGTTCCCGACCGGTATGGCCAGGTAATCAGGGGCATCGCCCAGGTCATCACATATCTCGAAGGCCGCGGTCTTCTGGCCCTCTAGCCGGAAGCGATTGATCGAGTTGACAACCGTGACCGGGTGCGCCTCACTCAACGCTCGAACGATGGCAAGAGCTTCGTCAAAGTTGCCGCGTACCATGATTACCCGGGCGCCATAAACCATCGCCTGCGCCAATTTTCCCAGCGCGACGTAGCCTTCGGGAACAATCACGACCGCGGTGACCCCAGCCCGAGCCGCATAGGCGGCCGCCGACGCGGAGGTATTGCCCGTTGAAGCGCAAATCACCGCCTTGCTGCCGGCTTCGATGGCTTTGGCCATGGTGAGAACCATACCACGGTCCTTGAAAGACCCGGTCGGGTTGGCCCCCTCCAGTTTGAAATACACCGCGGCCGCACCCAGCTCTTGCTGGAAGAACTTCGAGCGCACGAGCGGCGTCCGACCCTCACCCAGACTGAGCATCGGCGTTTTGTCCGTGATAGGGAGATACTCGCCGTATTTTTCGAGCAAACCCGGGTGGTATGAGGCTCCGCTCGGCCTCGGCGCGTAATCCTGCAAAGTTACTCCTCGACCCGAATGAGGCTACCAATCTTGAACACTGACGGCAACGCGGCGATGGCGCGCACCGCGCCTTGCATCGTGGCCTCTCGGGTCCTGTGGGTCATGAGCACAACCTCAGCGTATTCCACTGGCGGTTGGCCATCGACCACGTTCTCCTTCTGAATGACCGAGGCAATACTGATCTCTGCCTCGCCAAGCACCCGGGTGATCTGGGCAAACACCCCAGGCCGGTCGTAGGCCAGCAGGCGCAGATAGTAGCCGGTCCGCACGTCATCCATGGACCGAATCGAATACGTGTCCTCAAAAGCGGGCGGCGCAACCCATGCAGTCCCGGCGAGCGAACGCTGAGCGAGATCGATGATGTCGGCGACCACGGCGCTGGAAGTCGGGCCGCCGCCTGCCCCCCGACCATAAAAGAGAATCGGACCGACCAGGTCGCCTTCAACGGCGACCGCGTTGAAAACCCCGTCCACCTTGGCCAGCATTTCGGTCTCCCGCAGGAGCGTGGGGTGAACGCGGAGTACGACCCCGCCATCCTCCGCTTCCCCGATCGCTAGCAGCTTGATGGCGTAGCCGAGCTCGCGCGCATAGCGGAAATCGGCGGGGGCCAGGGCCGAGATACCTTCGTGATAGACGTCATCTGGGCTGACCCGCATGTGGAAAGCGAGGCTCCCGAGTATGGTCAGCTTGAACATGGCATCGATACCATCGACGTCCTTGCTCGGATCGGCTTCGGCATAACCCAGCGCCTGCGCCTCAGCCAAAGCATCTTCAAAAGAAGAGCCGTGCGAGGCCATCTGGGTCAAGATGAAATTGGTCGTGCCGTTGATGATGGCTCGGACGCGGTGGATCTCGTTGGCAAGCAGGTCCAGCTTGAACGGGCCGATGACCGGGATGCCGCCTCCTACGCTGGCTTCGAAGGATATGTCGACATGTTTTTCGGCGGCCAGGGACAGAATTTCTGGCCCGTGCTTCGCCATGACTTCCTTGTTGCCGGTGACGACGTGTTTGCCCGCTAGCAAAGCCCGTTTTACGTACTCGTAAGCGGGGTGCTCCCCAGGCAAGAGCTCAACCACCAGATCGATCTCGGGGTCACTGAGGATTTCCTCTACGTCATAGCAAAGCAGCGAGTCATCTACCGATCGCGGTAGTCCCCGCGTCCGCGTCCAAACCCGACGAAGCTCCAGGGGAGCGCCAATGCGCCGCTCCAGAACCTTGTCCTTGTCCTGGATAGCTTTTGCCACCGCCATACCGACGGGCCCAAGGCCGAGCAGACCGATTCGGAGGGGGCGTGCCATCAACACCTCAGAACTCTCGCCTACCTGATGCGAATGCGTCGGCCGATGAATCGGCCCCCGGAGCCGAAGACGCTCCGGGTGTCAGGTCGAACCCCGACTTTGAATGGGGGGCGGCGGCGGGAAGCAGGCAAATTATACAAAGGGCCTTATGCTAAACTCGGAACGATACGCGCCGATAGCTCAGCGGATAGAGCGCAGCCCTGCGGAGGCTGAGGCCGAGGGTTCGAATCCCTCTCGGCGTACCGGTCGGGGTCAACCCGGAGAACTGGATCGGCCCTGTGATCCCCACTCCCGGACCCACAACAATCCGCCGCCGCCTGATTCCCGAGCGCTTCCGGCGCGTCTGGACTCTTGCCGAGTTCATCAGCAGCCACCCGGGCGCGAGCCGCAGCCAACTCGCCCGGCGCTTCTCGATCAGCGAGCGGCAACTCCAGGCCGACCTGGGCATAATCCGCCGTGAAATCGGGCTGCCGCTGGTCAGGGCTCATGGCTATCGCCTGCATTCCGAGGGCATTCCGGACCAAGGACTGACGCTTCGAGACATCCACACGCTATTCCAGGTCCTCGATCGGGCGTCTCGCGATCCCTCCATTGCTCAAGCGGAAGTCGTGGCCCTCGCCTCTCGCCTACTAGCCGCCTTTCCGCCCTATTTGCGTCCGCTTGCTGAGCAGACTCTGGTCCGGGGGCGTCAATCAGAAGGGGGAGTCGCCCCGCCTTTGCTCGATTCGCTGACCGAGGCATTGGTGGATCAAGCAGTAGCGAAGCTCACCTTCGCCACGGGCCGGGGACCGCATTTCCCTATCGAGACTCTTATCAGGCCGGAGCTCTTGATTCCCTACCGAACGATTTGGCATCTTGTCGGCTGGTCCGACCAGCAAAAACGCTTGCTGATGTTCAGTCTCGAAGGGCTTCGGACCGTTACCCTCGAGCTCTGATTAGCCTTTTTTGGGGCGGGCCTTACCGGGCCAGGACGAAACCCACGGCCAGACCGAGCATCGCCCCGGCGAACACCTCAATCGGGGTATGGCCAAGGAGCTCCCGGAGACGACGCTCGCTGAAAGCATGCTGGGTGAATAGCTCATCAAGCATGCGATTCAGAATCCGGGCCTGCAACATGGCCGCCTGGCGAACCCCCGCCGCGTCATACATCACCACCGAGGCAACAACCACCGCTACGCCAAAAAGCGGAGACTGCAGACCCGCCTCCCGACCGGTGACTGTCGCCAATGCACTCACCAGAGCGGCGTGAGCGCTTGGCATTCCGCCGGAGCTAACGAGATATCGAAAATTGATCCGTCCGGTTCGACTCAGGTCGATGGCAATTTTGATGGATTGCGCCGCCACCCAGGCCAACAGAGCGGCAATCAGCACCCGGTTATCGAGGAGCTCAGCCATTACCCAATATTCCCCCTGCCGACTAGCGCTACTTGGCCGGGTTGAGCTCTTGGCCCACGCGCTGAATACGCAGCTCCGCGCCGTCCAGCAACTCGTTGCACATCTGGACGAGCCGCATGCCTTCTTCATAGCGGGCCATCGCCGCGTCAAGTGGAAGGGCGCCGCTCTCCAGGTCATCGACTGCCTGGCGTAATGCCGCGTAGGCCTCCTCGAAGGAGAGCAGCCCGCTGCCGCCGGTCTCACTCATCCTTTTTCTTTTCCAGCCAAGTCGACTCGGGGCGGCAGTGTAGGTGCAGTTGCCACTTCGCTCAGCAGCGAACCACGGGCAAGCCGGATGGCCAACAGGTCGCCAATGCCGACTTGCGACGGATCCATGACGAGTACGCCGTCATCGGCTCGGGTGCAAACCGCATAGCCCCGATCCAGAATCGCGGTGGGGTTCAGCGCCGTCATCCGGAACCCAGTGTTCGCCACGTCGGATCGTGCCGACGCCAGGACTCTTCCGAGCGCTCGATCCGCTCGTCCCGCCAGATCATCGGTCTGGGTCCGGTCGTTCTGAAGCCTCGCGACCGGCGACCGGCTGGCCAACCTGGCCCGATCCCTTTCGACTGCACTGCGAGCATCGCGAACCCGGCGGGCCAATGCCAGCCGCAAGCGGTCGGCGGATGAGGTCAAGTGGCGTTGGAGATCGGCGGCATCCGGGACCACCATCTCGGCAGCCGCCGAAGGGGTGGGGCAGCGGAGATCGGCGACCAGATCGGCGATGGTCCAATCAACTTCGTGCCCGATCGCCGAGACAACCGGCACGTGCGACGCATAGATCGCGCGTGCAATCGCTTCCTCATTGAAGGTAGCCAACTCTTCGGGCGATCCTCCGCCGCGAGTCAGAATAATCGCGTCGAGCGGCTTTTCGTCTTCGTGGTAAGCATTGAGGCGGTCAAGCGCCATGACGATCCCTCGCACCGCTTCTTCCCCCTGCACTGCCGTGGGCGCCAGCAACACTTCGAGCATCGGAAAACGGCGTTCCCAGACTCGGAGAATATCGTGGAGCGCCGCTCCCGACTGGGAGGTCACGATGCCGACCCGCTTGGGAAAGCCGGGTAATCGTCGCTTTCGTTCCGGAGCGAACAGGCCTTCCTTGTCCAGCCTTGCCCGAAGTGCTTCGAATTGCGCACGCATCCGGCCCGTCTCGCCCGGAAGCACCACATCGGCGATGAGCTGATAAACAGACCGCTGATCGTAGATATCCACGGCACCGTGCACCAGCGCCTGGTGGCCTTCGGCGGGAGGCTGAGACTGTCGGCGAGCCGAAGCCCGGAAGACGACCACCCCAATCCGAGCGTCACCATCGCGGAGCGTAAAGTACCAGTGACCGGCCGAGGAGCGAGTGACATCCGTCATCTCGCCGCTGACCCAGACATCGGCGAGAACGGGATCTCGGGAGAATAGCTCCCGGAGATAAATGATCAAATCTCCGACGCGATAGTGGTGCGCGCCTATAGGCCCTGCCTCGGTCCTCGCCATCACCCCTCCTGTTTCAGCCGGGGTTCTGAACGTCGAGATGCTGAATGACCGCCAACGGCTGGCCGTACTCCACGGCCGCTTCGTCTTCAACAAGCCAGACCGACAGTAGGCCGTCTACGGTCGCCAATACCGAGTTGCGGATGCCCAGCACTTCGACCTCGGCGATCTTGGCGCCTCCGCTGACGTGATCGCCCACAGCGGGAAAGCCATCCTCCACGGCCCGTCTTAGCGTGCCCACCGAGGTTGAGGTAACCGTGCTCGACGGCACCTGGGGTGAGGAAGGTTCTGCTGCTTCGGCTTGCGGCACCTCGCCGGCCTGCGCAAATGGGATTCTCGTCCCGGTCTCCCGTTGAATCTGCACCCGGACGGAACCCCATTGGACCTCGAGCTCGGCGACCTGGGTACCATTCAGGATAGCCATCAACTCCTGCACCAGCTCCACGGGCGCGACCGCCTGCGGCTGAGCTGGCTCGGACTTAGACTGATCGGGACCGGTGCCAGTCACTCTCAATTCCTGAAAAGCATCGAGTGGTTGGTGGGTGAGGCTTTCAATCGCGCCCCTATGAGGTCACGCGCTCGATATAGGAGCCGGTCCGAGTATCCACTCGGATCGTCTCGCCGTTATTCACGAAGAGCGGAATATTGACAACCAGGCCGGTTTCCAGGGTGGCCGGCTTGGTACCCCCGGCGGCGGTATCGCCCCGGAATCCAGGCTCGGTTTCCACAATCTTCAGGTCGATGGTGATCGGCAGCTCGAGGCCAATCGGCTCATCGCCGTTCATCGACACCTGTAGCAGCATTCCATCCTTCAAATAGCTCACTGCCTCACCCATCTGGTCTCGGGTCAGGGCAATCTGTTCGAAGTTTTCCTGGTCCATGAAAAAGTAGTTGCCGCTTTCCTCATACAGGAACTGAACCCCCCGTTGATCCAGATGCACGCGAGGCCACTTCTGCCCGGCCTGGACCGTCTTGTCCACAACAGCTCCGGACCGGATGTTGCGCAGGCGCATCCGAACCTGTGCGCCCCCCCGGCCCATCTTGATGTGCTGGTACTCCATTACCTGAAACAGTTGGCCGTCGGCCTCGATGACAACCCCCCGTTTGAGATCACCGGTCGAGATCACTGAGTACCTCCGCGAGTCGAAGTTTTTTGGGAGACGAGCAAAGCACTTCGGCCCCCCGTTCAGTGAGGAGCACGAGATCCTCGATCCGCACACCCCCGGTGCCCGGCAGATAGATGCCCGGCTCGATACTGAAGACCATGCCCTGTTGCAAAACCATGTCGCCTCGAGTGCGCGTGACCCAGGGCGGCTCGTGCACCTCCAGGCCGATGCCATGTCCGAGCCCGTGAACGAAGGCATCGCCGTAACCCGATTTTTCGATAACTCCTCGAGCGACCGCGTCCAGCTCCGTGCCGGTCATCCCGATCTGGACCCGTTGCTCCGCTTCAGACAGGGCACCCAACACAATCTGCCAGATGTCTGAAAAGGGGTCGGGGACGGAGTCGATGCAGATCGTACGGGTCATATCGGAGCAGTAGCCGTGGAGCTTCGCCCCCATGTCGAAAATCACGAGGTCATCACTTTCGACCAGACGCTCGCCTGGACGGGCGTGAGGAATCGCCGTATTCGGACCGGCCACCGTGATGGGATCGAAGGAAACGCCCTCCGCTCCATGGGTCCGAAAGTAGCGCTCAGTTTCCCAAGCCAGATCCAATTCACTGACTCCCGGGCGCAGTTGGCGAGCCAGGAACGCAAAAGCCGCATCGTTCAGTGCCACCGAGTTTCGAATTGCGTCGATTTCGTCCGGGTCTTTGACGGACCGAAGCTGATCGATGATATCCGGCGTGGGCAGAAGACTCGCTTTATCCTCCAGAGCTTCGGTGAGCTGGCGCCAGGAGCCATAAGAGAGATGATGCGCCTCGAAACCGATCCGAGCAATTCCCAACTCGGTGACCAGATCCCGCAAGACATCCGACATCCGAGACGTCCCTCCGTAGACACGCAACTCGAAGCTGGGCGCCTCCGCAGCTGCCTGGCCCTCGGTGCGGGGATCGGTCAGGAGGTATTGTCGGTCACCGGTAACGAGCAGATATCCCGCCGACTCACGCGGGGGCAGATCGCTCCCGCTGTACCCGCTGAGATAGCGACGCGATTCGGGCTGGGAAACCAAGACGGCATCCACTCCGGCACCGGCCATCGATTGCCGGAGACGAGGAAGGCGAGTTCCCGGGCTCACGAAGCAGCACTCACTCCATTGGTAATCGCGGGCTCCACCAGGCCGTCATGTTCATCGATCTGATGGGTTAGACCGCAGCGGGTGCACTTGGCGCGACCCCGCCCGGCCTCCACCATCAATCCCCCACAGGTGGGACAGGGCTGAGGAACCGGCCTCGCCCAGGACACCCAATTGCACTCCGGGTAGCGCGAGCAACCGTAAAAACGTTTCCGGTTGCGGCTCCGCCGCTCGACGATGGGGGCCTCGCACTCGGGGCAGAAGGCGCCTACCTTGTTCAAAAATGGTCGGGTGTTTCGGCAGTCCGGGAAGCCTGAGCAAGCGATGAATTTTCCAAATCGGCCCCACTTCACCCACAGGGGCTTACCGCATTTCTCGCAGTCTTCCCCGACTAGCTCAATGGGTGCCTGGACATGCTCCATCTCCAGGTCGGCCGCCGCCAGCGCTCCCGCGAAAGGCCCGTAGAACTCTCGAAGAACTGGCACCATCTCCTTGCGCCCTTCTGCGATGTCATCCAGGCGCTCTTCGAGACCGGCCGTGAAGTCGATATCAACAATGCCGGGGAAATAGGTGACAAGCAACCCGGTTACGAGGGTGCCAAGCTCGGTCGGCTCGAGCCGCCGCTCGGCGACGGTTACGTAGCCTCGTGCCCTGATCGTCGCAATAATCGGCGCATACGTGCTCGGTCGCCCAATCCCCTTTTCTTCTAAGACCCGAACCAAGGAAGCCTCTGAGAACCGGGGCGGGGGTTGGGTGAAGTGTTGCTCCGGCTCGAGCTTGACGAAGTCCAACAATTCCCCGGAGGCGAGCTCCGGAAGCGGCTTGCGATCTTCGTCGGTGGCTGCCGCATCCTCATCCCGCGACTCCTGGTTGAGACTAAGGAAACCTTGAAAGGCAATCACGGAGCCGGCCGCGCGGAATCGGTATCGGTCCGGTGAGCCAACGGGCTCGGCCGCAATATCCACACTGGTGATCTCAATCCGAGCTGGCGCCATTTGGGTCGCCACGAAACGCTTCCAGATTAGCTCGTACAAGCGGGCCTGATCCCGCGAGAGGTGGGAAGCGACATCGACGGGTGTCCGATAGACCGAGGTGGGACGAATCGCTTCGTGAGCCTCTTGGGCAAGTCGGCTGCGCGTCCGATAGGCGCGAGGGCTATCGCTAAGCATCTCGGCTCCATGGACCTCACCGATGTACTTGCGAGCTTCATCAACCGCGGTCAGAGACACGTTGGTCGAGTCGGTACGCATGTATGAGATGAGCCCGACTGACCCTTCCTTGCCCAAATCAATGCCCTCGTAGAGCTGCTGGGCCACGACCATCGTCTTGCTGGTGCCGAAGCTCAGCTTACGGCTGGCCTCCTGCTGCAGCGTGCTCGTCGTAAACGGTGCGGCGGGCTGACGCTGCTGCTGCCGCGTGCGAACCTCTTCCACTCGAAAAGCAGCGCCCGCGAGCTTCGTTAGGAGGTCGTTAGCACCTGCTTCGTCACGAATCTCCGGCTTTTTCTTGTTGACTTCCTGGAGAGTCGCCGTGAAATTATTCGACGTGCGCCGACGGACCGGGCCTTGCTTGGCAAGCTCCGCTTCGATCGACCAGGATTCCACCGGCACGAAGGCGTCAATTTCCCGCTCTCGCTCCACCACAATACGGAGCGCAGCTGACTGCACTCGCCCGGCCGATAGGCCTCGCTGGACCTTTTTCCAGAGTAACGGGCTGATCTGGTAGCCGACCAAACGATCCAGGATCCGGCGCGCTTGCTGAGCGTTTACCTGCTGATAGTTAATTCGGCGCGGATGCTTCATCGCATCCAGGACCGCGGCGCGGGTGATTTCGTGGAATTCGACCCGGCTCACCGGCCGATCCCCCACGTCGATAGTCTCCGCGAGATGCCAGGCGATTGCCTCTCCCTCCCGGTCAGGGTCGGTCGCCAAAATGATCTCGTCGGCCTGTTTCACCCGACTCTTCAGCTCTTTGACCCGGGCAGCCTTTTCTCTCGGCACGAGGTAGTGGGGCGCGAAGTCCCGGTCGATATCGACGCCAAGTTTGCTCTTGGGAAGGTCGCGGACGTGGCCCAATGAGGCGCGAACCTCGTAGCCGCGGCCGAGATATTTCTCAATGGTCTTTGCTTTTGCTGGTGATTCTACGATCACCAATTTGCCCGCCAATTAGGCGCCTCCGCGTACGTAATGCATTCCGCCCAACTGACGGACAATTCCCTTGAGCTCCATCATCGCCAACGCTGCACTCACCAGCGACATGGGAAGCGCCGCTTCCCTGGCAATCTCGTCGATGTGGACGGGATCACCTTTGAGAACGTTCACTAACACCCTTTCCGTTTCATCCAGGGGCACAATATCAGCGATCGACAGTTGACGCGGCTGGTGGTTTGGCCTCAGCTCAGCCAGCACATCGTCGGCGGACGTGACCGGGGTCGCGCCGTCGCGAATCAATGCGTTCGTGCCCTTACTCTTGGAGCTGAAGATCGATCCGGGGACGGCCAGAACTTCGCGTCCCTGCTCAGCGGCAAACGCTGCGGTAATGAGCGCCCCGCTCCTTTCACCAGCTTCCACTACGAGCGTTCCTCGTGTCAAGCCAGAAATGATGCGATTGCGACGAGGAAAGTTCACCGCATCCGGCTTGATGCCGAGCGGAAACTCAGTAACCAGGGCGCCATTCCGACTGATCTCATCAGCGAGTCCGGCATTCTGGCTAGGGTAAATTCGGTCGAGCCCGCTGGCCAGGACGGCTATGGTGCGGCCCCCGCCCTGAAGGGCCCCTCGATGAGCGGCGGTGTCCACGCCGAGGGCCAGACCACTCACGATGGTGACCCCGGCGCGGGCTAGCTCGATCGCCAATTGCTCGGCCGCCATTCGCCCGTAGGTGCTGGCCCCCCGAGTACCGACGATAGCCAGGGCAAGCGCGTCCGCTGTTCCGAGCTCGCCGCGCACGTAGAGGACCGGAGGTGCGTCATAGATCTCGGCAAGCTGTTCGGGGTAGTCCGAATCTCGCTTCGTGATCGCTCTGATGCCTCGTGCGCGAATATTGTCGACTTCGCGGCTCGGGTCGACCTTGCGACGGGCAACAATGAGCGAGTCGGCTGACCGTCGGTCGAGGCCGGCTTGCAGCAAGTCGGTCATCGAGGCCAGCCAGGCTTTCTCAGCAGTGCCAAATGTTTCCAGGAGGAGATCGAACCGGCGGGGGCCAATTCCCGTGACTCGGGTCAAGCTGATCCAGAAAGCGAGATCCGCGCCCAGGCCATCTTCCGTCGAGCTCATATGCAGGCCACGTAGCTAGCCTTTCGATTCAGCTTGTTTTGCCAAGGCGTTCAGGATAGGAACAAATCCCTCGGCAACTTTTTCTCCCATCATTGGGGAAAGCAGCCCGGCCAGTGGGCCGCGTACGGTCACGCCCTGGGTCACGCGGCTTCCCGAGCCGGTTGCCGCGACTTCGCATCGAAAGAGGAACGGATGTCCAGGAATGGCAGTTGCCAACAGGGCAAACTGTTTACCGGACTCAATGCTCTCAATGGTGATCTTGTGGTGTCGCCCGCTGGTCATGAACATCTCGCCGCTGGTGCCGACGGCGAAGGGCCCATCCAGCTTCACCTGGGCGACGTCAGGATTCCACTCACCCCAAGTGGTCGGATCGGACCAGATTTGCCAGAGCGTGTCAGGGCTTGCCGTCGTGTCCCTGGAGCGAGCGTGCTCAGCCACTTGGCCCTCCTTGGTATGAGTCGGTCCTTCGCGGCGCATGATAGCCGGACCAGCGATGCCGGTCGGATTTCCGTCGCGGTAAGAGCTGGACCCCGAGAACCGGGTGGCCTGGGCCAGTTCCTCAATTTCGACCGGTGACAGATGATCGACCGGGTGGAGGCCGTTTTCGGTGCCTGGGGAAGGGGTCACCGGTTCGGCATCGGCGAGATGGGTAGGTGCACGGGCGCTTCGGTGTAGACGACCCGCTGGCGCGGTGCAGCATGGCGACTGGTGGCCGAGCAGCCGGCCGGGCGACCTCCTATAAGAACTACCGTTCTAGCATAGGAGGGTTCGTGGGAATTTCAAGGAGGGTGGCCTCTCAGTGATCGGCCAGGCGATGGCCAGCAGATGCCCGTCGAATCCACGGATCGTCGTGGAGAACTCTCCACTCGGCTCAAGACGCGTCTTCTGACACTGCGCGTGGCGGAGCTCCAGCTTAAACTTGGTTGAAAATGGACGGCCCCATTACCACACGATAATGCAGCGTTGGACAGGGCGAGCTGTTTTCAGATCGCTCGTTTCTTCCACCGACGGCTAAGGCGTGGCATAGGAATGGATTTACTTGGCAGTACCAACAACGAACGTCGATTGGCTAGCACTGACCGTTGAGGAACCTCTCGAACCAGACCTGCCCATTTGCGACCCCCACCATCACTCTGGCCCTCCTCGCCCGGGAGCGTCGCCCCACGCTATCTCCTTGAGGAGGTGCTTCAAGACGTACGGAGTGGGCACAACATCGTATCGACCGTGTTCATCGAGACTCGTGCGAACAAGGGCGACGGGCCCGAAGCGATGCTGCCGGTGGGAGAGACCGAATTCGTCTACAAGATCGCCACGATGAGCGCATCCGATGAGCACGGAAAGACGCGAATCGCCGCCGGAATTGTCAGGCACGCTAATCTGCGATTGGGCGACGCAGTAGCACCGTTGCTGGACGCTCACGTCCTCGCAGGGGGAGGCCGGTTTCGCGGAATCCGCTTGTCATTCCCTTGGGGTCCCAGTTGCAGCCAGAAGTAGCGGCCCACTTAGACGGTGATTCCCAGGCGCTCTCAGCTGATCTTCGAGCCACGATCCGGGGGCAAGTGCGCTTTGATTCCGGCTCGCGGGCCCTTTATGCGACGGACGCTTCGAACTATCGCCACACGCCTATCGGCATCGTAGTTCCGCAGTCGATCGACGATCTGGTGGCCGCCATCGGCGTCTGCCACGATCACGATGCCCCGATCTTGGCCCGGGGGGCGGGAACCAGCATCGGTGGCCAGACCACCAATACCGCGGTGGTGCTGGACCTCTCTCGCCACTTGAATCACATCCTGTTTCTCGACCCTGGGCAAAAGATTGCTCGGGTTGAGCCCGGGGTCGTACTGGACGTCTTACGCACCCGCGCCGAGCAGCACGGACTGACCTTTGGTCCCGACCCGGCCACCCATGCATGGTGCACGCTGGGCGGAATGATCGGCAACAACTCCTGCGGCATCCACTCCATCATGGCCGGCAAGACGGTGAACAACATTGACACCCTGGACGTCCTGACCTACGACGGGCTGCGCCTCCAGGTCGGAGCGACCTCCGATCAAGAGATCGAGCGCATCATCCGCGAGGGAGGGCGGCGAGGCGAGATCTACTCCCGTCTCCGTAGCTTGCGGGATCGTTATGCCGACCTCATCCGGGCTCGCTACCCCCAGATTCCCCGCCGGGTATCCGGCTACAACTTGGACGAGCTCCTACCCGAAAGCGGGTTCAACGTGGCGCGGGCCTTGGTCGGGAGTGAGGGAACCTGCGTCACCGTACTGCAAGCCAACCTTCACCTGGTCGACAGCCCACCCGGCCGCGCGCTATTGGTGCTGGGCTATCCAGATATCGCGAGCGGGGGGGACCGGGTTCCCCAAATCCTGGCCCATCACCCAATTGGGCTCGAGGGCATCGACGACCGACTCGTCTCGAACTCCCGCAAGAAGCGACTTAATGTGGCCGGAATCGAGCGATTGCCTCCGGGGGGTGGCTGGCTCCTTGTGGAGTTCGGCGGAGACACCATCGGAGCGGCGGCCGCTCAGGCGCATCGCCTGATGGATGAACTGAGGGCGGGATCGACTCCGCCTGCCATGCGGCTCTTCGAAAATGCTCAGGAAGCGCACTCGCTGTGGGCGGTACGCGAGTCGGCGCTGGGGGCCAACGCGCATGCGCCCGGAGAGCCAGATGCCTGGGAGGGGTGGGAAGACTCGGCGGTGCCCCCGGATCGAGTTGGCGGCTACCTCCGCGACCTCAAGGCCCTGTACGACCGCTACGGCTACACAGGTGCCCTGTACGGGCACCTGGGAGATGGCTGTATCCACACCCGAATCAACTTCGACCTGCGTTCCACCGCGGGCGTGGCCAAGTTTCGGGCCTTCATCGAAGACGCGGCTGATCTCGTCGTTGGTTATGGGGGATCGATCTCGGGCGAGCACGGCGATGGCCAGGCGCGAGCCGAGCTGCTCCCGAAAATGTTCGGACCCGAACTGATCCAGGCGTTCCGGGAGTTCAAGAGCATCTGGGACCCCCAGGGCCGAATGAACCCCGGCCGGGTCGTGGACCCGCTGCCGCTCGACCAGGATCTCCGTTTGCTTGGCTATCACCCCTACGAAGTGCGCACCCAGTTTCAATATCCCGACGACCATCGAGACTTCTCAGAGGCGCTTCTCCGCTGCGTTGGAGTGGGGAAGTGCCGCAAGCTGGATGCAGGCGTGATGTGTCCGAGCTACATGGCCACCGGTGAGGAGATGCACTCCACTCGGGGTCGAGCCCGGTTGCTGTTCGAGATGCTGAATGGCGGGACCCTCCAGCAGGGATGGCGGAGTGAGCCTGTAAAAGAGGCGCTTGACCTCTGCCTGTCCTGCAAAGCGTGTAAGACGGAGTGTCCGGTCCAGGTCGACATGGCCACCTACCGGGCGGAATTCCTCTCTCACTATTACGAGGGCCACCGCCGCCCGTTGGCCGCCTACCTGTTTGGATGGATTGGACTGTGGGCCAAACTCGCCAGCCGCGCGCCGACGCTGGCAAATTTCTTCTCCCAAACCCCCTTCTTTGCCGACCCCATAAAACGCGCCGTGGGGATCGCACCGGAACGCCCACTTCCGCGATTGGCCCCCCAGCACTTCACTGCCTGGTTCCGTCATTTCCGGTCGGGTCTGGGCTCAACTCCGGGGGGTCCAGCGCGACCTCAGGTACTACTGTGGCCAGACACGTTCAACAACTACTTCCGCCCACACACCGCTGAGGCAGCCACCGACGTGTTGGAGGCGGCGGGCTTCGCAGTCACGCTCCCCAGCCGGCAGCTCTGCTGCGGGCGACCAGTCTATGAGTACGGGATGATCGAAACGGGCCGGCGACTCCTGGGCCAGACACTCACGGCTTTGGAACCCCAGATCGCCGCTGCAACTCCAATCGTGATACTGGAGCCTAGCTGTCTTGCCGTGTTCAGGGACGAGCTCCCGAACCTCTTTCCGGACGATGCTCGGGCGATCCAGTTGAGGCAGCAGGTCTTTTCGCTCGCCGAATTCCTCGAGCAGAAAGCCCCCAGCTTCGAGGTGCCCGCTTTGCCGGGAACGGCATTGCTCCACGGTCATTGTCACCAGCGGGCGATGGGTGGAATTGGCCCCGACGAGCGGCTGCTCCAGCGGATGGGACTCGACTGCCAGGTGCCTGACTCCGGCTGCTGCGGGCTGGCCGGTGCCTTCGGCTATGAAGCGGGGGCCCACTACGACGTTTCGATGCGGCTAGGCGAACGGGTTCTCTTTCCGGCGGTCCAGGTGGCGGACCCCGACACCCTGATCGTGGCCGACGGCTTTAGCTGCCGGGACCAGATCCTGCACGGCTCTGGACGGCCGGCCCTGCATCTCGCTGAGGTTGTTCAGATGGCCCTGAGGCGCCGAGGCTAGCCCGTCACCCGCGCGTAGAGACCAGCCTCGCCGGGATTGAATAGCTTGCGCTCAATCTGCTGTAGGTTGGGCCGCCTCACGTTGCGAATGAGCTTCAGTGCTTCCATGAGGCGGATGATTTCACCCGACAGATCGAATTCCCACCAGCGCAGTCCGTGGAACGCAGACACCGGGAAGGCATGGTGGTTGTTGTGCCACCCTTCGCCCATCCCCAGGACTCCGACAATCCAATTGTTTCGGCTCAAGTCAGTCGTATTGAACGGGCGTGCACCCCACCGATGGCAGACCGAGTTCACCGCGAAGGTGACGTTTTGGACGGCCAGCTGGCGGAACAGCCCACCCCAAACCAGGCCTTCCCAACCAGCAATGGCGAAGGGAATGACATACCCCATCGTCACCCAGAGGGGAAAGGTCTTGCTCACCCAAACCGCGACTCGATCTTCCTGGACCCAGGGGGCGTACTTCCCCGTATCAATCGAAGCAAACTCGGAAAGCCATCCCCAGTGCGAATGGATAAATCCGTGCACCGGTGAGTGGGGATCACCCTCTCGATCGGAATGCATGTGGTGCTTCGCATGATTGGCGACCCAGGCGTTGGCTGCTCCTTCGACCGCCATGGATCCGAAAATCAGGAGCATTGCCTTGACGACTCCATTGGTTTCGAAGGCCCGATGAGTCAGCATCCGGTGATAACCGATGGTTATGCCCAAACCAGTGAGCAAGAAACCGGCCACAAACATAGCGACATGGAGCCACTGAGCCCGCCCCGAGATCACCGTGAACACCGAGGCGATCGCGCCCAGCGTTGGGAGGATCATGACAAACAAAGCCGTGAAAAATACGGCCAGGGTGGTCCGGCGCGCCGGGGCAGTTAGAGCCAAGGGATCTCCTCCAGAAGAAATTGGGGAACGCAGGACATTCTGCTTAAACTGCCAGCGCGCAGCCATCGGCACGCAGATCGCTGCCGCCGATGAGGCTTCCGTCGGCATCGCGGCGGATAATCTGACCACGTCCGAAGATCGAGCGCTGAAAGCCCCCGATGTCCGACCGCACATTGTGGCCCAGTTTGCCTAGTTCTTGCACCGTGCTCGACGGCAATCCAGCCTCTAAGCTGGCTCCGCTCGGTCCACCATCCACCTCGATTCGGAAGCGCGGCCGGTCCAGAGCGGCCTGAGGATCCAGGTGATCGTCCACCAGACCTACCACCACCTGAACGTGGCCCTGTGGCTGCATGAAGGTGCCCATAACCCCGAACGGGGCATACAGAGATCCGTCTTCTCGGGTCAGCATACCCGGGATGATCGTGTGGTACGGGCGCTTCCGAGGGGCGAGTTGATTCGGATGACCATCTTCGAGGACGAAGCCATAGCCTCGGTTCTGAAGCGTAAAGCCCCAACCCTGGGGGACGATTCCGGTCCCGAACCCTGAGTAATTAGAGTTAATGAAGGAGCAGGCGTTGCCCTGCCCATCTACCACGCAAAAATAAACCGTGTCGGAGCCCGCCACCGGCGAGCCGCGGTGCACGTCGGCAACCGCACAGTCTCGGTCGATCTCGGCCCGTCGTCGGGCTGCATATTCCTTAGAAAGCAACGCTTCCACGGGCACGCTCGAAAATTCCGGGTCGGCCACATACCAACGGGTATCCACGAAGGCTAGTCGTAGCGCCTCAATGAGCAGGTGCCAGCGTTCGGCTCCGAGAGGATCCTGACCCTCGAGGTCGAAGCCCTCGAGAATGTTCAGAGCCATGAGGGCAGCGATTCCCTGCCCATTGGGCGGGCATTCCCAGACTCGGAGCCCCCGATACGTCGTCGAGATGGGCTCGTCCCACGTCGACCGGTGCTGGGCGAGATCCTCGGCCGTCATGACTCCGCCGGCTTGTTGCACGACCTTCACGATCCCAGCCGCAATGTCGCCTTCGTAGTAGGCAGCTTTCCCGCCTGAGGCGATCGTCCGTAGGGTTCTGGCGAGATTCAAGTTACGAAAGGTCTCGCCCGCTCGGGGGGCCTGGCCCTCGAGCAGAAGCTCTTCCCCATTGGGAACGCTCTGGAGGAGCTTGGCCCCGCCGTTCCACATGTTCGCGGCGACCGGACCAACCGCGAAACCGTCTTCGGCGAGCCGAATCGCGGGGCCAAAGATGCGATCTAGTGGCATGGTTCCATGACGCTCGATGAGATCGCACCAGCCGGCACAGGCGCCTGGCACGGTGACCGTGTGCACGTGCCGGGCCGGCATCTTCTCGAAACCCTGTTTACGCATCAGATCCGGGGTGAGCGCGGCGGGTGCCCGCCCCGAGCCATTCAAGGCGGTGATCTGGCGGGTGGCCGCGTCGTAAAAGAGCGCGAACATATCCCCGCCCAGCCCGGTAGAGGTGGGTTCGGTGACGTTCAGCGCAGCGGCGGCGGCAACCGCGGCATCCGCTGCGTTCCCACCCATGCGAAGAATCTCGACGCCAGCTTGGCTGGCAAAAACCTGACTCGTGGCAACCATGCCGCCAGAGTTGGACCGCAGATAGTCTCCGACACGCGCCACACTGAGCGCCCACTAGAGTGTACATCAGCCTGATTCGAGCTCACCTTTTTTCTAGACGTGGCGATATGGCCTGCTTGCCCAGAAGCGCATCGGACCTTCGATCCACTCGTTACCTTGTGCAAACTCACCCGGGTTTGCAGTCTAATGCCGCAGCCAGGTTGCACCTGGAGGCAAGGGCAAATTCTCGGGAAAACGGAATTCGCGCTCTTAACTCGGGAGGGCGTAGGGTTCAGCCTTAGGAAGGGGGTAAAGCGATGATCATTGACACGCATGCCCACATCAGCGGTCCGATGGAGATGTATGAATATTTCCGGGGACTGGCTGGCACCTCCGGAGGAGGGGCGGCAGTCGGAAAGTTTGCGTTTTCCGACGAGCGGCTCGAGGAGAGCCTGAAAGACCACATGGTCGAAGTCAGCGGCGCCGGCACCGATCTCCAACTCGTCTGCCCCCGCCCCTGGGCGGTCCCCACCGGAGATCGTCGCGCTCCCCTCATCCTTGAGGTCACCCGACAGGTGAACGACATGGTGGCTCGTTCGGTGAAGCTCCACCCGGACCGGTTCGTTGGGCTCGGGGCGCTCCCGCAGCGGGCCGGGGTCAGCCCCAAGCTCTGCGCGGAAGAGCTGGAGCGGTGCGTCAAAGAGCTCGGCTTCATTGGATTCAAGATCAACCCGGATCCGGGCGAGGGCGCAGCCGAGAGTCCCCACATGGGGGACGAATACTGGTATCCCCTCTATGAGAAGATGGTCGAATTCGACGTGCCCGGGCTGATCCACGGCGGGCCCTACCGCTTCTCGCGAGAGCCAGAGCTGGGCTATTTCGTCACTGAAGAAAGCGTGGCGGGCTGGGCGCTGCTCCGCACTCCGCAGGTCTTCAAGGATTTCCCCAACCTGAAAATCATCATCGGCCACGGTGGCGGTTACATTCCCTACCAGGTCGGGCGAGCGAAAGGCTTCCGGATCGCCGAGATGGCGCGCGACCCCAGCCGAGAGTCACTGGAGGAATCCCTTCACCACCTCTACTACGATACGGTGCTCTACAACCAGGAGAGCATCGAGCTGCTCATCAAGGTAGTCGGGGTCGACCGCTGCCTATTCGGAAGCGACAAGCCGGCCAACGGCTCGGTGATCGACCCGAAAACTGGCCACGCGCTCAACGACATCAAGCAGTACATTGATGCGATCGAATGGCTCTCGGAAGCCGACCGCTACGCCATCTATGAGGGCAACGCCCGCCAGGTCTATTCGAGGCTGAAGGAATGACGGGGGAAGCGGATAGGTCCTAACGCAAGCCGGAGGGAGAGAGCGATGGTTCTGTGTCTCACTGAAGATGACATCAAGCAGCTGCTCACCATGGATGACTGCATCGAGATCCTGGATAAGCTTTTCAAGGACGAGGCCAATGGCCGAGCCGAAAACAAGCCGACCATCGAGTTCAATCCCCCGGGCGGCGGCATGTTCCGGATCAAGGCCGGAATCATCGATTCCTGGGACAGCATCGGCCTGAAAGCATACACCATCGCGGGTGGGCGCCGACTCGTTTTCGTATTCAATCTGAAGACCGGTTTCGATGGGATCGTCGATTCGGTGCACTTGACCCAGATTCGCACCGGCGCGGTCTCTGGACTGGCCACCCGCTACATGGCCCGCGAAGACGCCCGAACCGTCGGCATAATTGGGACCGGGAAGGAAGCTCGGACTCAGCTCGAGGCAGTGAGCCGGGTACGTGCTCTGACCCACGTCAAGGCTTATAGCCGGAGCGCCGAGAATCGAGAAAGGTACGCCATCGAGATGAGCAAGAAGCTGGACCTCGAAGTGGAGCCGGTCGATTCGGCGCAGACCTGCGTCAAGGGTGCGGACATCGTCATCACAGCTACTGGGTCCAGCACACCGGTCCTGATGGGCGAATGGCTCGAGGAGGGAATGCACATAAACGCTATCGGAGCCACCACGATGTTCAAGCGCGAGCTGGACGAGAACGCCATCGGCAGGTGCGACCGGATCGTGGTCGAGCACCTACCCCAGGCCGAGGCCGAGCTGGGCCAGCTGCTGTACGCCGCTTCCCGAGGGAAGATGCGCTGGACTACCGTCCACGAGATGAAGGACATCGTCAGCGGCGCTATTCCCGGCCGTACTTCCCCCAAGCAGATCACGCTGGTGAGCACCATAGGGGTTGGCACCGAGGATGTCGCAGTCGCCGCCGAGATGATGAAGAAAGCGCGGGCGCTGGGAATCGGCTCCGAGCTCCCGCTCTAGCCCCATGCGGTACATCATTTACGGGGCCGGCGCGGTCGGCGGAGTCATCGGCTCTTGCCTTTTCCAGGCCGGGCACGAAGTGGTCCTGATTGCCCGCGGCCCTCACCTCGACGCGATTAAGGCTAAGGGCCTCCGCTTTCGAGACGTTGAGCAGGAAGCGATACTCCCAATTTCCGCTGTCGGACACCCAGGAGATATCGGCTTTCGACCCGACGATGTCGTCATCCTTACGATGAAGAGCCAGGACACCGATCGGGCGCTCGCCGAGCTAGAGACGGCCGGGGGTCGAGCGTGCCCCATCATCTGCGCCCAGAACGGGGTGGAAAACGAGCGACTGGCCGCCCGATGCTTCGAGCGCGTTTACGGCATGTGCGTGTACATCGGCGCGAGCTACCTCGAGCCCGGCGTGGTGGTAAGCCGCTACGTGCCGGTGTCCGCTACGCTCCATACTGGCTGCTACCCGTCGGGCGTTGACGATTTCATTGCACAGGTCGCAGCCGACATCAGCACATCGCGAATGGAGAGCCGCCCCACGCCGAGGGTCATGGATCTGAAATACGCCAAGCTCATCGTGAACATCGTGAGTAATGGGCTTCAGGTACTGCTCGGCGACCGTCGGGATGGCGATGCCTACCGAAGACTCACCCAGCGGGTGCGCTCGGAGGCGACTACCTGCTTCGAAGCGGCCGGGATCGCTTATACAACGCCCGAAGAGTTTCGGGGCCAGGCCCGACTGGCCCCGGCTCCAGATGGCGGGCCGAGGGAACCGCTGCGCACGTCAACCCTCCAGGACATGCTGCGGGGAAAGACAACCACCGAGGTCGACTATCTCAACGGCGAGATCGTGCTACTAGGACGCCTGCACGGCATTCCCACTCCCGCGAATCGCCTGGTTCGACAGCTAGTTACCCAGGTCGCCTCGAGCGGTGAGGGGGTCGGCGCCTATTCGGCCGAGGATCTCGAAGCGATGCTGGAGCACCCCGCCTAGCGGAGCGAGAGTCCGTCGACTTCTCCTCATGGTTACCGGTAACCTTTATTGGACGGGACTAAATCTTCCAGTAGACGCCCGAGAAATCCTTCGATAGGATGGCGTAAATCCTCCACCGGTCGAGGCGGTCTCCGTCGGCGGGTTCGACGGGGGTGGCCTGGGCGGCGGGTTCGACCTACACGACCTAGCGCGAGGTCCGGGGGCGCGCTTCCGAGGCTACTTGCATCCACTCATCGAAGCCACAAGCCGCGCAGACGATCCGTCGCCAGATGAAGGAGCGCTGCAAATCTTCATCCAGCTCCCAGCGGGTGGCCCGGGCTCGGGCGGCCTGCCCACACCGTGGACAGGGCGGGGGCAAGGTCTGGTTCGCTTGAGGAGTATGGGGACGCCGCGGGATCATTTTGCGGATCCGGCCCACTTGATAAATGGTCATCCCGACCAGGAAAACCACCAGCACGGCGTCGATCACGATCATAAATGCATCTTAGGACAAACGGTGGATTGCCGCCTACTTCGAGAAGAAGATCGCCGATGACTGGATGCTCAGGGTGGTGGGCTGGCTCTCTTCAATCTCCAGCAGCTTGAGCATCGATTCATTGGTGGAGATGACGAGCTCCTGGCTAACGGCAATCTGGATCGTGATCTCTACGACCGCCCCGGCGTGGCGAATGGATTGGACGGTACCGTGAATCTCCTGCCGGGTCTTCTGGGCCGGGTTGGCCGGAGCCATCTGGTTGGCCGGCCCGCCCAATGGCTCACCGAGTTGGCGCTCGTTTTGTCCTCATCCTGGTGACCTGCCCAGACGAAGTCCGAAAAGCGCGCATGATGGCGCGAGAAGCAAACCAGGACCGGGTCTCGGATGCAACCTGGGAGACCGTCGAGCGGCTTCGTGAGCGATTTATTGAGCCCACCGAATTCGGCCCCGGCGAAGTCCTGATTGACCCAACTGGGGGGGCCGGCGCCAACGCCATGATCGAGAGTCTCCTGCAGTTTTCCGGGCGGTCCTGAAGCCGTTAGCGTCGGCGCTGGCCCAGATTAGGAGGTTCGGTACCTCAGCCCTACTCCACAAGCCCGCGCGGCGGCTCGACGCCGGATGAGCCAGTCATCGGGGCCGCATTTCACTAGCTCGTTCGTCCTGCGACACTGCACGCTGGAGAATACTGCTACTTCAGAACTGAGCCAGAGCAGCGGCCGTTTGACGCCACCCAATCGCCGTGAATGCATGGACGATGCTGGCCGAACCAACTATCATGGGCTCGCTCGTCGGCCTGTCAATGGTGCCAGATCAGAACCGGTCCCGACCGAGCCTAGGCATCAAATGCCTGCTCTGACTTAGGTCCGTTTTCTCGGACACCCGACCATTAATCTGGTGAAGGAGAGCAAAATGGTAGTCATTGATTCGGACGCCCACGTAATCGAGACCGAGACCGTCTGGGACTACCTCGAGCCATCCGAGCAGCGGTTCCGACCGGTCTGGAGAGAGGGCCGGGACGGCACATTGCGTGGCGCGGGCTGGCTCATCGACGGTCAGATCAGCTCGACTGGAGCTGGATCAGTCGCAGCGACGCAGGAGCAGCTTGAAGAACAGTCCCGCCGGACTGGGCGGGAGCTAGTCACTCCAGCCGGGGCCAAAGAACTCGTGGACGTGCCCGCACGACTGCGCCATATGGATGAGCTGGGTGTGGACATTCAGGTTTGCCACTCGACTCTCTGGATCCGTGCAGTCGCGAATGAGCCTGCCACTGACGTTGCTCTTTGCCGAGCCTGGAATCGCTGGATGTACGACGGTTACGCTCGGTCGAACGGTCGCCTCCAATGGTCCTGCGTGTTGCCATTCCTAAGCATGCCCGACACCCTGGACGAGCTCAAATGGGCCAAAGAACACGGGGCGTGCGCGGTCTTCATGCGGCCGGTTGAGGGCGAGCGCCTCCTCCACGACCCGTACTTCTATCCGCTCTACGAGGCGGTAAGCGCGGCGAACATAGCTATCGCCGTCCACATTGGCAACTCCAATCGTGAAATGGTCCGACTTCTGTCGCAGAGGAACGGAGGAGCAGCGTTCTGGACGCTTCGGCTCGCCAATGCCGGCGCATGCCACGCACTCCTGATGAGCGAAGTCCTCGATGTGTTTCCCACCTTGCGATTCGGCTTTCTGGAGTCGGGGGCTGGATGGGTGCCGCACGCGTTAATCGATCTGCGGAGCCGACTGCGCCGCCAGGGAAAAGAGACTCCTGCCAACCTGCTCGAACAAAAGCGGGTCTATGTAGCCTGTCAGTCTGACGACGATGTTCCCTACGTGCTCAAATGGACGGGGGAACACAACCTGGTGTCAGGCACCGACTACGGGCACACCGACCAGTCGAGCGAACTGGCGACGTTCCGCCTCCTGAAGGAGGAGTGTGACATCAGCCAGGACCAGTGGCGCCGGATCGCCGGAGACAATCCCAAGGCTCTCTACGCATTGGATGTCAATTGACCCTCTGCAGCTCGTCCATGGTGTTTTGCGTCCATGCTGCTTGACGGAAAGCTAACCCTCAATCGTTGGACTCGCAGCAATTGAGTAGCATTATGGTGGCCACCTGCCGGGAGCAAGGAGCACAACAACTTGCGGATTGACTCAGACGCGCACGTGGTTGAGTGAGAGGCGTGGACGGAGAGATTCCCGCAGATATTGGCACGAAACATCCTCGACGATAATCCACGCCGCTTCTACGGACCGTAGGGGTCACGCCGCGCGCAGTAAGTAACTAGCTAGCTCAGGTTCTTTCCCGCATCCGTCTCTGCTTTGCCGACAGGTTTCGGATGTTCTCTGGGTTCCATCTAGAAGGAGGGCTCGATGACCGACTCGGTTCACAAAAGGGCACGTTCACTGTTGAGAATTGTCAAGTCCGTCGCGTTAGCATCTTTACTGGCCGTCGCCTGTGTGCCAGCCGGTCAAAGCCCCGCCGCGAAGGATTCGGCAGTTTCTACCCGCACCAGCCCGAAGACGCTCACCATGGGGTTCGCCCGAGCGGACACCACGGTGATCACTAGCTTCGGACGACACGGCGGTGGAGGAACCACCGCGGGGTCCGAGCGCTGGCTCATCTTTCACTCCTCACTGAGCAGCGTCGATCAGAACTACAACGTCATCCCGCTGGTTGCCCAGAAGGTGCCGAGCATTCAGGACGGCGACTGGATCGTAAACGCTGACCAGACCATGGAGCTCACCTGGAAGCTGCGTCCTGACGTCTATTGGCACGACGGTGCTCCCGTTACGGCTCACGATTTCGTCTTCGGCTACGAAGTGGCAATTGATCCAGCGCTTGCTGTGCCCGACCGGGATGCACTGCGACTGGTTAGCAGCGTCCAGGCCACCGACGATCACACGCTGGTGGTGAAATGGAAGGCGCCATCACTGACTGCGCACATCCAGATCCTGGATGGCGTCACCGCCATCGCGCGGCATCAGGTCGAGCCTCTCTACCGCACGCTAAGCCCCGAGGCGTTCACGGCGAGCCGGGTGTGGGGTGCGGAATACCTTGGACTGGGACCGTACCGGGTTACCGCCTTCGAGCCAGGGATCCAGCTCGTGGCCGAAGCATTCGACCGCTATTTTCTGGGGCGCCCGAAGATCGACGTCCTGAACCTCATTTCTTCGACCGATGTCAACGTGGTGACCGCGCGGGTGCTTGCGGGTGACATCGACGTAGTGAGTGCTGGCATGGCCATTAGGCCCGACCAGATGAAAGAGATCGCGCGCGCCTGGGGGAGTTCAGGGGGGACTGTCATCAACTCCCCGGTCGACATTCGCGCCCTATTCTTGAGCCTCAAAGTCGCGGGGGTCCCCTGGCAGAATCAACGATTCCGCCAAGCGATGTTGGCGAGTATCGACCGTCAGGAGATCGTGGACGTGCTCCACCAAGGGTATACCGAGGTTTCCCAGTACCTTGCCCTACGGGCGCAGCCCATTTATCCGATGCTGCAGCAACAGCGCGTGCCAAGTTGGGACTACGACCCGAGGCGTGGGCAACAGCTATTCGAGGAAGCGGGATGGGGCACCATCAACGGCGTCCTCCACAACAAGGCAACCGGGGAAAAGGTTCCAACCTTCTACTGCTGCAATGCGGCGCAAGTTGACGTCAACAACACCCAAGAAAGTCTGACCTGGGGCCACCTGTTGGAGCAGGCGGGCATGGAGATCGTTCACCCGATTCCCTCCCCCCCTGCAGGCCTCCGTGCGGCCGACCAACGCAGTTGGGTGTTCCACAATGAGCAGGAAGGGGGAAGGGTGGCCAACTACGTTGTTCGCTTCCCCTCGCACTACCTGACCCTCCATACGCAGGCCATCCCGAGCGAGGAGAATGCCTGGGTGGGCGACAATCGGGCCGGGTGGAGCAATCCGCGGTTCGACGGTCTCGCGACGCGGTGGAGTAACGCGATCGACATTACCCCACAAAGGCAGCTCGAAGTGCAGATGCAGGAGATGCTCATGGACCAGCTCCCCCTCTTCCCGATGTACCCGGGTCCGCTAGGACTCGTCTTCTCGAAGAGGATCGTGGGCCCCATGGCAGGAAATATCTATACCCGTGGGAACACCGGGAACATCCACGCGTGGGAGGCCATCGGTTCATAGCGCGCTGGTCCAGATTAGGAGGTCTTCGGTACGTCGGCCCTACTCCACGGGTCCCCGGCGGCGACTCGACGACGGATGAGCCCGTCAGTCGGTCAGGACAACTAGTTCAGGTCGTCGGCCACCGCTGCACGCTGGGGGACGCTGTTCCCTCCGAACTGGGCCAGCGTTGCAGCCATCTGATTCAGCCGGCGCTGAGCACGGTAGTGGACCGTCCCCTCCGGATAAGAGCCGTCCTCCGCTCGCGCCCCCGCCGGTATCCCGGTGAGCAGCTCTAGCGCCTCATCCAAAGTACGCAGTCCCCAGATCCTGAACTTGCCCTCGGCCACCGCCTTCACGACCTCGCGCTTGAGCACGAGATGACGCACATTGCTCGCCGGGATGGTCACCCCTTGCTCGCCGGTCAATCCGCGGGCCTCGCACACGGCAAAGAAACCTTCGATCTTGTGGGTGACTCCGCCGACCGCTTGGATCTGGCCCCGCTGGTTGATCGATCCGGTGACCGCGATACTCTGCCGAATCGGCACGTCGGCGATCGCGGAAATAAGCGCGCAAAGCTCAGCGGTCGAGGCGCTATCCCCGTCGACCCCTCCGTAGCTCTGCTCAAATGCCAGGCCGGCAGAGAGCGCAAGGGGCGCATTGCTGGCGTATTGCTCCCTTAGATAACCACTGAGAATGAGGACGCCCTTGTTGTGGGTTGGCCCCGAAAGATGCGCCTCTCGCTCGATGTTGATGACCCCTTCGGAGCCCATCCCCACGCTCGCGGTGATTCGAGAGGGCTGGCCAAACGTGTGATCGCCGAGATCCAACACCGAGAGCCCATTGACCTGCCCGACCACGCTCGCATCCGTATCGATCGCGATCGTTCCCTGCTGGATGACTCGGTGCAGCTCCTCTTCGACCAGATTGACCCGTTGCTCGCGAGAGGCCAGCGCTTTGTCGACATGCTCCGCCCCGACTCGGTCCGCCGACTCCTGTCTGGCCCAGTGAGAGGCCTCAACCACTAGCTCGCCCAGCCCATCGAACCGAGTCGCGAGGCGATCCTGGTCTTCCGCCAAACGACTCGCATGCTCGACGACTCGCGCGACTGCCTCCCGACTGAAGGCGGGACCGCCGAGTGAGTGCACCTGCCCACTGACAAAGCCGGCAATTGCCCGGATCGCCTCGTCGGTGCGATCCATCGCGGCGGCGAACTGGGCCTTCACTTTGAACAGAGTAGAGAAATCCTCATCCATCTGGTAGAGGGTCATGTAAGTCTGGACATCTCCGATCAATATCACTTTGACCGACAACGGGATAGGCTCGGGCTGCAACGTCGTGGTCGGCAAGGGACTGAGCTGATCCCCGAGATTCTCAACCCGAATCTCTCCATCCCGCAGCGCGCGCTTGAGCGCTTCCCAGGCATGCGGGCTCAGCAGGAGGTCCCGCGCCTGCATGATCAAGAATCCCCCGTTAGCGCGATGGAGCGCCCCCGGCTTGATGAGCGTCAAATCGGTCGCCATCGAGGTGGGGCCCGGCTTGTAGTCGATCCGACCGACCAGGTTGTAGTAGGTTGGATTGGGCTCGAACACAATGGGAGCGCCACCCGCGGGGGCGTTGCTCACCAGTGCGTTGACGGCGTACTTCCCGTCGACGGTGCGATGCACCACCTCTTGAGCCCCCTCCGGTCCATCGCGGGGCGCCTCGCGGAAAGCGTCCACGTGGGCCACGAGGTCAGACTGGACGGTGGACAGGTACTCAACAAGCTTCAGGTAGCCGGCGTATTTCATTCGGAGCGCGTCGAAAAGGTGCCCGACGCCCAGCTCAGCGAACTCGCGGCTCAGTGCCTCGAGGTGTTCCTGAGCCTCCTGGTCCAAGTGGCGATGGGTCAAGAAGGACTTGTCCAGCTCGTCCTGGACGCGGTGGTTGCGCTCCTGCAGATCGGTCTTGACCTCCGGCGTGAGCTGCTCGAACTCCTCCGATTTCATGGGCTCGCCCGATGGATGCAGTGGCACGACCATAACCTGACCCGGAGTGAGCTGGACTCCGAATCCGAGCTTGCGAGCGAAAGCCGAAACGTCGGCCATCGCCGATTCATGCCGCTCGCTGGCCGAGCGTACGATTTCTGCGCGCCGCCTTTGGAAGCCTTCACTCTCCAACAGCTTCGGGATCTCCTGCCGAAAGCTCGTGACCAATCCCTCGAGGTCCCGGGCGAACTCGGGACCCATTCCGGTCGGCAGCAGGACTGCGAGCGGACGGTAGGGGACCTCAAAATTGTTGATGTAACACCAGTCGCCCGGGGTGGGTTTCCGCGCGGCCAGCCGCGCAGCCTCCCTCTGGACCGTGGTGGTCCGCCCGGAACCAGCCGGCCCTGCGACGTACAAGTTGTAGCCAGGCGCCTCCAGATCGAGGCCCAGCTCGATTGCCCCCAATGCCCGATCCTGCCCCACCAAGCCCTCCAGGGGCGGAATCTCATCAGTAAAGTCGAAGCCCAAACTGGCCGGGTCACATCGCCAGGCCAATCGCTCCGGTGCCAGGGGTTCGAGCGAGTCCTTCATCCACTCCACCTTCCATCTGAACGCGGGCATTATCCTGAACCTGGTCATTATCGCCCGGCCGGGCGAACCCATGGATTGACAAGACGACCCCAAAAACCTGGCGATTTGGTGCATTTCCTACCCCGCGGGCTAGTGAGAAACCGCCCCGGCGCCCAGGGCACCGATCCAGGGAACCGGGGACACTAAGGCACGGGGCGTTGCAGAGAAGGAAGTCCAGGAAGCCAAGCGCACCCGGAAGGAGGGGACTTGGAACTGAAGCTGGTCCGGTTCGGACAGACGAGGGCTGGTCATGTCCGCCTTCCTGAAGGACAATGGAAGGCAAGCCGCACCGGGCATCCGATCTAAACCAGGGAAGGGATCGCCTACGGCCGATCCGCTTCCGAGCCTGATAATGGGGCAACCAAGAAAGATCGGAACCCACCCGAAAAAGAAAATAAGTGTGAGTAAGAGCCCCGGGCGGTTGCCCGGGGCTCTCTCGCTGTAACTACCCACCTATTCTGACTACCCACCGGTGCGCCGAGAACTACCCGTCGAATGGGCGCCCATCAGCCCCGGCTGGACTAGCGTGAAATCATGCAGGGCGGCACCAGTTGCCACCCTGTATGACCGCGGAGGAATCGATGAGCAGAATGCTTCGGCTTCGCACGATCGACCTGGTGTTCGCAAGCGTTATGGGAATTGCGGTGATGGCCGGGATCGCCCAGGTGGCGCTCCGCCTCTATCACCTGGCATTGGTTGCCTTCATGGCAGCCGGGCATCGGTTTCGCCGTGCTCGTCGCTGATTACGTGCCTAGGGTGGCCCGAGCCCTCTGGCCGGACCTAAAGCTCCAGAAAGCGACGCATGTCTTTCGTCTGGATTGATGAGAGCACAAGACCTTTTCTTTGCCCATCAAGGCACCTGGTCGTCCCTTACTTCCTGATCTTGTGCCCGCCGATCAAAAAGTTAGGAGCCGGAGGATTGCTCCGGTTCCTAACTTTTTAGCCTCGGAAGGTCGGCCTCGTGCTTGCCCGACCCGATCGGGCGTTGAAATCGCTTTCTAGCTCACCAGCTCAAACATGCCGAAGCCACCTTTGGTCTGGCGTCGAACCCGACCTGGGGTTTCCAATTGAAGAAACTCCATGACCTCAGCGATCTCCTGGAGGTTGAACCCCGTCTTGGTGGTAAGGGTCGAACGCCCTACCGATAATCTCCCCTCTGCGGCCTCCTCGCGCATCGCATCGACTATCCGATCAGCGTTCGACTGCACGTCCGTGGTGTATTTCACATTTCCCTCCCAGATGTTTTTGAGTCTCTCCCTAGGCCGTCACGCCGACCCGCGCGTAGTCGGTTCGCACGGCGTAGTTCCAGGTGTCCAGCGGCTGATAGTCCGTAGGCGCCGGATCGGCCGGGGGCGGGAGCTGGCCACTATTGTAGACGGCAGCCGCGGTGTTGCAGACGATGTTCGCCCGGGTCTCCTCGCTGACATGCCCCAGATCCTGCGCGATGCTGGCGGCCGAGTTAGGCCAGGTGCAGGCCGGGTGCGGGTAATCGCTCGACCACATGAAATTCGTTTTCCCATACTTCTCGGCGAGGTCGCCGGCTACCTGGTCGCCGATGAACACGGTGTAGACCTGGCGAGCCAGGTATTCGCTGGGCGGGCGGGGAAGCGTGGCCTGCCGGCTGCTGCCCATCATGTAATAGTCGAATTCCTGGGCGAAGAACGGGATCCACCCGGAGCCGCACTCCGAGATGACGAACTTGAGATCCGGATAGCGCTCCATCACGCCGGAGACGATTAGGTCGCCCAGGACCCGCATGCAGTCGAACTTGTGGACGCCGTATGGAAGGAGTCCACTCTTATCCTGGGGAATCCGGTCGGTCCCGGTATTGATATGCAGGTTTATCGGCATGTCAAGGGACTGGGCCACCGCCCAGAATTTGCCATACCGCTCCGAGCTATACGAGTTGTCCAGCGGCTGCCCGACCGGAATCTCCGCACCCCGGAGGCCGGCCTTCTTGCACCGCTCGAGCTCCTGGATCGCGTGGTCGATTCTGCCTAGGGGAATCATCGCCAGGCCCCAAAGTCGCTCGGGAGCAACACTGCATTGCTCGATGACGTAGTCGTTGTAGACCCGAATGCAAGCTTCCTGGAGCTCTAGATCGTCGAGTCGCCAGGCGTCATGGCCGAGCGTGGGATACAGGACCGTGGCGCTGGTCCCGTCGAGGGCCAGGTCCTTCAGGCGTTCGTGCGCATCCCACCCACCTGCTCGCAGATGGTGATTCGTCTCATAGAGAACGAGTTTCGGGTAGCGCGGCGCGCGATCTCGAAACGCAGCTGGGAGATTCTTCTCCCACAGGTCGAGCGGCTCGCCAAAATGGTCGGCGGCGGAGATTCGCTGCTCTTTGGCGATCACTGCGAGGGTCTCGTTCTGATCAAAGACCGGTCGGGGAACAGGCATCTGGTCGCTCCTTATCAATTGGCCCGGCGCCTGACGTGGCCGATGCCTGACGTGAATCGTAGAGAGCCGCGGGGCGCAGGCCCACGCCCAAAAGCGTGGCTGTAAACACGCCGTCGGGTGGGCGTGACCCCACCCCAAAGATAGGGGCGCATCCACACTTCGGGATAGGAGACGGACTGCCCGGCCGTGCGTGGCGCCGGGGCGCCTCAAGTGGGACGCTGTCGTAATGAAGGAGCCAGACCGGTCGACGGGTCAATCAACGATTTGGTGCACCAGAGCCTCCCAGCTAAGGAGCGCGCGGCTCTTTGTCCCGAGTCATCATCACTGCGATTGCCAACCGCCGTGATGATTCAGGGTGGCGGCACGCCCATTGCCCAAAAGAGCGCCGGCCAGCTCGCGTTCCCCAGCTGAGCGGCCAAACAACGAGGCCCAGCTAAACGAGGCCCAACGAACCGATCACGGAGCGATTCTGCTAAGTGTTTCAATCCTCTGACACGTGGCGGTCTGGAGTTGCCACGCCCAGCATCTATCCGATTCGGCTTGGGGTCATTTACCCGGACCAGTCTGACACCCTCCAGATCATGGCGGAGCAAGTTGGGGATGGAGCGCGGGGCGTCGGCGGCACCCAGGTCCGCTTGGTCCCTCTGCCAAACTCGGATGAGAATCTCCAGGACGCAGACCCTGCATGACCTCTCCTTCAAACTTGGCGTCTATCAGGAGCGGCGGCGACAACAAAAAAGCCTCCGCACACGCGGAGGCGTGCGACCTTGGTTCCCTTGCGGGCCTATCCCCTCAGCCTAAGGGCTACCACCTTGCCGTCGCCAGCAGGTTGGTGGACGCAGCATCGAAGCCGCGTCGCTCTTGATAGCGCCATTAAATTCTTCCGGTGTGATTATAGGGTTATCGTGACCAAACGTGCCGCATCAAGTCTCGAGGCGGGATTGGGGAAGCACAACCCGCGGGTGGAGCTGACGCAGGAGGCTGATCAGATCGCATGGCTGGCCCGGAAGGGCGTTCAGCACGGATTCACGGTGACCCAAGCACAAGCTAGTGATGGCGCGCTGAGCGTGTGGGTAACTCCGAATGCCAAGGCCTTCGGAACCCACCCCGCGTTGCGCGACGGCAAGCGCCAGATGACTTTCGGCGGCGTCACGTTCGATGGCGTTCTGAGGGTGGTGGACAAGCATGTCTTTCGTGGGTCGCTCGAGAGCGGAATCGGTCCGGCGAAGGCCTATGGCTTCGGGCTCTTGTCCGTGGCGCCGGCGGGAGGTCGCAATGCGTAACCTGCACGAGCTACCCAAAATCCGGGACAGCCTGAGTTACCTCTATGTGGAGCACTGTCGAATCGAGCAAGAAGACAGCGCTATTGCGCTGTTTGACAAACAGGGCAGGACCCCGGTCCCGTGCGCCTCTCTTACCCTGTTAATGATCGGACCGGGAACCTCGATCACGCATGCGGCAATACGAGCACTGGCCGATTGTGGCTGCATGGTCGCCTGGACAGGAGAGGATGGGATTCGCTTTTACGCGTTCGGGACGGGAGAAACCCGATCCGCTCACAACTTGTTGCGCCAAGCGCGGGCGTGGGCTGACCCGGCGCAGCACATGGCCGTCGTTCGCCGAATGTACGCGATGCGATTTGCTGAGTCGATTGATGAGAACCTGACGTTGCAGCAATTGCGGGGGCGAGAAGGACTACGGGTCCGGGCGACCTATGAGAAGGCCAGCCATCAAACTGGGCTTCCCTGGTTTGGACGTGCTTACGAGAGGACGGAGTGGGGAGCGAGCGACCCGATCAACCGAGCGCTGTCGGCCGCGAACAGCTGTCTATACGGAGTATGCCATTCAGCAATTCTGTCGGCTGGATACTCCGCGGCTCTGGGCTTTATCCACACCGGCAAGATACTTTCGTTCGTGTATGACGTGGCAGATCTCTACAAGGCGGAGATCTCGATACCGATCGCTTTCCAGTCCGCGGCAGAGGGTGAAACCGGGGTTGAACGCCGGGCCCGGTTGTTATGCCGGGACGCGTTCCGATCCAAGCATTTGCTCCAACGAATCATCCCTGACATAGATCTTGCGGTTGGGACGGGAACCGGGTCGCAGGCAGAGATCGATTTCGACTTGGATGGGGCTGCCCCGGGAGGCCTTTGGGATGATGAAACCCAGGAGGTTGCGGGTGGCGTGAATCGATTCGAGGACGCTGGGCAGGAGCCTTAGCGATGGTGGTGCTGGTACTCGAACGAGTGACACCGTCTCTACGTGGGAACTTGACGCGGTGGTTTATTGAGCCTAGAGCAGGAGTATTCGTGGGGAACGTGCCTGCGCGAGTGCGCGATTCGCTCTGGGAAAAGATCACGATTGCGGTCGCTGACGGTGCCGCCACCATGATCTACCAAACCAACACTGAGCAGGGTTTTGCGGTTCGCACCCGCGGTCAAGGCAGCCGCGAGTTCGTCGATTTTGAGGGCCTCTGGCTCGCCAGGTGGCCTGGTCATGACAAGGCGTTGACGGCTAAGCCTACTAGCTAGTGGATTTGCGAACTTAATCAGTGTTGTCCCCACGCGTGTGGGGGTGGACCGACCTCTTTTTCATCGTCGGTTTGCTTATCGGCGTTGTCCCCACGCGTGTGGGGGTGGACCGGACGGGGTTACCGGCGAACAGCGGGGGGCCCTCGTTGTCCCCACGCGTGTGGGGGTCTAGGCTAGGGCGAAATCCTCACGCCAAAGTCATTTGGCATCAAGTTTGGCATCAAACGAGCGGGGCCCGACCCATCACCAAGAATCCGTGATAGACAATGAACGGTATCCAGTAACTGGATACCGTTCATTGTCGGAGGCGACGGTCGGAATCGAACCGACGATAGGGATTTTGCAGACCCCCGCCTTAACCACTTGGCTACGTCGCCGTGAGCCGAGATTATACTGCCCGGATTTAGCTCGCCCCGATGGCGGCCTCAGCGCACCTCGATCGGCGCCATACGATCGAGCGCCAACGTCAGCTCGGCGGCCGAACCGGTTGGCCAGGCTGCTCCCAGGCCCCCGAGCGCCGAATCGTCGGTCCTAGGCGTGATCCGGTGCCCTCGGCAGCCCCGGTGGCGTTCTCGAAGGCAGCCTGGCTGGCTGCGAGCAGACTTCGGATATCCAGCCCCAGAGCACCCTGCTCAAATGGAAGCAGGCGGCCCCAAGCCCGCTCGAGACAGAGTTCGGCGCCCCGGCGGTTGCCGTTAGTCAGGTGATGGAAAGCCACCGCTAGCTGAATGATCCCTTGATATGCCTGGCGAATCGGCCTGCGCTCGCGTTTCCATAGTGTCTCGAGCGCATCGTGGCAAGCGTGATATTCGCCCCGATTGAAGTCCTCAATTGCTTGCCCGAGCTCGGCTGGCCAAGGCTCGTCCGCCCTCACATCGGTCACTCGCGGGCCCACACGAAGAGCGGCAACTCGTCGCTTGGAGGCTCGGTCTGATCCGGGCTCGAGAACTCCCAATAGGCTGGCCACATGCGCGGGTTGCGCAAGAAGCCGGCGATGATGGACGGCTTCTCCGACCGGAAGATGATCCGGAGATCATGGTCGGCCTGGTACAGAGCGTAATAGGTCAAGCCACACCGTCGCAGCAGATCCAATCCCTCTTCGGAGCGAAGCCGCTCCACGAAGGTTGCGTGCTCATCGAGGGCATCGCTTCGGATGGATCCGCGCCACCGACCGCTGAACTGATGCGCTTCGCTCTCAGACATGGGGAGCTCGGGGACTCATCGAGATCTGGCTGACCGCTGGCTATGCCTCGGTTACGGTAATGGCCTTGGTCGGACACTGCCGCATGGCCAGCATCGCCTTGGCCCGCAACTCGTTCGGGATCTCGTCCAGAATGACGTCCGAGTTCCCTTCTTGATCGCAGCTAAAGATCTCCGCCGCCACTCGCGCGCAAACCCCATTGCCCTCGCACTTATCCCAGTCGATAACCGCTGTAAGTGCCACTATGTCCTCCTAGCTCAGTGATTTCCAGCCCGCCGGGAACCCCTGGAGTGCCGGGTCTGGCGTGGATTCAGGATACCATCGCGCGTGCATTGATGACCCAAGAATCCGCCTGGAGGAAGCCTTGGAAAGTCCTGAGCTCCACCTCACTGACATTGGGCAAATCGCCATCACCGCCCGGAACATCGAGCGGGCGGTCGCCTTCTACCGGGATGCGCTAGGAATGGAGTTCCTCTTTCAGGCGCCGCCCAGTCTCGCCTTCTTCAACTGTAGTGGGCTCCGTCTAATGCTTGCGGTGCCCGATGCCCCGACCAAGGAGACTACCGCGACGATCTACTTTCGCGTGCCGGATATCGAATCCGCCCACACGACTCTGTTGGAGCGAGGCGTTCACTTCCTGCGGGAACCCCACCTGATCGCCAAGATGCCCGATCACGACCTGTGGATGGCCTTCTTCGAAGACAGCGAAGGGAACATGCTGGCGCTGATGGAAGAAAGGAAGGCCCACCCAACCGCCCATTGAAATCGGGGGCTGCGCCCCCCGACCCCCTCGGGCCGATGGCCCGAGCGAGCCAACGAGATGCATGCCACCCGGGCGGCTCGCCACCCGGAGCGAGTCCCCCGGGATCGTGTGCTATACTGGCCCAGAGAAAAAAGAACGTAGAAGCACAGGACGCAGCCGGTACCCGCCGACGCGTCGAAGTGTGCCAGGAACAGCACTGTATGCCCCTTGTCACCGAAGTCAAGCACGAGATAATCGAGCAGCACGCCCAACACCCGAACGACTCTGGGTCGATGGATGTTCAGGTGGCCCTGCTCACGCGGCGTATCAACGATCTGGTTGGGCATCTCCGGATTCACTCCCACGATCATTCCACGCGCCGCGGCCTTCTCAAAATGGTGGGCAGGCGGCGGCGTTTCTTGGACTACCTTCGTCGGAAGGACTACGAGCGCTACCGAGGGCTGATCGCCAATCTCGGTTTGCGCCGCTAACTCCACCTCCCCCAAAGGCACACTCCGGCCTAAAAGCGCAACACCCACCACCCGGCGGGGCGTTCTCCTTCCTGCGTAAAGGAAAAGGAGTCCCCTATGAAACAGACCTTTACCGCCGAGATCGCCGGGCGCACGCTTACCCTGGAGACCGGCCGCATGGCCCAGCTTGCCGACGGCGCCGTCCTGGCCCAGTACGGTGACACGATGGTGCTGGCAACCGTAGTCTCCTCGAACTCCCCCAGAGAGGGGATTGATTTCCTCCCCCTGACCATCGAGTTCGAAGAGAAGATGTACGCGGCTGGCAAGATCCCCGGTGGCTTTTTCAAGCGCGAAGGGCGCGCCCCGGAATCCGCGATTCTGAACGCCCGGATGATCGACCGCCCCATGCGCCCGCTGTTCCCCAAGGACTACCACAACGAAATCCAGGTCGTGATCACGGTGCTCTCGGTGGACCTGGAGAATGATCCCGGCGCCCTGGCCAGCATTGCCGCCTCCGCGGCCATTTCGATCTCCGACGTCCCTTTCCACGGTCCCGTGGGCGCCGTTGGGGTGGGATTTATCGACGGCGAATTTATCCTGAATCCGACCTTGCCGGAGCTCGCCTTCAGCCGACTCGATCTTGCCATTGCCGGCACCGCCGACGCAGTGATGATGGTTGAGGCGGGCGCACTCGAGCTTCCTGAAGACACCATGGTTCAGGCGATCGAATTCGGCCACAACGCGATCCGCCAAATCGTGGAGCTTCAGAACCGGATGGTCGCCGCGGTGGGCAAGCCCAAGCGGGCCTATCCACCGGATCCCACCGACGACGTCCTGAAAGGCGAAGCTCGAGAGCTGGTAAACGGCAGGCTCGTCGAGGCCGTCCTTAATGCAGACAAGATGACCCGCGAGGGCCAGGTCGCCGGACTCCGCAGCGAGACCGTCGCCAGCCTGGTTGAAAGAGGTTTTGACGAGAAGCAGGCAGCCAAAGTCTTCGACTCGCTCGAGAAAGAAACCGTTCGCGACGGGATCCTCGACCGGGGCATCCGTCCCGACGGCCGCGCGCTCAACCAGATCCGAGAGGTTACCTGCGAGGTCGGCGTCCTCCCCCGCGCTCACGGATCGAGCCTATTCACCCGTGGGCAGACCCAGGTCCTGGGCGTGGCAACTCTGGGAACCGGACGAGACAACCAGATCATCGACGGCATCGGAATCGAAGACCATCGGAACTTTATGAACCACTACAACTTCCCGCCATTCAGCACCGGCGAAGCGAAGCGGATGACCGGTCCTTCCCGTCGGGACATCGGTCATGGGCATTTGGTGGAGCGCTCCCTCCTCTCGGTCATGCCGGACCAGGTTGAGTTTCCCTACACGGTGCGGGTCGTGGATGAGGTCCTCGCCTCCAATGGATCGAGCTCAATGGGCAGCGTTTGCGCCGCCACGATGGCCCTCATGGACGCTGGCGTTCCGATCAAAGCCCCGGTGGCAGGCATCGCCATGGGGCTCATCACCCGCGAGGGCGGCACCTACAAGATCCTGACCGACATCCAGGGAGTGGAAGACTTCCTCGGGGACATGGACTTCAAGGTCGCAGGTACAGCGACCGGCGTTTGCGGGCTGCAGATGGACATCAAAGTCCGAGGGATCACCCCGCAAATCATGCGCGAGGCGGTCATGCAGGCCCGCGAAGCTCGTCTGTTCATCCTCGACAAGATGCAGGCGGCCATCGAAGAGACTCGTCCTGAGCTTTCCAAGTTCGCTCCACGCATCACCAAGATCACCATTAATCCGGACCGGATTCGGGACATCATCGGCCCGGGTGGCAAGATGATCCGCCACATCACCGAAGAGACCAAGTGCACGATCGAAGTCGAGGACGATGGATCGGTCCTCATCGGATCGAACAATGCCGAGAATACCCAGAAGGCCATCGACATGATTCGCGGCCTGACCCGGGACGTTGAGGTCGGTACCGTCTACACCGGGAAAGTTACTCGGATCATGAACTTCGGCGCCTTCGTCGAGATCCTGCCCGGCAAAGAAGGCTTGGTCCACATTTCGGAGCTGGCCGACTACCACGTTGATTCGGTTGAGGACGTGGTGAAGGTTGGCGACGAAGTAACCGTGCTGGTCAGCGAGATCGACCGCATGGGGCGAGTGAACCTTTCCCGGCGGGCGTTACTCGCCCCCCGCGAGAACGGAGAAGCCGGCCCGGCCGGCGGCGGCAATCCAGAAGGGCGCCCCGCCTTCCGGGAGGGTGGCGGGCGGCCCCCATTCCGAGGCGGCGAAGGCGGTGGAGGACGGCCTCCATTCCGCGGCGGCGGCGAAGGCGGAGGACGGCCCCCGTTCCGCGGCGGCGGTGAAGGCGGCGGACGGCCGCCATTCCGAGGTGGCGGTGAAGGCGGGGGTCCGCGCCCGCCGTTCAATCGGCCTCCGGGCCAGGAAGGGCGGGCTCCGGGCCAGGACGGACCTCAGCCCCCCCGTCCCTTCAACCCGGGTGGCAACCCGGACCGTGAACGTGAACCAGGTGAAAACTAGAGAGTTGATGCCCCCCCACCCCAACCCTCCCCCGCAAGGGCGGAGGGGGCTAGTTCCCTCCCCCTCGACGGGTGAGGGTGAGAGTGGGGGTGTCGTCCTCCCAGGGCTCCGATGACCCAGGACATGGTTCGGCTGGCGATCTGTGGCGTCCGCGGGCGCATGGGCAACGAGCTTGCAACGGGACTTCCGAAATTCCCGGGCATTTCCGTCGTCGGCGGTTGCGATCCGCGGCCAGCGACTAACGACGCCGAGCTATTCCCGGTGGCCCGCTCGCTGAGCGAGCTATTCGATATCGTTCGGCCTGACGTGGTGGTGGATTTCACCGTCGCCGAGTCGGCGTGCGCCAATGCAGAGTGTTCGCTGGAAGCCAGGATCCCGATCCTAATCGGGACTTCTGGCATCACCGAGACTGACCTGGAGCGCATCGATCAGCGAGCCAGGCAGGCTGGGGTCGGTGCGCTGGTCGCACCGAACTTCGCAGTGGGGGCGAACCTGCTGCTTCAGTTCGCCCGAGTGGCCGCCAAGTTCTTCGACAGCGCCGAGGTCATCGAGATTCATCACGACGGAAAGGTCGATGCGCCGTCCGGTACCGCCATGATGATCGCTCGGGCGATGCGCGAGGCGCGGGGACACCCCTTTGCCGCGGATAATGTCACCCAGCACAACGTCGAAGGCGCCCGGGGAGCCCAGTTTCAAGATATGCACATCCATAGCCTGCGTATGGCGGGCGTCGTGGCCACCCACGAGGTCATCCTTGGTGGTCCCGGCCAAACCCTCACCCTCCGCCACGATTCCAGCGGACGCGAGTCCTTCCTGCCCGGCGTCGCTTATGCAGCGACCCACATCCAGGATAAGGTCGGGCTGATCTATGGGCTGGACCGCCTGATGGATTTTTCATGACCCATCGAGGACCCAACTCAATGAGACGGCCGATCAATATTGCCGTCCTGGGCGCCACCGGCCTGGTGGGCCTCGAATTTCTCCGCATCCTCGAAGAGCGCAGCTTCCCGGTCGGGGAGGTTCGCGCCCTCGCCTCCGCAAGGTCCGAGGGGAAGAAGATCCCGTTCAAGGGCGGCGAGCTGACGGTTCACGCCGTTTCCCGCGACGCCTTCAAGGGGATGGACTTTGCACTGATTGCCGTCGGTGACGACGTGAGCCAGGAGTGGGCTCCGATCGCCGCCGAAGCCGGCTGCATCGTCGTCGACAAGAGCAACGCTTTCCGCATGGACCCTTCGGTGCCCCTCGTCGTGCCTGAGGTGAATCCGGAGGACACCCGGGGCCACCAGGGCATCATCGCGGGACCTAACTGCTCCACCATCCAGATGGTCATGGCGCTGGCGCCGCTGCACCGAGTCAACCCGATCACCCGAGTGATTGCCGACACCTATCAGTCGGCGTCCGGCGCCGGCCTCGATGCCGTCGAAGAGCTCTGGGAAGAGACCCGCGCGGTTGCCAACGGAAAAGACATGCAGCCCTCGTTCCTTCCGTACCCGCTGGCTATGAACCTGTTCCCCCAAATTGGCGGCTTTTCCGCGAACGGGTATTGCTCAGAGGAAATCAAGCTCATCAACGAGACTCGCAAGATCCTCCATGAGCCGGGGATGGCAATCTCCGCCACCACGGTCCGCGTTCCGGTGGAAATCAGCCACTCCGAGGCCCTCCACGTCGAGTTCACGCACGCGATGAGCGCGTCCGAGGCTCGCTCGATCCTGGCCGACTCCCCGGGTATCGCCATCATCGATGAGCCTTTCGAGAATCAGTACCCTATGCCACTCTTCGCAGCGGGCAAAGACGAGGTCTTTGTCGGCCGCATTCGCAACGACCTGTCCCACCCCCACGGCATTGCCATGTGGGTGGTATCCGACAACCTGCGCAAAGGGGCGGCCCTGAACGCGGTCCAAGTCGCCGAGCTCATGATGGAGCAAGACCTGCTCTAAGCCAGGTGATATGAAAACCGCGATCTTCGGTCGGCTCATCACCGCCATGGCCACTCCCTTCTCCGCCAACGGAGCAGTCGACTATGGGCGCGCTCGGGAGCTTGCCAGGGCATTGATCGCTTCGGGGAGCGAGGCCCTTGTGGTCGCCGGAACCACCGGCGAGGCGCCAACCCTGACGGCCGCCGAGAAGCTCCAGCTATTGGAAGCGATCCGGGACGCCGTCGATGCGCCAATCATCGCCGGAACCGCCAACTACAACACCGCGGAGAGCATCGAGCTCAGCCGCGAAGCAGCCAAGCGAGGCGTGCACGGCATCCTGGGCACGGTGCCCTATTACAACAAGCCGCCCCAAGCGGGAATCGAAGCCCACTTCCGGGCGATTGCCGATGCCGTCGAGTTGCCCATGGTGCTCTACAACGTCCCGAGTCGGACGGCCACCGACATGCTCCCCGAGACGACCATCCGACTGAGCCAGGTTCCAAACATCGTCGGAGTCAAAGAGGCAAGCGGAAACTTCGACGCGATAAGCCAGATCATCCGGGAGTCGCCACCAGATTTTCTGGTCTGGAGCGGAAGCGATGCCGATACCCTACCAATCATGGCCATCGGCGGCTACGGAGTGGTCAGTGTGGCCAGCCACCTCGTCGGAAAGCAGATTGCTCGGATGCTCGACTGCGCCCTGGAAGGTGCCGTGTCCGAGGCAGCCCAGATCCACGCTCGTCTGGCGCCGCTGGTTTCTGCCCTTTTCTCGACGACCAGCCCGATTCCGCTGAAATACGCGCTCACCAAGTGCGGCTTCGATTGCGGCGGCCTGCGCCTACCCCTTATCGCAATCGATCGGCGTTCCGCGGCCCTTATGGACGCCGCCTTGGCAACCGTCCAAATCGACCTGCCGATACCACTAGCCTGACTGGCTACTCCACCCGACCCAGCCGCACCGGCTCGAAGCCCGTGCGCTGCACTCGCTGGGCGATGTCGATTGAGCGCTCCAGCAATGCCCGCAAGAACGGGTGGGGCGGGCGCAGCGCCCGCTGCTCCTCGATGGTGACCGCCGCGGCCACCGCCCGTCGGGCATCCGCCTCCCGATCGGTCTTCAAGAAGAGGTAGGCGGTCTCCTCGAGCCGCCGCTTCAAGCCGCTCAACGTTTTCGCATCCATTAATTCCGCGAGCGCGTCGCGCAGTAAGCGCTCGGCGCGCCCCTGCTCGGTTTCCGGCGTCACGACCAGGCGCGCGACCGCCGGCTCGGCCAGCTGGCGCGCCCATTTTTCGACCCGCTCAGGTTCGAAGAACCATCCCTCGAGCTCGGGCTGTTCGAAGAGCCGAGCACCTTCCCCCTGGAGGGACGGGTGCATTTTCATTTCGAAGGCGTTGATCTCCTGGTAGATCAGCGCTTCTGAGAAGGGTTCCTCCGGCGCACCGATCACTTCGGCCCACAGGGCGTATTGAGTGGGAATCGCTCGGCCGCCTCCCCGGGCGAGATCCAAACCCTCTTGCACGAGCTGCCGGCCATATTCGATCGGAAGCTCAACCCAGGCCATGGGATCCTTTTCCCGCATCTCTTTTTCTTGCTCGGCGAATCGCTTGCGCGTCGTATCCCGACCGGCACAGTCGACCAGCCCATCCACATCGTTCAGCCCCAAACCGATCATATAGATGCCGCCGATAGGCCTGTCCCCGGCCATCCACAACGAACGCGTCCCGCGTCCATCGAAGGAGCTGCCGATCACCCGGTACAGCTCCGCCACCCGGGCGCCTGGACGGGCCGGCGAAGGCTCGGTCCGGGCGACATGCACCCCCTTGAGGGCCAGCTTGTGAAGAGACCGGCGGGCCGCGGTGCGGACTTCTTTTGACGTCCCGGGCTGGTCCAGGTCGCTGATAACCTCCGCCGCTTCAGTCGTCGCGGCGTCGCCCAATGCATCGATGGCCGCAACCGCAGTCACCTGGTCGGGAGAGTGGGCGAGCGCGCCCAACAGGGCCACACTGGTGCCGCCAGCGGTGCCAAGAGCGCGAATCCCGCTGAGGGCATCGGCGCCCAGACGGAGGATCTCAGCCACCAGACTGTCGGTCGACGTTCCCCCCTCGAGAGCCGACAGCCACTGCTGGGCTCGCTCTGGATCCTTTGTTGCAGCACGGTTCGGACGGTTCAGCATCTTCCTGCGCGGGGCTGTCATACGAGCTCTCGCGCCTGGGCATAGGTAGTACGATCGATCATACCTGCATCGCGGAATCCGCGTTGCCGCTCAGCGCATTTGTTGCAGTCTCCACAATGGAGCCCGTCGCTCGGTCGAATACACGAAAAGGTGAGCTCCAGGGGCAGAGCTCGGCCGAGAGCGATCACGGCCTCCTTGTGCATCGTCTTGAAGGGCCGCTCAATGAAGATCCGAGCATTCAAGCCCAGCGAAAGGGATCGACGGAGCACATAGAAGAACTCGTCCGTCGCATCAGGAAACGGATTGCCACCCAGTAATCCCATCGCAATCCGCTCGATTTTGTTCAGCGAACAGTAGATAGCCGCCTTCCCAACCAGGAGCAGATTGCGGCCGGGCAGGTAAACATCCTGGTCGGGGGCCTCGTACCCGGGGGCGCCCTCGCCGCTCAAACTCCAGTGACTGCCATAAATGTCGCTCACCGGCAGGTTGAGCACGTGCAGAGGCAGAAGCGCATCACAGGCAATCGCCGTGAGATAACGGGCGAGATACTGGCGTTCGACCGGCTCCCACGACATCCCGGTGGCGACGTACAAGGGGTGCACCATCGATCCTTCCTTGATGAGCTGGGCAACCAGAACCGCGCTGTCCACCCCCCCGCTGATGAGAGCTACCGCGGCGCTCACGACTCCCAGTCCGAACGGGACGGGAAGCCTGAGCGAAAACGAAGCACTGCGGGGGCCTGAGGTAAGATCACGGCCGGGTACTTTACTTGCGGCTCTGGCATCGTGCAACATGAGGTCACGGTCGGGATATTCTTCCTGACCCGGCCGTCCGGACCACCCGGCATATTGACCGGTCCGATTTCTCAAGCCCGTGGCGCAACGAGGGAGCAAATACGTGGATCTTCGGGGTCGCACTGCGCTGATTACCGGCAGTGCGGTACGGGTTGGCCGCCAAATCTGTCTGGAGCTCGCCGAGCGCGGAGCCAATATCGTGATCAACTACCGAACTTCTGCCCAGGCTGCTTCTGAGCTCGTGGCCGAGATCAAACGGCTCGGGCCGGACGCCCTCGCTATCCAGGGCGATGTGTCCAGGTCGGCGGATGTCGCCCGGATCGCCGAGGAATCGACGCGGCGTTTCGGCCAGATCGACGTCCTGGTCAACAACGCCTCGATCTATCCCCGCACCCCGTTTGCCCAGCTCACTGAAGCCCAATGGGACGAATCCATCGCGGTGAATCTGAAGGGACCGTTTTTGTGCTGCCAGACCTTCGGGAGCCGCATGGCCGAAGGTGACGGCGGGGTCATCGTCAATATCTCCGACTGGGCGGTGTTTCGGCCCTATGCCGACTACCTCCCTTACCTCACCGCCAAAGGCGGGATAATCACGCTGACGAAAGCCCTGGCTCGCGAGCTGGCGCCCAAGGTCCGGGTCAACGTCATCGTCCCCGGCCCGATTCAGCCGCCCGGCGATCTGACCGACGCAGAGCGACAGGAGGCTGCCGCTGGTACACTGGTTGGGCATTGGGGCAACCCAGGGGACATTGCAAAAGCCGTCGCCTTCCTCGTCGAAGGCTCGGATTTCATCACTGGCGCGGTGCTGTCTGTAGATGGAGGGCGATTGATCGCGTGACCGAGGCGAACGGAACGTACCGGGTCAGTATTGAAGTGGAATTCGCCTATGGCCACCGGCTGCTGAACTACGACGGCAAATGCGCCCACCCCCACGGGCACAACGCGCGCGTGGAGATCGAGCTGGAGGGGCAAACCCTAGACTCGGCGGATCTGCTGGTCGACTTTACCGTGCTCAAACATGCCTTGCGAGATTGGGTGGACGAGCACGTCGACCACAAGATGATCCTCCGATCCGACGACCCGCTGGTAGCCGTCCTACGCGGCCTCAACGAGCCGGTGTTCGTGATAGACGTGAATCCGACCGCCGAGTCGCTGGCAGCGCTCATCTACGGAGTGGCGTCGGAGCAGGGATTCCCGGTCTCCCGGGTGAAATTCTGGGAATCGCCCACCTCTCGGGCCGAGTATGCCCCGGCCCACCAGACCGCCCAGATCGGGGAGCCCGATCTGGTGGCCGCGAGTAAGTCTCGGTAACTGAAACTTGAACCGAGAGCAACAGCAGAAGGAACGGAGCGGAGCGGAGAATGAGTGAGCCGATCGATGAAGTACCTGAACGGGTCATGGTGGTTGCGGCGCATCCGGACGATGAAGGGGGTTGCGCGGCGACCATCGCCAAATGGGTAAAGGCGGGCACCCAGGCGTTCTTCCTTTTCACCACCAATGGCGATAAGGGGACTGACGACATTGAAATCACGTCGGAAGAGCTCGCCGTGATCCGCGACGGGGAGGTCCGGGCAGCGACGGCTATGCTCGGCGGAACTGAAACCGTGATCCTTCCGAACCGGGATGGCGAGCTGTTCTACAACTACGAGTTCCGGGGCCAGATCGTACGCTACATTCGAAAATGGCGGCCCGACGCGGTCTTTACCCACGATCCGACCGTGATCTTCAGCGAATTCGGCGTCAATCACGCCGATCACCGGGCGACCGGCCTCGCCACCGTCGATGCCGTATTCCCATTCGCACGTGGCCCGTGGCAATACCCGGAGCACCTACAAGAGGGTCTTCAGCCACATCGCGTCAACACGATGTATTTCTGGGGTGCAGGCCCCAACAACAACGTGTGGAGCGACATCAGCGACTCCCTGGACTTGAAGATCGAAGCGATGAGCTGCCACACCAGCCAGTTCAAGGACCCCGAACGGATGGGCAACAGCTCTCGGGAGCGAGCGCACAAGCTCGGTGAGGAATACGGAGTCCAGTACGCGGAGAGCTTTCGGAAGCTGACCTTCCGCCGTCCCTGATCATCCCGAGACGGCCAGCTTCCTCCGCGAACGATCCAGAGCCAGTAACACTGACCAGATTGCTGGCGTTTACGAAGTATGTCGGCGGCGTTTACGAAGTATGTCGGCGGCGTTTACGAAGTATGTCGGCGACTTTTTCGCCGTCACTATCCCCTACTAGTCAACCGGTTGAATTCGACCAGGACGAGGCCGAGCACGCTCTTCAGAATCTCCTTACAAAGACTGGCCCGTCCATGCTGGGCCCTCATCCTTGCCATGATCGTCAGCACGTCGATCGGGCCGGAGCTAGCCGCGGCCACCGCCTCGGATCAGCCCGAGCCGACTGCTGCCTCCGCAGATCCGTCACCGCGACCAGGTTCCCGCTTGGGCCACGTGCCCGGCCATCTGATCGTGAAGTTTCGGAGCGGCGTATCGGCCGCCGCAACCAGCTCGCTGAGCACCATCCACGGAATCCAGCGGTTGCGCGAGTTGCGGGGGTCGGGCGCATCGCTGTTCCAGGCTGAACCTCAGCGCGAACAAGCGCTGCTGCAGGCGCTTCGCGCCTCATCGCTGGTGGAATATGCCGAGCTCAACCACACGGCCCACACGATGGCGGTACCGACCGACGCGCTCTACTCCTCGCAGTGGGATCTTCTAAAGATCAATGCCCCCACTGCCTGGGATCTGACCCTGGGCACGTCCAGCGTGTTCGTGGCGGTGCTCGACACCGGTATCGACATGGCACACCCCGACTTGGTCAACCAGTGGGCCTATGCGACGGGGTCGACTCCATCGGCGCACGTCTTCCTGAGCGGCGGCGTGAGCGCCGGCTGCACCTTACCCTCGGTCCCCGACGACGATGCCTGGAGCAGCGGCCAATTCTCGCACGGCACCCATGTGTCGGGAACCATTGCCGCCGCCAGCAGCTTGCACGGAGACGGCTCAGCCGGAGTAGCCGGCCTCGCCCCGGGTGCCAAAATCCTGCCCCTCAAGGTGTTGGACTGCCATGGATTGGGGGACTTTGCCGACATCGACGACGCGATCGTTTTCGCAGCTGACCATGGAGCCAGGATCGTCAATATGAGCCTGGGCACGCAGCCGGGCGTCGTGTTGTCCTGTCCCACCAACACCAGGGACGCAATCGACTATGCGTGGAGTCGGGGAGTAACCGTGGTCGCGGCGGCCGGCAACAGCGGGGGGACAGCCACGAGCTATCCGGCCGGCTGCAACCACGTGATCTCCGTGGCAGCGACGGACATCAACGACGCCGTCGCTTCCTTCTCCCAGCACAATTCGTCGGTTGACGTCGTCGCCCCCGGTGTGAACATCACCAGCACTCTTCGGACCGATGCCGCCACCCACACTTACACGTCCGCCAGCGGCACCTCCATGGCAACTCCGCATGTCGCGGGGTGTGCTGCCCTGATGCTCTCTGTGAACTCCAGTCTTGCGCCCGACACCGTTGAGAGCCTTTTGAAGTCGACCGCTGCAGACCTACCCCCCACCGGACGCGACAACTCCGCAGGCTCCGGCCGAATCGACTGCGGCGCGGCAGTCCAGGCGGCAGCTTCAGCACCGACCGCCACACCCACGAGCACACCGACATTAACCAGCACGCTCACTTCAACTGCTACACGCACCTCAACCGCGACACGTACCTCAACCACCACGCCGACGCCCTCGATCACGGCGACCGCGACCCCCTCGTCCACGCCGTCATCAACCGCCACGGCGGCACCAACGTCGACTCCAGGTGGCCCGACCCCCACACCAACGCCGGTCCCCTGTATTCCAGCCGTGGCGCAGCAAGCCTCAATCTTCCGACTGTCCGCGGCCACCTACCCCGATCACGTCTACACACTCAGCGTTTCAGAATGCAGCGGTGCTCAGAGCATTTACCGCTACACCTACGAAGGCGTCGCCTTTCTGCTTTATGACCTGCCCGGAAGCGGAACGGTGCCCGTTTACCGGTTGGTGAATTCGGGCGGCCACCATCTGATGACCTGGTCCGCGACGGAGGCCGCCTCGGCTCAGCAAACATACGGATTCACCTATGAGGGGGTGGTGGCCTATGCGCCACCAGAGGGGACGGCGGCCGCCGTCCCCCTCTACCGGCTCATCAGGGATGGCGACTACTTCTACACACTGAGCGCAATTGAGCGAGATAACGCCGTCAGCATCTACCGCTACATCTACGAGGGCGTGGCGGGTTACGTCTTTCCGCTGTAGGGCCAATTAGCGCCCACATTCCTCCGGCCACAACGCCCCTAAAGTCGTCCACGGGTGCTTCGGGCACGACTATTACAATGACCGTCCGGCAGTGCACTGAATTCGGACCAGGGCGTGCAGCACGCGGTTCACTTTTTTCATCCACAAATTGGCCCGGCGATCCGGGGCGCTGATACTCGCGGTTGTTCTCACCGTGTCGATGGGACCGGCGTTTGCCGGAGCTTCTTCCTCTAATCAGGCGGTGGCGCGATCTCGTTCACATCTACTTGGACGGACCGTATCCGCAAGGAAGTTTCCTGGGTATCGCGAGCTATGGTGTAAGCCGTCCTGACGTGGGCACGTTTTTCGATTCGGACCAATTCGCTCCCTCGGGATGGAGTTTCTGGTGGGACCCGCTCGGTTTGAGCGCAGGCTCTCACACCCTCTACGTCTATGCCCGTTCTGCCCTAACCGGAAACTGGTCTCTCTCGACGCAGCCATTCCGAACCTAATTGTCCGTGTTCACCCAGCCTGTGATACGTCAGCTTGCGAGTCCTGCTCGACGGATTGATGCTCGCCGGCAGAAAATTGGATGAAACGATATGGGGCGGTCCGCGTTTAAGAGACAGTTCCAATACCGCGCGGCCCCACTTACCACCCGAGCAAGCGCTCTTGAGGTCAATACGCGAAGCCTTATTCACGCTTACCAAGCCGGGGTAGGCGCCTTACTGGCGCTTGCTTTGCTCCCGGCCGTCAGCTTCACCCCGACCGGAAGCTCAGCATTCGCTGCTCCTGACGCCAGCGCCACGGCTCTGGCAACCCCTTCACCTTTTTCGGCCAGCGGAGCGCCCATGGGGACGCCATCGCCTTCAGTGAGCGACGGCACTCCGACCGTCCTTCCGGATCCGACCGCTCAACCGGCAACGCCGACCGCATCCGCGACACTGCCTCCACCGACCAGTTCGCGCAGCAGCTCAACCCCCACCCCTTCCCCAGGCACGCCAACCGGGCTTCCCCCCTCGCGTACCGTGGTGCCCGATCCCACTACCACGACTAGCCCGGTCGCATCGCCTCCGGTCAGGTATGCACCCGGCCGGCTCGTGGTGAAATACCGTTTTGGCGCCGTCCACGGATCCGATGTCGTGGCGGCCCAGGGACTCCAGGTACTGCGATCCATCGGGTCAACCGGGCTGCAGCTGCTCCAAACCGCGCCTGGCCACGAGCAAGAAGCGATGGAGCAGCTGCGACGCTCTCCCTTGGTCGAATCGGTCGAGCTTGACTATGCCGTCCACGCGGACACGGTGCCGGTCGACCCATCGTTCCGTTCCCAATGGGACCTGATCAAGATCAACATGCCGACCGCGTGGGACGTGACCCTCGGCTCCGCGACTGCGCTAGTGGCGGTTATCGACTCAGGTATCGATCTGAGCCACCCCGACCTGGACCAGCAATGGATCTACGCCAGGGAAAAGACGCCGGCCCAGCATGTCTTTCTCTCCGATCCTGACCCAGGGTGCGCCCCCGCCCTGACCCCGGATGACGATACCTGGTCGGCTGGCGGCTTCACCCATGGAACCCACGTGGCGGGAACCATAGCCGCCGAGAGCACCCTCCACGGCGACGCGGCGGTCGGCATAGCTGGAATCGCACCGGGGACCAAAATCCTGCCGCTCAAGGTGCTCGACTGTGCCGGATCAGGTTATTTCTCCGACGTGGCAGAGGCAATTGACTTCGCGTCATTGAACGGAGCGTCAGTGATCAACCTCAGCCTGGGGGCAAACCTCTCGGCCTGCCCCATCGACGCCCAAGCCGCCATTGACCTTGCCTGGACGCGAGGATCCGTGGTTACGGCCGCGGCGGGTAACAGCGGAACCAGCGAGATCAGCTATCCAGGCGGCTGCAACCATGTGATCGGGGTGGGGTCGACGGATAGCGCGGACTTGATTGCCAATAAGTCGCAGCACAACGGCACCGTAGCTCTGGCCGCGCCGGGGGTCAGCATCCTGAGCACTGGGCGATGCCGGCAGGTGCCGCCGGGCGTCCCCACCAGTTGCAGTCCGGGTAGCCACACCTACCTGACCGCCAGCGGAACGTCCATGTCAGCGCCTCACGTCGCCGGTTGTTCGGCGCTCCTCCGATCCATCAATCCCAGCCTGGGGCCTGGTGAGGTTGAGATTGTGCTCCGCTCGACCGCGCTCGATCTCGGAACAACGGGACGAGATGACTACTTCGGGTCGGGCCGACTCGATTGTGGCGCCGCCGTGCGGGCGGCGGTCCAAACCGTTCCAACCCCAACGCCCACCAGCACCGTCGTGACAGTCCCTTCGGTCTCTCGGCCTCACTTATCAATCGACGTTCCGGCTGAGCTGGCCGACGTTTCGGGCATTGTGACGATCCAGGGATGGGGCCTCGACCTGGGCGCGAGCAGCGGACCGGGGCTAGATGCGATCGATGTTTACCTTGACGCGCCTTATCCCACCGGTACCTTTCTCGGGCACGCAATCTACGGGATCGCCCGATCAGACGTCGCGACTTTCTTCGGCTCGAGCCAGTTCACAAATTCAGGTTGGCAGCTATCGTGGGCGAGCCAGGAGGTCAGCCACGGGGACCATTCGCTGTTCATCTACGGTCATTCCACCGTCACGGGTAGCTGGGTTTTGCGCTCTCGTGCATTTAAGGTCGGGGCAGCGCCGGCTCCCCTGCTGGGCATCGATTGGCCGCCCGCAGGAGCGACGCTGGAGGGCACGAGCACCGTCCAGGGCTGGGCCCTCGACCTGAATACCTCCGAGGGCACCGGAGTCGATCAGGTCCATATTTATCGGGATGGCCCGTATCCGCTCGGGACTTTCCTCGGGATAGCAAGCTACGGTTTAGAGCGCGCCGACGTGGCCAGTTTCTTCGGATCAAGCCAGCTCACAGACTCGGGCTGGAGCTTCGATTGGGACAGCCGAGGCACCGCGTCCGGGGCTCACAGTCTGTACGTTTATGCTCACTCAAGTGTCAATGGGACCTGGACGCTGGCCGTGCGTCCGTTCACGCTCGCGGTCAGCCCGACTGCGACGCCATCACCTACGGGGACGCCATCACCTACCCCAACGGAATTAGCAACCGCAACGCTGTCACCAACCGCAACTGCGACCACTGGAAGCAACGCCCGGTAGCTCAGTGCCAGAAGGCGGGCACGCGCTCGGTTTGGACGTACCATTCCGCTACGTGCTGAAAACGGGCGCTGGGCTCGGGGGTGATTCCCAGCCGAACCCCATGGAACTGCCGACCCGTCACATAGGTCGCGATCGGGTTAGCCAGGACTACGCTTGGGACGTCCTCTAGCCAAAGCCGTTGAAAGGCCTCCAGGGCGGACCGTCGGCGCCCCGAGTCACCGTCAGCCCGGGCCGCCTCTAGGAGCAGATCCGTCTCGGCTCGCTCATACGCGGCGAAGTTGAAGCCGGTTCGAGCCTGGCTCGAATGCCACAGAGGATACGGATCGGGATCGATAGAGCCGAGCCACACTCGGAGCAAAGCGAGGTCGTAGGCGCGGGGGCCAATCCGCTCCCGGTAAAGATCGAGCTCATTCGCGGGTTGGAGATCGATTTGAAAACCGATCGCTTGCAGCTGAGCCTTGATCCGCTCGGCCAGGGCGATTAATCCATCGTCCAGGGGAACGGACAGACGGAGGTGGAGCGTTCGAGATCCCTGGACCCGAAAGGAGGAGCCGAGCCAGCCGGCGGTATCAAGCAGGGACCGGGCGGCGAACGGATCGGGCGAAAGCTCCACCAGGTCCGAGTAGGCCCAGGAAGACGCAGCGATTGGTCCAAACGCGGGGGCCGCATCCCCCGGGAGCGACTCGCCTAGCGCACGGGCTCGATCCACGCCCAGCTCGATGGCCTGGCGCACCCGCCGGTCACCCAGGATCGCGTTCCGCTGATTGAGATAGAGCGTGATTTGCTGCTGCGTCAGCGTCAGCGTTTGGACCAAATACCCGCTCTGGTCCCGGAGCGCCCCGAGTTGGCTCGGCCGCAGACCCAGTAAGCCATCCACCTGGCCATCGCGCAGCGCTGAAGCCGCTGCCCCAAGATCGGGATAGTAGTTGAGATCTACTTCGGCCAGGTAAGGCCGAACCCCAGCGTAGCCGTCAAAGCGCACCAGGCGAAGTCCCGCTAGATTCACCTCAGCAATGCGAAATGGACCCGCCCCCACCGGCTGATAGCTAGCGGGATGGTCGCGAAGCCCCGCTGCATCCTCGGGACGGAACAGGTGACTCGGCAGCAGCGGGATCGAGCACGCTTCGATGAATGAGGAATAGGGCCTATCGAGTCTGAATCGGATCGTCCTCGAATCGACGGCCTCGGCATGAACGCTGCGCCACACCGCCGCGAGCCCGGCCGGGCCGGGATAGTCGGGGGACTGTAGGATTGCCACCGTGGTCAGAACATCGGCGGGCGTGACGGGCTGCCCGTCTTGCCATTGAGCGCCGTCCCGCAGGTGAAAACTGTAGGTGGAGCCGGCATCCGTGGTCGTCCACCGATCGGCCAGGTCGCCTTCGATCCGGCCACCGTCCAGCACCCGGACGAGCCCCGCAAAGGCGAGCCGAGAGATGTCGGCCAGGATCGGATCCTGGGGATCCAGCAGGGGATTGAGTGAGAGCGGTTGGCCGATCTCGGCTTCCCGAAAGACCCCGCCCGGAGCCGGCCGTTCCACGGTTCCGGCAACTGCCAAGGACGCAAGAGCCACCAGGACTACCACGATCGCCGCGAAACGGTAAGTGAGCGGCGAGCTACGTAGGCGGGCTATAGCTCAAAGCGGGCGACGAATACGCTGGCGATGGCCAGCAGCACAAAGACCACCGCGAGGCCGATGGTGAACTGAAACAGCACCAATTCGAAGCCACGCCGGGTACGGAAAATCGAGCTATCTGAGCTGAAGCCGGAAGCAAAGCCGGTCCCCCGGGACTGCAACAGGACCACGATGATCAGGCAAACCGCCACCACAATCTGAGCAACGTTGAGATAGGGGACTAAGGGCAAGGGAAACTCCTCAGCGTCGATTGTACCAGGGTATCTAGGGCTCCAGCGGTAGACCTCGAGCAGGCACCGTGCGAACTTCGTCTGCCAGGATTTCCTGCCGTGCCTCCAAGTGCAACTTGGGTCACGCCACCAATGCCGCTTGCTGCTCGCACAGCCGCACCAGAACTTGAGCGAGCTTCGCCGAATCGTGACGCACCGCGTTGGCTTCGTCGACGACGTCCGCCGTTATTACCTTTACATTGAGACTGGAGTCCACGATCGGGGGGACCGGGGCCACTTTCCCGGTTGGCGGCATCGGCAGTCCCAGTCGGTCGTTCACCACAACGAAGTCGAAGGGGTTCTCGGTGGTGGGAAGATGACGCAGCAGCGCCTCCAGATGTTCCCCGCTTCCGTAACCGTCGGTCTCCCCGGGTTGCGTCGCCACGTTACAAACGTAAACCTTGAGCGCCTGAGTCGTCACCAGCGCGTCGGCGACCCCGCGCACGAGCAGGTTCGGCAGGACGCTCGTGTACAGGCTACCCGGGCCGACCACGACGAGATCAGCCTCATGGATGGCCTTGACCGCCTCAGGGTAGGCGGGTGGGTTGTCCGGTTGCAGGAACACGCGCTGGATAGGCAATGTGCTCGCTGAGATACTGGATTCACCTTCAACGACTTCATCCCCCAGCTCAGCGCAGAGCGTGACGTCCTCGAGCGTTGAAGGCAGCACCTGACCCCGGACCGCGAGCACTCGGCTGGCTTCACTGATCGCTCGCTCGAAATTCCCGGCCACCTCACTCATCGCGACGATAAACAGGTTCCCGAAACTGTGCCCATCCAGGTCCGAGCCCTGGTTGCTGAAACGGTATTGAAACAACGTTTCCATCAACGGTTCGACATCCGCCAGGGCGACCAGGCAATTACGGAAGTCCCCTGGGGGCAACACCCCTAGCTCGCGCCTGAGTCGTCCCGAGCTACCTCCGTCATCAGCCACCGTCACGATCGCGGTTAGGTGACTCGTGTACTGCTTGAGACCCCGCAGGGCCACGCTCAAACCAGTGCCACCCCCGATCACCACAATCTTTGGGCCTCGGTCGCGAGCCCGAGTGCTGTAGATCTCCTCGAGCACACTCCCCCGCCCGCGACGCACAAAGGCAGCCGCCAGGGTTTGATTCAGCTTCCAAAATCCGACCGCCATCGCGGCCAGCCCGAGCAACAGGAACAGCGCCCCTCGCACCGAGCGGTCAATGAATTGCAAGGTCAATTCCGAGGCAAATTCCGGCAACGGCTGAACGCGATAAACCTGGACGAGGAAGTAAGCGATGCCCAGGCTCGTGCACACGAGGCCCAGAGTTGTGAGCGCGATCCACCGCTTGATGTGCATCCCGGGGTACAAATATTTCAGGGGATTCACCACAGGAGGCATCCACAGCCTGAATTGCGACGGCCTGATAGTGGACGGCCAATCGCACCGGCTCGCACCGGCTCGCACCGGCTCAGACTGGATAGAAAGGTTGGCCACTAATCGCGCGGCTTATTCTAGCCGAGGTACGGCCACCATCCCGTCCAGGCCGCCGCAGCGGATCGTGCTACAGTAGGCGGACCTGTGCTGAAGGTTGGGTAGGAACACCTCAACAGAGGGCCGGGCATCCCCCTGTAGGACTCCCATGGCTCACCCTCCCAGGCGGCAAACCCGCCGTCCCTCCGAGCGCGCCCCGTGGCCATTCTGGTGGGGCGCCATCGGCGTCGGTTTAGCGGGTCTCCTCATCGTTGCTCGGGCCTTGCACACCCAAACCCAACCGGCTGAGGCTTCCCGTCCGCCAGGAGCAACCACGGTTGCTCAGGGGGTGGTGATTGAACTGACGACAATTCCCACCATCGTGCTCGCCACGCTAACCCCGACGATCACCCCGACCTCAATTCCCACGGCGACGTTGCCGCCTATGCCAACTCCGGTCGCGGTCGCGCGAGTCAGTCGCTATAACCCGACCCCCCTCCAGCCCGATCCGGATCTGTCCGCCCAGGTGGTTTCCATCTTGGACGGGCTTCCGGGCCGAGCCGGCGTCGCCATCAAGGACTTGCGGACTGGACGGGGCGTGCTCATCGATCCTGAGAGCGAGTATCCGGCCGCGAGCCTGTTCAAGCTCGAAGTAATGTACGAAGTCTTCAAACAGCGCGAGCTGGGCAACCTGTCTTTTGACGAAACGCTCTACTTCACCGAGCGCCACGTCGCCTACGATCTGGGGACGCTTAACCTGCCTGCTGGTGCAGCGATCCAGCTCGGCGATGCCCTCGAGCGCATGATCACCATCAGCGACAACAGCTCGGCGCTGCTGCTGACCGACCGGGTGGGAGCATTCAATATCAATCAGGACCTGGCTGGATTGGGCCTGTCACATACCCACCTCATCGAAGACAACCTGGTCACCTCGGCCTTCGACATGCTCAGCTTTCTCGAAATGTTGGCCCGCGGCCAGGGCGTTTCAGCCGAAGCCAGTGCGGAGATGCTACAGCTCATGGCTCGTCAGCGGATCAACGACCGAATTCCGTTCCTTCTGCCGGGAGGAACCACGGTTGCCCACAAGACCGGAAACCTGCCCGGAGTTGTGAACGACGTTGGCGTCGTATCGTCGCCGGAAGCGAACTTCGCCATCGCGGTGCTCATCTCCGACACGAACAGCGAGGGATTGGCGGCTAGGGGAATTGCTAATATCGCAGCTTCCACCTACGGCTATCTCTCTAGCCTACCGCCGACGCCGACTCTGACCCCGACCCCCAGCCCAACCTTGACTTTGGTCCAGGTTACGGGAACGGCGGCAACGCGAAGCGCAACAACGGCGCCCGCCACTATCACGCGGACCCTGACTCCAGCCGCTCGCTAGATAGTTAGTGCGATGGGTGTCACCATGCACACCCATCCCGCGCTCATTCGGTAGTTGCCTCGCGGGCGAGCAGTTCCCGGAGTGCTTGTTGGGGGGGAAGCCCTTCGAACAGCACCCGATAAACGCTTTCGCAAATTGGCATTTCCACACCAGCCTTTTGCGCCACCGCGCTGATTCCGCGGGCCGCCGGAATCCCCTCGATCACCATCGCAGTGCTGCCCACCACCTCGGACGGCTCACGACCGCGTCCAATTTGCTCGCCCGCCCAACGGTTCCGGCTGTGCAGGCTGGTGCAGGTGGCGACCACATCTCCCACCCCGGCCAGCCCGGCCACGGTGGCCAGTGAGCCACCGTGCTTTTCCACCAATCTCCACATTTCCGCCAATCCGCGCGTAATCAGCGCCGCCTTGCTGTTGTCACCGTAGCCCAATCCATCCCCAATGCCGGCCGCGATCGCCAGCACATTCTTGGCCGCGCTGCACAGCTCGACGCCGTCAACGTCCGGATTCGTGTACACCCGGAACCGCGGCCCATTGAGTAGCTCCTGAAACTGGGTGGCCCGCTCCCCATCTCGGCAAGCGACAACGGCGGCCGACGGAAGCTCCCGAGCGACCTCTTCCGCATGATTCGGACCGGCCAATACGCCTACCCCAAGCCCGATCTCATCCCCGAGCTCGTCTCGTATGACCTCAGATGGACGCCGGGAGGTCCCGGGTTCCAGGCCTTTGGTCCCATGGAGCAGCAGGACTCGCCGATCGACGATCGGCCGTAGCTGGGCGCACATCTCCGGGAGAAAGCCACTGATGACCGCGATAACGACCGCCTGGGCGCCCTCGACTGCACGATGAAGGTCGTTCGTCACCGCGATGGTTGGGGGGAGATTTACACCGGGAAGATAGTCTCGGTTCTCCCGGTCGGCCAGCAAGCGATCTGCTTGCTCGGCGCGCCGGGCCCACAAGACGACGTCATGCCCCTGATTGGCCAGCTTGATGGCGAGCGCAGTGCCCCACCCACCCGCGTTCAAAACTCCGATCCTCACTTAAATCTCAGCCTTTCGATATACTCGCCCGCACTCTACGATGTACGAACTATCTACGCTCGTCACTTACTTGTTGCTGGTCGCCGGCTCCTACTTGTTGGGCAGCGCGCCCACCGGCGTTATCGTCGCCCGCCTATATCGCAACGTCGATCTTACCCAGGTGGGGAGTCAGCGGACCGGCGCGACCAATGTTGCCCGCACGCTCGGCGTGGGCGCAGGAGCGATAGTACTAGCCGGCGATCTGGCCAAGGGTATCCTAGCCGTCTGGATCGCATCCCAATTCATCGGGTCTCCGGTTGCCCTCGGCATCGCCTGGGTCATGGCCCTGTTGGGCCACACCCATTCTATTTTCCTGCACTTGCGGGGAGGCCGCGGCGTGGGCACTGGCCTGGGGGGCCTTGCCGTGGTGTCTTTTCCGCTCTTCGCAGCGGCAGTGACGGCTGGACTTCTGGTCGTCATTGCGAGTCGCTACGTGTCTCTCGGCTCGCTCACCGGAACGATGTTGACTCTCGTGGTGGGCCCGGCGGTCTGCCTGACCGGCAGGCTCCCGACCGAGCTGATCCCGTTTTTCGTGATTGCGCCGGCCATCGTACTGTGGGCGCATCGAGACAATATCGCTCGTCTGCGGGCGGGAGAAGAACGGCGTTTCGGCCAGCAGGCCTAGGCGCTCGACGCCATATGTGTCCCTGGCCCCGGCGAGATCGAGCGTTAGGAAATGTCGGCGAGTTGATCCATCAAGTTGGCCATTTCTAGCGCACCCATGGCCGCATCGTACCCTCGATTGCCGGTCTTACCCCCGGCGCGATCGAGCGCCTGCTCCAGCGTGTCCGTGGTGAGAATCGCAAACAGAATCGGCAGCCCAGTTTCCCGAGCCGTCGCCGCGATGCCGGCGGACGCTTCTCGGGCGATGTGCTCGAAGTGCGCGGTCTCGCCACGAATCACCGCACCGAGGCACACGATAGCGTCGTAGATCCCCATCTTTGCGAGCGTGGCGGTGGCCACTGGCAGCTCCCAGGCCCCCGGCACCCACACGACGTCAAGCGCCGCTTCCGGGACCCCGTTCTCACGAAAAGCCTGTCTTGCGCCATCGAGCAAGCGCTCGGTCACCAGGCTGTTGAACCGAGACACCACCACGGCAAACCGTTTGTTGCCGACCTTGATCTCACCGCCGAATTCAGGCATCGCTTAGGGACCGTGGCCGGCAGGCCAGCCGAGTCGAGCCGCGATCAGCCATCCAGGCCGAGAAGGTGGCCGAGCTTGTTCTGCTTGGCCTGAAGGTAACGAAGGTTCGTCTCGTTGGGTACCGTCACCAGGGGGACCCGCTCCACAACGTCCAGACCAAACGCCTCGAGTCCGACCCGCTTGGCCAGATTATTCGTGAGCAGCCGCATCTTGGTCACTCCGAGATCGGCCAAGATCTGAGCCCCCAGCCCATAGTCGCGCAAGTCCGGGGCGAAGCCGAGATGCTCGTTGGCTTCCACGGTGTCCATACCGGCATCTTGGAGCTCATAAGCCAGCATTTTGTTGACCAGTCCGATGCCCCGCCCTTCCTGGCGCATATAAAGGATCACGCCCCGCTGTTCTTCCTGAATGAGCCGCATTGCCTCATGGAGCTGCTCTCCGCAATCGCATCGGTGAGAGCCAAACACGTCGCCGGTCAGGCATTCCGAGTGCGCCCGCACCAGTGGAGGCGGATCACTCGAGATGTCCCCTTGCACCAGCGCCACGTGGTGCTTGTCATCGATGTCCGACTCATAGACGTGGAGATCCCACACACCATAGTCGGTCGGAATACTGGTCTGGGCAATCTTGTGCACCAGTTTTTCGGTTCGGCGGCGGTATTCGATAAGCGAGGCCACCGAGATAATTTTGACGCCGTGAGCCAGGGAGAACTGGCGCAAGTCGGCCTGGCGAGCCATCGTGCCATCGGGATTCATGATCTCGCAGATGACCGCCGCCGGATACAGCCCGGCCAGGCGGGCCATGTCGACCGACGCCTCGGTTTGACCCGTCCGCCTGAGCACACCACCCTCCTTGTAACGGAGAGGAAACACATGCCCTGGACGCGAAAGGTCGCTCGGTCTGGTGGCCGGGTCCAGCAGGGCCTTGATCGTCTCTGCCCGGTCGGCGGCCGAAATCCCGGTACTTACGCCTCGGCGCGCATCGACGGCTACGGTAAAAGCAGTTCCAAAACCAGAAGTGTTCTCTTGCACCATCATGGGAATTTCGAGCTCATCCAGGCGAGCGCCTATGATGGGCACGCAGACCAGGCCGCGACCATGGGTCGCCATGAAATTAATCGCTTCGGCGCTGACGTGGTCCGCGGCGATGGTCAGATCGCCTTCGTTTTCCCGATCAGCATCATCGACGATGATGATGAACTTGCCCTGACGGAAGTCCTCGATCGCATCCGTAATGGGAGCGAAGACCGACTCTTCGGTGGTTTCCTCTCGCTCCCTCATGATGCCCCTACCCCTCCCGGACGGTGGTCGAGGATGCTCTCTACGTATTTCGCAATCACATCGACCTCGAGATTCACCAGATCCCCCAATTGTTTATCCACCAGCGCAACATGCTGGCGAGTATAGGCTACTAGAGCCACCGAAAACCGCGTTTCGGTGCGCCCGGCGACGGTGAGGCTAATCCCGTCGATGGCAACATAGCCTTTCTCCACGATGTATGGAGCGAGCACGTTTGACGGCTCGAACCACACGAGGAGCGAGTCGCCCTCCGGCTCCTGGGCTACGATAGAAGCGGTGCCATCGACGTGACCTTGGACGTAGTGTCCTCCGAGCCGGTCGCCGACCCGCAGCGCTCGTTCCAGATTCACCCGCTTCCCGGGAACCAGCGCCCCTAGCGCCGTGCGACGGAGGGTCTCTGGTGCCAGCTCCACGGTGAACCCCGCCTGATCCGTGCTGGTGACAGTAAGGCAGGCACCATCAACGGTTACGCTATCCCCGAGGGAGAGCCCTTCGAGCACCTGCTCCGCATTGACGGTGAGCCGCACGGTATCCACATCGGTCTCCAGGTTACGGACCTGCCCGACTTCCTCAATGATCCCCGAAAACAACCGCGCCCTCCAGTCGAGATCCGCTACCTTCAGTTTGCAGATAACCGGTCAGCAGCATATCCGGTCCCACTTGCGTCCATTCCGCATTCCGAAGGTCGAGCGCCGCATCCATGTCATCGAGCCCCAGCCCGCCGATCGGACCCGGCGCCTCCATGCCGCCCACAATTCTTGGAGCGATGAAACCGAGCACTTTGTCAACCGCTCGGGCCTTGATCAAGCTCGCCGCCAGGGTACCGCCTGATTCGACCAACACTGAAGTCACCCCGCGCCCACCCAGGGCCACCAGAACCGCGTGGATATCCACACGCTCATCTCGCGCAGGCAAAATTAGCACTTCGACCCCTTGATCCTCGAGGCGCGCTACCTCGGACGGCGCGGCCCGCGACGTTGTGCAAACCACCGTGTGACCGGGAAGCCGCGGATCCGCGACTCGCGCGGTGCTCGGAAGGCGCGCTTCGCTATCCAGCACGACCCGCAGCGGCTGGTGAACCGGCTCATCAGAATCAATGCCAAATTCAGCCGGCCGAGCCGTGAGCAACGGGTCATCCCTGATGACCGTGCCAATGCCCGTCATCACCGCATCAACCTGCGACCGCAGACGAGCGACGTAGCCCCTCGCTTCCGGATGCGTTATCCAGTGCGATGACCCCGAGCGCGTCGCGATTTTCCCGTCCGCTGTCATGGCGTATTTCAGGATAACAAACGGAAGGCCGCTGGCCACCCATTTGAAATAGGCTTCGTTGAGCGTCCCAGCATCCGCCTCTCGATCTCCGACGTGGACCGCAATCTGCGCCGCTTCGAGCGCCGCAATTCCACTGCCATCAACCCACGGGCTCGGGTCGAGCTGAGCCACGTACACCTCTCGAATACCCGCGCTGATCAGTGCGTCCGTACAAGGGGGAGTTCGCCCATGATGGCTACAGGGTTCCAGAGTGACATAGAGCTTCGCTCCGCGGGCCGCTTCCCCGGCTTCGTTGAGCGCCATGATCTCGGCATGGGAAGCGCCCGGCGGCTGAGTAAAACCCTCTCCTACGACCTGATCCCCGCGGGTAAGAACAGCGCCGACCGCCGGATTGGGGCTGCACCAGCCGAGGGCGCGCTCTGCCAAACGGAGCGCTCGGCCCATGTTGTCCATGCCAGCCGCAGGCAGGGGAAATCCCTTAGCGCTGGCCGATTGGCACAACCTTCTTGTCGGTCGGACCCGTGTATTCGGATCGCGGCCGAATCAATCGGTTGCTCTCGAGCTGCTCCATCACGTGGGCTGACCATCCCGAAACCCGACTGGCCGCGAACAGCGGAGTGTAGAGATCGATTGGGATACCCATCACGTAGTAAGCCGACGCCGAGTAGAAGTCCACGTTGGCATAGAGATGCTTCTCTTCCAGCATGACCCGCTGAATGCGATCCGACATCCTGAACCATTGCGGCTGCCCGGCTCGCTCGCCCAACTCCCGCGACATTTCTTTGAGCTCGACCGCGCGAGGGTCGTCAGTCTTGTAGACCCGGTGGCCAAATCCCATGATGCGCTCTCGTTTCGCAAGCGCATCGCGAATCCACTGCTCGGCTTTGTCCTCGTCTCCGACCTGGAGCAGCATGCGCATCACCTGCTCGTTTGCGCCGCCGTGAAGCGGGCCGGACAGCGTGCCAATCGCCGCGGTGATCGCGTCGTAGAGGTCAGAAAGCGTCGCAATCGTGACTCGCGCCGAGAAGGTCGAGGCGTTGAATTCGTGGTCGGCGTGCAGGACGAGCGCGACGTCCATCGTTCGGACTGCGTACTCGTCCGGCTTTTCACCATTGAGCATGTACAGCATGTTTGCGGCGGCACTCAGATTCCGATCGGGTTCAACGATTTCCTTCCCCTGCCGAATCCGGTGGAAAGCGCCGATGGCTGTGGGCATCTGGGCAGTTAGCCGCACGGCTTTGCGCCGGGTTGCCTCAATTGAATTGTCGCGGCCATCTGGGTCGTAGACTCCCAGCAAGGAGACTATCGTACGGAGCGCGTCCATTGGATTGGCGGTCTTGGGCAACTGCTTCATCATCGCTACGACCGGCGACGGGAGCGATCGGGAAGCCTTCAGCTCCGAATCGATCTGGCTCAGCTGCGCCTGGGTGGGGAGGTCTTCGTGCCAGAGGAGATAGACCACCTCTTCGAAGGTGCTATGCGCCACCAGATCGTGAATGTCGTATCCCCGATAGATGAGCTGACCGGTTTTCCCGTTGACGTCGCAGATCGAAGAGGTGCCGACGACGATGTCTTCAAGGCCCTGATTCGGGGCAACCATAGGTTTCTCCTCCTGCCGAGTGCGGGAACCACCTGCTAATTTCGGGAGCCCAGCGGAACTACAACGAATGCAAACCAGCGCTGCTTTCGGCGCCAAACTCCGAGCGGCTAGTATACACGGCGATAATGACGAACTGACTCGAAACAACGCCTAGAGCCCGGGACAGAGCTTGCCGAACCATCTCATCCACGAAACCAGTCCCTACCTCCTCCAGCACGCCCATAACCCGGTGGACTGGTATCCGTGGGGCCAGGAAGCCCTCGCGCGGGCCCGAGCTGAGAACAAGCCCATTCTGTTGAGCATCGGCTACTCAGCCTGCCACTGGTGTCACGTCATGGAACGTGAGTCCTTCGAGAATGAAGCGACCGCCGCCCTGATGAACCTCCACTACGTCAACATCAAGGTAGATCGCGAGGAACGGCCCGATCTGGATGCGATTTATATGACGGCCGTCCAGGGTTTAACTGGCGGTGGTGGCTGGCCGATGACGGTCTTTCTCACTCCGGACGCGCGGCCGTTCTATGGCGGAACCTACTTTCCTCCCGAAGACCGGGGGCCCTCACCCGGCTTCAAACGGGTTCTGCTGGCTATTTCGGACGCTTATCAGAGTCGACACGACGAAGTCGTCAAACAAGCGGACGTGGTGGCCAGCTTCATCCGCCAACAGACCGTCGTCGGGCTCCCAGCCGACTTACTCAGCTCGACCGTGCTCGACTCGGCAGTTGCGACATTGGCCAACCAGTTCGACCGCGCCTTCGGCGGGTTTGGCGCTGCGCCCAAATTTCCACAGGCGATGGCGCTGGACTTCCTCCTTCGGTACCACCAGGCTAGCAGCGCCCCAACCGCCTTGGACCTCGTCGAAACTTCGCTCCGCCGGATGGCGGCGGGTGGCATCTACGACCAGGTGGGCGGCGGATTCCATCGCTATTCAGTCGATGCGCGATGGCTCGTTCCCCATTTCGAAAAGATGCTCTACGACAATGCCCTGCTGGCCCAGGTGTACACGCACGGATACCTGGTGACCGGGGATCCCCTCTATCGAGAAATCGCGACGGGAATCCTCGATTACGTGCTGCGCGAGATGCGCAGTCCGGGCGGCGGCTTTTTCAGCGCCCAGGACGCCGATAGTGAGGGAGAGGAAGGCGCTTACTATCTCTGGACGCCCGAGCAGGTGGCAGTGGCTGTGGGCTTGGCGGACGCTGAGCTCATTTGCAGCTACTTCGGCGTGACCGTGGCCGGTCACCTCGAAGGCAAGAGCATTTGCACGAGTCCCGCCGATCGCGCGGCTTTTGCCGCTCAGCACGGAATGACCCCTCCCGAGCTGGAAGAGAAGGTCGGTGCCGTCCGCACCCTCTTGATGAAGTCTCGGTCCAGGCGAGTGCCGCCATCGACGGACGACAAGATTCTCTGCGGCTGGAATGGCCTCATGCTCACTGCCCTCGCCGAGGCTTCGAATGCGCTGGGCCAACCGGAGTACCTGGCGGCTGCCAAAGCCAACGCCGATTTTCTTTTGCGTGAGCTTTGGAGCGACGGTAAGCTGCATCGGGTTCACCGAGAACACGCCCCGCCTCTGGAGGGCTACCTAGAGGACTACGCAGCCCTGGTCAACGGGCTGATTTCCCTTTATGAGGCCAGCTTCGAGCTCAATTGGTTCATCGCTGCCAAGGAGATCAGCGGGGTCATGGTGACCAAGTTCTGGGACCCGACTGACCGCACCTTCCGCGACACGGCTCTCGGTGCCGAGGCGCTCATCGCTCGGCCCAAGGAGCGTTGGGACAATGCAACGCCATCTGGGACGTCTCTCGCATGTCGCGCACTGCTCCGAATCTGGGCTTTGACCGGAGAGCCGACGGCAGAAGAGCTCGCCCGCGTCGAGCTGGCGCGCTCGGTCGAGCTGATGGCCGATCATCCCACCGGCGTGGGGAATATGCTGTCCGCACTCCACTTTTATCTGGGGCCGCCAGATGAGATCGCCATCATCGGCGAGCCGGCCGCCGCCGATACGCGGCTCCTGATCGATTCGCTCAGCCGCCATTTTCTGCCGCACGCGGTCATCGCTTGCGCAACGGCTGGCGATTCCGATGCCATGCGGGCGATTCCGCTTCTCGCCGACCGTCCTTCGCTCAACGGGAAAGCGACGGCCTATGTGTGCCGGGGATTCACTTGCGACCTGCCCACTACGGTTCCGGAGCAGGTCCTCACCCAGCTAGGCGTCCGTGGCCCGCGTACCCGTACAGATGAGGTATCTCCAACGAACGGCCTATCATGAGCGAAACGCTGCCCCACCTGGCATCGAGCGGAGTTGCTGCGAGCCGCTCTCCAAGATGGCGAGTTTGGTGGCGTCTGGCCCGCCCCTTCTCCCTGACCGCAGCGGTCGTTCCCATCGCAGTGGGGACGGCGGTAGCCGTCGCCGATGGCACTTTTTATTCGTTCGCGCTTTTCGGTGCAATGCTTCTGGCCTCGATCCTCATTCAGATCGCGACCAACATGTTCAACGAGTACTACGATTTCAAACGCGGGCTCGATAACCAGGACACAGTGGGCATCGCGGGCGCCATTGTGCGTGAACGGACGGCTCCACTAGCGGTTTTCGGAGCCGCAATCGGGTGCTTCGTGGTCGCCCTGGGGCTAGGGTTGCTAATCGTCGCCAGGACCGATCCCATGGTGTTCGTGGTCGGGACGGCGTGCGCTCTCGCCGGCTATCTCTACACTGGAGGGCCGTTGCCCGTCGCCTACACGCCTCTCGGCGAGATCGAGGTCTTCGTGTTCATGGGACCGGTAATGGTGGGTCTGGCCTATTTCATCCAGGCGGGAGCACTGTCGAGCCCCGCTCTCTGGGCTTCGGCTCCAATAGCCTGTCTGGTGGCCGCCATCTTGCTGGGCAACAATATCCGGGACATCGTCGCGGATCGGCGTGCGGGTCGGTCCACGCTCCCGATTGTTTTCGGAAAAACCGGCGCCGTCGTCATTTACACCATCCTGATCGGGGCCGCCTTCGTTGCGACGGTGCTGGCAACCCTCGCTCGGCAGTTGCCCGTCACGGTACTCGCCGGCTTGGTCACCGCGCCCCTTGCCTTACGCCTCATTCGCCTGTACGGTACCTCAGAAGGTCCAGAGCAGCTCGATGCGGGGGTACGCGGCTCTGCCGCCCTACACGGGCGCTTCGGTCTGCTTTTTGCCCTGGGCATCTGGGTCGGTCCCCTCGTCCCCTCGATTGGTTAAGCTTTGACACTAGCGCTGAGCCACCAGTACACTGCCCGTCGCGCCCGCAGCGTTGGGCGAGGAGTAAGCCGGTAGCATGGGTTCTCTGGTCAAGAAACGCCGCAAGAAGATGCGACGGCACAAGTACCGAAAGATGCTCAAGCGGTACAGGCGTCGAAAGCGGCCCTAAGAGACGATAACTTCGATCAGACTGATCGAGCGCTAGCTGCTGGCCCAAGCGTTGCCCTCGGTGAAGATGAAGGCCGCATCGCGCTCCTGATCGACGGCGTGGTTCAATCAGTCGCAGTTGCCGCCGATCCCCTGCGGTTCGGCTACTGGCCGGCTATGCTTCCGGATACCCGGCCCAGGCACGCCCTATTGCTGGGGCTCGGCGGGGGCACGATCGCCGGGCTGCTGGTCCGGCGATTTGGGCCGTTGCCAATTACCGCCGTGGAAAAGAACCCACTTGTGGTGGAACTGGCCCGCCAGGAGTTCGAGCTCCCCACTCGGGATTTCACACTGGTGGTTGGCGACGCCTTTGACTTCGTCTTTGAGGCCGAGGGCCCCTTCGACTACGTGGCGGTCGATTTGTTCGAAAACGGCGGCATCCCGGGGAAGATCTTTAGTCACCCATTCCTTCGGCGCCTGAAGACAATCTCGACCGCCTCCGGTTTGGTGGCAATCAACTTCTTCAAGGACCGACGAGCATCGAACCATCTACGCCGATTGGAACAGGTGTTTAGCCGCGTCCAGACGCTGACCTCGGGCAAGAACCTGATCGCTCTATGCCGTTCCCACTAGCTCGGGGAGGACGGATCAGGGGCGAAAGGTTCCTGGCGATCCGCCGCCACCGCCGCCCTGACGTCGCGGGGGCGGCCCGTCTCGCCGAGGGCCCGCTGGAGGGGGCGGACGGCGCGCGTTCCCACCATGTCGGACTGGTGGCCGATTCCCGCCATCGCGTGGAGTCCGATAAGGGCTGAGGTTGCTAGGCTGACGATCCGAGCGATCCGGCATGGCCGGCTGCTCGTCGTCTCGGCTTAAGGTCCGGAAGAGATAAGCCACCCGGCACATCTCTTCGAGCAGGGACACCATATGTAACGCGGCATCGAGATCATCGCCCCAGGCGAATACGCCTCGCCCTCGCAGGACCGCGACCCGGCTCTCTTTCAACATCTGTCCCATCAGATCGGCAACTTCAGTTGATCCGAATGGTCGCTGCGAGATCGCCACCGAAACTACCCCGAAGGAATCTGCGCCTTCGCCATTCGCCGGCGCCAGCCGATCTTCGATCAGGGCGAGCGCCATCGTCGCGGTCGGTCGGGCATGAATGACTGCCTTCGCCAAAGTGGCCCGGTAGATAGCTCGGTGGATCAATGCGTCTTCTGGAGCCGCCTCGGGACTCTCACCGTCGAGGGACAAATCGATGAGGTCATCTGTGGTCAGTCGGCCAAGCATCGCGTTTCGTCGCGTAATCGACAGCGATCCGTCCACCAGGATGCTCAAGGTTCCCGAATGGGAACTGACCAAGCCGGTGAGGTACATGTCACGTCCCACCACCTGGAGGACATTTAGCAAAGACTGGTCCGTGCTCATGCGATACGTCTCCCTAGTTAGCTGCGAAGGGTTAGTGAGCGCGGGAGGAGAGTAAGCCAGATTCTGTTGATGGCGACCATCTGTCTCGGTTCGTAAGAGCGAACCGCCCCGACGAATCGGGGTGCCCCGTACCCTGGCCTCGGCGAGCAGCGTCAACAGCCATGCTTCGGGTTGCAGCGGGGGGGGATTACCCTTTTCACTCCCTGATTGCGCAGGGCATTGGTCTCTGTGGCTCTGCCACCGGTTACCCGGCCCCGGCTTGCGCCGGGCACCCTGCTCTCTGCTGTCTGGACTTTCCTCTCCGTCCTTGCGGTCGGAGCGGCCGCCCTTCCTCCCGCACACCCCCAGGATACCTGAGAAGTGCGCAACATTATATCATCGCTCTAGCGGCCGTCCGTCGCTCCGCTCGTGGCGGGGGCCCGGCTAACGCGCTGTCGGTCCCGTAGGCCTTTGGCGACGCTTTGCCCGCGCAGAGCCCACGTGGTATATACCGATATGCAAGTATGCTTTGCCCTGGGATTGAAACGCACCCTGACCAATCGGGGTGCGTTTTTAATTTCCCCCCGCCGAGGAGGTGAGCCATGTTGAGCTACGAACAGAAATTCGGCGCAGAGGGGCTCACCTTCGATGACGTAGTGCTGATTCCCGCTCGGTCCAGCGTGCTACCCACCGAAGTAGCGACTAAGACCCATCTAACCCGGGAAATTGCCCTCCAGATCCCTATCGCATCTGCAGCGATGGACACGGTCACTGAAGCACGTCTCGCGATCGCGCTGGCCCGCGAGGGGGGCATCGGAATCGTTCATCGCAACCTCTCTATCGAGGCGCAGGCTCGTGAGGTCGACACGGTGAAGCGCAGCCAATCAGGAATGATCGTAGATCCCATCACACTCGCACCCCATCAGCGGCTGGCCGACGCCGTAGCTATCATGGAGCGCTTCCACATCAGCGGCGTGCCGATCACTGAGAACGGCCGTCTGGTCGGGATTCTCACCAATCGTGATATCCGGTTCCACAGCGATCTCGATCAACGCATCGGCGAGCTCATGACCCGAGAGGGCCTCATAACTGCCCCCATGGGAACCACCTTGGAAGAGGCTAAGGAGATCCTTCACAAACACCGTATCGAGAAGCTTCCGGTCGTCGACGAGTCCGGACGACTCCGAGGTCTCATCACGGTCAAGGACATCCAAAAGCAAACCCAGTATCCAGACGCCACGGTCGACTCTCAGGGGCGGTTGCGGGTCGGTGCCGCGGTGGGCGTCGGAGACGACGCCGAAGAGCGGGCCCAGGAGCTGGTCCGCTCAGGAGTTGATGTTCTGATTGTGGACACCGCCCACGGCCATTCGACCAATGTGATTGAGACGGTGCGACGACTCAAGCGCCACACCTCTATCCCCCTGATTGCCGGCAATATTGTCACGCCAGAGGCAGCGGATGAGTTGATCGAAGCCGGCGCAGACGCTGTCAAAGTTGGCGTTGGTCCCGGCTCTATCTGCACCACCCGAACGGTCGCCGGGGTCGGCGTGCCCCAACTCACGGCCATCTATGATGTTGCCTGCCTGGCCAGTCGAAGCCGAATCCCGGTGATCGCGGATGGAGGCGTCCGTTACTCGGGCGATATTGCCAAGGCCGTCGCCGCCGGTGCCGACACGGTCATGCTGGGCAGCCTCCTGGCGGGGGTTGATGAGAGTCCCGGTGAGATCGCGCTTTACCAGGGAGAGCCTTTCAAGGAATACCGCGGAATGGGGTCCATGGGGGCCATGGTCGATCGAGGCTTTAGCCGCGACCGCTACTTCCAGGAGGGAGTCTCCGCCACCAAGCTGATCGCCGAAGGTGTCGAAGGACGGGTTCCTTACAAAGGTGCACTTTCTAATCTCGTTTATCAATTGGTTGGCGGCCTTCGGGCGGCGATGGGCTACCTGGGTGTGGAGACCATCGAAGAATTGCAACTTAAAGCCCGCTTCATGCGAGTAACTCCGGCGAGCCTCGAAGAGAGCCACCCGCACGATGTAGTCGTCACCAAGCAGCCGCCAAACTACTGGGGTCGAGGCGGCGATCTTTAACCCCCGGAGCAATACCCATGGCGATCGATGACGAAGCCCTGAACGGATCCGAGGTCGCCTCGAACATCTCTGTTGAATTCACTCTGCTGTCCGGCGAGACGATATCCGTGCGAGACAACGTGGCCGAACCGCTCACCGAAAACGTCATTCGCCAGTACGCAGAAGCGCTCGTGCAGGATATGCAGGCCGAGGCGGTCCGCACCTTCTCATACTGGTGGGCGGGTGACTTCTACTTCGACGCCGTCCGGCTTCGGGAAGTCGCGGCCTTGAGCGTATCCCCGGTCGGCGCGGAAGATGAAGACGGCGAGGACTGGGAAGAGGGGCCGTAGCCTCACTAGTCCCCCCGGACAGGAATCACCAACATCGGCCGGTTTCCTCGCCGAAGAACTGCGTCGGTAACGCTGCCCAGAATCGCCCGTGCCAGCCCGCTCCTTCCGTGGCTGGCCATCGCGATAAGATCGATCTCGTTCTTTTCTATATAAGAGATGATTTCTGGGACCGGGTCGCCGTCCACCACACGCCAGGTTGCGTGTACCCCATCCCGTTCCAATTGGCTGACCAACCCTTCCAAACGCTCGCGGCCCGCCGCCCGCAGCGCCTCCTGGACCTGCTCCAGGACTTCAAGAGCCAGGACCGGTTCCGTCTCTACGGCCAGCTCAGGAGCGAGCAGGCCCGGGGTTTGGGTCGGGATCACCTCCAGGAGGTGGATTTCGGCGTCGAATCTCCGTGCCAACTCGATCGCGTGCGGCAACACTCGCTCTGCGAAAGCCGAACCATCTTGCGGGACCAGGATTCGCTTGTACACTAGAAACCCCTCTCGCGAGCTCATCCCTCGACCCTGCACAAATCGGGTGCAGCGGGACCAGAATAACTACTTGATCCCCATTCCACAACCGGCTGCGCGAAGGCGATGAACCAATTGTTCAGCCCGGGTGATTTTGTACTCCTCACCGACCGCGTAGGTCGGCACTTCTTGACTCGACTGCGCGCTCAGGGTGAATTCCACTCGCATCACGGGATCGTTCGCCACGAGGATATTCTGGGCCAGGAGGATGGCTCCCGTCTTTCAACCAGTCTCGGCCAGCCAGTGTGGATCTTCCGACCCCGCCTGCAGGATTACCTCATGCAGATGCCGAGGAGCAGCACGATCCTTTATCCGAAGGACATCGGCACCCTGCTGATGTGGGCTGATATTTTCCCGGGCGCCCAGGTCCTCGAGGCGGGCGCCGGCTCCGGAGCGCTCGCTCTGGCGCTACTGCGGGCGATCGGCCCCGAGGGGCATCTCACGACCTACGACATCCGCACGGACATGATGGAGCAGGCCCAAAGGAACGTCGATAACCTGCTTGGCCCAACCGCCAACTGGACACTCCAGCTTCAGGATATCTATCAGGCCATCGTCGATGGACCCTTCGACCGCATCGTGCTCGATGTCCCCGAGCCAGGTCTCGTCGCCCGCCACGCCGTGGACGCGTTGGTTCCGGGCGGCATCATCTGCTCCTTCGTACCCAACGTCCCCCAGGTTCAAGCCTCCGTTGAGGCCTATCGGGAGACGAGATGCTTTGTCCAAATTGAAACCTATGAGACCATTCTTCGCCCCTGGATCGTACGGGGACCCAGCGCCCGCCCGGGACCCGCCGTCGGTCATACCGGCTTCCTCACTTTCGCTCGCAAAGGCCCCGCTTCCATGCGAGACTAGCCGGTCTCTGTGCTATCATCGGCGCCTCAGCACCATTTTCTGGGGTTGGCTCGTAGCCCAGTTCCCCGTTAAGGGGGGGCCACCTTGGGGTGGTGCTTTTGCATGGTCATTAATCTGGCCTGCTCGGAAGGAGACGACTACGCGCACAACCAGGTGGTCCGCTCCGGAGGTCCTTTGGGCCACCGTAGGGCATTCAGAGGGCGATACTGGACTCAACGCTTTCGACAACGCGCTGGTGGCAGCGGGGATCGGGCACTGGAATCTGGTCAAGGTTACGAGCGTGGCGCCCCCGGGTGCGGAGCTGACCGATGGACCGCTCTCCATCGAACCAGGCACCCTAGTGCCCGCTGTCCTGGCTTCAGTTACCAGCGATAGCCCGGGTCAAACCATCTCTTCGTGCATCGGCATTGGGTTCAGCGCCGAAGGCCACGGAATGATCATGGAACACTCCGGACCGGGCACCACCCAGGAAATGGAAGAAATCGTTCAACGTATGGTGGGCGAGGCCATGGACCATCGCGGGCTGAGGACTGATCGACTCGCGGTGCGGTCGGTAACCCACACGGTCCAACGAGTTGGCTCCTGCGTCGCCGCCGTCGTCTTGTGGTGGAGGTGACGAATGTTAGGTGTTGGCACCCACCTCGTGTTGGAGCTTTGGGGTTGCACGAACCTCAACTCACTAGAGACAGTCGAACGAGTCTTACGCGAGATCGTCGCCGCGATCGACGTGACCTTGCTTGATCTCAAGGTCTATCCATTTTCCCCGATCGGAGTCACCGGGGTGGCGATCATCGCCGAATCGCACATCATGATTCACACCTGGCCCGAACACGGCTATGCCGCGGTTGATGTCTTCACCTGTAGCAAAGAACGTGACCTGCAGGGTGCAATCGACACGGTGCGCGAACATTTCAAACCGGAACGCATCCAGGCTATGAACATGGTCCGGGGCATCATTGTCGACTGAGGCGGCAAACCCGCTCAGCGGAGATTGGTATCTCGAGCAAGAGACTTTTGGCTACGTGCAGGGCGCTCACGTGCGCCAACGATTGGCGCGGGCCCAGACGTCGTTTCAGGCAATCGAGCTGATCGACACCGATCTCTTCGGGCGGTGCTTGATTCTCGACGGAGCGCTGCAGACCACCGAGTGGGATGAATTCATGTACCACGAGATGCTCGTACACGTGCCGCTCTTCACTCATCCCAACCCCCGAAATATCCTCATCATCGGGGGCGGGGATGGCGGAACCCTCCGAAGAGTGCTCGAGCACCCCGCCACCCAGCCAGTGCAGGTCGAGATCGATCCGGCGGTCATCGACCAGTGCAGGAAGTACATCCCGGCAATATCGAATGGCGCGTTCTCCGACCCGCGAGCGAAAGTCGTCATCGGGGACGGCTTTGAATTCATCCGTAACCGGCCGGCCGCCTTCGACGTCATCCTGGTGGACTCGACCGACCCAGTCGGCCCCGCGGTCCCCCTCTTCGAGGAGCCCTTTTATCGAGACGTGAGCCAAGCGCTGACGGACGATGGGCTTCTAGCCGCGCAGAGCAATTCGCCTATTTACATGGCCAGCCAATTGAAGGCCCAGCTCAGCAATTTGCGAGCGGTCTTTCCTATCGTCCGAACGTACATCGGGCTGGTCCCGACCTACCCCGGCGGTGTCTGGAGCTTTACCATTGCGTCCAAACGGCACGACCCCACCCGTCTATCTTTGGACGACCTTAGCGCTCGCGTCGCGAGCGCCGGTCTGACCACCCGCTATTACACGCCCCAGATCCATCAGGCGGCATTCGTGCTCCCGCCATTCATCGCCGAGCTGGTCGGATCGGACTGATGGGCCAAGCGGGGGCCGATCCTCGCTTCCTGGGCACAGTCGAAACCGCGTCGCCCCGAGCAATCATCCTTGGCCTTCCCCTGGACATTACCGAGAGTTTTAGAACGGGAACTCGGCAAGGACCTTCTCGCGTGCGCAAAGTCTCCGACGTTCTCGAGACGTTTAGTCCCAGAACAGGACGGGACCTCCTCGATTTGCCCGTGGCGGATTGGGGGGACCTTGACTTACAGGTCTTTGGGAGCAACGTCGAGGGAGCCATAAACGCCGTGGCAGGAGCCTTCGAGCGAGCGATGCCGCACGGCCTCACGGTGGGCATCGGAGGCGAGCACACCGCCTCGGTGGGAGCCATCCGGGCGGCGTATCGGCTCCATCCCGATCTGATGGTCATCCAGATGGACGCCCACCTTGATCTCCGAGACACCTACGACGGTCTGATGTGGTCTCACGCCACCGTCATGAAGCGGGTAGCCGACGAAATCGGTTTCGACCGGATTACCCAGTGTGGAATTCGGTCGGGAACCAGGGAAGAGTTCCAGATGGCCAGGCAGTGTCGCTGGTCGGGCTCCGCCTTGGAGCTACCGGCCTCGATCCTTGGAGAACTGGAAAGCCATCCTATTTATCTCACGATTGACGTCGATGTTCTGGACCCGGCTTGTGCGCCCGGAACCGGCTGTCCCGAACCGGGCGGCTCTTCTTTCACCGAGCTGCTGGGGGCACTTCATGGCCTTAGCCGGCTCCAGATGGTCGCGGCAGACGTGATGGAGGTGCTCCCCGAGGCCGACGTGAACGACATCACCTCGGTCGCCGCCGCCAAGCTCATCAGAGAGATCATTCTGCTCTTCGGCTAAGCTCCCTCCCCACTTACGGGGGAGGGTGGGGGGGCGTCGCCTGGCTAGGCGCCGACCTTCGCCAGGGCCCGATCGAGCTGCACATCGTGACCGCTGATCCAATCGTCAGCGGTAGCAATGATGAGATCCTCGGGCTTGAGTCCAATGCGGTTCAAGGGCTGCCCGGACGGACTCACCAGCCGCTGGGAGGTGATCTGGGCCACCGAGCCATCCGACAGCGGCACCTGCATCGTCCGAGCCGCTCGACCGGCAGTCTGGCTCCCAACCACGGTGGCCACGCCGTTATCCCGCAGCGCGGCGGTCAATACTTCGGCCGCCCCGCCGGTCCCCTCATCGACCAGGACCACCGTTGGGGCCAGACCGTTCAGCGGGCGGCCTGCGCCTCGGATCGCCGCGCGTCGATTGGTTCGATCCTCCTGGAAAGCGACTACTCCGTCGCCGACGAACAGCGACGCCACATTCACTGCTTCCTGCAGGCTCCCCTTGTCGTTGCCCCGGAGGTCAAGCACCCAGCCGCGGGTCCCGCTCGGGGCCTGGACCAGCGCGGTTCGCACCGCCGCCGATGTTCCCTCTTGCAAAGCCCGCACCCGAACGTACCCAACTCCGCTCCGCAGATCGGTGTTCACCGAGGCAGATCGGACGACTCCCCTCCGCACGCTAACCTCGCGAGCCACTGACCTAGGCGAGCGGATCGTCAGCGCGACCTCGGTTCCCGCGGTGCCTCGGATCGCGTCGACCGTTTCAGAAAGCGTCAGCGAATCCGTGGTTTTCCCCCCCACCGCTAGTATCAGGTCGCCCACGCCCAAGCCGGAGGAGTCAGCGGGACTACCGGGGGTCACTTCCCGAACCACCGGCGATCCTCTTGCTCCAGTCGGAGCCAGCACCACTCCAACCCCAACATAGTCAGAGATTTGGAGAGCCTGCAGATCTCCACGGGTCATGAAGGTCGTATTCGGGTCGTGCAGGGCATCCAACATTCCCTTGGCGGCTCCCTGGCCGATTCCCCGCACGTCAATTCGATTCAACAGCTTCCGAAGGAACGTGTTGTAGATCTGAGACCACTGATTCCAAGCCCCATCCGCGTCGGAGGAAAGTCGGAGGGTCGCGGTATCGAAGATCCCGCTTTCCATGGGCAGCAATCCCGCCTGCACAGACGCCTGATGTGTCCCCCGGACCGCCCCATTGATGAGCAAGCCCGGATCGACCGGGTCCACGTAGCTATCTATCAGCGCCTGGTACAGGGTGTGGAGATCAGCCGACGCCAGCAGGTCCCCACCGGACTGGGGAGCGGCCCTCGGGCGGCTCGGCAACCCGGAGCCACCCGAGCCACTGGACCCGCCGACGCCAAAGTCCGGCGCGCCGCCCACTGAAGTGCACCCGGTTGTCAGTGCAAGCAGGGCCGCGAGTATGCCCACGAGCATCGGCGCAGAGGAATGGGGGCGTCTTGAATTCGTCTTCACTGCTTAGGACTCTGTTCTTCGCTCGCCTTGTCGAACCAGCTCGGCGACTCGGGGACCCCCAGCCAGCAAGTTCCGGCTAGTATAAACTGAGGGCCGAACTCCCTCTTCTGGAGCCCTAGCTGAAGACGCTCATTTCGCCGATCGGTGCGATCCTGCTTGCGGCTGCCCTGGTTGCCTGCCAGGCTCCAGCTCCACTGAAACAGTGGGCGTCACCACCGCTCATGCGAATCGACACCAACAAACTCTACAGGGCCACCCTGGAGACCACCCTGGGCCAGATCGAGATCGAGCTGGATCCCAAGCAAGCGCCAAACACCGTGAATAACTTTGTGTTTTTGGCCCGGGAGGACTTTTACACCGCGACCCCGTTTCATCGGGTGATCAAGGACTTCATGATTCAGGGCGGGGACCCGAGTGGTACCGGCTTAGGAGGCCCAGGCTACAAGATCGTCGACGAGCCAGTGACCAAGAACTACGACCGTGGCGTTGTGGCAATGGCCAACGCCGGTCAGCCCAACACCGCAGGCAGCCAGTTTTTTATCGTCCAGGGCGAAGCCGTCTTCTTGCCCAAGACCTATACGATTTTCGGGACGGTCACCGGGGGGATGGACGTCGTCGACAGGATTGCCGCCCTGCCAGTCGGGGCCTCAACGGCGGGGGAGATGTCGGTCCCTCAGCAGCAAGTCGCGATCCAAAAGGTCCGGATAAGCGAGCACTAGCCCAAGATCGCCACTCTCCAGTAGTGCGGGGGGCTTGCCCCCGCCCCTTATCGCGGGCAAAACACGCGGCGCGAGGGGCACAAGGCCCTCCCGGCGGATTCGAATGATCATGGGGTGGCGATCAGCTTGACCCGCAGCTTGGCGAGCGCCTCGAAATGGTCGTCCAGGGACTGACCACCCTGGCAGATGCGATCCAGACTGTGGAACCGGTAGCCAGCGCTGAGGATTTGCGCAGAGCTCATCGCCTCCTTGAGATGGCGGAGCATCACCGCCTTGTTTTTTCGATCGAGGACGTCAGGCTCTATCTCTTCGAGCTGCGTGCGCAGCCTGGCCAGCTGCCATCGACAAACCGAGGCAGCATTGGCCCGTGGCTGGCCGTCTTCCGACTGCGTCACGTCTTCGGTGAAACGGTCGGCCACGGTCGACAGATCGTCGAGACACTTGACGAGAGCGTAGCGCGAAGCGACCAAAGCGGACGGCCTGGCCGTCCGTCTGAGCCCCCGCCAGGCGTCTCTCGAAACCGCGCCCAGCAAATGTAGGGCACCGGACGGACGGGGCATTGCGAATTCCATTGAGGCGACTCCCGAGGACCGATTGACTCCCTGTCAAGGCTAGACTTCGGCCGGTCAATCTTCAAGGCGTTTCCGATCACAGTGCCATAACAAGCGGCCATTAGCCGAGCTTAAGTACAATCGGCCATCCCAGGAACTGGAGATTTTGCTTTGAGCGACGACCTACGGCACCTCAGCCGAGCGATTACCGAGGGCCCAAGCCGAGCCCCCGCCCGAGCGATGATGAAAGCCATCGGCTTCACGGACGACGACATGCGGAAGCCGCTGGTTGGGGTCGCCCATTGCTGGATCGGAACCATGCCCTGCAATTTCAATCATCGGAGGCTCGCCGCCAAGGTGGCTGAGGGCATCCGGGCGGCAGGCGGGACTCCAATCGAGATCAACACCATATCGGTCTCTGACGGAGTCTCCATGGGCACCGAGGGCATGAAAGCTTCGCTGATTTCCCGCGAGGTGATTGCGGACTCGATCGAGCTCGCGGCGCGGGGGGCCATGTTTGACGCCATAGTCACCATCTCCGGATGCGACAAGACCATTCCGGGGACGGTGATGGCGCTGCTCAGGCTCGACATTCCGGGGCTCATGCTATACGGAGGTTCCATCGCGCCAGGCGTTTTCGAAGGCCGTGACGTCACCATCCAGGACGTCTTCGAAGCGGTCGGTGCCCATTCCGCCGGACGAATGAGCGCAGAGCGGCTCGAGGCGCTGGAAGCGGTGGCCTGTCCGGGGGCGGGAGCTTGTGGCGGGCAGTTCACCGCCAACACGATGGCCACTGCCTTCGAAGCGATGGGCATCTCCCCATCTGCTAGTGGAAGCGTGCCGGCGGTGGGCGATCAGAAAGACGATGTCGCCTATCACTGTGGTGAGCTGGTGCTCGATCTGCTTCGCCACGATATCCGACCGAGCCACATCATCAACCGGGCATCGATCGAGAACGCGATCGCGGCGGTGTGCGCGACGGGTGGCTCAACCAATGCCGTGCTGCACCTGCTGGCCATCGCCCATGAAGCGGGAGTTCCGCTGGACATCGACGACTTCGATCAGATCAGCAATCGCACCCCGCTACTCGTCGATCTCAAACCCTGGGGGAAATACACCGCCATCGATCTCTTCCGAGCCGGAGGGATACGCCTGGTGACTAAGCGCTTGCTCGACGCCGGCATCCTCCATCCCGAGCCGATGACGGTCACCGGCCGCTCGATCGGCGAAGAGTCCATGGGCGCCACCGAAACCGCCGGCCAGGACGTCGTCCACCAGAACAACGACCCGCTCCAGCCAACCGGGGGGCTAGTCATCTTGAAGGGGAACCTGGCCCCTGAAGGCTGTGTCGTCAAGATCACCGGGCATGAGCGGCTCCACCACCAGGGACCGGCCCGGGTCTTTGACCGCGAGGAAGACGCTTTCGAGGCCGTGCGGGCGGGCCAAATTCAGCCGAACGATGTAGTGGTCATTCGCTATGAAGGCCCGCGGGGTGGACCCGGCATGCGTGAGATGCTCGGGGTTACCAGCGCCCTGGTCGGGTCGGGTCTGGGGGACGTTGCTTTGCTTACCGACGGCCGCTTCTCAGGCGCCACCCACGGGCTCATGGCCGGTCACGTAGCTCCCGAGGCGGCGGTGGGTGGCCCCATCGCCGCCCTCCGGGACGGCGACATCGTGAGCTTCGACGTGCCCGCCCGAAAGCTCGAAGTAAAGCTCACCGACGCGGAACTCGCCGAGCGGCTGCGTTCCTGGCAGCCACCCGAACCCCACTACAAGGGCGGAGTGATGGCGAAATACGCTCGCTCGGTCTCCTCGGCCTCGGTGGGCGCAGTCACGATCTGAGGCGCCTCTTTAGGCCACCAGATAGCCAAAATGGCGGCAGACCTCGTCGCTAAAACCGAACCGGCGGTAGAAGGCGACCGGAAAGCCATCGGCGGCGCCGTTGATGATGACCGCGTCTTTGCCGATGGCCAGCGCCTCTCGCGTTGTATGAACCAGTAACGTCCGAGCAATCCCCCGACGTCGGAAGGGAGCTCGAGTTGCCAACATGAAGACAAAGCGATCTGACACTCCGTCGTACCAGCCTAAAGTCGCGGCCGTCTCTCCGTCGATCCGAGCCAGGAGAAATCTGCCCTCGCCTGCCATCTCGGCCAAAAGAATATTGACATAGGTCAGAATCGCTTCCGGAGCTGGCGCCGAGTCCGAGTCGGCAAAACCCTGGCGCTCGGCGATCACATAATCGTGCAGATTTTGAGCCGTTACTGACTCGAGCCGGAGCCCACCCGGTAGATTTGAGCTAGCCGGCGGACCGCGCACATAGGCGAGATGCACTTGAGCGCCCAGTGATTCGCAACCCGTTTCCGCCAGTACCGGGGCTAACGCCTCGTTGAGGCCAGCGGGCATGAAGAGGCTCACACGCTGAGTAGGAAACTCGGCCCGCACCTCGCGCAAGAACGGGGCCACCTGCCCGGGCGCAAGTACGCGTAAGTTAATCGCGATGCGGTCGGGAGTGGCAACGTGGTGCCTAAAGAAGCCCATTGGCCGCTCCTCACACACGTACCCCATCTCCGGATACGAGCGCGTGTACCAGGCGGGAACCTCCATGGCGAGCCAATCGTGGCGCGAGTGACGGCCGGCTTCTACTGCCGTAGCTCGCTGCGAAGGCCCACTGCCTCGAGCAAACAGGCGTCGAGGAGGACAGTCTTCGGCGGAGTGAGTTCATCACGATGGTTCAACCGGGCTCCCGGCAAAGCGGCCCTTACATCCGGAGCAGCGCTTCCCGCTCGCTCCAGACCGGTTCGCCGGCTCGAATCGTCTTGATCAGATCGACCCGGGCGTGCATGTCGCCAATGAGCACAGCGCCGACGAGACGATCTTCCAGGAAAAATAGCCGACGGTAGGCCCAGTCTTTGCCCGCCCCATCGGGCGGGATGGTCTCGGACACGCGCTGCAGGTCTTGACGGACCTCCAGCGTAGAGCCCAAAACCGCCATCCGTGAATCAAACAGTCCCGAGGTGTAGTTCGAAAAGTCGGTGAGCGGCTGCCGGCCGCCGGCCATATTGATGGCCGCCACCTTCCCGTGGGCAGTTGCGCTTGCCCAGGTGCCCATGGTGTAGTGGCGGTCCATCGAACGATCGTAAGCCGCGGCCAGATCTCCGGCCGCGTAAACACCCTGGGCTGACGTCTCAAGAAACTCATTCGTCGTGACGCCGAAGTCTCTTTCCACTTCTGCCGGCAAGAAATCGTGGTTCAAGTGGAGGCCAAGCCCGCATCCAACGAAATCGGCTTCGATGTGGCGTCCATTGACGGTGACGACCCCGGCAACCCGTCCGTCCTTGACCTCGAGGTGCGCGGCGCTGTCCCCATAGATCATGTTCACCCCGTGTCGGCGGGCCAGGCCATCGACCACCGCGCCCCCATCCGCATCCAGAACCCGATGGAAGAAGTGGGGACCTCGAATGAGCCAGCTGACCTGGAGCCCACGCATGTGAAACGCCTCGGCCAGCTCGTAAGCGATATAGCTGCCCCCGATGGCCACCGCGGATCTCCCCTTGGCGATGCGCTCCAGCAGATCGGCGGTGTCGTCATAGGTCTGGAAGTAGCACACTCCGTCGGCATCCGCCTCAGGCACCGGAAGCTTATTAGGCGTACCCCCGGTCGCAACCAGCAGTCGGTCGAAGGGGAATGCAGCGCCCTGGTCGGTCAGGAGCGATTTCGCGCTCAGATCGATCTCGGTTACCCGGGTCTCTGGGTAAAAACAGATGTTGTGCTCCCGATGAAACTCCACCGTTTTCATGAAAACTTTGGGCATCGGCTTCTCGAGCTTGAGGGCCGGCGGTAGAGCGACCCGGTTGTAAAGCGGATAGGGCTCGTCGGTGAAGAGCGATATCGTGCAGTTCGGATCGTTCTTACGAAGCGTTTCCGCGGCGGTAGTGCCGGCAATGCCGTTCCCGATCACTACGTACCGAGGGTAGGGCTCAGACACATCTGTCTCCCGATACTCAGGTGTTCAGGGAATCTGCCCGCGCATGGCGGTCGGGCCATGGGGAGACAAAGGGGGTCTCCCGAGGCAGCGCTGGGATTATACCGATAGCGTCCGCTCGCAGATCATGGCCGATACTTGAGAATCGTAACCGTCGGCTCCGCCGGCAGTGAAGCGGCGGTGACGACGAGTCGCGCCTGCGGCTCGGTAACCGTGAGGCCCATCTCATGCAAGAAATGATCGACCGATTCCAGGTCGGCAGTTGAGACTTCAGTGGCGAAATGCATCGGCACGATCAGTTTCGGCTCGATTTGACTGATGACCTCGGCGGCTTGAGCCGGCGCGATCGTGCAGTGTCCGCCCACCGGTATCAGGAGCACGTTGACTTCCTTGGACAGCTCGATTTGTTCGGCGGTGAGCACGCCACCGAGGTCGCCCAGATGACAGATGGTGACATCATCGATTTCGATGATGAAGGCGGTATTGCGAAGTGCGTCCTCGGTGCGCCTGGGCAGGTCGGTCCGGAACGCAGTAACGACCACGCCCTTGACCTCATACTCGCCGGGCCCGTCAAGGACTATCGGCCGTCCACCCACATCCAGGGACGCACTATGGTGCGGGTGGCTGTTGGAAACCGTGACGATGTCCGCGCTGACCGTGCCCAGCGCATAGCCCGATGAGCTCGCATAAGGATCCGTGATCAGCGATGCGTTCCGGCCCCGGAGCCGAAAACAGGAATGACCTAACCAATTGATCTCCACCCAAACCTCCGAGCCCGTCTCAACTCCATCCAGTTCTCCATCCAATTGTAGAGAAGGCTGGATAGGGCGTCGGGCGCCCTGAAATCACAAGCCCGCTACGACAGAGGTTTCCACACCGCAATCCGACCCCTCCCAACCACTTGGTCGGCTTCAGAGGGATCGAGCGGACGGATCAGGATTTGACGCACCGTGGGAACCGAGCCATTCTCCTGCTCCTGCGCGCGGGAGGCAGCCAGCAACAGCGCGTCGCCAGCAGGAGAAACAATCCGAGCCGACGTCGCATACTGATCAAAGTGGCCGAAGAGCTGCAAGAGATCCCGGCTCGGCCGGATGTGACCGTGATCCGATTCGGTCCCCGCCACAATGTCAATAACCCGAATACCAACTACCCGGTCTCCTATGGGACCGGTAATGCAGACGATCCGGTGGTCATCGCACCAGAAGAACGCCAGGGGGGACACCTCCGAAGCCCGCTCGACGGCCCCCCCGGGGGCGTGGTAGATGAACAACCCTTCGTAGGGGCCATCCTCGGTTGCCCGCGCCGTAATCGCGAGATTTTGGCCATCCGGGCTCCAGCTGAGGGCCGGGGCCAGCCCGCACGGACAGAGATACCGAAATTCGGCACCCTCCACGAGCCCAATGACTTGCGTCCCACCCTGATCTACGCCCACGGTCATTCCGCCGAGACGCGGCGCCCAGGATGGCACCCGAAAGCCAGTCAAAGGGAGGTGCGAAACGATTTGTGGGGCTGGTGGGGATGTCGCACCGTCGTCTGCGTTGATCCAGACGAGGCGACCCTCGGCCGATCCGGAGCCCGCTCCGCCGATGCTGGCGAGTAGGCTTCCAGAATCGGGACTCCAGGCGAAGTAAAGCGGGGCGCCGCGTGCCACCACCCAGGGCGCGGCGGCTCCTTCAAGCGCAGCGATCTCGAGCTCTAATGATCCTCGCCGCTGAACCAGGACTGCGAGCCGCTCGCCATTCGGAGCCCAGTTGAAATAGACCGGGAGTCCGTCCGACCGGTGCACCGCGAATTGCTGTGAACCGTCCGGTGCGGTGACGTAGATCGTCGCCCGCCTAACCGCCCCGCTCTCCAGCTCGTAGCGAGCATAGGCAAGTCGCCGGCCGTCCGGCGACCAGGTTGGCCACATACACCCGGCGTCCTCGAGTCCTAGCGCAACCGATGGCGAAAACTCGACGCCAGTGTCTGCATCCTTGATTTTAATTTGGCTGGCTTCATCGACATAGGCAAATTGCGCCAAATTCCCCTACCAAAAACTGAATGGAGCTTAGGTCATCTTATGGACCTTTGCGAATACTCGCATAAGTGCATAGGTTAGACACCCGTGTCGGATCAGGCCCGCCTTTCACCCATATTTCCCTGGTTGGCGACCCTCTTTGCGCTTGGTTTAGTGCTGAGCGCCGCATCTACCACTTCGATCCGAGCCATCGGGCTCCCGCTCAGCGTAGGTCTCACGACGGCCGCCTCATCCGCCCTGGTTGTATGTCTGCTCCACCGTCGCTGGCCACCGCGAATGATTCTGGTGCTCCTGGCTCTCGGCCTGGGTTCTTTACGAGGGTTGGCCCCCGGCGGTGAGTCGGAGGCTGTCTGGAACCCACCAGCCGGACGCATCGAACTTCGGGGAACGATCGACGCCCCAGTACAAAGCCAGGGAGCCTCCGACGTCGTATTCATGCAGGCCGACCCGTCCGCGGAGGTGGGTCTGCCGCGGGGTGGCCGAGTTCGGCTCATCACGTCACCCCTGGCCCCCTTTGAGTCCGGGGACCGGATTCTCGCATTGGGCACTTTTGCTCCGCTGGATCTGGAATCCCCGTTCGCGCGGTCTCTTTCGGCCAGTCATGTCGTCGGCACTTCCGCCTTCCCGGAGATCGTTGCGCTCGCGGGAGAGCCCCGGGGGTCGCCCCTGAGTCTCTGGTTACATCAGGTCCGAGCCGCGCTTACCGGCGCGATTGCAAAATGCTTGCCCGAGCCGCAAGCCGGACTAGTTTCGGGTCTCCTGGTTGGCACGACAGGCCGATTCTCCGACGATCTGCGACAGGCCCTCATCACATCAGGCACGACCCAACTCGTCGTTGTATCCGGCTACAACATCAGCCTGATCTCGGCCGCCCTCACGGCCTCCGTCCCGAGGTCAGGCCGATTGGCGACCATCGTCCCTTTGCTGGGAATTTGGCTTTTCACTTTGATCTCGGGAGCGAATCCGCCTGCGATCCGGGCCGCGCTGATGGGGACAGTCGCGCTCGCCACCCTCCGGTTGGGGCGGGGCGGCGATGCTCTGGCCAGTCTCTTGCTGACCGTGGCCGGAATGCTCGCCTGGGCGCCGGAGCTGGCGACGGATCTGAGCTTCCAGTTGTCCGCCACCGCGACGATTGGACTCGTCGCGCTTCAGGCCCGCGTGGCAGCGTTGATGCCCAGGCTCCCCACCTGGCTGCGCGAGCCTTTTGCCGCCACGATCGCCGCTCAGTTGGCCACCGTGCCCATCCTGGCAACCGCATTTCATCAGATCTCCGCCGTCGCGCCGATTGCGAATGCCCTGGCCGCCCCCGCCGTGCCAATCCTCACCATCGCCGGCGCGGTGACCGCGGCAATCGTGGCAATACTCCCCGCGACGGCAGCAGTCGGCTCCTTGATCCTCGCCCTTCCCACGGCCTACCTCTTGGTAGTCATCCAGACCGCGGCGAGTCTACCTGGTGCGCTGATCTACCTGGGGGGGATCCCGGCGGCCCTCACCGCGGTTTACGCCCTTGTGCTCCTTGCCTGGGCCGGGTTGCCCACCCCCGAAGGGCGCGCGTTTCTCGACGCCCTGCACTCCCGACGGTTGCTGATCTCAGCGGTTGCTGGCGCGGCGATTGGATTGCTCATCGGAATCATCGGGGCCGCAATCACTGCACCGCGCTCACCCATGCTGGAATTGACCCTGTTCGATGCAGGTGGGGCTCCGGCTTTGTTTGCCCGCACGCCTCTGGGGCAGACGATTCTGGTCGACAGCGGCAGAAGCGCGGCCGCAACGACCGCCCTCCTGGGCGAGAATCTGCAGCTCACCGAGCGAGCTCTGAGCATCGTCGCGCTGACTCGGAGCGACGCCGACCGGCTGCCGGGCAGCATCGCCGCGGTGGAGCGATATCCTCCGTCCCTCGCCATCGCTCCGGCTGACCCGCAACCGGGCTCGCTGTATCAGCGCTGGGCACGAGCCGCAAAGGACCATCTCACCTCCGTCCAGGCACCCACCGTTACCAGGGTCGAGCCCGGGCTGGAAATCGAATTTCTGCCAACTGGAGTCGTGCCCGGAAATCCGTCCGAGTTCAGTTTGCAGCCCGCGCTCGCGGTCAGAATCACCTACGGACAGGTTTCCGTACTCTTTGCTCCCACCGCGACTCCTCAGACTTTGCTCGGGTTGATGGAGCACTCAACCATCCAGGCCGACGTTCTCGTCGTGCCGAGGGGCGGAGAGTCAGATGCGCTTGACCCGGCCTCGCTCGCCGGCATCGCTCCGCGAGTGGCGCTCATTCCAGTAGACGCCAGCAGCCGCTCCTCATCTCCGGATCCAAAGATACTTTCACTGCTATCCACGATCGATACTTTCCGCACTGACCTGACCGGTTCCATCCAAATCAAGACGGACGGGAAGAGGGTGTGGATCAGCCCCGAACGAATCGGCTCAAGAGCGTAGCACCGTCCCACCGTGCGGGCGGTCAGAGATCGCGAACCGTGCTGCGCCCCACCCACCAGACGGGAGGTGGACGTGGCTATCCAGAAACTGCATAGTGTGCGAACGTTTCAATCCACCTTCCTCGCGCTGCGGAGCCTAGCGAATTGATTGAGCCGGATGAGGCAGGCCGCGACCTGGTGCCCGCGGCGCTTCTCCGGCGTCTGGCCGCCTTCCTCCTCGATTTTGCGCTCTGCGTCTTCCTCGCCGCCGGCGTTGGCGCGGGACTCCGGGCCCTCGCCGCAACGGGAGTGTTCTCGCCCCTTGAAGACCTACTCAGGTCCATTCCGGTCTGGGACGACTCCTACGGTCAGGTCACACAGAACATTGTCTCCTCGCCCTGGGCGATCTTTTTCGTCTATTCGATCATCTGGTGGGCAGCATCCGGAACCTCCGTGGGGATGTGGCTGACCGGTCTCCGCATCCGAGCCTCGGGGGGACGCCGTCCGGGACTCTTCCGTTCCCTGGTCCGTGCCCTAACCATGACGCTCCTGGCATTGCCACTCGGTTTCACCTGGTGGACTAGCCTAGCTCGGGGGGATCGGGCTGCCCTGCATGACCTCATTTCCAGGACCCGGGTGATCCGCGCCGAGGAAAGCGGCGGCCGAGTTGTTGCCCGCGGCTTGATCCGCGGGAGTGTCACGCACCGTCGTTTAGCGGCTCTCGCGCTCGTATTGCTTTTGCTGGGCAGCGCCGGCGCGGTGGTCGCGATTCGAGCGCTTCCCCCTCGAGTTGACGAGCCGGCCGGGGCGGTCGCATTCGCTCCGCTCGACTTGCTCACTCAGGAAGCGATCAAGGGCGCCATTCTTGAATACGATCGGATGGAAGAGCACGCGGTTTTCCGCCTCGACGCGTCGATCCTCGAGCCACGAGCCACTCAAACCTGGCTCTCCAAGAAATCCGCTGAGTTCGCGGATCTTAGGAGGCGTGGGCTTCGCGAAGAAAGCCGTCTCGTGGACGCGGACTTCAAAGCCTTCCGCCGTGTAGGAGATGATCGGGTGGAAGCCGACGTCGTGGAGACGTGGGTGAGTGTTATTGGTGAAGCCACCGGACGGGTGCTGCAAGAACGGCAGACCCGTCCGGTGCCCCAGACTGCCATCCTGGTGAACGATCGCGGCCGTTGGAAAATGGCCGACGTGCGCCATTACGAGCCCGGCGCTAACCCCTTCTAGATCGACCCAGCCGAAGTCCGATCGGTCCCAGTCAGCCCGTCGAGGACATCCTTAGCGACCTGATTGGCCATCCGGACGCTGTAATTCTGGCCCCGGTCTTGCGGGTAAACCTGAAACATGTTGGCCAGGTAGACGCCGGGCAAGGGCGTCTGATGGGGCGGGATGTGCCGGTGATAGTCAATGGTCACGATTGGCTGGGCATAGGGCGCCTTGAAGACATGCGACTTCACCACCCAGCTCGTATCGAATTCCGGGTTGACCCACTTCAGAGCCCCCAGGAATCTCTCCAGCACGATCGCATCCGCCTCCTGGAACAATGGGTCGGACATGGGCAGGTAGTTGCCTAGATAAACCACATGCAGACCGTCGTAATCCGCGGCTGGCATGTAGTTCGTGTGCTCGACCACCGCCAGAAACGGAAAACCAGGGTCGTTGACGTTCAGCCAGTAGATGCCATTCAGCAACGACCGATTGAGCTCCAATATGACCGAGTGAGCCCCGTAGAAATCGCCGCGGTCGTAATCGGCCCGGTAATCGTCGGGTAGACCCTCAGCGAGCCGCATGAATAGCCGAGTCGGGACCGTCACCAGCAGGCGGTCGAACACTTCCGTTCCTTGCGACGTCTCCACCTCAACCTGCCCGTCGCCCGAGCGGATGGCCCGCACCTCGGTTCCCAGCGAGATTCTCGCTCCTTGGGCCGCCAGGACCTCTGCCAGACGTGCATAAAGTCGGTAAAACCCACCCCTCACATAGCCGAGCCGCGAGCTGCGCAAATGCACCCGAGACCAGAACCAGGGCATCGCGATCTGCTCCGCGTACGCGCCGAACTTGGATCGCAGCAGGGGACCCCACAGCACTTGATAGACTCCGGAGCCCATCCACCGCCGGATCCAGTCGGCGGCGGTTTGGCCCTCCAGCCGATGGTAGTTGTTCTCGATTTTGAGATAAGCCAGGCAGGCGGCCAGGCGGATCCGGTCGAGGATCCCAAGCGGGGTGAACCGGAGCACATCCAGCGGGGAGTCCAACCCGTAGATCTGGCCTCCATACAGCACGCTGGTGTCCGGGCGCGGCCACACCAAAGCGTCGGCCAGACCCACCTCGGCGATCAATGCCTGCACATCTCGGTCCGAACGAAACAGGTGGTGGTAGAAACGCTCAAGGTGACTGCCGCCCACTTCGAAGGAAGTGACCAGTCCCCCCACCCGCTCTTCTCGCTCGATGACTTGCACTCGAGCTCCCGCCTGCACGAATCGGAGCGCGGCAGTCAGTCCCAGAATCCCCCCGCCGATCACCCCGATCGACGGGCGCTCATCTGCCGAAGCCGTCTCCGGCATTTCAGGCCGGGGTCCGGCTGGGGTCGGAAACCAGCTCACGTCGCGCCGGTATCTCGGACAGGACGCTCAGGAGCCAGCGGGTCTGCTCGTCGGAGAGGGCGCGAGTCGCCCGGGTATGAAAGCCGATCAACTGGAGCTCGGTAAACGGCTGGCCATGAATGTTCCGCTGGCCCCAGTCCCATCGATCGCCGGTCTGGCTCAGCAGGCCAAGCTCCTCGATAAAGGCGCGATCCATCAGCAGCGGTTCCGCGAGCAGCCGCGAGCCAACCCCACCCCGCCAGACGGCGAATCGGACGTCGGACTCGGGAATCAGCCGATTTCGATGCACGTGGGCATTCCCGGCATAACGCGGGTCGTCCAGCAGCCCACTCGCGACTAATTCGGCGTAGCCAACTCGCTCCGTAATGTGGAAGCAGGCGATGACAAAGCGCAGCTTCGCGCCTGCCACGATCAGGGTTTCGTTGAAGAATATCCAGTCGCCCAGGGCCATCTTGGCCAGATTGACCTTGGCTGGTTTCCACGGGTAGTCACCGTAAGTGAAGGTCTCGAATTCGGGATCCTGGTGCTGCCGCACGCCCAGGGCCCGATAGCGCGGCTCTTCCTTGATCCAACGGAGACTCCATTCGTCGAGGCTCGCACAAGCGGACGGATCTCCAACATTCACCAGGACACCCTGCAAATATTCTCCCGTGACCGGCGGACGGCTCGGCTAGCTGTGATTCGAAAGGGAGGTCCCCTGGGCGCCAGTATAATCTGGAGTCCCCCAGGAGGCTTCAGACATCTATCTCGACGGCTTGAATCCCGCCCAGCTCGAAGCGGTGCAGGCAGTCGAGGGGCCGCTGCTCATTGTCGCCGGCCCTGGCTCCGGCAAGACCCGAGTCATCGTTCACCGCATCGCCCACCTCGTGCTCGAACACCGAGTCCGGCCCTGGGAAATCCTCGCGGTGACGTTCACGAACAAGGCCGCCCGCGAAATGCGGGAACGCATCGAGCTGCTCCTCGGCCATGCCGCGGAGGGCCTGTCGGTGGGCACTTTCCACGCGCAGTGCGCCCGTTTCCTTCGCCGCGATGGCGCCTCGGCCGGTATCGACCCGCGCTTCAACATCTTTGACGATGGAGATCAGGTCGACCTGGTCCGCAAGATCCTTAGAAGTCTCGAGATCGACGAAAGGCGGTTCTCCCCCCGATCAATCCTGAGCTCGATTTCCGCGGCGAAGAGTGAGCTCATTAACGCGGACGAGTACAACCGGCGGTCCCAGGGATTCTGGCAGGAGCTGGTAGCCTCGGTCTATCGGCGGTATCAAGATCGGCTCACCGAGAACCACGCCCTCGATTTCGACGACCTCATCGGGGAGACCGTCCGCCTCTTTCACGTCGCACCCGAGGTGCTCGACCGTTACCAGGACCGGTACCGCTACCTGATGGTCGACGAGTTCCAGGACACCAACGTCGCCCAGTACCGCCTGGTCCGCCTCCTCGCTCAGCGGCACCGCAACGTCTGCGTGGTTGGAGACGAGGACCAGGGCGTGTACTCCTGGCGGCAGGCCGATATCCGCAACCTGGCCTACTTCGAGCGCGACTTCCCGGATGCCAAGGTGGTTCTCCTCGAACAGAACTACCGCTCCACCCAGACCATCCTGGACGTCGCGCGGGCCGTGATTGCGCCGAACCAGATGCGCAAGGAGAAGAAGCTCTGGACGGAGAACGACGCCGGCCGCCCGTTGGTCATCCATGAAGCCTACAACGAAGACGACGAGGCCCAGTTTGTGATTCGTGAAATCGAAAGGCTCGCCCGCGCCGAGCACATCCGCTACAGCGATGCCGCGGTTATGTACCGGGTGAATGCCCAGTCCCGAGCCCTGGAGGATGCGCTCGTCCGACGAGGGATGCCCTATCGGCTGGTCGGGGGCACCCGCTTTTATGAGCGGAAAGAGGTCAAGGAAATCCTGGCCTACCTGCGGCTTGCGCAGAATCCTGCAGATACGGTCAGCCTGGCTCGGGTGATCAATGTTCCCCCCCGAGGAATCGGCGAAAAAACCATCGTGGAAGTTCAAAGATGGGCCGAGCGGGCCGGCCTTTCGTTCCGGGACGGCCTCGAGGCGCTGGCGGATGCCGAGGACGAAGCCCACGGCAGCTCGGTGGTCCAGGCACGAGCGCGCAACGCCATCCGCAGTTTCGTGGAGATCACCCGGAGTCTGGCCCGGGGACGCGCCGAATTAAACACGCTGGACCTGCTCGATTTCACCTTGGAGGCGTCGGGTTACGCTCGTCACCTCCGCGATGGAACGGAAGAGGGCGAGGAGCGCTGGGCCAACATCATGGAGCTGCGCACCAAAGCAGCCGACTTCGCGGAGCTGGGGCCGCCGCTCGGCTTGGCTGCCCTGTTGGAGGAAGTGGCGCTCGTGCAGGACGTCGACACCTTCGATCCGGAGACGGATGGGGTGACGCTCATCACCTTGCACGCTGCAAAGGGGCTGGAATTTCCGTACGTGTTCATCGTTGGGCTGGAGGAGGGACTTTGCCCCCACTCCCGCGCGCTCGATGATGCGATGCAGATGGAGGAGGAGCGGCGCCTGGTATATGTGGGGATCACCCGGGCGATGCGGAGCGTCTATTTGCTGCACGCCTACCGCCGAACTCTTTACGGCATCACCATGAACAATGAGCCGTCGCGTTTCCTCTCGGACATTCCAATCCACCTGCGGGACGGGGGCCGGGCCCCCCGGGCCCCGCGCCCTGAGATGCGCTCGGCGAACATTGAACGCCTTCCGAGCTCGCGGCCCGGTCTGGTCGCCGCCTATGCCCCTGCCAGCCCGTCCGCTAACGGTGCTAGCCCAACCAATACCGGCGAACAGCACTTCTTCCCCGGAGACCGGGTCCACCATCCCGCTTTTGGTCAGGGAGTCGTTGTGTCAAGTGCCGTAAACCGCGGCGACGAGGAAGTGACCATCGCCTTCGAAGGCAAGGGGGTCAAACGCCTCTCCGCCTCATACGCTCCGCTCCAACGCGCCTAGACTCCCGTCTCGGGGCCGCACGCCCAACCGCTCTTTAGAAGCGCGGTTGAATCTGGTGCAACACCGAGTTCACCACCGTCAGGACCAGGCTGAACAGGAGCGCCCACCAGAAGCCATCCACCGTAAATCCTGGCACGACAGCGGACGCCAGCACCACGGAGAGTGCATTGATCACCAGCAGAAAGAGGCCGAGCGTCAGCACCGTGATCGGCAAAGTCAGCACGATGAGCACCGGCTTCAGGACCGCGTTGAAAATCCCAATGACGATGACTACCACAACGGCAGGCACGAATCCGTCCAGGTAGACGCCCGGCAAGACGTAGGCGGTAGTGAAGATGGCCAGCGCATTGACCAGCAGATCTACGACGATCCGCAAATTCGATCCCCCGCTGAAGCTCTCGATCGCTCCGCTAATTGTCCCAGATCATTCGGCCAGGAAAGCGAGCACCTCTTTGGTGAATCGTTCCGGCTGCTCCTGGGGGACCCCGTGTCCCGTGTCATCTATCACGACCAACTTCGACCCTTTCAGGGCCGCGTGAATTTGCTCGCCGAGCTCCAGTGCATTCGTCTTGTCCTCACGTCCCCATAGCACCAGGGTCGGCGCGGTGATTTTCGGCAAGCGGCGCAGCGTGTTGTAGCGCTGGCGAGTCAGGGGATCGGTCATGTGCCGCATCACCTTGGCGAAGGCCTCCACCTGTTCGGGGTCATGGGCCTTGTCCAGATAGCTCTCCAGGATGGGCTCGATGTCGATATCGACCTTGGACAAGCGCAACGAAATCTGGTCGGTGATCTGCTGGTCGTCCGGGACTTTGAACTCCACCATGCGCTGGAGGGGCCGAGTGGCGGCTCCGCCCGCCGCGACCAGGATCAGCTTATGAACGCGCTCGGGGCTTTCATAGGCGAATAGGGTCGCGATCCATCCGCCCATCGAGTGACCGACAATATTGGCTCGCGGGATGTCGAGCACGTCCATGAACTCCCGCACGTGATCGACCAGATAAGGGAATGAGAACTCCTGGTTGAAAACGTCGCCCGGGCCCCAGTTCAAGCAATCGATGGCCAGCACCCGGTACTGCTCGGCCAGCGGCTGCATGGTCGGCAGCCAACCGTCGGCACCGCTCAGGAACCCAGCCCCGTGGATCAGGATGGTCGGGTAACCGGATCCGGCCTCAAAGTATCGAGTTTCCCCATGACTCATCGTCACTCGTTTCTCAGTCGCTGCCATGGGCCCTCCAGATTTCCGTGATGTCTTATCCTACGCAAAGATGGAACCTCAGATCGGCATTCTCGAGCCGCCGCCTCCCGTCGGACGTCACCTGACCTTCGATTTGCGGTCGGGTGGCGATCCCCGGGCCGCCCTCCGACGACTGGTAAGCGCGGCTCCGCCTAGCTGCGTGGTGGGCGTTGGCCCTGTGCACTGGTTCGGGCACTGGGATCGACTATGGAGGGTTTACGCCCATTCCCGGCCCTGACTGGAAACGGAGTGCAGACGCCCTCCACGCAGAACGCACTGTGGGTATTTGCCCGCGAGCAGAGCGCTTCCGAATGCTTTGATACCGCCCGAGCTATCGAAAGCGCGGTCGGGAGTGACTTCCGTCGGGTTGAAGAGGTGAGCACCTTCGTCTTTCGGGGCGGGCACGATCTCAGCGGCTACGAGGACGGTACCGAGAATCCGAAAGGTCAGGCGGCTATCGATGCGGCGATTATTCCGGACGGTCCTTTTCAGGGGTCGAGCTTCGCCGCCGTGCAGCGCTGGATCCACGATCTCCCCCGTTTCCAGTCGTTGTCCCCATCCGAGCGCAACAACACGATTGGTCGGGTGCTCGAAACGAACGCCGAGATCGTCGATGCCCCTCTCTCCGCGCACATCAAACGCGCAGCCCAGGAAAGCTTCGACCCCGCCGCTTTCATCCTTCGCAGATCAATGCCATGGAGTGAAGGGGGCGAGCACGGCTTGCTCTTCCTAGCTTTCGGGGAGTCTCTCGACCGCTACGAGCGGGTCTTAGCTCGCATGGTGGGGCAGGAAGACGGCGTCGTGGATGCGCTTTTCACTTTTACCCGGCCGGTCACAGGTGGCTATTTCTGGTGCCCGCCTCAGATCGGCGGCCGTCTCGACCTTTCCGGCCTAGGGCTTTAACAGGGAACACCCACGCTATGAACTTGGACACGCGCCTACGGATCACCCTGGGCCCATTCGGCGTCCCTCGTGGCTGACATCAGTAGACGGCGCATTTGTCCGACGTAGCTTTCCTCGTCGGCATGGCTCCAATCCGCCGGTCGGCTCACGGTATAGAGCCGTCCGGTCGCCCACTCGAGGCAGGTGAGCCAGTCGCCGTCCGACCGCGCTGATAAGTCAACTCGCGCATGCGTCCCGCGTCCACCGCGATCTTGGCGCATAGATAGCGGTATGCTTCAAGCGTTTCTGAGGGGATGTCCCCCAGATCTTCGCATTCCGTTCTTTTTCTTCGGCTCATAGGGCGCCCCCAAACCTCGGTGCCTGTTGCATGTCCTGATCACTATCGGCAGTTGAGATAACAAGGGAAACCCCTAGCAGCATGTAGGGGTGTCAATTTCACGGCTCAATTTCCAGAGAGAAGCCGAGACCCCGGATCCAGGGAGGAAAAATTGGCAACTGAACGAACGATTGGAGTCGTGGGTGTGGGAGAGATGGGAAGCGCCGTGGGGCGCGCCCTCGCGCAAAGCGGCGCGCACGTCGTGACTTATGTGGAGGGGCGATCGGACGCGACCCGCCAGCGGGCCCTTGCGGCCGGCCTCACCCAGCTTCCCAGCCTGGACGCGCTCGTCGTAGAGGTCGAGCTCATCGTCGCTATCGTTCCACCGCTCGCCGCCGAGCCGCTCGCTCGGGAGATCGCCGCCGCGATGAGGCGGGCCGGCGCCGGCCCCCTTTATTGCGATGCGAATTCCATCGGCCCGACCACCGCCCGCTCGATCGAGGGCGCTATCACCGGAGCCGGCGGTCGATTCGTCGATGGCGCGATCATCGGCGGCGCCGGGGGAGTGCCCAGTCGAGTCACCCTCTACCTCGCCGGCGAGCATGCCTCCGAGGTCGCCGAGCTGCTGGACCCCATCCCCACTCAGGTGCTGGGTGGGGCGGCCGGCGAGGCTTCCGCCTTCAAGGTCCTTTACGCCGGCCTTACCAAAGGCATGAGCGCGCTCGGCATGGAGCTGCTGGGCGGGGCCGAGCGGCTGGGTCTGCGGGATCTGGTGATGGCAAAGTACCACGCCGAGCATCCAAGCGTGGCCCGCTTCCTGGAAGGGAACTTGCCTTCCTTGCCCCCTCGGGCGGGGCGACGAGCCGAGGAAATGGTCGAACTGGCCGAGATGCTGGAAGGCCTGGGACTGCCCGCCCACATGGCGCGTGCGGCCCAGGCGACGCTAGCCGAAGTGGGAGATCGCGACCGCGAAGAAGCAGCGCCGGTTGGTGACTCGTTAGATGGTGTTTTGCGCTGGTGGGTGGCTTAGACCCGAGGGTCCCGTCACACCCAGTCCTAGTTCATTCCCAGGGAAGCTTGTCCACGGTGAACCCCGCCGCGTTGCGATGCCCGCCTCCGCCGTAGTGCTGCGCGATCGCCGACACGTCGAATTCCCCGATTGAGCGGAGCGAGAACCGCCACTTCCCCTGGCTATTTAGGAAAAACGACCCGGCAAAAGGATACTCGGGGTGCTTGGCCAGCAGGAGGTTGATGTGGTCCGACGCCTGCTGGTGCGAGATGTTGATCAGCGGCACCACCTGGCCGGCCACTGGGCGGAACACGGCGTCCAGGATCACCATTTCGCCGTAATGCTCGATGAACGATCGAATCGCCTTCCCATTTTCGGCGACGTGATCCGGCTCACCCTTCGCCAAGGCGTCCCACGCTTCGAATGTCATGGGAAGCGTCGCGATGAACGCGCTCGTATCCCGGGTCCTGTCGCCGTAGGTATAGCGCCAAAGGTCGCGGTCCTCGACGATATCTATCAACCAGGGTCGCGGCTGGCCGGCCGCGAAGTGGTCCCAGGCGATGCCCGCGCCTGACCGGGCCATATCGAACTCACAAAACGGCAGCCCTGCCAGGTCTGCTTCCGCCGTCTTGTGATGATCCAGAACCAGGAGGCTCGCCGCCTGCTCCGCCATGCCGATCAGGATGGCGCGCGGGTAGGCAAAATCCAGGATGTACACGTCAGCGCCCGCCACAGGCGGCGGAGCCTCTCCATGCATAGCCGGGATGTAGGTGGCCTCAACGCCCAGATTCAGCTGTTTGAACGCCCACGCCGCGGTGAACCCGTCCGTGCAGTTGCCATGGTGGATCACGATTTTTTCTGAGCTCATGACCTCATTGTCGTCGCCCTTGCGCTCGCGCGCCAGCAAGCCTGGCCACCGCACCTTGGTCCTGGCCCCATCTGACGTGGTCGCCCTGTTCTCAGCGCCTTGGGCGGAGCCTATGCTTAGCTAGACTGAGTGCGACGAAGCAGCTGGCTTAGCGCCGGCACGTCGGCCAGATCTTGGAGGTCCCAAGTCAGGCCGGAGCGGACCGAGATGCGAGTATTGAATCGGGACCAGGCGGCAACGCTGCTCCAGGCCACGGCAGGGACCGACCTGGGCGACGTGGTGCTGATGGCCGTCCATAGCGGGCTGCGGCTTGGGGAGCTATTAGCGGTCCGCTGGAGCGACCTGGATCTCGGCACGGGCGAGCTTCGGATACAGCAAACGGTAATCCGACTGAAGGGCGGACAGGTGACGTTCGGCCAACCGAAAACGCACCGATCGCGGCGGGCGGTGAGCGTCGCGACTAGCGTGCTGGAGATGTTGCGACGGCGACGGGCCGAGCAAGTCGAGCAGGCGCGCTTGATGGGACCCGCGTACGTGAGCCAAGGATTGGCGTTCGCTGACGCGCTGGGTGGAGTGCTCGACCAGGATCGACTACGGCGCCGGTTCTACGCCGAGCTGGAGAGGAATCGCCTGCCCCGAATTCGCCTTCACGATCTCCGGCACACGGCGGCGACGCTGCTGCTTGGGCTCGGCGTACATCCCAAGATCGTGAGCGAGCGGCTTGGACATTCGACCGTGAACATCACGCTGGACACTTACAGCCATGTGCTGCCTGGGCTTCAGGCGGAGGCTGCGAAGCGCCTGGATGACTGGCTGGCGGAGGGGTCGACGGACGAAAACGGGGGCGGGGTGGTCTCGATTTCGGATCTGCGGTCAAGTGCTGCCGAAGGGAAGGCGTAAAACGGGCGGTAGCAAAGCGGTAGCAAGCGGCGGAAGTGGTGCCCGAGGCGCTCGGGGTGATGACTGGTCATGAGCGCTCTTGCTACCGTAATTGCACGGCTATAATGGTGCCGAAGGCGGGATTCGAACCCGCACGAGGTTGCCCTCAACGGTTTTTGAGACCGCCGCGTCTGCCATTCCGCCACTTCGGCTTTCGCGCGCTCGGCGCGCGGCTCAGGATTATAGCTAGCCCCTGAACACCAACCTGGCCTTTCGAATCCCGATCGATCTCCGGCTGGCTCCCGTCGCTTCGGGACCCATTGCGTGTCACGAGCGACCTAGCCGACGCCTGGTAGAATCGCCCTCGTGGGAATCCTCTCCGGCAAAACTGCACTCGTTTTCGGCGTCTCTACCGACTACAGCATCGGATGGGGCATCTCCCGCGCGCTCGCCCGAGAGGGCGCGACGCTCGGATTCGGCTACGCAGAGCCGGTCGAGCGGTATGCCAAACCTCTCGCTGCGTCGGTGGGATCCACCTTCGTCGAGCCCTGCGATGTCTCGAAAGACGACGAGATAGCGGCCATCATGGAAAAGGCGGGCGCCCACTTCGGCGAGATCGACATCCTCGTGCACTCGATTGCCTTCGCCAAGCGCGAGGAGCTATCGGATGCGCCCTACTACCTGACCTCTCGCGAGGGCTTCCACATTGCAATGGACATCAGCACGTACTCCTTCACGGCCCTGGCGCGGGCGGCACTCCCGATCATGCGGCCGGGCGGCTCAATGCTCACGATGACCTACCTGGGCTCAGAGCGAGTCGTTGCCCACTACAACGTGATGGGCCTGGCCAAGGCCGCCCTGGAGGCCAGCGTCCGGTATCTGGCCTACGACCTGGGCACCCACGAGAAGCACATTCGGGTCAACGCGGTCTCGGCAGGTCCCATCCGAACACTGGCCGCTCGGGGCGGCATTTCCGGCTTCAGTCAGATGCACGCCGAATTCAAGGAGATCGCTCCCCTCCGCCGTAATGTCACCATTGACGACGTTGGAAACGCGGCGGTCTACCTCTGCTCCGATCTCGCAGCCGGCGTGACCGGCGAAATCCATTACGTCGACGCCGGCTTCAACATCGTCGGCGTCGCGGCAGGCGAGTCCACTTAAGCCGCCTACTCCTGGCCACCGCCCTCGCCCTCTATTTGGTGGCGGCGTTTCGCCAGCTCGGCCTCCCCGGACCCAATCAAGACGAGCTCTTGCAGGTGCTTCCTGGGCTCAAGCTCGCCCACGGCACCTTGGAGCCTGCCTGGCCCCACGTCGTCGAGATCGGCGGGCGCGCTTTCCCCATCATGAGCTTCCCCTACATCGGCGCCCTCAAGACCTATCTCACCTTCCCTTTATGGCTCGTCTTCGAGCCCTCACCAGTGCCGCTCCGGGCGCTGACCGCCGCCCTCGGCCTGCCCGGCATCATTCTGGCCTGGGCGCTGGCCCGACGGGTGGCCGGTCCGACCGCCGCCGGCATCGCTGCCCTGCTACTCTCCTCCGATCCCACGTACGTGCTCGCCTTCAAGCACGATGCCGGCCCGGTCGCACTTGCGTTTCTGCTCCGCACGGGCGTCCTCCTCTTGCTGTTCGCCTGGTGGCGCAGCCGATCCCACTGGGAACTCCTGGTGGCCGCCGGTGCCCTGGCCGGGCTCGGCCTCTGGAACAAGCTGGACTTCCTCTGGTTCCTACTTGCACTCCTACCCCTGGCCGGGGTGCTGGCTCTTCGCGGTCGGTTGGCCCCGGGCCAATTCCTGGCCTTCGCGGTCCCGGCTGCCCTGGGCGCTGTGCCGCTGCTCTGGTTCAACTGGGCCAGTCACGGTGCCACCTTCCAGGAGATCGTCGGGGGCTTCACTCAGACTGGTCCTCAGCTGGCTTCCTGGCCTCCCCTTCGGGTCGTCCTCAACCTGGTCACGCTATTCCCGGGTCGGATGGGCATGCTCGAAACGTTGCTGGATGGCTCGGCGATGCCCACCGCGATCCTGGGCGAGCCGCCGGTCTGGCGCAGCCTGGCCCCGATCCTCGTCCTGACTGCTGCCGCATGGGCGGCAATCCGCGGAACCACCGGGCTCCGCCTCTTGCTCGGGCTCGGGGTGGCCATGGTGCTCGCGACTTCGGCAATCGGCAACACCGACAAGATTCACCATCTGTTCAACGTCTACCCGCTGCCCCACCTGTTGGCCGGCGCCATGCTCGCTGCTCTGCTCGCCCGCCGTCGGCCAGCATGGCGCGCCGCCGCGGCCACTGCCGTGGCGGTGGTCGTCGGGTCGAATGCCTTCGTACTGGCCGACTACTCAACCCGGCTGGAGGCCACCGGCGGGGCCGCCCAATGGAGTGACGCCCTGTACCAACTGGCCGACTCGATCGCGACCAACCATTGCGGCCAGACTCTGGTGGCAGTCGACTGGGGGATCGATCTGCCCGCGGAATTCTTGACAAACGATCGTTGCCCGACGGTCGCGGTGTTCGCCGAGCTCGAGACAGAGAACCGCACCTTTCTGCTGCAGCAGGGGAGCGGCGGGGTACTGCTGCCGTGGCTAGAGCGACCGGACGTCCTATTCGCGGTTTACGCGGACTCGGTCATTCCAGCTTTCGGATCTGGCCGGTCACGCGCCAACTTCTGGAATTGGCTAAACCTGGACCAGGCGAACGTGGTCCTGCCCAACCTGGACTGGATGGACATGAACCCGCCCGACCAGGTCTGGGTTGAACAGGAGCAGTTCGCTGAACGGGATGGTCGGCCCGTGCTTTCGCTGGTTCGGGTGCACACCTTCTCGAGCTGGGTGCGCTACCTGGCCGATGGCGGGCAGCTGAAACCTCCTCCCGAGGTGGCGGCACGCCTGGCTCGGCTTCGCTCGGGCGTCGATTTCCGGATTGATCCAAGCGAGGACCAACTCGGTCTCGGGTGGTTCCCCGTCGAGGCACCGGGTCCGTTTGCCTTCCGTTGGATCGGGATTAGGGCGGATCTGTACCTCAAGGTCCCAGATGTGTCTCCATGCCCCGTGGCTCCGGAGCGCATGTGCACGTCTCTGCACATCGTCGGTGAGCGACCGCCCGAGCTCGTCCTGGAACCGCGGCCGGCCGGACCTCTGGCCCTCGGGGTGAATCGGGGCCCGGCCAGCCCAGGGCTACAAGTCCCGCTGGGCGTGCAAGCCGGTTCCTTCGAGATCAGGCTATTTATCCCCGTGGGGACTGAAAGATGGCTGCACCTGCGCCTGGAGCCCGAAGGAACTTTCCAGCCCGGGGGCGGAGATCGCCGCCAACTAGGCCTCATGATCCGCAGCATCACCCTGGAATGAGTCCCAAAACGAAGAGGCCGGACTGCCAATGGCAGTCCGGCCTCTTCGTTTTGGGACATCACCCCGAGGGGCGGCTAGCTCGCCTTCCTCGAGGTGATGCCTCTAGGTTGGTCACTCACAGGCATCACCTCCTTTCCGCCCAGGATCATATCAGATCAGTTTGTCGAGCCGCATCTCGACCAAAATCACACATCGATTGCTTGAATATTGGCGTTCGGCTCCCCCATGAGCTGGCCCAGCCGAAGTCGAAACTCCTCCACGTCCCCGGTCGTGAAATAGGCAGGCGGCTGCTTTTTGCCCGAATTCAGCAAGTCGTGTTCTTCCAGCACTCGGCGTAGCTGGCGCGCCACTGCCGCCGCCGGGTCGATCAATTGGACGTGGGGTCCGCACACGCGTCCGATCACTTCGGTCAGGAAAGGCAGGTGGGTACAGCCCAAAACGAGAATGTCCGCCCCCTGGGTCAGTAGCGGCCCCACCTCCAGCCGGACCGAGTCCTCGACTAGTGGGCCGATCAGCATTCCTTGCTCGACCAGGGTTACCAGCTCGGGACATTCGTGCATGATCATCTGGGTGCCATGCGCATAGGAATTTATGAGCTGCGCCAGCGACTCGCTGTGGGCGGTCGCTGAGGTCACCAGCACTCCCACCTTCCCGGTGTGGGTTAGCGTGGCGGCCAGCTTGACCGCCGGGACAATGCCAATAAACGGAACCGTGAAGATGCTGCGCAAGTGAGCCAGGGCGGTGAGCGATGCGGTGTTACAGGCCACTACGATCGCCTTCGCATCGTGCGCAAGCAGGAAATTCGCAACCTGCTCAGTACGCGCCCGCAACGCCTCTACGGTTTTCGTCCCATAGGGCGCTTCCCGCTCGTCGGCAACGTACAGACATTGCTCGCCCGGCAGCTGGCTCACTACCTCGCGCAACACCGTGAGCCCACCCAAACCCGAGTCAAAGACACCAATTGGCCGGCGATCAGACATGGTTGAACCAGCCTCCTCGCTATCCCGCCTGTCACGATTATAGGCAGGTCTGCAAACTCTGCCCGCAAACCCACTGCTAGAATGCCTGACCATGTATCTCGGTTCCCTCACGATTGACGATTTTCTGGACCGGTTAGGCTCGGCAGACCCGACTCCCGGCGGGGGGGCGCTGGCCGCTCTGGCCGGCGCCCAGGCTGCCGCGATGCTCGCCATGGTCTGCAACCTGACCATCGGCCGCCCGCGATTTGCGGATGTCGAGACGGCAGTCCGCGCCCAGCTCCAGCGGTGTATCGAGCTGCGCCAGCAGCTCATGCACCTGGCCGACGCGGACGCGGCCGCCTATGGATCGGTGCGCGATGCCTATCGGCTACCCCGTTCGACCGATGAAGACCGCAGCGCCCGCGCGGCGGCCATCGAGGCGGCCATGCAACAGGCCACCGACGTGCCGGCCCAGACCGCTGAGGCCGCCCGCGCCGTCCTGACCGTCGGCCTTGCCGTGGCGGAGCTGGGAAATCCTTCAGTCCTCCCAGATGTCTCGGTCGCTACGCATGTCGCAACCGCCGCCTTGCGGGGGGGCGCGATCCAGGCCGAATACAATCTGCCTTCCCTGAAGACCGAAGATTTCGCAAACCGGATGCGGCGCCGCGTCGAAGCCGCCACCTCGGGCGTGGATTCGCTGGGAGCCGACATCCTCGCCACGGTCAGGCGGCGGTCGGCGAGCGTTTGACCACCATCGTCGATGGCAATGCGATTCTCCGGGAGATTCAGGCGGAAGTGACTCGGGAGCTGGCAGCCGCGAGCGCCGCCAGCGGAATTGTTCCCCGGATCGCCATCGTCCAGTCCGGCCAGGACCCGGCCGCCGCGCTCTATACCCGCCGATTGAGCCGAGTGTTCCAGGCAGCCGGGTTTACCGTCGATGTGGTTGACATCGACGCAGACGCTTCACCGGAAACCGCGCGCTCCACGTTGGCGAAATTAAGCGCCGATCCGGGTATCCAGGGCATCCAGATCCAAACCCCCCTCCCAGCCCATTTGTCCACCAGCGCCCTGGTTGACGTGTTGGATCCGCGCAAGGATCTAGACGGTATCCATCCGGTGAATGCCGGCCTGCTGGCCCAGGGCACCCCGGACGTCGTTCCGGCCACCCCCCTCGGTGGGATCGAGATTCTGCAGAGGCATGGCGTCGCCATGGAAGGCGTCAACGCAGTCGTCGTCGGGCGGAGCCCCACGGTGGGACGGCCGATGGCGATGCTGCTCCTCCTTCAACACGCCACCGTCACCATCTGCCACACCCGTACCCGAGACCTGGGTGCCATTACCCAGAGCGCCGAAATCCTGGCCTGCGCGGCCGGGCGCCCCGGGCTGATAACGGCAGACATGGTGCAGCCGGGCGCCGCGGTCATCGACTTCGGCGTCAATGTGGTGGATGGAAAAGTCGTGGGGGACGTCGTTCCCGAAGCCGCTGAGCGGGCCGGTCTGTTTACGCCAATGCCGGGCGGCACCGGCCCGGTGACCAATGCGATGCTGCTCAGGAATGCCCTGACTCTCTACCGGCGGGTGGTGGGCGCCGAGCAGTGACCCGTCTGATTCGGTTGGCGAATATTCTGGCCGCGACTTTGGCCCTGCTTTTGCCAGCGGTGCTGGCGGTCGCCGCTCCTGAGACAGATGGCCCAACCGCGGCCACTTCCTTCGGGGAGCGAGCGCTCGAAACCGTCCGGGTTCTGAGCGAAGATATTGGGATTCGGCCCGCCGGAACGGACGCCGATACCCGGGCCGCTGAGTATCTGGCTGACCAGTTCTCCGCGATGGGCTACGACGTTACTTTCGACCCGTTTTCATTTCGCACCGCGCGCGGAGCCGGAACCACCCAAAACGTGATCGCCCGTTACCCGGAGGAAGACCCGAGCGCACCCCTGGTCATTGTGGGCGGCCACTACGATTCGGTCCCGGCCGGGCCCGGCGGGAACGACAACGGCTCCGGTACTGCCACGGTGATCGAGCTAGCCCGCCAGCTCGCCGCCGACCCGGTGCCCAGGGTCGCAGTCCGCTACGTCACATTCGGCGCTGAGGAGCTCGGCCTCCTGGGCAGCGAGCACTTCGTCCGTGAGCTGACGAGCCCGGATCGCGCCCGGTTCCAGCTAATGATCAGCCTGGATATGCTGTCGGTGGGGGAACAGCCAGCCTTTCAGGGATCGGAGCCGTGGGTCAGCCATGCAGTCGCCCGGGCCTGGTCGCAAGGCTGGGATCCGGTTCGGCTCCCGCCCAGATTCGGCCGGCTCAGCGACCACGGGCCCTTTCTCGAAGCAGGCCTGCCGGGAATCTTCTTCTATTGGACGGATGACCCGTGCTGGCACCTCGCTTGCGACGTCGCAACCCGCGTGCAACCCGGCCCGATGGAGCTGATGGGCGCCATCGCGCTCGAGCTGATTCGGATCGCGGCCGGCCGGTAGCCGCGCGATGCCAGAGGTCCAGGCCCAGATCATGGTGCGCGGTCGCGTGCAGCGGGTCAACTATCGAGCGAGCCTGCAACAGGTCGCCCTGGCCCTTGGCGTAACCGGATGGGTACGCAACCGCGCGGACGGCACGGTGGAGGCTGTCCTCCAGGGATCGCCTGAGGCCGTTCAGGCGGTGATCGATTGGGCCTGGGTGGGGCCCCGAAATGCCCAGGTCGTGGACCTCACCAAGGAATGGATCAGCCCCGCCGCCGTCATTGCGGGATTCAACGTCCTCGATTAGCCTGCTACTCTCCTGTTGCGAATAAGAGAGCGGACAAGCACCGGACTTACGCCCCTGCAGGAATTCCTTCGGACGGAGCCGTCGGTGCCACCCCCTGACCGCGGGGAACGATTCGGGGACGGATCAAGGGGCGCGGAATCCATAAATCAACCACCGGCGGCTCGCCGGTTTCCAGAAACTGGAACGCGGCGACCGAAGCCTCGGGGGGATCGGGCGCGAGCACGCTTTTCACATCGAGGTCCTTGCCCGAATACGGGATGCCCAGGATCTTGATCGGATCACCGTGGCTCACGCAGACGACGGTCTGGCCCGGATGACGCTTGATCACATGGCGAAGTGCCCGATCCATGCGCTCGAACACATCGTGGATCGTCTCGTCCGATTCGTGCCTGGGCGGATCGTAGTAGGTGAAGTTTTGGATTGCCTCCTGGGCGGTTCTGGCCTCGCCTTGCCAGGAGGTGCGGACTTCAATGAGCCAGGCCAGCTGCCGAATCGGCGCACCGGGATGCGCGGCGCCGATCAGTGCGGCGGATTGTCTGGCGCGCAGCAATGGACTGGTATAGATCGCCTCGACTGACAGCAGCGCGAGGAATCGGGCCGTCCTGTCGACGTCGAGCTGGCCCTGCTCGGAGAGCCGCATTCGCGGCATGCGCCCATAGATGACGCCGGACGGATTGTGCACGAGCCCATGTCGCACAAAGAGGACCCGAGTTCCGGGCTCTGCCGAGGGCGGCCGCCATTTCACCGTCGCTCTGACCCTGCCTGGTGAGCTCCGGTGCAGCTCCGCCGCACGACTGGCCCGGCACGTACTCCACCGGTCTCTTCCGCGCCAGCGGGGGTCAGGGGCCGAAGGCCACACGGGCCGCGGTGGTGGGGTGCGGCTGGGCGGGCCACCTTCAGTTAATCTGTCGCATCGAGGAAATCCAGCCCCACATCGAGGGCAGCGGTCGAATGAGTCAGGGCCCCGGCCGAGACGACGTCAATGCCAGCTTCGGCATAGGCTCGAACCGTGTCCAGGCGCACCCCTCCGGACACCTCGGTGATAGCCCGGCCGGCGATCAGCTTGACCGCCTCCCGGGCCTGCTCGGGCGACATGTTGTCCAGGAGGATCGCGTCCACCCCCGCCTCGAGCATGTCCGGAATTTGATCGAGGCGATCCACCTCAACCTCAATCTTCACCGTATGCGGCACCCTATCGCGCAGGCCCTTGAGCGCCTCGACTGTGCCAATTCCTTCATTGCGCAGCGCAGCGAGGTGGTTGTCCTTAACCAGCACACCATCGGAAAGATTGAACCGGTGGTTCCGTCCCCCGCCAACCCTGATCGCGTATTTCTCGAGATAGCGCAGCCCCGGGGTGGTCTTCCGGGTGTCGATCACGTGGACCGGGAGGCCCTCAACCGCCCGCACGTATTGAGCGGTGGCGGTGGCAATGGCCGCCATCCGTTGCACGAAGTTGAGTGCGACCCGTTCGCCCTTGAGGATCGCCCGAGCCGGGCCGCTCAACATCGCAACCGTCGTGCCCGGCCCTACGGTCGCGCCTTCCCGCTCGTACCGTTCCACCTGCACCGCGGCATCCAGCGAACGAAAGACCTCGGTCAAAACGTCGATGCCGCACACCACCCCATCCACCCGAAACACGACGCAGGCTCGAGCCTGAGCCTGGGGTGGCACCAGATTGTCGGTGGTGATGTCACCCCACCCCAGATCCTCTTCAAGGGCGACGGAAACCACCCGCCGCAGCTCGGCGGGCGGGATCTCGAGCGTGGCCATTTCTGCGACGAATCTACCTTGCATTGCGCTTTGCTCCATCGAAGGTCGCCAGATTGGCTGCAATTATATTCCTGCGGAGCAAAACTCCGGTCCGACTCCGGTACACATTCCCTCCCCCTCGACGGGGCAGGGCTAGAGTGGGGCTGACGTGCTCGTTCCCTTTTCACAAACCACCTTCAGTCCCTCTTCACAAACCGCCTTTAGCCTCTCTTCAATGGAGACAGCGGGCATAACCTCGATAGATCGGCAGGTCGATCTCGAATTCGCAGAATTCGTGGCCGGTCGCGTGGCACCAGGCCGGCAGATCTTCCAGCACCGCCACGTCGGTAGCCAGGACCTCGAGTACCTGGCCCACCCGTAATGACCGCATCATCTCCGCCGCCCGAATGATTGGAATAGGGCACAGCGTACCCCGCGCATCCACCGTCACATCAGCTCTCACCCGCCGCTCCCCAACCCGCTCACCTTCCCCACACCCAATGGTCTAGCGAAACCTGGGAAATTCCCTGATACCTAAATGCCACCCGCCTGGCTATAGTGTTAATAGCGTGATCGATTTGTAATCCACGCTCGGCGTCCCGGAGGTCGTCCTCGAATGCGAATCGCCCAGGTCGCGCCCCTCATCGAAAGCGTGCCGCCCAAACTTTACGGGGGCACCGAGCGAGTCGTCGCCAACCTCGTGGCCGAGCTAACCGCCATGGGCCATGACGTGACCCTCTACGCCAGCGGGGATTCGCGCACGAGCGGGCGCCTTATCTCGATTGTGGAGCAGGCGCTTTGGACGGTCGGAGCGCCCTCCAATGACCTCGCCTACCACACGATTGAGCTGTCCCGGGTACTCCGCGACGCCGCCGATTTCGACATCATCCACTCGCATCTCGACTTTCCGGCCTACCCCTACGGCCGAGTATCGCCAACTCCCTGGATCCACACGATGCACGGGCGACTCGACGCTGCCGAGCTCCAGCCCCTTTACCGGGAGTACTCGGAGACCCCGATCGTGTCGATCAGCAATAGTCAGCGGAAGCCGCTGGCCGGCGCCAACTGGATCGCCACCGTCTACAACGGCATCGACACAACCCGGATCCCGACCGGTTCCGGCCAGGGCGGCTACCTGGCCTTCCTGGGCCGCATCTCACCGGAAAAGGGGGTTGCCGAGGCCATCGAAGTCGCCCGGCGCGTCGGCATGCCGCTCAAGATCGCGGCCCGGATGCCCCTCACCAACCTTGACAATGAGTGGGTTCGCGCCGACTGGGCCTATTACAACGAGCAGGTGCGGCCGCTACTCGACGACCCGCTGGTTGAATTCATCGGCGAAGTTGACGATGCGGGAAAATACGAGCTGCTGAAGGACGCTTCCGCGCTGCTCTTCCCGATCAATTGGCCGGAGCCTTTCGGGCTGGTCATGATTGAAGCGCTCGCCTGCGGCACGCCAGTCATCGCACGGGCGATCGCCTCGGCCCCCGAGGTCATCAAAGATGCGCGAACCGGCTTCCTATGCGACACCCTCGATGCCATGGTGGCAGCTTGCAGCCGCATCGGCGAGATCGATCGAGCCGAGTGTCGGCGGGAGGCGGAGCAGCGGTTCTCAGCCAGGTCGATGGCCCTCGGCTATCTCGACGCATACCGAGCGGTGGCTGACGCCCGGGCCTGCGGCTCTGGCTTAATGTCCGATCTGGATGATTTCTTTGGTGACCAGCCTTCACCCAATGCGCTGCGCCACCACATTGACGCGTGGGCTATCCCAGCCGAAAGCTGAGCCGGCCAGGCTGCCATACAGCGCCAGCACGTCGAAACCCGCTCGGCTCAGCATACTGCTGATTTCGGGCGCCCCGTACAGCCGCATCGAGTGCTGATATTCGCGTTTCCGGCCATCAGTGCCGATCACCACATCTCGGCCTTCTACGCGGCCCTGAAGCGAGTCCCAGCGTCGCTCGTGCAGGGCTACCGTACCATCCGGAAGCTCATTCCAGTCCTTACCGATGAACCGCGACAGAATGCCGTCTCGGTTCGCAACGTCCAATAGGAATTTCCCGCCTGGCTTGAGCGCCTGCCCGGTCTCCCGCAACAACGCGAGGTCCTCGTCCTCGGTCGCGAATTGACCGAATGAGCCGCCCAGGCAGACTGCCGCGTCAAAGACGGTTCCGAAGGGAAGAATCCGCATGTCGCCTCGGACGAAGTGGGCTGAGCCGCCGTCCTTGCTCATTCGCTCTTTGGCGACCCCCAGAAAATACTCGCTGAGGTCGAGCCCGACCACCCTCAAGCCCTGTCGGGCCAGCTGAAGCGCGTGGCGCCCGTAGCCGCAAGCGATGTCCAGGACCCGTTGACCCGGAGTCAAACCGAGTAGCCGCACGGCGCGGTCGGCTTCGGATGAGCCGCTCTCCGCCTCATCCGCAAAGATAGCCAGGTAATCCGGTCCGTAGTATCCGCCGCTCTCGTACCAGTCCAGGTGGGGCGACTCACTCATTCGACAACACCGTCACCCCAGTCAAACGCGAGTCCGTTCGCCCTGAGGCTCTCGAAGGGCACGGCTCAATCATTCGACGCCACCGTCACCCCACTATTACCCTGGAGCACCAGCGTGAATTCGCCTCTCGGTTTCACGGTTTGAAAGCGGGCCACCATCTCTCCCACCGTCCCTCGCAGCACTTCCTCGAATCGTTTGGTGAGCTCGCGCGCGACCGCCATCGGGCGTTCCTCTCCAAAAGTCGCCGCGATATCGCTGAGTGCACTCACCAGCCGATGGGGCGACTCGAAACAGATCAGAGTATCGGCTTCCAACGCCAGCCGGGCCAATGTGCGCCGCCTTTCCCCGGCCCGCCGGGGCAGGAAACCCACGTAGTGAAAAGCGTGGGCGGGCAGCCCGGACAGGACCAGCGCGGTCAGCACCGCCGATGGGCCGGGCACGCAGGTTACCTCGCAACCGGCCGCTAACGCCTCTCGCACCAGCGGATAGCCGGGGTCGGACACGCCCGGCATTCCGGCCTCGGAGATCAGCGCGGCGTCTTCTCCCTGCTCGATTCTCTCCACGAGATGGCGGAGCTTGGCGGGACTGGTGAAATCGTGAAAACTGGTGAGCGATGCCGCGATGCCATGGTGGCCAAGAAGGGTACGTGCGGAACGGGTATCCTCAGCCATCACGAAGGCGACCTCACCGAGAATCCGGATGGCCCGCAGAGTCAGGTCCTCGAGATTCCCGATGGGAGTACCCACCAGATAGAGCGTTCCCATGCCCAACTATAATAACGGGGTGCTTCCAGTCGCCCCTCCGACATCCAAAATTTCATCGCTCAGCCACATTTCAATCACGAGCGGAGCGAGCTTTAGCGGGGTTTGGGGCAGCGCTCCAAGTTCAATCACGAGCGGAGCGAGCTTTAGCGGGGTTTGGGGCAGCGCTCCAAGTTCAATCAGAGAGGGGCAGACCTCCGATGGCTGATGGACTCCACCAAGAGTGCATCGCTATCCTCGATTTTGGCTCCCAGTACGCCCAGCTCATCGCTCGGCGGGTGCGGGAAGCCCAGGTCTATTGCGAGCTGGTCTCGCCCTCGACCGATCCCCGGACCCTGGCCAACCTCAAGGGAGTAATCCTGTCCGGCGGCCCGGCCAGCGTCTACGACGAAGGCGCCCCGTCGATGCCCGACTGGCTCCACGACACGGACGTGCCGATTCTGTCCATCTGCTACGGACTGCACCTCATCGCACAGACCGAGGGTGGGCGCGTGCAGCGAGCGGACCGTCGCGAGTACGGTCCAGCCCGACTTAATGTCCTGGAGTCTGGACACCCGATCTTTGCCGACCTTCCTTCCGAGCTGGAAGTTTGGATGAGCCACGGCGATCAGGTTGAGGCGCTCCCGCGCGGCTACCGGCGGATCGCCGCCAGCGAGAACTGCACCTTTGCAGCCATCGCCACCGAATCCGGCCGCGTTGGCCTCCAGTTTCACCCCGAGGTGGCCCACACCCCACTTGGCGCGCAGATCATCCGCAACTTCCTGTTTGGAGTCTGTGGCTGCGCGGGCGACTGGACCCCCGGCCGCTACGTGGACGACCACGTGGCGGCGATCGCTCGGCAAATCGGAAGCCAATCGGCCATCTGTGCCCTGTCTGGCGGCGTGGACTCGATGGTGGCAGCTACGCTGGTGGATCGAGCGATTGGCGACCGCCTCACTTGCGTGTTCGTGGATAACGGCCTGCTCCGAGAAGACGAGGCAGCCGAAGTCGTTGCGAGCTGCCAGTCCATCAACCTCAACGTCCGAGCGGTGGACGCCCGCGATCTCTTCCTGGATGCGCTGGCCGGGGTCGTCGACCCCGAGGAGAAGCGCCGTCGGATCGGCGGCTTGTTCATCGACGTTTTCCGCCGCGAGGCCCTCAAATGTGGCAACCCCGCTTTTCTCGTCCAGGGGACGCTCTATCCCGACGTCATCGAGAGCGCCACCTCCGAGAACCCCAACGCGGCCAAGATTAAGACCCACCACAATGTGGGCGGTCTTCCGAAGGACCTCCCCTTCACGTTGGTCGAGCCGCTGCGCTATCTCTTCAAGGATGAGGTCCGCGAGGTGGGTCGCGCGCTCGGTTTGCCCGACCGGGTGGTCGGCCGACAGCCCTTCCCAGGGCCAGGGCTCGCGGTCCGGATCCTGGGCGAAATTACGCCCGACCGGCTGAGCCTCCTCCGCAAAGCGGACCAAATCGTGACTCAAGAGATCGAGCGGGCCGGCCTCTACGACGAGATCTGGCAAGCCTTCGCTGTCTTGACGCCATTGCAGACGGTGGGCGTGATGGGCGACGGCCGCACCTACGGCAACCTCGTCGCCATTCGGGCCGTGACCAGCGACGATGCCATGACCGCCGATTGGGCCCGCATCCCTCACGAGATTCTGGCCACCATGTCGTCCCGTATAGTCAACGAAGTCCCCGGGGTCAATCGGGTGGTCTACGACATTTCCTCGAAGCCGCCCGCCACCATCGAATGGGAGTGAGGAAGGCCCGCCCACCCGCCCATTTGAATCGGGGGCTACTGCCCCCGAACCCCCGCGAGGCCTATAGCCTCGGACGGCAACAACCAGGTTCGGAACCCTCCCCGTCCCCGAGCAGAGCGGGGCCTTGTCCCCCGCCGCTTGGCCGCAGCGCACCAACAACACAGGAGGGCACAAGGCCCTCCCCTACCGGACGGACTACGGCACCTCCTCGACGCAATGCAGCGCGGAGAATCTCTGCGCCAGCCCGCGCACGTCGTCCTTGGGCGAACCCTCCGGCCGCATACGATCAGCCGAACGGCGGGGCCTGAGCCGTGCGCATCCTGGTCATCGGAGGCGGCGCCCGCGAGCACGCCCTGGTTTGGAAGCTCCACCAGTCGCCCCAGGTCGATGAGATCCTGTGCGCGCCCGGGAACCCCGGGATTGCGGCCCTCGCCGAAACCGTCCCGGTCGATGCCGAGGACGTCCTGGGCCTGCGCCAGCTGGCCTTGTACCGACGCTGCGACCTGACTGTCGTGGGCCCCGAAATCGCCCTCGCCGCCGGTGTGGTCGACGCCTTTCAAGCGTCCGGCCTGGCCATCTTTGGACCCAGCAAAGCGGCTGCCCAGATCGAGTCAAGCAAGATCTGGGCCAAAGAGCTCATGCACCGGGCCGGAGTCCCCGCCCCTCGGTGGGCTTCCGCGGACACTCCCGAGCAAGCCCGCACCCTGCTCAAAGATTTTGGGCTGCCCGTCGTGCTCAAGGCGGATGGCCTCGCGGCCGGCAAGGGCAGCGTGGTATGTCGATCGGCCGAGGAAGCCGAGCAGACGATTAACAAATTCATGGTCAAGGAGATTCATGGCGAGGCCGGGCAGCGGCTGGAGATCGAGGAGTTTCTGCACGGACCCGAGCTGTCCGCTTTCGCGCTCATCGATGGCACCCACGTCCTGCCACTCCTGAGCGCCCGCGACCACAAGCCGCTGCTCGACGGCAACCTCGGGCCCAACACCGGCGGCATGGGCGGCTATGCCCGCCCGCCGGATGCCAGTCCCGAGCTCATGGAGATCATCCGCCGCCGGGTATTCGAGCCCGTGATGGCCACCATGAAGGCCGAGGGAAATCCCTATGTCGGGGTCCTCTATGCGGGACTTTTCCTCACCCAGGAAGGACCCAAGGTTATCGAGTTCAACTGTCGATGGGGCGATCCCGAGGCGCAATTGCTCCTCCCCCTGCTCAAATCCGACCTGGTCACCCTCATGCAAGCCGCCCTCAAGGGCGAGCTCCACAACGCTACTGTCGAATGGCAGAAGCAGACCAGCGTAGGAATCGTCCTCGCATCGGGGGGTTACCCCGATCTTCCCCACAAGGGAGAGCAGATCCGCGGCCTGGCCACGGTCGATGAGGGCGTCCACGTCTTTCACGCGGCCACCCGCAAGACGGCTACCGGCGACCTAGATCCCAACCCGGCCCTGCTTACCGACGGTGGCCGAGTACTCACCGTGGTCGCGCTTGGGGACACGCTGGCCGAGGCCCGGGATCGCGCCTATGCGAATGCGAAGAAGATCAATTTCCAGGGCATGCAATACCGCCACGACATCGCCATCGAACCGCTCGGGCCCGGCTCGGTGCTCGATAAGGAGGTGCCAATCCCGATGGCCATCACACCAACGGTTGCGATTCTCATGGGAAGCGAATCCGACCGCGCGATCATGGAAGAGACCGTGAAGGTGCTCGACACCCTGGGCATCCCCAATGAGCTGCAGGTCATGTCCGCTCACCGCACTCCCGACCGCGTCCGACGCTTTGCTCGCGAGGCCGAGGCGCGAGGCGTCCGCGTGCTGATTGCCGGGGCCGGTCTCTCTGCGGCACTACCTGGAGTGCTCGCCTCGCACACTATCCTTCCGGTGATTGGCGTCCCTCTACCTGGCAGCAGTCTGATGGGCCTCGATTCGCTCCTTTCGATCGTCCAGATGCCGCCAGGAATCCCGGTTGCGACCGTTACGGTCGGCTCCGCGGGTGCTCGGAACGCGGCCTACCTGGCGGCGTCAATTCTGGCCGTGGCCGATGAGGAAGTTCGCGAACGATATAGGAAATTCCGCGTGGATCAGAGTGGAGGCGAGCTCGAATGATCGATCATCCCTTCCTGTTTGGCGGCCCCGCCCCGGAGCCGCTCATCTCAACCGATCTCCCGGGTTTCAAGCTCTTTTCCCGCGGGAAAGTGCGCGATATGTACGACCTGGGCGACCGCTTGCTTATGGTCGCCAGCGACCGACTGTCCGCCTTCGACGTGGTCATGGCGGAGCCCTTTCCTGGCAAGGGGATCGTGCTTTCCGCCCTTTCGGAATTCTGGCTCGAGCGGACGACCGATGTTGTGCGAAATCACCTCATCTCGACCGACATCGGGGACTTAGATCTACCCGAGTCCTGGGGAAGTCGTCTCCAGGGTCGCTCGATGCTGGTCCACAAAGCGAAGCGCGTCGACATCGAGTGCGTCGTCCGCGGCTACCTGGCCGGGTCCGGCTGGGCGGATTACCGCAAGACGGGGATGTGCATCGGACATCAGCTCCCAGCCGGGCTGGTGGAGTCCTCGCGCCTACCGGAACCAATCTTCACGCCCTCCACCAAAGCGGAAACTGGCCATGACGAGAACATCAGCACGTCCAAAATGGCCGACATGGTGGGATCGGAGCTGACCGAGAAACTGGGGGATATCAGCCTCCGTCTCTACGGTCAGGCGGCTGCGCTCTGCGAAAAGCAAGGCATCATTCTGGCCGACACCAAGTTCGAGTTCGGCATCCTGGATGGCTCGATCATCCTGATCGACGAAGCGCTCACCCCGGATTCATCGCGCTTCTGGCCTGCCGACCAGTACGCGCCCGGCGGCGCCCAGCCCAGCTTCGACAAGCAGTACGTTCGCGACTACCTGGACTCGACGGGCTGGGCCCACGAGCCGCCCCCACCGGCTATTCCAGCGCCGGTGATCGAGCGCACGATGGAAAAGTATCGCGACGCCTACACTCGGATCGTCAAGGGATCCGCCGCTTGACCTGGCTAGCTCGGGTTCACGTGATGCTCAAGCCGATCGTCAACGACCCCCAAGGGGAGGCTATCCTGGGCGCGCTGCGCTCGCTCCAGTTCGGGGAGGTCAACCAGGTGCGCGCGGGCAAATACTTCGAGATTCAACTGGACGTGCCGAACCGAGCCGCCGCCGAGCGCCACGCGGATGACATGTGCCGCAAGCTGCTCGCCAACCCAGTCATCGAGGACTACCGCATCCAAATCGAGGATGTCTCCACCCCCCGCGACACGGTGTAGCACGGAATAACGCGACGATCTTACTTGGCACATTGGCTGGCTCCCCGATTCGGCCACGATTGAGGAGGTGCGAGCGGTGCTTCCTGCGCGGTCGTGAGCCGCTACTGAAAGGGCGGCTAACGAGGTTTTCGGGAGTCTCAGCGCCGCGGCTAGCTCGGCTTCAAGGCTACGAGGACGGAGAGTTCATCCCTCCCCCGTCTCCACCCACCCGATAGCGTGTCGTCTACTTCGGAGGAGGACATCGGGTGCGCCGAACCCCGATAGAACTGAGTGGTTTGCAGCGTTGCATTGAGGTTTGTGAAGTTTGCGCCGGCGTCGAGCGACTTGTACATGCCACCGTCGTTGCCCAGGTAGAAGCCACTCGCGTTTCCGGGGATGAATCCTATGGCGTGCTGGTCCACGTGGACCTTGTAGGGCGCGGTGTACCCATTGCTGATCTGGGCCCAGCTCGATCCACCGTCGGTGCTTCGGAATGCCTCCACTCCCAGGACGTAGACGATATTCGGATCGGTCGGGAAAACGGCGATGTCGAGGTCGTACCAACACTGGGAGCAGATAGACGAACCGGTGGTCCCGCTGGAGGTTTCGGGATGGGTGGTCTGCGTCCAATTGGTCCCGCCATCGATGGTCTTCCAGGCGCCCATGAGCGCACTATCATCGACTCGGTGGACTACCGCATAGAGCGTTGCCTGAGCCACTGCGAGGCGGATCCGCCCGGCCCCGCTGACACTCGCCGAAGTGGGGAACAAATTGGAGCCGCTCCCGGGCAGCTTCGTCCAATTGCCGCTGGTATTGGACAAGTTTGTCGTGGTCTTCCACACGCCGTTCGTGGAATGCCCCGACGTAATCCCCTGCGCCGCGTAGACGGTGCTGGGGTTCGTGCTTGAGTCGATCACCACGTCCGTGACCTGACAGCATATGCTGCCCAATGCGGCCGCAACCCAGGTGGCACCCCCATCGGTGTTTTGGCGATCCCGGCGGTTGACGCGCTCTGGACGCAGACAGCCGCGTAGAGAATGCTCGAGTTATTGGGGTCCACCGCGATGCGGCCGATGCGGGAGCGGCTGAAGATCTCAGGGCTGACGAGCGTCCAACTGGCGCCGGCATCAGTCGACTTCAGAATTCCGTATCCGTAGTAGCTGTCGCTGGAAAAATTCTCCTCGCCCAGACCCACGTAGACGATGTTGGAGTTGTTCGGGTCCAGGGCAATCGAGCCGACCGCGCCCGTGGAGATGGCCGGACCGGTGTCAGTGAGTGGGGTCCACGTCGTGCCCCCGTCGGTGGTCTTCCACACTCCACCGCCGGCTGCGCCGATATAGGCGGTGCTGGCGTCCACCACCGCGACGGACGTCACCCGTCCTGAGTTGGGCAGCGTTCCAGTGCCAAAGCCGCTCAGACCCGCTCCAATCGGCTTGGGGCCGATGGCGGTCCAGGCCGCTCTCGACGACACTCTGGCCTCCCACTGCGGCACCCGGTCTCCCTTGGGGGGCAATCGGGATCGCCCGAGCTTGCAGACGCGTATCGAGCTGTTGGCGGGCTCGGAGCAGCGCACCGGCCGGGATCTCGTCGGCTGGGGCAGCCCGTTGATTGTGGAAATATTCCTGGCGCTCGCGTACGTCGTCCGCATCCGGGTCGGCTGGTTGGTCTTGCTGGCGGACCTGGGCGGCGGCGGCATTCGGAGAGAGCGTGTTGGTCCCACCCGGGGACATCGGGAGCAGCGCGACCGCCACCGACGACACGGCGAGAACCAACAGCAAACGTATGCGCAAGGGAATTATTTTCCATCTCCTCAGCGAGTGAGGTTAGCTTCGATTACTGGAGCTACGACGAGATTTCGCTTGATTTCCGCTTCTGGGCGCCGGACTCAGTCGCCGTTGATCAGGCCCGCTCGCTCATAAGCGACCCGAATGTTCCTCAGGTAAAAATCGGGGCGGAACAGCTCTTCTAGATCGGCCCCGTCGAGCAGAGCTATCAGTTTGGGCTCGTCGCGCGCCAATCTTTGCAGGGGAACACCCGTGTCCATCGCCTTCTGGGCGAGGTGCTTCACGAGCTCATAAGCCTCGGTTCGGCTTGCCTGCCCGCCTTCCAGAATCGCATTGAGGAGCCGGGCCGCATAGATCGCTCCCAGCGTCCTTTCGGTGTTGGCGTGCATCCGATCCGAGTTTACGACCAATCCACTCAGAATCTTGGTCGTCAGGCGGGCCGAATAGGCAAGGCAGCCAAAAGTGTCCGGGAAGGTGAACCGCTCAGTGGAAGAGTGGCTGATATCCCTTTCGAGCCACAGCACCGACGCCGAAAGCTCCTCCTGAGCAGCGCTCCAGACCCGCCGGCTCAAGCCCCGCACCCGCTCGCTCAGCTCGGTGTTTCGTTTGTGCGGCATTGCACTCGAGCCTTGCTGGGCCTCCGCATCGAAGGGCTCCTGCACCTCGCCCAAATCGGTGATTCCGAGCAGACTGATGTTCGTCGCGATCCGACAGAGCGTAGCCGCATTCACCGCCATCAGACAGATCACTTCGGCGTGGCGATCCCGCGCGATGACCTGAGTGGGGGCCGGATCGGTCCGCATATTCAAATCCGCCAGGGCTCGTTCTTCGAGCTGCGCTGAAATGAACACGTTGGTGCCCACCTCGCCGGAAAGCTTCCCCACCGAAATCACGTGGCGGGCCCGCTCGATGCGCTCCAGGCAGCGCTCCACCTCCGCGTACCAGCCGAGCACCTGACGCCCAAAAGTGTGGGGGATCGCATGCTGGCCATGGGTCCGAGCGACTTGAAGCGTCCCCTCATGCTGGACGGCCAGCGACGCGAGCACCATGGCGAGCTCCTCGAAGTCGGCCGACAAGAGCGCGAGCGAGCCGATGATCTGGAGTGCCAGGCTGGTATCTAGAACGTCGCTGCTGGTGTTGCCTCGATGAATAAGGTTGCCCAGCTCGACCGTCAGCCTGGATTGGACGAGCCGCAGCAGCTTGTTCGTCTCATGGCCTTCGGCCCGAGTGAGGTTGGCCAGGTCCTCGGTGCTGAGCTGCAGCGCTTGCCTGATTTGCTCGAGCTCGTCATCGCTGGGCGACCCTTCCAGCTCATGGAGGGCCACGCATTCGGCCAGCCAGATGCTGGTCTGGGCCCGGAAATAGCCGACGGGAGACCAGATCTCTTCCATTTCGGGCACTTCGGCGGAATAACGGACCGGAAGCGGCATGTCAGATCACTCTCTAGAGCAAGGCGAGCTGAAGGGTAACTTCGTCGGCCGGGAAGCACACCGAATTGTTGCATGCTTGGAAATGGACTCGGATGTCCACCGTCACCGGCTGCGCCCATCCCTGCACGGTGAAAGGAAGCACCACCTCGACTTGATCCTCATAACCGACCATTTCCTGGCTTCCGCCGAACAGCAGTGCCATTTCCCGGGCGCCAAATGGGCTCGGGTTGGCATCCGGCAGGTGGAGCGGCCGAGGGGCGGGTATGCTCGCTGCTCCCGCCTGGACGTCATCCTTCGGAACCAGCCCGATCTCAAGAGCGGTCAAGCCCCGCGGTGCGGGCGCACCATAAATATGCACGCCGAACGGGATGCGCAGAGCGACGTGCGCCGTCCGATCCAGGATCGAAGCATCACTTGGGGTCTCGACCCAGGCGTCCACGAACACCCCGTGACGCTGCGCCTCGACCCGCCCCCGGCGCGGCTCCGACATAATCACCTCCAGCAGCCCTGTTTATACATGGACGGCTGTCCGCGTTGAGTAGCCCCTGATGGCCGATAAAGGGCGCGAATATGATCGAAGCTACATCGCAAATCGTTCCGACCTTGCTGCTTACCGGGCCACCCGGCGCCGGCAAGACGACCATCGGGGCCGAGATCTCCACACTGTTGCATGACCCCCCGGTCCCTCATGCGTTCATCGATCTGGACATGCTGAGCTGGTGCTTTCCTCCGCCGCGCAACGACCGCTTCCAGCAAAAGCTCGCTCTGCGCAATCTGCGAGACGTGTGGAAGAACGACGCCACCGCTGGCGCCACCCATCTAGTGATCGCTCGGGTCCTGGAGTCACGCGACGAGTTGGAAGGCTACGCATGGGCCGTCCCGAAAGCGGCGATCACCGTGATCCGGCTCTCCGCTCCGATCGACATCCTTCAGGATCGATTGTGGCATCGCTACAGTGGTCTAGGCGCCGCCCGCGACGCCACCTGGCACGTCGAGCGAGCGGCCGAGCTCGCTCCATTGATGGAGAAGGAAGCCGTCGAGGACCTGCTGGTGGAAACCGATGGCCGCACCCCGCGGGAAATCGCCCAGGAGATCATCGCTTCCTGTGGTTGGCCCCGTTTCTAACCGCGAGACCCGAAAAGCGGCCCGCTCAATCCCTTAGACTCCGGCCATGTCGGATCTTGGCGATCTCAGCGAGCGGATCCGGGAATACCGTCTGGAGAACCTGGCCGGTCAGGCGGCGATCGATTACGCCTTCCACATTCTGAACGGGGCCATCGAGGCCTACGCGCACATGGATGACCCCGAGGCGATCTGGCTCGAGACGCTCGCTCAGGACGGCAAGCTGTTCTCTCTGTATTTCGCGATCCATCCGGACGCCGCTCGCCAGACGCTGGCCGAGCACCGGGGCCGGCACCCGGGCGCCCGAGATGCGCTGTGGCAAGTGACCGGGCGGTTGGTCGGCAATCCCCTCTACCGCTGGAAATATGAGGGCGCGCAGCGGGCGATGAAACGCTTGGCTGCCACAGCGAAGACCTGACGGCCGAGCGGATCGTGAGGAATGCGAGCTCGTCGACCTAAGAAATCGGCAGCCCCAAACACTCGACCCACCGCTAGCCGTCCGCCGGGAGGAAGGAAATCGACCCGGCCTCGATTGACACCGTTCCTAGGATCGCCTCATCGACCGAGCCGGCATTGTCGGTCCGAGGCAGCCGCACCCCGGTCTGCTCGTCGTAAAGCCCTACCGTCAGGGTCAGGAGCTGACCGAGCTGCGCGGCCGGGATCCTGAGCGCGTGATAGTCGATCACGCTTTCGCCGGGACGCCAGGCGGTGGTCGGATAGGTCCATACGGCCGGTACGCCGTCATCCTGAGCGACGACGCGTCCGGCCAGATCCACGAGATGCACGAACACCTTGTAGGAACGAGAAACCGGTGCTCGGGCACCCCAGTGAAGATACACGCCGAGGTTCCAGCTCGGCGTGTCGGCCACCGACTGGTCGCCCATCGCCTCGGCGCGTCGTAAATCGATAGCTCCCCCGAAAGCAGCCATCTGTCGTTCAATCGCCGGACCAGCCGGTTCGATTCGATAAACCGCGATGGGCGGCCGGGGGATACCGCCCCAGATCGGGGTGAGCCCAGCTCGCCGTGTATCGAGAAGCGAGAGGTCGGCCAGCTTGGGATACGACCTCGGCCCAGCTGGGCCATACACCAGGAATCGGAAACCCTGAGCGCGGGCGGTTTCCAATAGAGTCGACAGGCTTTCAATGCCCGGAGCGACCCAATATGCCTGGGGAAAGCGCAGCCGGCTCGTGGCACCCAGGTCTTCGAGAGTCAATTCGGTGCTCAGCACTTCTTCCGGCCGCTGCATTCCGGCGCCGTGGAGCAGGTCGCTGACTTGGACGATGTCCCGGGCCATCTGCGGCTGATCTTTGAGAAATGCGACGAACGCCGGCGCCGCCAGCAAGAGGCCCAGCCCGGTTAGGGCCGGGCCGACTCGGACCGAAAACCGCCTCCACCGCAGGTGGCTCGGCAAGGTTTGAGCGAAGAGGTAGACCGCCGCCACGGTGAACGGAGCAATCAGCAGGTTGAGGAAGCGCGGATCCAGCCGCATCATCGAGAGGGCGCTCACGTGGAGGCTGACAAAGATGGCCAGCAGCAGCTTGATCGGCCAGCCGGGTCCTCGGCTAGCCAGCAGGTAGACCAGCCCAACCGGACCCGCCATGCCGAGCGGAACCCCGAGCAAGGCCCCATCCGGCGAAAACCAAAAGCTCTGGAAGTTCGTCCACCAATGCTCCACGAATTGGCCTGGAGCCCGAGCAAACACCCCGGCGACCGTGATACCGGGGGGGGCGTCGGCCCAGTCCTTGATGAAATCGGTCTTCTCGAACACCGCGAACCACACATTCGGCCCCTGGTCATTGCTGAGCGGCGATCCGGTCACCACCAGAGTCGGGACCCACTGGGGTGCGGAGGCCAGGACGAAGAGCACGCCGTAGAGCACCACGGCGCGCCAGGCATCTCGCCTGGACGACCGCAGGGCGATCGCCACCAGCACCAGACCGGCCGCCCCTGCTGTCACGAGGCTGGTGTATCGAATCAGGTAGCCCAGGCCGGCGCTTACCGCAGCGAGGCCAATCCAGATGGCCTTCGGAGATCCGTCTTTCTCACCTCGGGCCAGGGCCAGCGCGACCAATCCCAGCGAGCAATCCTGCAAGCCCGCCGCCAGCATGTCGTTGCCCTCGAAACCGCTGAAGAACAAGAAGCGCGCGTTGAGTGCCGCAAACACCTGGCAAACGACCGCGAAGGTCCGGCTTCCCCCCACCGCCCTCGCCAGGCCGTACACCCCGAACAATGCGAAGACCCCACCGAGGACGGAGAACGTCTGACCCAGGCGAGCCGCGTCAATGCCAGCTCCGATACCAAGTCGGACCAGCCACGGAAATCCGACCGGATATTGCCAGTTGACCCAGTCGACCCACCGAGTGGGCTCCAGGCGCAGTGCCCAGTCAACCTGCGGGAAATAGTCGAGATTCGTGATTCCAATCACAAAGGCCAGATGATGGGCCAGAGCCAGGACCAGGCAGCCCGGAACGAGGAGTGGGATCGCATAGCCGAGCAGCCGATTGACATTGAACGGTGGGCGGAATCGGCCGGAGCGAGTGCGATTCGCCGCTTGAATGGTGGGCGGTTCCAGGATCGCAGTCATGACCATCCGGTAGGGGAGGGCACAAGGCCCTCTCCTACCGGATGGTCTCCCAGTCCGGACGGCGGGGGACAAGCCCCTCCCCTACCGAACCGGGTAGAGGGTTCGCGCCAGGCCAGACTAACGGAGCAGTCGGTAGAGGGCATCAAATTGGGCCTGGTAGTTGGGGTGGAGGAGTGTCGTCCAGGCATAGGCATAGACCAGCGGCAGACTCAGCAAAAGCGCCACCCGGATCGGCACCGAAGCCAGGAAGCGAGCGCCGGCCAGCGAAAAAGTGAAGGGCAGAATGGGCAAGAGATACCTGCTCACATCGGTCGGCACGAACAGACTCGGTCCGTAAAATATCAGGCTCAAAGCGGCGAGATCGCCGTGGCCCCGTCGAACGAGCTCCACGATGCCGGCCAGGACCAGCACGAAGAGATACGGAACACCTTCGCCGCTCGCCCCGAAGGAAGGATAGACCAGCGCCGGATACAGGCTGGCTTCGGGCCAAACCGCTTCGTGAGCGTGGAGCGAGGCTAGCCAGTCCCCGAACCACAGCTGGTCCCAGAGATAGATTCCTCCCAGGCTGAGCGGAATCAGCAGCATCCCCCGAATCCGAAACACCGCCGACCAGAATCCGCGGTCGCGGGTCGCCCAAACTTGACCTATTGCCATCAGACCGAACCCAGCCACCACCAGGAAACCATTAGAGCGGGTCGCGACCGCGAGCGCACCGATGAGTCCGCACAGCAGGTATCTTCGGGTCTTGAACGCGTAGGCCGCTCCCAGGATACCGAGGATGAACAACGGCTCAGCCATGGTGACGTAGCGATAGAGGAGCCCGCGCGGCGGCCAGAATATGCTAACCAGGGCCACCCAGAAAGCCTCGGTCGGGCTCGATCCCATCCGTCGCAGAAAGCCGTACAGAGCGAGGGTGACTCCAGTGCTTGCCGCCACGGATATCGCCAGACTGGATACCCAGTAGCCAAGCAAGGGAGAGAGCGCGCGGATCAGCAGGGGGTAGAGCGGAAACCGATCGGCATGGTCGAAGGGTGGAATCGGCCACCAGGCGTAGGCCGGGTTATCCGGATTCAAGTCCCACAGCGTAGCGGCGACGGTAATGAACTTGGGTCCATCCCACATTCCATAGACCCGCTCCATCCCATTCCCGCCGAACGGGATGATTCCCAACGAGGGAGCGTGCAGTAGGAACGGTGCATAAAAGGCCGCGGCGGCCAGGACACTCACCACAGCGAGGAGAACCAGGTCCCGGGCGGTATTGCCCGCCGAAGAGGTTCGGCGGCTTCTAACGGCCGTTACAAGACCCGCCGCAGCAAGACTCGATGGAACCGCTTCTTGCCTGCCCGCAGCAACAGCACATCGCTTTTGAACTGATCCAGCGTGAGGACGGTCCCAGGGTCGTCCACTCGCTGACCGTTCACATAGGCGCCACCCTGGCGAATCAGGTCGCGGGCGGCCCGCTTCGACGCCACCAATCCCGTCTCGGTCAGCAGATCAACCAGCTCGAGCCCGGTCTCAAGACGGGTTGGATCCATTTCGGTCGTCGGAGCTCCGGCCAGGTCCGAGCCGTCCCCAAACAAGGCTTGGCTGGTCTCCCGGGCCTCATGGGCCGCCACGTCCCCGTGGACGATTTTGGTGACCTCCCCAGCCAGCATCTCCTTGGCCGAGCGAAGATCGGCGCCCTCGAGTCGCCCGAGTGCCCTGACTTCGTCCATCGGGAGAAAGGTGAAGAAGGCCAGAAATCGCTCCACATCGGCGTCGGCCGTGTTGATCCAGTGCTGGTAGAAGTCGTAGGGCGAGGTGCGTTCCGGGTCGAGCCAGACTGCGCCGGCGGCGGTTTTCCCCATCTTCTGTCCAGTTGCAGTGGTGAGCAACGGGGTCACCAGCGCGTATGCTTCGGCACCCTCTGCCCGCCTGATCAATTCGGTTCCCTCTAGGATATTGAACCACTGATCCGACCCGGCCACTTGCAGGGTGCAGCCTTCGGTTCGGTACAAATACAGGAAGTCATAGGCCTGCATGAGGGCATAGTTCAACTCGATGAAGTTTAGGCCGTCTCCTGCCAAGCGCTCTCGATAGGTGCTGTGCTGGAGCAGTTGATTGACGCTGAAATGTCGGCCGATATCTCTGAGAAACTCGATGTAGCCTAGCGAGAGAAGCCAATCTGCGTTGTTCATCAGCGGCGCGTCGAGGAATCGCCCGATCTGCAGTCGCTGTCCGGCCATGTTGGCATCTATCTGCTCCGACGTCAGCATCTGTCGCATCTCGGTCTTGCCGGTCGGGTCCCCGATCAAGCCGGTCCCGCCCCCTACCACCACAATGGGCCGGTGACCTGCCCGCTCGAAATGGGCCAGCATCATCAGCGAGACCAGGTGGCCGGCGGTCAGGCTATCCGCAGTGGGGTCGGTCCCCCAGTACAGAGTGATTGGCCCCTGACCGAGCGCCGATTCGAGGCCGGGCTCGTCCGAAATCTGCTGGACAAATCCCCGTTCCCGGAGCGTATCGATGATTTCAGCCATGGCGCACTGGGCTTTCGTGTGGACCACGGTCGTCTTGAGCCGGCCCGAGAGTGGGCGGGGCAGACCCCGTCGCGTCTGTATCCATCAGTGCAGTAACGATGTCCGCCGGATCGAATGGTCGGTCAGCGAAGCAGAGAAGCATGCCTAACGAAGGGCCGACATTTCGAAATGCGTGGGCCACTCCCGGCCTGATCACAAACCGAAAACGAGACCCGTCCTCGACGTTGATGGCAAACCTTTCCGACCGATCCGCTGACTCGAAAGTCGCAACGAACTCGCCCGCCAGGACGCACACCGTCTCTGTCCTCGCCGGGTGCCTGTGGTTCCCTCGCACCGCCCCCGGCGTCACAGTCACCGTGTGCAGGTTGCGAACGAGCGCGATCTCTACGTCGTCGATCGGCAGAGCGAGCGATCCTCGCGGGCTCTCGATCGCCGGGAGTTTCGCCAGGTCAACAAAGCTGGGTGAGTCCAACCACTCAAGCTGCATCAGGCGCCAGGGCCTACAACATGCCCTTGGTAGAAGGCACTTCGCCCTGGAGACGGTCGTCGATCTGGGTGGCCACGTCGAGGGCCTTCGCCAGCGCCTTGAAGCACACTTCGACTCGATGGTGGTCGTTCACTCCCCGCTGGAGCTCCAGGTGAAGGGCCATGTGAGCCTCACGGGCCAGCGAGTCGAAGAAATGAGCGACCATCTGCGTCTTCATGTCCCCGACCAGCGGGCCATCGAGCGCAATATTCAGCACCGCGACGCCCCGTCCGCCGAGATCGACCGTAGCCATCGCCCTCGCCTCATCCATCGGAACGATGGCATGCCCAAATCGCCGAATCCCACCGCCGTCGCCGATTGACTGGAGCAAGGCCTGGCCGAGCGTGATCGCCACGTCCTCAACGGTGTGGTGGTCGTCGATCGTCAGATCGCCCACCGCTCGTATGTCGAGATCGAAAAGACCGTGCCGAGCCAGCGAGTCCAGCATGTGATCCAGGAAGTTCACGCCGGTCGTGATCGCCGTCCGACCATGTCCATCGAGCATCAGCGTGATCTCCACATCGGTCTCACGCGTCACTCGATGAACGTGCCCTCTGCGAGTGGCCGTAGGCTCACTCATGCGCCGGCCCACCGGCGGACTGAGCGGAGCAGCTCATCGGTTTGCTCGGGCAGCCCCACACTGATGCGGATTGCCCCTTGCAACCGAGGATGGGAATACGTTCGAACCGCAATACCGTCCGTTTTCAAGTGGTCCTTAAGCTTTCCCTGGGGTCGCTCGGTGTTTGTGACCAGTACGAAGTTGGCGTCAGATGGCCACACCCGCAGACCGGGCACCGCACCCAGCGCCTCCGCCATGCGATCCCGCTCGCTCACAATGCTCTGGATCCGCTCCCGGGCCAGGGGAAGGTCCTCCAGACTGGCTCGTACCGCCACTTCAGCCGCCAAATTCACGTTGAATGGCGGTTTGACCTTCCAGAGATTAGCCATCATGGACGATGGAAAGGCGCCGAAGCCAATCCGCAACCCAGCCAGGCCGGCCCACTTGCTGAAGGTGCGCAGAACCACCAGATTCGGGTGGTCCGCCACCGACGTACAGAGTGACGGGCTGCCGGCGAATTCGACATACGCTTCGTCCAAAACCACGATGCAGCCAGTATCCAGCAATCCATCGACCGTGCTTCGCGGCGAGTGATTGCCAGTCGGATTGTTTGGCGTCGCCACGAAGATGATCTTGGTCTGACGCGAAATAGCCTGGCGCAAATGACCGAGATCGACCTGCCACACATCGCCTCGCGGCGCTTCCACGACGGTCGCCCCACATAGGTCAGCTGAGAAACGGTACATCCCAAAGGTCGGCGTACAGTCGATCACCTCGTCGCCCGGCTCCAGGTAGATGCGACAAAGCAGATCGATCAACTCGTCGGATCCGTTCCCCACCATCAACTGATCCGCATCGACGCCGGCGTAATCTCCAATCAGGCCACGGAGCGCCTTCTGCCCCGGATCTGGGTAGCGATGGTAGCGATGGAAATTCGCCAGGGCTTCTTGCACCCCCGGCGTCGGTCCAAACGGGTTCTCGTTTGCATCCAGAATGATCCGCGGCGGCACGTCTCCGACCGCCGAGTCGGGCGGCTCGTAAGGTGCCATTCGCTCGACGGCGTCACGAGGCCGAATATCTCGCTGCACCGGGGATCGCCTCATGCTCGCTCCCCAGGAGCTCTCGGCAAAGTCACCGAATTCAGGCGCGCCTCAATCGCTCGGGCATGCCCGGTGAGGCCTTCTGCCCGAGCGATGGCGATGGCCGCTGCCGCTTCCCGTCGCAGCACCGCTGGGTCATAGGAAAAAACCGGGATCACTCGGGTGAAGTCGTCCAGGTTCAGCGCAGATGCGAAGTGGGCGGCCCCCCCGGTGGGCATCACGTGGCTGGGCCCCGCCGCGTAGTCCCCCAGAGCTTCCACCGAGGACTCGCCAATAAACAGGCCGCCCGCATTGCGGATCTTCGCCACGTAGCTCCACGGATCGGCGACGGCCAGGCAGACGTGCTCGGGCGCGTGGTCGTTGGCAAAATCGATGGCCGCATCGACGGACTCGGCCACGACGATCGCGCCCCGCGCCGCGAACGATGCTGTGATTACATCCCGACGCTCCGCCTCTTCGACCCTGGGCTCGATTTCGCGGAGCACCGCTTCCGCAAAGGCCCGATCCGTACACACCAACACCGATTGGGCCATCGGGTCATGCTCGGCTTGAGCGATCATGTCGGCCGCGACCCAGCTCGGATCGGCATGCGCATCAGCCACGATCACCGTTTCAGTGGGGCCGGGCAGCCCGTCGATCCCGACCACCCCGGCCACCGCTTGTTTCGCCAGTACGACAAAAACATTCCCGGGCCCCACGATCTTGTCTACTCTCGGGATGGTTTCCGTCCCGTAGGCGAGGGCAGCGATAGCCTGTGCGCCCCCGATCCGAAAAACCCGATGCACCCGGGCGATCTGGGCAGCGGCCAAAACCGCGTCGCTCATGCGTCCATCCCGCCCCACCGGCGTGACCAGGATCACTTCATCGACTCCGGCCACTCGGGCCGGCACCGCCGTCATCAGGACGGTGCTCGGGTAGGGTGCTCGTCCGCCGGGAGCGTAAATGCCGACCCGGTGGAGCGGAACGATCAGTTGGCCTAGCGTGCTGCCTTCGGCAAAATCGAACCATGACTCGCGGCGGCTCCGCTCGTGAAAGCGCTGGATCCGCTCCGCGGCAATCTCCAGGGCCGCTCGCAGCTCCGGGGATACCCGGGCGGAGGCTGCCTCGATTTCGTCTGCACTGACTTCGAGGTCGCTGAGATCCACCCCTTCGAATGCCTTGGCATACCGCCGAAGGGCGTCGTCGCCGGTGCGCTGTACGTCTGTAATGATGCGCTGGACCACCTCGACGGCGGTCAGGTCTTCACCGAAAACCGCCTGATTGCGGGCCCGCATTTCGGCGGGGAGCTCCAATGACGCGGAAGCGCGACGGGCACTTAGCTCCTTACGGGCAGTCTCGAGATCCAGATAGAGCGGAATCATGCCTGGTTCCTAACCATGGTCCGCCTGGGGGCCAAGCGAAAAGGGGCTCTAAACGAAATCTTCACTTTGCCGCTCGCTAGGGCGTCGTGGCTGGAACCTGGTGTGTCCCGGCCACCGCGCGCAACAGCCCTTCATAGCTCCAGGCCTGCTTTTCAAAGGTATAGGCTAGCTCGACTGCCGTCATATCCGCCGCTCCGGCCCGCCGAAAGGCATCGACCGCGTCTTGCAACCGCTTGCGGGCCACGATCACCGTCACTGCATACCAATCCTCATCGTCGTGAGGAGGTTTGGCATAGACTCGGGCGATCGTCGGTCCTCGTAATCCGGCGATTTCTGGGTGGGCCATGACCTGACGGGCAACGGCTTCGACCGTCTCGCCTTGAACGTTGGCGGTGACCGAAACAAAGGTTCGAGCCCGCAAATACGCTTCCATGGACTCCAGAATTCGACGGGTCAGCTCGAGCTTGGCCGGGCTCTTGCCCAGCTCCGCTCGATTCGCAATAAGGCACGCCTCGGCGGCCAAAATGGTGCCGTCGCCGACTGGCTTAAGGCGATTTTCCCGAAGGGTGACCCCGCTCGAAGTGATGTCGGCAATGATTTCGGCATAGCCCAGCGATGGCGCCGCCTCCAGAGCGCCACCGCTATCGACCAGAGAAAAGTAGTTGATCCCATGATCGTAGAGAAACTGACGCGTCAGGTTCGGATACCCGGTGGCAACCCGGAGCTCACGGGCCTGAGAACGCCAGTCCGCCGCAATCTCGGACAGATCATGGACGCTCGTTACGTCCACCCACGACTCCGGGACTGCCAACACCAGAGCACAATGGCCGTAGCCAAGCTCGCGCATGACTACGAATACCTCGTCGTCCTCGCGCTGATATTCGGCGACAACATCATAGCCGGTAATCCCGAGATCGACCGTGCCTTCATGAACCCTCGCGTAGATATCGCTCGCCCGCTGGAATGTGATCTCCACTTCCGGGAGTGTTCCGATGCTCGCGCGGTATTGCCTCGGGTTGGTCCGCTTCACAGGCAGTCCACAGGCCGCCAGGAACTGAACGGTTTCATCTTCCATTCGGGCACTGCTAGGAATGACCAGGCGCAACGTTTCAGTCATTCGTAAGCCTTCATCAAGCGTACGCCTTCAGACGTTCAAGCACCGCATTCACGAGCTCTGCTGAGGGGATAGTTGCTTCGGACGAGGCCCGCACGTCGTGGAGAGTCGCAGATCCAGCCCCCACCTTCAGCTCGTCGACGATTAATACCAACGGTATGCTTCGCTGGGTGGCACTCCGCAAATTGACGTTGACTCCGCCAAAACCCACGTCCATCTCAACCGAGAGCCCCGCTCTTCTGAGTAGCGCTGCGGAATGCGCTGCAGCCCCGTAGTCACTATCTGCAATCGGTGCGACGACCAGGTCGACCGAGCTTCGCGCTGATTGTTCCTTGGCCTTGGGAGTAGCGGCTGCCAGGAGACCCTCCAGGACGTAGGAAAAACCACAAGCGGGCACCGTCTCGTGTCCACCCAGAGAGCGCACCAGATCGTCATACCGCCCACCGCCGGCCAGGCGAGCTCCGTCCTCCGCGTAGACCTCGAAGATGAGCCCCGTGTAGTAGCGGAGCCCCCGCGCCCGGGATAGATCGACCACCAGCGGGGGCGCCTCATCGAAGTAGGAGCCAAAGCATTCGAGTGCGCGCTCGACATCCCGAACCGGTGCATCATCGAGGCCCTGCTCGCCAAGAAAACGGCGCAATGCCGGGACCGCCTGATCGGGTGGACCAGCCAGGTGGCGCAGCTCCCGGATGAAATGGGAAGCCCGCCGCAGTCCCGGCACCGGATCCGGCCGGCTCGTTTTCTTGAGCAATCGCGCGACGATCTCCTCCGGGCTGCGAGAACCGCCATCAAGGCTCAGGTTGGCTCGCTCGAAAAGAGTGGTTGTGATTTCCGCTGCCGCTTCGGCGCCCTGCGACTGCAAGAGCTCGGCCAGCGCGCCCTGACTCAGCTGATCACTTTCCGTCCCACCCGCCAGCATGGTGGCCAACCGTTCCACCACTTCCGCCGAATCATTTGGCGATTGGGCCAGTCCCTCCATCTCGGAAACCACCAACGATTGGGCTCTTACATCCATCCCCAGCTGGGCCAGCAGTCCGAGCACCGCACCGAGATGCCCGACGACAAAGTGGGCGTTCCGAACCCCCGCCGCTTCCAGGCCACTCAGGGCCATGGCCAGGATCTCCGCATCAGCCCCCGGTCCCGCCGCTCCAATGCATTCGGCGCCAATCTCGGTGAGCTGGCGGTGCCGGGTTTCGTGGGGTCGCTCGTAGCGGAAGGTAGGTCCTGCATACTGCACCCGTAGTGGGAGTGCGCGGTCCTGCATGTGGTTCACATAAGCACGGATGACCGACGCAGTGAATTCCGGGCGAAGGCAGAGGTCGCGGTTCCAGTAGGTGAAGGAGTACATCTGGGAGGCAATCGCTTCGCCCGACTTACGGAGAAAAAGCTCGGTGGGCTCGAGGATGGGCGTGTCTATTGGCTCGTAGCCATAGCGGCTGAAGACACTTTGAAGGCGCGCTTCGAGTGCGCGCTCGACGGCCCGTTGCGGCGGCAGCGCATCCCGAGTGCCGGGAATCGAATAAATTTCCGGAAGATCCACGCTCTCATCCAGTCGGGATTACCACCCGGGGCGGGCCAGATTCTACCATGGCCACCCGCGTTTCTTCGGTCTCAGCCATACGCAGGCGGCCATTCGGCTCAATATGACCGAATTAAACGTCAATAAGTGCGCAACAAACCCAAACGGGGGCTGAGCCGCTCCTGGTATATATTTCGTCGCTCAACCCAGGCTCCGCAGCCCTAAGTTTCGAGGAGGGGACCCCAGCATGTTCGAAAAGGTCCGAAGAATCCTGTGGAACATCGTCGCCAGTCGGGACCCCGGCCAGGGCATGATCGAATACGGGCTCATCATTGCCCTCGTAGCCATCGTGGCGATCGCCGGAGCGGTCATCCTCGGTCCATCGATCGTCACGCTTATCGGAAGCATCACGAACCGCAGCTAGACACCTTATGCCAACTCGTTCGTTGCCAGTCCGGTCCCTAGCCGACGTTAGCGTATGGACTTCGGTTCGACCATGTTTTCGGCTCACCTCGCGAAACTACTCGACCGCGGCTGGATGGGCGAACTGGCTGTTCGGCCACTTGGCACCCGCCTCCCTGTTCGCCTGGTTGTTCGTCGCTCAGACGCTCAATCTGATCGACCTGATCGCCCGGTCAAGTCAAACGCCAAGCGCTCACGGTCCCTTGCTCGGCTGGATGATTACCCAGCGGTTGCTGTCCATGTGCCTGGTTGGTTTGGTGACCATCCTCTATCTGATTCGAACCGAGCCGGTCGCTCGCCAGCCGTGGTCAGTTTCGTCAGCGGTCGCCCTCGCTGGAACCTGGATACTGGCGGTTAGGATTTGGCTGCCGGCTGCGAACCCCAGCCTCGATTTGATCTTACCGAGCATCCTACTGTTGGCTGCAGGGAATGTCTTGGCCCTAACGTCGCTGGCTTATCTGGGGCGCCGGTTCGCTATCCTGCCGGAAGCTCGCGGCCTGATAACCGAGGGGCCCTACCGCTGGATCCGTCATCCGATTTACGTTGGCGAGATCATCGCCGCCCTCGGCGCGCTGTTGCCCGAGATCACGCTCTATGTTCTGGTCCTGCTGGGCATTTTTGTCGGGCTCCAGCACTGGAGGTCCATGAACGAGGAGCAGGTCCTCCGGGCCGCCTTTCCGACCTATCAGGCGTACGCCGTTCACACCCGCCGCTTCGTCCCCGGGTTGTACTGACAGCAGCCGTCCCACAGCTCAACCCGGACCAGCTCGGTCGCTGCTGATTGTTTCTCTGGAGGATGCCTTTGGCTGACGCTGTTGCATCTTGGCGGTTTGCTCGGGTTGATCTAGTCGCTCCAAGGACGCGGCTCTTACCAGCGGTAGGAGCGCCGAGAGTGCTCGCGAAATATGCTTTCCTTCTCGGAGCACGACGCCGTAGGTCGTCAGTCCACCCAACTCGGGAGGAACTGGGATCATCACTAGGCGCTCCGAGTCTGCTCCTGTGAGACAGATGCCTGAGACCACCCCGATGCCCAGCCCCATGCTTACGTAGCGTTTCACCGCCTCGATTGTTCCCACTTCGAAGGCCAAGTTGAGCGGAAGCCCCTGACTCTCCAGAGCTTGTGCGAGACGCCCCCTCGTATCCTGGGACTCAGCAATTACGAGTGGATATCGGGCAACGGTGGCCTCATTGAGGAGATCGTCGAGGCTTGGAATCCCTCGCCGCACCAACGGATGGCCGATCGGGATTAGGACATAGGCGCTAAACACCTGCCAGGGGTGGAAGACGAGCCCGGGCGTCAACGGTCGCTCGGCGATTACCCCGAGGTCGGCCTCATTCTCCCGCACCAATTCCATGATTTGGTCGGGGGGCCAGCTCATTAGGCGCAGCCGGACCCGAGGATTGTCGCGAGTGAATTGCTGCACTACGTTTGGGAGCAAATACAACTGGGGTGCGTCTTCGGCGGCAATTGTCACGGCCCCACCCGTTCCCCCTTCGCCGAGTGTGCTCTCTAGTTCCGATAGTCGATCGAAGAGACCGCCCCCACGAGCGGGGCAAGCACTTATCCGCCAGCTCATCGAACGCCACGTCATGCTCCTACTCCTCCACGGTTCCTGATTTCAGCTCCTCTGCTGAACCAAAAAACCAATACGATTCCTAAAGCGTGCGCAAAATGAGGAGGGAATGACGAACCAATGAGGTTTAGATGAGAGTTTGCCAACTCCCGCAAACGTGAACCCGTTCTTCAATCCGGAGCCCTGGTGGCAATCCGCGCTCGATTTCGTGCTGCCTCCGCGCTGTGTCGGGTGCGGCAGGCGAGGGCAGGAAGTCTGTGCCAGCTGCCTCGCTGATCTCCGGCCTATCGGTCCAGCAGCCTGTCCGCGCTGCTCACTCCCTTCCGCGACGGGGCATGTCTGCCCCCGTTGCGCCGGGCAAGTCCATGCTGTGCGTGCGATCATCGCCCGCCATGCTTTCGAAGGACTGATCCGGTCCGCGATCCTGGCCGTGAAATATCGGGGCCGCACCCGACTGGCACCTTTTCTGGCTGCGACCGTGACCGCCGCACTCGAAGCCCGCCCCGTTAGCGCCGACCTGGTCGTTCCTGTTCCCTTAGGGCCACGACGGCTCCGTCACCGTGGATTCAACCAATCGGAATTAATCGCGGACAAAGTAGCGGCTTTCCTCAACGTGCCAATCGAAACGCAGGCTCTGATCCGGAATCGAGAGACGGACGAACAGGTGAAGCTATCGGCAGCCGATCGACGCCGGAATGTGGCAGGGACTTTCACCGCGATCGATACCGCCCGATGCCACGCAGCGAGGATCTTGCTGGTGGATGACGTCTGCACCACCGGAGCGACTCTGGAGGCCTGCGGTGCGGCTTTACTGGAAGCTGGCGCAGCTGCCGTATGGGCGGTTGTGGTGGGCCGCGAAGTCCCAGGCGGGCCCGGATCCAGCCGACGGCGCTGAATCCCGTTCGTGCGCCGACGAGCGTTTCACGCCCAGCTATCGGGCATGATCGGCGGGGCGCTGTGCTATACTTCGCCGCCCTCGCACCTCGCGACGGCGGGTAATGCGTTGACCATCTTGAAAACAGCCGTGATTGCGCTTGAGGCCGGCACCGCAATGGCGGTGGCGGTCTTGGTCGGTCTCTTTATCGGAATGCAGATCGATGACCGCCTCGGTATTCATTTGCCAATCTTCGCAATTCTCGGACCGATGATAGGCTTGGCCAGCGGTGCCTACAGCTTCGGCCGAGTTGCCCAGTTCATGAAGAAGCCAAAGGGGGAATAGCCCGGTGGAATTGCACGTCCCGGACATCAAGCCCGAGGTCCTGGTCACCTTCGGCACTTTGGCTGTGACGAACACCCTGCTCACTTCCTTTATCGCCGTGATCCTCCTCCTCGTCGGGGCCATAGCTCTTACCCGCAAAATGCAACTCATTCCAGGTCGCCGTCAGATGGCGATCGAGATAGTCATTCAGGGGCTGCTTTCACTCTGCGAGCAGACCGGTGGGCAGGCCGCCCGCACGTACTTCCCGCTCGTCGCTACCCTTTTTCTCTACATCCTGGTTGCGAACTGGATCGGCGTCGTTCCGGGGGTCGGCTCCTTCCACATCGAAGGCCCGAACCACACTGAGATCACGCCGCTGAGAGGCGCGAACAGCGATCTCAGCATGACCCTCGCGATGGCACTCCTCGTGTTCCTGTTTGTCCAGTTCACCGCGTTGAAAGCGGGCCCAAAGGCATACATAATGAAATTCCTGTGGCCCCCCTTCATAGGCCAGCTAGAGCTCATCTCTGAACTGGTCCGGCCTATCTCCCTATCGATGCGGCTCTTCGGGAACATTGTGGCGGGCTTCATCCTGGTGGAAGTTGCCCTCCAACTGGTCCCAGCCGGCATTCCGATCATCGCCCTGTTTTTTGAGCTGTTCGTTGGTGTCATTCAGGCACTCATCTTTGCCATTCTGGCCGTCGCCTTCCTGACGCTGGCTGCCGCTTCGCACGGCGGAGGAGCTGAGCACGGCGAGGCAAGCGAGTCTCACGAGCACTAGGGGACGCATCCGCAAAGAGCCAAGCACAAAACACGGGGAAGAAGGAGGACTCTCGGACTATGGATCTCACGCCTCTCGCGGTCAGCCTCGCAATCGGCCTTGGGGCCATCGGTCCTGGCATTGGTGTCGGACTCATCGGTTACAAGGCCATGGAAGCCATGGGGCGCAATCCCGATGCGATCGGCACTATGTCTCTCTGGATGATTATCGGCATGGCCTTTGCCGAAGCTATCGCGATCTATGCCTTGGTCGTCGCCTTTACCTTGTTTGGCAAGGTCCATTAGCCACTGGGTAAGGTAAGGACGGAGCGCGCGCATGGACCTTGTAAACAACATACTGGCGGCCCTCGGGGTGACCTATAGCTCACTGATCTGGCACGCGATCAACTTTCTCATCCTACTGTTCATCCTGAACCGGTTCGCCTTTCCAAAGGTTCTGGCCGTCCTCGACGAGCGAGCACACCGTATCCGGGAAAGCTTCACTCATGCGGAAGCCCTCCGCGCGGAGACCGAACGCTTGCACGAAGAGGGCCGCCAGACGTTGGCCAAGTCCTGGCAAGATGCTCAAGCGGTCTTGGCGGACGCTCAGCGCAGTGCAGAGTCGGTGCTCGCGGACGCTCGACTGGCGGCTCGAGAGGAAGGTGACCTTCTGATCCAGAGAGCGCGTGCCGAAATCGAGGCTGAGCGAGACCGAGCCTTCCAAGAACTGCGTCGTCAGGTTGCCGACCTCGTGGTGGCCGCGGCCACTCACGTCGTGGCCCGGTCGCTCGACGATGCCGGACATCGAGAGCTAGTCGAGCAATTTCTGGCCACTGAGGCCGATGGCTCTGGCAACGGTTCGGCGTCGGTGAGCGCTTGAAACGCGAGGCCGGCCCGGCCAAACGTTATGCCGAGGCGCTGTTCCAAATTGCTCTTGAAAAGGGAATGCTCGACCAATGGTCGGCTGAACTGGGGCGAGTCGCCCAGCTCGCGTCCGAACCGGTCGCCGCCGCCTTGCTCGCGAGTCCCGCCGGCGGTACCGCGCCCAAGCGAAGAGCCATCGACACCATTGCCGGACCCTTGAGCCCAGAAATTGGACATCTCTTGGACATCCTGCTGGCCAAACGGCGCGGACAGCTTCTTTCCATCCTGGCTGACGCATTCGCAGATCGGGTCCGGGAATACCGCGGCATCGTCCGCGCGGATGTCACGACCGCCGTCCTTATCGACGATCAGGTTCGGAGTATGGTGGCCACGAGGCTCCAGAAGCATTTCGGTAAGGAAATCGAAATCCACAGTTCGGTGGATCCTGCCATCCTGGGCGGGGTCGTGGTTCGGGTGGGCGACCAGCTTCTCGATGGAAGCGTACGGGCCAGGCTGCAACATTTGCATGAGCGGCTTCGAGCAGCGACGAACTAGAAGTAAGGAGGCGAACATGGCCGCCCGATCATCCGCTGAGATCAGCTCCATCCTTCGCCAGCAGATCGAGAATTTCGATCAAGTCGTCGAAACCACCAATGTGGGAACCGTCATCGACATCGGCGACGGCATCGCCCATATCTGGGGGTTGTCGGACGCCCAGGCGATGGAGCTCCTCGAATTTCCCAACCAGGTCATGGGTCTGGCATTCAACCTCGAAGAAGATACGGTTGGGGCCATGATTTTTGGCGACGGGTCCCTTATCGCCGAAGGGGACGAGGTCCGGTGCACCGGTCGCGTGATGGAGGTCCCGGTTGGCGATGGGCTACTTGGCCGGGTCATCGATGCCCTCGGCCGGCCGCTCGATGGCAAGGGGCCGATCGTCAGCGACAAGACTCGACCGATCGAAAAGATCGCCCATGGGGTGATCTACCGCCAACCCGTGACTACCCCCGTTCAAACCGGGATTAAGGCACTGGACTCGATGATTCCGATCGGCCGCGGTCAGCGTGAGCTCATCATTGGAGACCGTCAGACCGGCAAGACCGCCATCGCGATTGACACCATCATTAACCAGAAGGGCGGAAATCTCTTCTGCATCTACGTGGCCATCGGCCAGAAGGCCTCGCAGGTAGCCAATATCGTCGAGACGCTCGACCGGGCCGGCGCCCTCGCCTACACCGTAGTCGTAGCGGCGACCGCCGCTGACCCCGCTCCCATGCAATACATTGCCCCCTACGCAGGCTGCGCCATCGGCGAGGAGATCATGGAAAGTGGACGGGATGCCTTGGTCGTCTATGACGATCTCACGAAGCATGCCTGGGCCTACCGACAGGTTTCACTGCTGCTCCGTCGCCCGGCTGGTCGCGAGGCCTACCCCGGTGACGTCTTTTACTGTCACTCGCGGTTGCTGGAGCGGGCTGCCCGCCTTCGGGACGATCAGGGCGGTGGCTCTTTGACCGCCCTGCCCATCATCGAGACCCAGGGCAACGACGTATCCGGCTACATCCCAACCAACGTGATTTCGATTACTGACGGGCAGATCTACCTCGAATCGGACCTCTTCTACGCAGGCATCCGCCCCGCCCTGAACGTGGGTATCTCCGTCTCCCGAGTCGGTGGCGCGGCGCAAACCCGAGCGATGCGGCAGGTAGCCGGGCGACTCAAGCTGGACCTCGCCCAGTTCCGTGAGTTGGCCGCATTTTCCCAGATCGGTTCGGATCTCGATCGGGCCACTCGAGCTCAACTCGAACGTGGTATGCGCATCCAGGAAGTTTTGAAACAGCCCCAATACCATCCGGTGCCACTCGCTCAGCAAGTGCTCACCCTGTGGGCGGTGACCAATGGCTACCTGGACGAGGTGCCGATCGACAAGGCGCGCGCCTGGGAGGACGCATTCCAGGGATACATGGAGCGGTCCCACCCCCAGGTTGCTCAGGCGATCGCGACCGACAAACAGATTTCGGATTCGACTCTCGAAGCCCTGCGCGCGGCTGCCGAGCAATTCAAGAACGAGGGAGCTCGCGCTATTGCCTAGCCTGCGTGACATCCGCCGCCGTATTCGCGGGGTCCGGAACACCGCAAAGATCACCAAGGCCATGCAAATGGTGGCTGCCTCTCGTATGCGGCGTGCTCAGCAACGAGCCCAGGAATCTCGGCCCTACGCCGAGGCGATAGGCCGCATGGTCAGTGAGGTGGCCCATCAGCGCGGTGATCCCTCGGCGCTCCATCCGCTCCAAAGGCGTCGGCCCGAGAATCACGCCGCGTTTTTGGTCTTTACCTCAGATCGAGGGCTGGCTGGACCCCTCAATAGCAACGTGCTCCGACGGGCCTCCGCCGAGATGCTCGCCCGTTCAGATAGTCCGGACATCGTCACCGTCGGGCGGAAAGGACAAGATTTCTTCAGCCGACGTGGCCATGCCCTGTTGGCAACTTTTACCGGGCTCGGTGCTCGGGCCGAATACGCAGACGTGATTCCGGTCGCCCGAGTCCTCACGGCAGCCTACTCCGCGGAGCAGATCGACGCCATCTACCTGATCTACCCCGAATTTGTGACCACCATGACCCAGCGCCCGGTGGTCAACCGGCTCCTGCCCCTGGGCGGAGCAGAAGAGGCCGGCCCGGCCACGGACTTCATCATTGAGCCCGATCCCGAGCAGATCTTGAGCGCCCTACTGCCCCGCTACGTCGAGGTCCAAATCTATCGGGCGCTGCTCGAGACGACCGCGAGCGAGCACAGCGCCCGAATGGTGGCGATGCGGAGCGCCACCGACAACGCGGAGGAAATCGTTCGGGGTCTGACGCTGACCTACAATAAGGCGCGTCAGGCGGCAATCACCAAGGAAATTTCAGAGATTTCAAGCGCGGCTGAGGCGATGGCCAAAGCAGGGTAGTTGAGACCGCTCTCGCTTGAGCTTCCCAGCTCGATGAGACGGGGATCTCGCGCTGAGCGGCGCCACCACCTGGCAACGCAACGCTTCATACGTCCTGGGAGGTACCGTGCCAAGCGGAGCTAAAGGTCGGATCGTTCAAATCATCGGGCCCGTCGTAGACGTTGAATTCCCGCCCGATTCGCTGCCAGGCATCTATAACGCCATCGAGATTCCCCGCGAAGACGGATCCACTCTTGTTGTGGAGACCCAGCAACACCTGGGCAACAACTGGGTGCGCACCATCGCCATGTCTACCACCGATGGGCTGGCTCGAGGGATGGAAGTCACCGATACCGGCGGGCCGATCATGGTACCGGTCGGACCCGAGACCCTCGGCCGGATTTTCGACGTGCTGGGTCACCCAATCGATCTCAAGGGTGATGTTGATACCGAACGCCGTTACCCGATCCATCGGCCCGCTCCCACCCTGGAAGAGCAGGAAGTCACGCCAACAATCTTTGAAACCGGGCTCAAGGTCATCGATCTCATCGCTCCATTCCGTAAGGGTGGCAAGGTCGGGGTCTTCGGCGGTGCCGGCGTTGGGAAAACGGTCATCATCCAGGAGCTCATTCGAAACACTGCCGCGGAACACGGCGGGTATTCGGTTTTTGCTGGCGTCGGAGAGCGTTCCCGAGAAGGCAACGATCTCTACCGTGAAATGACCGAATCCGGGGTAATCTCCAAGACCACCATGGTGTTCGGGCAGATGAACGAGCCGCCTGGAGCCCGACTGCGGGTGGGCCTAACCGGGGTCACGATGGCGGAATACTTCCGGGACGAGGGGCGTGACGTCCTGCTCTTCATTGACAACATTTTCCGCTTCACTCAGGCAGGCTCTGAAGTCTCGGCTCTGCTCGGACGAATGCCTTCAGCCGTCGGTTATCAGCCTACCCTGGCCACGGAGATGGGCCAACTGCAGGAGCGGATCACTTCGACCAAGCGGGGATCCATCACATCCCTACAGGCGATCTACGTGCCCGCCGACGATTACACTGACCCGGCTCCAGCCACTACCTTCGCCCATCTCGATTCGACCATCTCGCTGGAACGCTCAATCGCCGAACAAGGCCTCTTCCCCGCCGTCGACCCCCTCGCATCAACCTCCCGAATCCTGGATCCCCTCGTAGTCGGCGACGAGCATTACCGAGTCGCCCGCGAGGTTCAGCGCGTACTGCAGCGCTACAAGGACCTCCAGGACATCATCGCGATCCTGGGTATTGACGAGCTCAGCGAAGAAGATCGCGTGGCGGTAGGGCGCGCTCGACGTATCCAGCGCTTCATGTCCCAACCGATGTTCGTGGCCGAAGCATTCACCGGTACGCCCGGGCGCTACGTCCCACTCGAGGAAACCGTGCGCGGCTTTGTTGAGATTCTGGAGGGGAAGCACGACACTCTCCCGGAGCAGGCCTTTTACATGGTGGGCAACATTGAGGAGGCCGTCGCGAAGGCCGAAAGCCTAGCTAGCACTTAAGCCGTCCCCAAACCTATCCTTTGCCGCCCCACTAGGGCCTAGCACGAAGGAGAGAACAGCTTGCCGCTGACCGTCGAGGTAATCACCGCCGAGCGCAGTGTTGTGGCCCAGGAAGCGGACATGGTTGTCGCCCCGACGATGGAAGGTGTCATCGGGATCCTTCCTCGCCACGCGCCCCTCCTTACTGCATTAGGCCCCGGTGTCATGATTCTCAAGAAGAATGGCGCCGAGGAAAACCTCGCCATTAGCGGTGGATTCCTCGAAGTCCGTCATAATCACGTCCTGGTGCTGGCAGACACTGCCGAGCGCGAGGACGAGATAGACGAGCAGCGGGCCACCGCAGCCCGTGTGAGGGCCGAAGAGGCGCTTCGTGACGCTGCCCAGCATCCCCAGGACCTGAGCACCGAGGCGGCCCGGATCGCTTTGCGGCGATCCATGGCCCGGTTGGATGTGGTGCAGCGCCGCCGCAGACGGAGGCCAAACCCGTGACGGTGACGATCAGCAAAGAAGCGGCGGCCTTCCCGCGCCCGGCGAAGCCGTTCTGTGCCGATGGTTCCCAGCAGTTGCAGATTGTGGGTGGCTCCCGATTGGTCGGTACGGTTACCGTGGGAGGTGCCAAGAACGCCGCCCTGCCCATCCTGGCCGCGGCGCTCCTGACTTCCGAGCCATGCGTGATCCACAACGTGCCCTGGATCGATGACATCCAAACCTTGTCGGAAGTGCTCACCGCTCTGGGCGCTAAAGTCGAGTTCGAGCCCGACCACACCGTCATAATCACGGCTGACACGGTATGCAATACCCAGGCACCGGCCGACCTTGTCAAGAAAATGCGGGCCTCGTTTCTGGTGATGGGCCCCCTCCTCGCTCGGCTCGGCCAGGCCGAGGCCGCCCAGCCCGGCGGCTGCGACATAGGAATCCGCCCCGTGAACGTGGATATTGACGGCTTTCGCGAGATGGGGGCGCAGGTTGATTTCACCCAGCAGGAGTACCAGGTTGGCTGCGGGCGGTTGCGTGGAGCCCAGATTTATCTTGACTACCCGAGCCACACCGGAACCGAAAACCTCCTCATGGCGGCTTGCCTGGCCGACGGCGAAACGGTAATCAAGCATGCCTCCACGGAACCCGAAGTGGTCGACCTCGCTCAGTTTCTGACCGGACTTGGAGCACGGATCAAGGGCGCTGGAACCAGCACCATTACGATCGAAGGCGTACCCAGCCTCCATGGGACCGAGTACACGGTTATGCCAGACCGACTCATCGCGGGCACCTTCGCCGCCGCCGCCGTCATTACCGGCGGAGATATCACAGTAGAAAAGATGATTCCCGAGCACTTGGACGCCGTGATTTACAAATTGACAAAGATGGGAGTCGCGGTCAAAGTCAAGACTGATTCCCTGCGGACTACCTCAGCCGCCGCCATTCATTCAGTGGATATCCAGGCGATTCATTACCCGGGATTTCCCACCGACCTTCAAGCCGTGTTCGGCGCGCTCCTTACCCAGGCCGACGGAACCAGCACGATTCACGAACGAGTCTTCGAGAACCGACTGGGCTACGCCGAAGAACTCAGGCTGATGGGTGCAGACATCGACGTGGATGGTCAAACCGCTCAGGTGCACGGACCCACCCCTCTGCACGGCGCAAAAATTCGCGCGCTCGACGTCCGGGCCGGAGCCGCACTCATCCTCGCGGCATTAGCCGCCGAAGGCGAAACGACCCTCAGCGACGCTCAGAATGTAAGTCGTGGCTACGAGGACCTGGTGGAGATCCTCCAGGGGCTGGGCGGCAATATTGCCTGGGCTCCCGCTCCAGTGCCGGCTTAACTGTCCCTCCTCCGCAGCGCTTTCCCTTGCCAGTTGCAATTCTGAAGCCTTACGGTCAAGAATCGCTACTAGGCATAACGAACCGTCCTCATTGGCATTTTGTTCCGCGCACTCATTCCCGTGCGGGGGTGAGGGGCCGAAGGCCCCAGGGGGCGGGCGGGCGTTCAAAAATCCATGAATCTCAAGAAGGAAACTAAGATGCGAGTCAGCCCCTAAAAACATGTTCGGGAAAGCCATCGGAATCGACCTCGGCACGGCCAACGTCCTCGTGTACATGAAAGGGAAAGGCATCGTCCTCAATGAGCCCTCGGTGGTCGCCTACTCGGAGGCCGATTCCCGAGTGCTCGCGGTTGGAACTGCCGCCCGCCGGATGCTGGGCCGCGTTCCAGACCGCGTCAAGGTAAGTCGCCCGATGCGGGATGGCGTAATCGCGGACTACACGGTCACTCAAGCCATGTTGCGGCACTTTATCCAACAGGTTTGTGGCCGACTTCAGATCTTCAAACCCACGATAATGGTCTGCATTCCGGCCGGCGTGACGGCAATTGAGAGTCGCGCCGTATTGGACGCCACATTGCAAGCGGGCGCCAGAGAGGCGCATTTGATCGCGGAGCCGCTCGCCGCCGCAATAGGGGCCGGCGTGCCCATTGCCGGACCCAGTGGCAACCTGATTGTGGATATCGGCGGCGGGACCAGCGAGGCGGCGATTATCTCCCTGAACGACATCGTGGTGAGTTCGTCGCTCCGAATGGGCGGCGACAAGTTGGACGAGGTCATCGCAACCTACATCAAGCGCCGCTATAACTTGCTTATCGGCGAGCGCACCGCCGAAGATGTCAAAGTTCAGATCGGAAGCGCACTTCCATTGGCCCGCGATCTCGAAGTCGAAGTTCGCGGGCGCGATCAGGTGGACGGTCTACCGAAAACCATCATGCTGAAATCCAGCGATGTGTCCGAAGCGATGGCCGAGACCCTTGCCCTTATCATAGCCAACGTCAAAGCGGTGCTCGAGCAGACGCCTCCCGAGTTGTCGGCCGATGTCGCCGATCGGGGAATGCTCCTGACCGGAGGGGGATCGCTGCTCCGAAATCTGGATACACTGCTTAGTCGCGAAACCGGCGTGGCGGCCTACGTCGCAGAAGATCCCCTGGCTTGCGTCGCTGTCGGCGCCGGGCGGGCCCTGGAAAACCTGGAAATCTACCGACACTGCCTGACCTCCGCTTCATGATTGCCCTGACCCTGAACCCGACGCTTTTCCAGTTGGGCCCGTTTGCCCTTACCTGGCACGGGCTTTTCTCCGCCGCTGGCATTGCAGCGGGAATCGCGCTTGGACTGTGGGTTGCTCGCCGCGACAGCTTCCCCGAAGACCCCGTGCTTTCGGTTGCGCCCTGGGCAATCCTCGGTGGCATGCTGGGGGCGCGAATCCTCCACGTAGCCGATAACTGGGATATCTACTCCCAGGCGCCGGCCAAGATTTTCCTTCTCAACGAGGGAGGCATCGGCCTCTTAGGCGCTATCGTTGGCGGCAGCCTCGCTGGTTTGATTGCCGCCCGCATCATGCACGTCTCGGCTGGCCCGCTGGCCGATCTCGCTGCGCCCGGGTTGCTGATCGGGCAGGCGGTTGGTCGCATCGGTGACATCATCAACGGCGAGCACCCGTCCACCCTGACGAATCTCCCCTGGGGCACCATGTATCTCCACCCGGACTCCCCGGGCTCGCGCTTCCCCGTTCATCCAGCGGTGGGCTACGAGATGATCTGGGACCTCGTCGTGCTTGGCGTCGTGATGGTTCTCGGCCCCCGCCTGCCGGTCAAAGGCATGACCTACTGGATGTATCTAATCCTCTATTCACTCGGACGCTTCCTGCTGAGCTTCCTGCGTCTGGACCCGATTCGGATGGGCGGCCTGCAAATTTCGCAAGTCATTGCCCTGATGGCCTTCTACGTGGGGATCTTCGCCTTAGTTCGCCTCGCTCGCCGCCCCGCCGCCGCTTAGCGCATCTCAGCGCCCTGGCATCAGCCAGAGATTTCTCATCCGTCTGCTCGTCCTCAGACCCCAGCTGTCTCCTCGCGCAGGCTCGGCCTCGCGTCGCCAGGGAGTGAGCGCGTCCTCTTCCTGATTGCTTATTTCTGTGTCACGGCTCAATAATTCGGCGATAGTTGCGCGACGGTCAACCAGATCCGAGTCGATGAGATCCGCAACCTGATCGATAATCTGCCCTGCCTGCCCGCTTACAACAACCCGAATCTGGCCGGCGCCCGCAAGGGCGTGACCGGCCTGGTTCCGTCGCCGGAGCTGGTCGGAGGCAAGTGCCTGGAACATCCAGACCTGGGACATACAATAGTCCAGCCTGCGAAGCACCTCGTCGACGTCCAGAGGAGGAGATAGATGCGCAACGGTTTCAAGGTCTACGATGCCGACACCCATATCAAGCCCACCGTAGAGTCGGTCAAGCCGTTCCTATCCAAGAAGGCCCTCGACCGATATCCAGATTTCACTGACTACCAATCCGACAATAAGATCGGAATGGCGAGCGAGATTTTCGAGCCCCCCTTCCGCCATCTGTTCCGCTTTCGGTCGGGCGAAGGCGGTGGAGAGGGCTGGGGCGGCGGCAAGCCCCGGATCCTCGGCGAGGCAGGCCCTCGAGAGAACGCGAGCCGACATCGGCAGGCCTTCATGGGAACGGTTTTGCCGACCGATGGCGGCGGCGACTGGGACCCCAAGCTCCGGCTGAAGGACATGGATACCGAAGGCCAGGACGTCCACTTCATCGTCCACACGGCTGGTGTCGGCAACCCCGAGCCAGACATGGAGCGGGAATTCGTGGATGCCGAGCACGCCTACATGGACTGGTTCTGCGGCGCCGATGCGACCCGACTCAAGTCTTGCATCACGATTACTCCCAAAGATATCGAGTGGTCCATCGCGCAAATCAAGAAGTGGGGACCCAAGAAGTGGGCGGTCGCCGTCCATCCGAGCCTCCCCATCGGTTACCCGATCGACCACCCGGACCTGGATCCCGTGTGGGCAGCTGCCTGCGACGAGAACCTGGCGGTCATCCATCACAGCTTTGCTTCGGGCTATCCGGGCTACCGGGATCTCTGGGACAATCCATTTATCGGCCGCCTAGCCGGCCACCCGTGGGGCGCCATGCGCGCCGTCGCCGCGGTGTTCGGCTCCGGCATGATGGACAAGTTCCCGACTTTCCGGTACGGCGTCCTGGAATCCGGCTTCGGCTGGCTGCCATTCTGGGCCAAGCGGATGGACGACCAGGCGGTCTACATGGGCTACGTGAACGAGCACCTGGAATACAAGCTGTCCGAATATATGACCGGCGGCCGATTCTTCTGCGCCACGGTCCTCCATGAGGGTGAAGAGGTGGCCAAAGCGGTCACTGATTTGATCGGCGACCACGTGCTCATGCTAGGCACCGACTACCCGCACTGTGAGTCTCGGTTCCCTGAGTCGGTGAATATCCCAGTCGGCTGGACGAGCTTGACCGAGGAGCAGCGCCGGAAGCTCCTCTGGGACAACCCGGTGCGCTTCTTCGGCGAGCCGTAAGCCAAGCACTGATTCAAGCATCGAACGGGGGCCGGGCGCCGCTCGCCCGGCCCCCGTTCGATGAAAATCGGCCCGAACCCCACCGGTGGTTCGGGCCGAAGGCCCACTGGGGGTCGGAGCCCCCGGGGGTTCGGGGTCGGAGCCCCCGACTAGATGGGCGGGCGGGCCTTCCTCTTGGCTATACTCAGCTCCCCAGGGAGAAATGATTGGTCGGATCCTTCGGACCCATAGTGATCGCCATTGCGATCGCCACTGCATTCGGGTTGCTTCCGCTTTTCCTCTCTGGTCTCATCATTCCGAAAATGCCCGACCGAGTGAAGAACGCGCCCTATGAGTGCGGCGTCGAAACCATTGGCCCCACCTCAATTCAGTTCCACACCCGTTACTACCTCTATGCGCTGTTGTTCGTAATCTTCGACGTCGAAGCAGTCTTCCTGTTCCCCTGGGCGGTGGCCTACCGCCACCTGGGCTTGTTTGCCCTCACGGAGGTGGTCATCTTCATTGGACTTCTCCTGGTCGGATACGTTTATGCGTGGCGGAAGGGCGCCCTCCAGTGGGTATGATCCGGGTAATCAGGCATTGAGCCAGGACCCGTCAGCTGACCAGGCCCGTAACATCCAGCCGATTCGATTTGTCGACGCCCACGGCGATCCCACCGCGGGTATCCACGGCATCGAGCAGACCCTTGCGCTTCCGTTTGAGCTCCGCCAAAACGTAATGGTCACCAGCGTCGACAAGCTGGTCAACTGGGCGAGAAAATCGTCGCTTTGGCCTGTCGCCTTCGGCCTAGCCTGCTGCGCTATCGAAATGATGGCGGCGGGCACCGCGCGCTTCGATCTTTCTCGGTTTGGCGCTGAGGTCTTTCGGCCGTCGCCTCGCCAGGCCGATCTCATGATCGTCGCCGGCACCGTGACTACGAAAATGGCCCCGGCCGTTCGCCGCATCTATGACCAGATGGCAAACCCCAAGTACGTCATAGCGATGGGCTCGTGTACTATCGCCGGCGGGCCCTTCCAGGGCTCCTACAGTACCGTGCCGGGCATCGACAATTTCGTGCCAGTTGACGTTCACGTCCCGGGCTGCCCGCCCCGGCCAGACGCCCTCTTGTGGGGCATCATGAAGCTTCAGGAAAAGATCGAAGGCGAATCCCTCGCCCAAACTCGCAGTGGCCGCTAACTTGATCTGGCTCCCGAGCCTTTGTTAGCCAGCCGCGCCCTCGGTAAGGATCAGGAATCAATCGGGCCAGTAAACTGATGGCCGCCTCCCCACAACGAAGGTAGCCAAGCCAAACTCGTACTCCGTCGCCCGCAAGGGCCTAGCGCATCAAGCCTCGCGGATCGAACTACTGGGGTTTACTGTGGAATCCGAACCCGGCCCGGAGAGGGAAGCACCCTCCGAAGCGCCTTCCAACAACGAGGCTCCTGCATCCGCTGCAAGCCCGGCCGGCGACTCGATGCCCGAACCGGGCGCCGTCGAGTTTCATACTACCCATCTCCTCCATGGTTTGAAGCCAGTCATTCCCGCCGTTGACGGGCAACCTCATGGCAACTACGTAGAGATCGTGGTACCCACCAGCGAGCTCGAAGTCGCGGCCCGTTCGCTCCGCGACGACCACGGTTACCGCCTGCTTTCCATGGTGACCGCCGTCGATTGGCCAGACCGAATCGAGGTGATTTACCTGGTCTTCTCGCTGGAGCAGCCCATTGGCGTCTACCTGAAATCGAGCTTGCCGCGAACCGCGCTGCCCGATTGCCCGAGCTTGACCAGCGTCTGGCCCGGAGCCGAATTTCAGGAACGCGAGACCTACGATCTCATGGGCATCAACTTCGTCGGTCATCCAGATCTTCGCCGCATCTTGACTGAGGACAACTTCCCGGGCCATCCGCTCCGCAAGGATTTCCGGATTGCCCCCGATTACGTCCTGATGCGCCACCTCCGGCACGGCGTGGAAGGCCAACTCGCGCCCGATCAGCAGCCCCCGGATCCGTCCAATCAAGAAGCGAGAGACTGACCGTGCCTTCTTCCTGTTTTCTTCCCGCTTTCATCTGCGACCCGTTTGCCTATGTGGGCGGTGGACTGCACGGCGCCCTGGGTTCGAATCTCGCAGAGCCCCTGCCAACCCTCATCCTGTCGGTCGCGGCGGTGGCCATGCTGACCACCATCATCGCGGTCGTGGTGATGAGCCAGGTTTGGACCGAGCGACGCGTGGTGGCAATGATGCAGGGTCGCATCGGACCCAATCGGGTGGGTCCGAGTGGAATCCTTCAGCCGGTGGCAGATGCCGTAAAGCTACTCATGAAAGAGGACATCGTGCCGTTCGGGGCGGACCGAGCCATTTTCCTCATCGCGCCCTTGATCGTGCTCGTTCCATCGCTGGCCGTTTGGTCGCTCGTCCCCTGGGGTCCCGGGCTGGGGGTTGCAGACATCGACGTCGGCATCCTGCTCGTGTTGGGTCTGGGCGCCTTCACGACGCTGGGCATATTGATGGCGGGTTGGGCCTCATCAAACAAGTACGCCCTCCTGGGCGGCATGCGCGTGGCTGCGCAGCTGATCAGCTACGAGATCCCGCTGGTGCTGTCCGCCATGGTGCCCGTGCTCTGGGCAGGCACTATGTCTCTGCAGGGCATCGTTGAGGCGCAGCGGGGGATCTGGAACATTGCGATCCTGCCGGTCGGACCGGTCGCTTTTCTCTTGTTCCTTACCGCCGGTATTGCGGAGGTGAATCGATCCCCCTTCGATCTGGCCGAGGCCGAATCGGAGATCATCGCCGGCTTTCACACGGAGTACAGCGGCATGCGCTTCGCCCTGTTCTTCCTCGCCGAATATGCAAATAGCTTTGCCGTCGGCGCGATCGCCTCGGTCCTATTCCTGGGTGGCTGGTTGGGGCCGATCCTGCCACCGTACGTCTGGATGTTCGTGAAGGCCTATGGCGTCTTCCTGATTCTGATCTGGGTCCGCAGCACCCTCCCTCGACTCCGCTACGACCAGCTTATGCAGTTCGCCTGGAAAGTGGCCCTCCCGATATCCCTCGCGACCCTGGTTATTACGGCCGCGCTCGTCAGCCTCACCCAGGGCTCGGTGGCCTAATCCGGTGCCGGTTGATTTTCTGGTCGCGGGCGGCTTTTACACCTTCGGCTTGGCGTCGATCATCGGCGCCATCGGGCTCATCGTCGCCCGCAATGTCTTCCACAGCGCCCTTTTTCTCGTCGTCACACTGGCGAGCGTTGCCGCCGTATTCGTCATCCTGGGGGCGGACTTTCTCGCCGCCGTCCAAGTGCTTGTGTACGTCGGCGCGGTCATGATTCTCATCCTGTTTGGATTGATGCTCACCCCGGTCAACCTGGAAGTGCCCCATCTCGCGTCCGCCGGACAAGCGGTGTCCGGAGTCCTGGTCGCCGGGGCGGTTTTCATCGTCACCACCGCGACCCTGGTCTCTGTGCAGTGGCCCAAAGTCGTGGGAATTCCATCCGACGCCCCCACCACTGAGCAGATCGGGGAGAGCCTTTTCACGACCTACGCCCTGCCGTTCGAGATTGCTTCGGTCTTGCTGCTGGTCGCCATGATCGGCGCACTCGTGATCGCGAGGGAGGGCTAAGTGCCCCCAGCATTCCCGCCGCTCTATCCAATCACCTTGCAGCACGGCCTCATCTTGGGCGCCGCCTTGTTCAGTATTGGGTTGGCGGGTGCCCTCACCAAGCGCAACTCCATCGTGATCCTCATGGCAATTGAAGTGATGCTCAATGGCGTCAACGTGACTTTCGTCGCCTTCGCGCGCCAGCTCGAGCCCGCCGTGCTGACCGGCCAGGTCTTCGCTCTATTCATCATCACCGTGGCCGCGGCCGAGGCCGCCGTGGGACTCGCCCTCATCATTGCCATCTATCATCTGCGGCACTCGGTGCAAATCGATGAAGCGAACGAGCTCCAAGGGTGAGTAACAACGCCTGGCTGATCGCCGCCCTGCCGCTGGGCGCCTTCGCCCTGATTGCCCTCGGTGCTCGGCGCTCACCCGCGCTCAGCGCTTGGCTGACGATCCTGGCGATCGGCCTGGGCGGCGCCCTCTCCCTTCAGGTGTTGAGGGAAATCGCGGCGGGCGCTCGCATCGAGCAGTCGATGGAATGGCTCCCCCTCGGCCATGGACTGGGGCTCACGGTCGGCTTCCAGGTCGATCCGCTCACCGCGATCATGCTCGTCGTGGTGACCTCGGTCAGCCTGCTGGTCCAGATCTACTCGCTCGGCTACATGCATGGCGACAACGGCTATTCCCGCTACTACGCCGCGATGTCTCTATTCACCTTCTCCATGCTAGGGCTGGTCCTCGCGAACAGCCTGCTCACGATGTACATCTTCTGGGAGCTGGTAGGGCTCTGCTCCTACCTACTGATCGGCCATTGGCACGAGCGCCCCGAAGCGTCGGCCGCCGCCAAGAAGGCCTTCATCGTGACTCGGTTGGGCGATTTCGGATTCCTGCTCGGAATCCTGTTCCTCTACTGGCACGCCGGTACCCTGGAATTTCGAGGCCTCGAGGAGGCCGCCGCGGCCGGGCGCATTCCGGCCGCGGCCTTGACTGTCGGGATGCTGTTGGTCTTCTGTGGTGCCGTGGGGAAATCGGCTCAATTTCCGTTGCATGTGTGGCTCCCCGATGCAATGGAGGGGCCCACCCCGGTCAGCGCCCTCATTCATGCCGCGACCATGGTCGTGGCTGGCGTGTACCTGATGGCCAGGACGTTTCCGCTCCTCGAACACTCGGCCACGGCCATGATGGTGGTTGCAGTGGTCGGGGGATTCACCGCGATCTTTGCTGCGTCCATGGGAATCGTGGCAAATGACATCAAGCGAGTTCTGGCCTACTCAACCGTCAGTCAACTCGGGTACATGATCATGGCCATCGGCCTGGGCGCGATGAGCGCCGGCATGTTCCACCTGTTCAACCATGCCTTCTTCAAAGCCCTGCTTTTCCTATGCGCAGGAAGCTTGATTCACCTAATGGATACCAATGACCTATCGGCTATGGGCGGCCTACGGCGGCAACGGCCCATCACCTTCATCGCCACCACTATTGCCGCGCTCTCGCTGGCCGGCATCTTTCCCCTGAGCGGCTTCTGGAGCAAGGATGAGATCCTGGCCGCCGCGGCCAGCACGAATCCGCTGCTCTTCGCGGCAGCCCTGGCCACGGTTTTCCTGACCGCGACCTACATGTTTCGGTTGATCTTCCTGGCCTTCCTGGGGAACCCGCGTGGCCAGACCCATGACCATCCCGAGCCACTCAGTATGACCATTCCCCTGCTGGTTTTGATCGTCCCGAGCGTCGCCAGCGGCCTGCTGGGAACGGCCCTATTTGGCAACCCATTCGGTTCATTCCTCGAAGGTCGAGCGGTCACTGCTGAGGTCAACCTGCCGGTGGCAGGCATCTCCACCGCGGTGGCGCTGGCGGGCATCCTGTTGGCCTGGGTCCTCTATGGCGATGGCCGAGTCGAGGCATCCGCCCGATTGGCGGCCCGATTCCAACCGGTGCACACGCTCTTGGTTAATCGCTACTACATGGACCATCTCTACAACGGCTTCGTCGCCCGGATCGTCCTCGGCTTCGGCTGGCTTTCCAATCGGATCGACCTGAGCCTCATCGATGCCTTCGTTAACGGGATCGGCTCAACCACCATATCCGCGGCCACCTCGATGCGGCGGATGCAGTCCGGCCAGCTGCAGGCCTATGCCTGGGCATTTTTTGCCGGCACCGTAGCGCTGGCCGTAGTCGCGGCGCTTCCGCTTCTCATGGGGACAAGGTAACCGCAGTGGAGCTGACACTGAACCTGGCAATCTGGCTTCCGCTGGCCGGCGCCCTCCTCATCGTCGTGCTACCGGGAGGCGAGCGTTGGGCTCGCTGGGTGGCCCTGCTCGTTTCCGGGCTAGCGCTCATCCTGGCGCTCCTGCTTCTCTTCAATTTCCACCGCGACCTCGCCGCCACTGACGCGGCCTGGCTGGTGCCCCAGTTCAGCACCCAGGTTCCATGGATTACCCAGCTCGGCGCCTCGTATTCGGTCGGACTCGACGGCCTGAGCTTGCCCCTGTTCGTATTGAACGCCCTGCTGGTTTTTCTCGCGGTCCTCGTCTCCTGGCAAACCAGCCTGCGCGCACGAGAGTACTTCGCCCTGGTCCTGGTGCTGGAGACGGCGGTGGCGGGCGTCTTCTCGAGTCTGGACCTATTGCTTTTCTTCCTATTCTGGGAGCTCGAGCTTGCGCCGATGTTCCTGCTGATCGGTATCTGGGGCGGCGCCCGCCGCGAGTACGCGGCGATGAAGTTCATCCTGTACACGGTCGCCGGCAGTGCTTTGATGCTGCTCGGGATCCTCTTGCTCTATCTGTCCGGGCCCTCGCACACTTTCGACATCCGAGTCCTGGGCGGCCAGACCTACCCCGCTGCCATTGGAGCCGGGATTTGGCTGTTGCTTTTCGTCGGCTTCGCGGTCAAGCTGCCCGTTTTCCCACTCCATACCTGGCTGCCCGACGCCCACACCGAAGCACCGACCGCAATCAGCGTCCTCCTAGCCGGCGTGCTGCTGAAAATGGGAGCCTACGGAATTCTGCGGATGAACCTGGGTATGCTGCCCGAAGCCACTCGCCAGTTTTCCACCCTGCTCGCCGTGCTCGCCGCAGTCAGCATCGTTTACGGCGCGCTGGTCGCCATGATGCAAACGGATTTGAAACGGTTGATTGCCAATTCCAGCGTTTCCCACATGGGTTACGTGCTCCTGGGGGCGTCCGCCCTTACCCCGATCGCCCTCCAGGGCGCCGCGTTCCAGCTGGTCTCCCACGGCATGATCACCGGCCTCCTGTTCGTCATGGTGGGCCTGGTTTATGACCGGACCCACACCCGCGAGATCCCGGCGCTTGGCGGCATCGCGAAGCGGATGCCCTTTATCGCGACCTTCTTCGTCGTCGCCGGGCTCGCATCGCTCGGGCTGCCCGGCATGGCCGGATTTGCCGCCGAGTTCCTGGTGTTTCTTGGTGCCTTCCCAGTCCACGCCATCGCCACGATCGCGGGCGTGGCCACCATTGTCCTGACCGCTGGCTACCTGCTCTGGATGCTGGAGCGGGTGTTCTTTGGACCCGAGCGACCGGAGTGGAGCCATCTGCCCGACATGAATAGGTTGGAAGCTCTAACCGTCGGCGCATTCGTCGTGGTCATCGTTGGCCTCGGCGTCTACCCATCCATTCTGAGTGACATCCTGATCCCGACCCTCACCCCGATCGCCTCCCGGCTCGGCGGTTAGCCCCGGTGAACGTCGCGATCCTCAGTCTCATCGCCTCCAGTCTGCGCGGCTAGCCCGATGAATGTCGCGATCCTCAGTCCCGAGATCAGCCTGGGCGCAGCGGCGGCGGTCATCTTGCTAGCCGAAGCGTTCAGCGCGGGCAATCTCTCCCGAGTGGCCATCCTAGCCCTCGCAACTCTGGGCATCGCCGTATCTGCCGCCTTCCTCATCCCGGCCCAACTCGCGGGAGTGCCCACCTCGAGCTTTTCAGGCGCCTTCATCCAGAACGGCTTCACCATCTACTTCAAGCTGCTCATGCTGATGGCGACCTTCCTGGTGCTGTTAGGCTCGGGCCGCTTCCTGGCTCAGGCCGAGGGCCGACGCGCCGAACTGGTGGCTCTGGTTTTGTTGACCACCGCCGCGCTCATGCTGCTCGTCTCCTCCACTGAGCTCATCACGCTGTACATCTCGCTGGAAATGGCCAGCCTATCGACCGCATTTCTCGCCGCTTGGATGAAGCATCAGGAGCGTTCAGCCGAGGCCGGCCTCAAGTTCTTTCTGCTCAATGCCCTCTCTTCCGCAGTGCTCCTCTACGGAATAGCGCTGCTCTACGGCATCACCGGGCAGACTCAGCTCAACGGCATCGCTCGCGAGTTGGTCGGAGGCGCGACACCGGCCCTACTCCTCGCTCTGGCCCTCCTATTGGCCGGGTTTGGCTTCAAAGTGTCCGCCGTTCCCTTCCACATGTGGACACCCGACGTCTACGAGGGAGCACCGACGCCGATCACCGCCTATCTGTCGGTGGCTTCCAAGGCAGCCGGATTCGCCGTCATCGTACGTGTGCTCCAGACGGCGCTACCGGGCGTCCAGACGGAATGGGTCGGCTTGATCGCGATCCTGGCCGCGGTCACGATGACCGTTGGCAACATCGTGGCCATGGTCCAGACGAATATCAAGCGTATGCTGGCCTATTCCACGATTGCCCAGGCCGGGTACATTCTGGTCGGCGTCGCGGCCGGAACTGGCCAGGGCTTGGGCGCGGTACTCTTCTATCTCGCCGCCTACACCGCCACCAACCTGGGCGCATTCATCGCAATCGTCGAGATCGCCGACCGCACCGGATCCGAGCGCACCAGCGATTTCGCCGGCCTCCACGCTCGCGCTCCCTGGCTCGCTTTTGCCCTGGCGATCAGCCTGCTGTCGTTAGCCGGCCTTCCACCCCTGGCCGGGTTCTTCGCCAAGATCTACGTCTTCTGGGCGGCCATCCAAACCGGACTCGGCTGGCTGGTCCTGCTCGGCGTGCTCAACTCGGCGATCTCCCTCTTCTACTACGCGCAGGTCATTCACCACATGTACATGGTTCCCGCCCCAAGCCCAGCTCCCGGCCGCAGCCTGCCAACCCTGGTAGCCGGGCTCACCGTGGCCATCGCCGGGGTCTTTGCCCTGGGAATTTTCTCCGGCTTCTTCATGGGCCTGGCCGAAACGGCCGCGAGAACGCTCACCCAATAGCGCCTACGGCACCTGTGGGGGGCAGCGTGCCCCGAGGGAGCCAGGATGTGGTACTCCTTGGCCCGAGGGCGCACCCTCGTCACGGCGTGGCCGGGCCCGACGGGCTGACTATTAGCGGGCGCTCGTTGCGTGTCTCCCGCGCAGACCAAACTACTCGCAACGACCTGTGCAGGTAAAGCCCGGTTGCCTCACCCGCGCTACGGTCCCCGATGTCGCCATCTGAGGTGAAGAATCCAGGCGTCCTCGACTGGGCAATCGCCGTCTTCACCGTCTCGAGTCAGCAGAACGAGCAGAAAGCCTCGCGCCGTCTCTTGGGGTGGCCCGGTTGGAACGCGGCAGGGCGCTCCAGGCACTCGGGCAACATGCAGACGCCCTTCGCGACTTCGCAAAGACGGTTGAGCTAGGACTAATAACCTCAGGCCAGTCAGTTCGCGGCTCCAAGCTTGCGGGCCCTAGGTCGTTCCTGCGGCTTCACCGGCCGGGGGATGCTTGTCCCTTGTCGCTACAAATCGCTCCCTGAAATCATGGATTTGGGGAACTGGTCACGCCACGGGACATCTGGGCGTTGCTGTCACAGGTCTTGCGCCAGGCCAGGAACCCACGAAGGTTCCACGCTCCTCACGGTGCGAGCCTAATCGAGTTTGCCAACGCAACGCCATCGTTTTTTTTTGTGAGGGGACACGCTCTACGATCGCCCGCCGCGGGGCAACGCCATCTTCGCTGATGTGAACACAACGCCTACAAGGCGCCTACGAGCTCCCACGTCGCGCCCGCAAGCTCGATATTAAATAGCCTCACTACATAGCCCGTGGACATCAAGAGCCCCATGCCGATTGCGATAGCAGTGATCCCGGCAGCGCGCCCTGCAAGTCGCTGGTGCGGCGTTCCGACGTGAAACGTGCCGCGGATGACGGCCCCTGCCATCAGGCACAGCAGGGGCCCAACGAAGCCAGCCACGCCTGGCCATACTAGCCCTTTGGCCAGAGCGCCAATAGCCGTCCCCACAGCGAGGACGCCGGAAAGGAAGATAGTGCCATGCACGGTCTCCCCGGATCTGAGTTAAGCGTAGCATCGCGGCCCTAGTTTCTCTCTGCCGAATCCGGCTTGTGCTGTCACCACCGCTGTATGGCCCGCCGCGCCAACATCGCTTGGACTTGTCAGCTTGCTCCCCGTTTTAGGGGTCGCTACAGTCGGGGCGCATGTTACGTCGATTTGGTGCTGTGGCCGCCTTCATCGGCATCGGCATCGTCACAATGGGTCTTTGGGTTGCCACTCATGTGACGACTGAAGCCCCGCCACGCGCATGCCGCACCCCCTAGACTGACAGGATAACTCACCCAGAGCACCTGATCCGAATATCGGATTGCACGCTCGTATCGGGTACGGTCCTGAGCACCAGCAGGCGAGATGACGGAACGGATGAGATTGTCTTGGAGCTAGATAGCACAGATTCCGCCGATTCCCTCCTTCTCATGAACTCGGCGCAGTGGGTATTGCGCCAGCTATTCGTGGTCATTGAGCCCTGGCAGCGTGGTGACGAGGCGTCCTCATCGTCCTACGGCCACCCGATCTCACGCTGTCGCTTCACGGTGGACTGCACACCGCGTCCGGGGCAGCGCATTCGAGTTCTAAGCGCCATAGTCGTAAACCCGTTGTACGGGAACATCAGCGAAGCCCGCAGCCCGACGTGGATAGGTGCCTAACTCAGAGCGCGAACCTGAGCTGGCCGTAAGGGCTGGCTCGCTGAGCTGAAGGACCGGTTTCTGTGAATGTGCCCGTTGCTGCCGCTTCGACTTCGGTGCCACCAACCTGCATGGCATGCTGGACAGCTCGAAATGAGCGGCTAAGGCCACCGCCTCGAACAGTGACGGCGGCAGGGCCGTTAGCTCCCAGTCCACCTCGTAGCAGTCGGCGGCTACCTGGTAAACGTAGATCACGCCAACCTCAGTGGCGTTTTCGGCCCTTATCCGCGCAACCAGCTCATCGAATTGGGCGTGGGTCCGTGCGATCCTTGAGAGGCGCTCTAATTCTTGACGTCCCAGCAATGCTTCGGGCCTGACTCCAATGAAAGTGCTGTCAATTTATTGGGGCGCTTCGCCGGAGCGAACGAGATCAGGCGCATGGACTCGCCCTGGACCAGCGCAACCTTTAAGTGCTTCGCACACAGGTCTCTCGCCTAGATGGCCCACCACGTCTGATCGAAGCCCACGGCTCTGCCTTCGCATTGAAGGGCAAGAACCTCTCGGGCCTTTGCGTAGTCGCCGCCTCTGAGCCAGTAAATGCCGTCTCGTTCTTCGAAGAGGATTTGCGATGGGGTGCATGCGAGTGCTGGCATGATCGGTCTCTCCGTCCCACACCTGAGATGCCTCAGCTGTGCTGGGGGACTCAGGAAAACGGAGACCCGGGTGAATGGCGTCATAGGGCGCAGAGGAACGCAAGGGGAGGGATAAAGGGGGGAGCCTCGAAGAGGAGCGCCACCGTTTATGCTCACCGCAGTGCACCGTCCCTGACCCCAGAGGGCGGAGCTCTAGTGGACCTCTAGCAGCCGGGTGGAACAATCAAAACTGGGGTCTTGCAACGAGGGATCGTCTGTACTGTGGTTTTAGTACACACGTTTTATGCCACAAGAGAGGTTACAACCGAACGAACGATCAGCTCCCGACGTCTTTCAGAGACTGGAGCAGGCGATTGGCGAGATCCACGACAGCGAGTCGTTTTCGCCGCTAACTAGACGTTCAGTCTCGGTTTCACCATTACAGCCCATTCAATGTCGTGCTGATCATGTCTCAGCATCATGACGCCGCCAGAGTCGCCGGGTACAACCCTGGCTCAAGATGCACCGCTTCGTGAAGAAGGGTGAGCGAGCCATCAAGATCATCGTCCCGATGTTGAAGCCACCACCGACGAAGTCTCGGGCGAGGACGTCATCCTGCGACGCTTCGGCACGGGCAATGTATTCGACGTCGGCCAGACCGATACGGCTACCCTCAAATTGGCCGCTTGTCGGCCGCACTTCTAGACACGCACGTTCAGGAGACTGCTGACTCCCACGAACACGGGGCACTAGACTTATACGACCGGGTTTGGATTCTCCTCGGCGAGCTCGACTACGGCGAATGGACAGAGATGACGTCCGAAGCGAGCTTGACCGATTGCTGGCGGTCAGGGCCCGCTAGCGTCACCGGAATGCGGGTTGGAGTCACGGGGACTCGCACACCTTCGGCGCTCGCCGCAAGCGCCGACACCCCTTTCACAAGAAGTACACTCTTTATAGTCCCACCATGAGAGGATTCGGACCTTGAGGGAACTGCTCCAGAGGGCCATCACCGAAGTCGAAAAGCTTCCCGCCGAGACTCAGGACGCCATTGCCACTCGCCTGCTAGCTGAGGTGACCGATGAGCAGGAGTGGAGCCTCCGCTTTGAGTCAACAACGGATACCCAATGGGGTGAGCTCGCGGCAATGGCGCGCCGCTCAGTTTCAGACGGCTCCACCACTCCGCTTGAGGACCTGTTCCAGCCTAAACCCCCTGCTTGAACTCGAGCGTTACGCGAGACTTTCGCGAGCTGCTCGGGCGTTTACCCTCCAGTGTCCAGGAGGAAGCGGGTCGGGCCTACCTACTCTGGCAGCGTGATCAACATCATCCTGGCCTTGCCTTCAAACGGGTGAGCCAGCGCCAACCAATCTACTCGGTGCGCATCGGGATCGGCCATCGGGCACTTGGGTTGAGTGTGGGCGACCGGATCTACTGGTTCTGGATTGGCACGCACGCCGATTACGATGGATTGCTCCGCCGGCTTTGACTCAGTTCCGTCGGGCCGCAATGGGCATCAAAGCAGACCGACCCGTTCGCCGTTCCTACGCTTCGAACCTACAACCTCAGTCGCCGAACCCAGCCGGGAGCTGGTCGGGCACGTTCTTCCCAAAGAGCAGCACCGCCAGACGGCCTAGCCCGCCAGTGTCCATCATCAGATCCAGGGCCGCCCGATGCGTCTGCTGATCGGTCCGGGTCGAAAGCCCCGTGTCGATGCGGTCGATGATGTCCCCGATCCCGAGCCTCGCCAGAAACAGCCCCTGGCGGGTTGCACCCAGCATGGCCAGTCCTCTCGCTTCGGCCTCGTGAACGATCGCCGAGAGATCCACATGCTCAGTGATGTCCTGCTGACCGGGCAGCGCCAGGGGGTCCTCAACCAGGACCTGGGCGCGGTAACAGCGCAGGGTGCCGAGTCGGTGCTTGGCGCTGTAGAGGATGTCCGACGGCTCGCCATAGTCGATAATCAAGACGTATCCGCGCTCGATCAGTTGGGCAGTTTGGCCCACCCACCGGGGCGCCTCCAGGCTGACCTCGCCGTAGCAGCCGACTTCCAGGGAGCCGCCGCCGGCCTGAATCTGCTCCGCAAGCGCTTCGCTGGTCGGCGAGCCGGTCGTCACCACGAACCCCTCGTTCTCGATCTCGATGAAACACTCCTGGATTCCATTCTCAGTTCCGACCAGCAGGTGGATCGGGAACACGTCCAGCAGCTCATTGGCGACCACGCAGCCGTCTCCCAGCACTGGCCACGACTCCGGGGCCGCATCCAGCCACGTAACCTGATCCTTCCAGGCAGCTAGGCGAGCTTGCTGGCGCTGCTGAAGGGCGGGGTTTGTTTCGATGAGAGCCATGCGTAGAGCGGCGTAAAAACGCGGCAGCGCCCCCTGCGCGTACGTCAGAACGTCGGCCGCCATGGTCCCGTTTCCGGGTCCGCCTTCCACCACCCAGAACGGATCGGGCTCGCCGAGCAGCCGCCACATCTGCTCAAATTCCGTACAGAGCATCCCGCCGAAAGCACCGTGGAGCTCGGGGCTGGTCATGTAGTCCCGCTGGGGGCCGGGCCCGGCCGTGGCGCGGGCGTAGTAGCCAACCTCCGGGTCGTAGAGCGCCAGCTCCATGAATCGATGGAAATTCATGGGGCCGCCGCGCCGGATTTCCGCCGCAATCACCGTCGCCGCTGGCGTGGCATCAGTGCGGCGTAGGCCGAGGGGGTCCGAGGAGGCTGATATAATCGGCCGACCCTCCTTCTCATTCACAAAAGGATGAACCTGCGGTGGAAGAGCGCCCATTTCGCGACGTCATTGAGCTGCGCGGGCACATCATCGATTCGCTGACCTTGCCCAACATTATGGACGAGATCATGGACCGGGGCGGCGATTTCGAGGTCCAGGAGCTCCGGGTGGGACGTCGAAAAGACGAGCCCAGCTATTGCCGAATCGAGGTTCGCGCCGCAACCGCGCTTGAGCTGGAAGGCCTCCTGGATCGGGTCGGCCGCCTGGGCGCCACCCGGGTGCAAACCGAGCCGGCCCGGACCGAACTGGCGCCAAGCGATGGCGTTTTCCCCGAGACTTTCTACTCCACCACGAACCTGCACACCCTGGTCAACATCCAGGGCCAGTGGGTACCCGTCGAATATCCGGAGATGGACTGCGGGATCGCGATCGACCGCGCTGAGAGCACTGCCAGGTGCGTCACTCTCAATGAAGTCAAGGCCGGCACCCCCATCGTCGTAGGCGACGCCGGCGTTCGCGTCCTCCCCCTGGAACGCCCGCGGGTCCAGCCCAAGGTTTTTGCCTTCATGGGCAGCGCGGTCTCGCCCGAGAAGGCCAACCCTCGGCTGATCCGGGCCATCGCCGAGCGAATGCAGGAAGTGCGAGCCGCCGGCGGGAAAATTCTGGTCGTGAGCGGGCCCGTACTGATCCACACCGGCGCCGCCAACCAGTTGGTCTGGCTGATCGAGCACGGCTACGTCCAGGCGCTTTTTGCTGGTAATGGCCTGGCCACCCACGACATCGAATCCACCCTCTACGGAACTTCGCTCGGCGTTTCTCTCGAGGATGGCGTCCCAATGGAAGGCGGCCACGAGCATCACCTGCGCGCGATCAACACGGTCCGAAGAGCCGGCAGCATTCGAGCGGCAGTCGAGCAAGGGATCCTCAGGTCGGGCGTCATGCACGCTTGCATCGTGCATGACGTCGATGTCGTCCTCGCTGGTTCGATCCGGGATGACGGCCCCCTCCCCGACGTGATCACCGACACCCAGGAAGCCCAGACCCGGATGCGGGAGGTGGTCCGCGGCGGGGTCAAGCTGGCCCTCATGATGGCTTCGATGCTCCATGGCATCGCCACCGGAAATCTCCTCCCCGCTGACGTCACCACGGTGTGCGTCGACATCGAGCCGGCTGTGGTGACCAAGCTATCCGACCGCGGAACCTTCCAGAACATCAGTGTTGTCGCGGATATCGGCGGCTTTCTGCGCGAGCTTGTTTTAGAGCTCGCCTCAGCTGAATCCTGACCTTGAACGACTTGACCGCGGCCGGGTTGTTCGATGAGCTGGCCCTGGAATTCCTCTCCGAACCGGGCATCTTCAAGGCGAAGATGTTCGGGGGAATCGCGCTCAAGCTTAACAACCGAGTCTTTGCTTGCCTGTTCAAGGGCCAGTTGGTCCTCAAGCTATCGAAAGAGCGTGTCGATCAGCTGGTCGCCGCCCACGAAGGTGAGAACTTCGACCCCGGTATGGGTCGGGTCATGAGGGAGTGGGTCGCCGTCGACCCGGGAACGCCCGATGAGTGGCAAGCTCTCATGCAAGAGGCCCGCTCATTCGTAGGCGCCCTCTACGCGTAGACTCGCCTTTCATCGTCAGGTCGCGCGTTCATGCCCGATATCGTCAGGCAGCCGCATCCTGCATTTCTGATGGTTCAGTGGGCCTCGCCGAGGGGTCATCATCTCGTAAGATGCTGGTGCCCTGGGATATTCTGGCTTGTCCACGGGATCAGTTAGGACTTCTCTCGGTCGACCGTGAATCTGGGACTGCCAAACAGAGTCGTGAAAAGAGGAATCGCATGAACCTTCCATCAGCGCCGCGAGGCAGACATCCCTGGCTGCAACCCACTGTGCCCCTCCTCGTGCTTGTCTCACTTTTGCTATTCGCTTGCGGGCCGTCGGGCGCACCCACCACCTCCTCCGGGGCACCGGGAAGCTCAGCTCCGCAAGCCTCCAAGACTTTGACCATGGCGCACCAGTCCTTCCCGGCGATGCTGACGACGCTCGGGAGGCCAACCGCGATCGGAACCAACGATACCGAGCGATGGTTCATTTTCCATGCGAATCTCACCGCTTTCGATATCAACGGGAACGTGATTCCCCAGGTGGCTCAGAAGGTGCCTAATACCCAGGACGGGGACTGGAAGGTCAACCCGGACGGGACGATGGAAGTCACCTGGAAAATCAGGCCGGGCGCCGTCTGGCAGGACGGAACCCCCCTCACCGCCGCGGATTATGTGTTCGGCTTTGAGGTCGTCACCGATAAGAAACTAGCCGTCCCCGAGCTAGGTGAGCTCTTGAACATCAGCAGCGTTCGAGCCACCGACGAAAAGACCCTCGTGATGAATTGGAAGACGACCTCCATCTGGGGCGGTCACAACGGGGTAGTGGGCGTCCCCGCCATTCCCCGCCACTTGATTGAGGACCTGTACCGGGCGGGAGACACGGTCGCCCTCGACGGAACCCCGTTATGGGGCCGCGACTGGGTTGGCCTGGGCCCCTACCGAGTTAGCGTGTGGGAAGAAGGAAGTCACATTGAGGCGCTCGCTTTCGACCGGTACGCGCTCGGAAGGCCCAAGATCGACAAGCTGATTATCCGTTTCATTGGCGATATCAACGTCATCGTGGCCAACCTGCTGGCCGGCGCAATCGACGTGGCGCCTCTCGGTGTGCAGATCAAGCCGGACCAAGTTGCCGAAATCCAGCGAACGTGGAACGGTGGCCAGGCATTCACCTCGCCCAATGCGCAGCGAATCCTTACCTTGCAGTTCAACGATCCCACGGCCCCGTGGGCTCGCGACACGCGATTTCGACAGGCCATGATTCAGTCGATGAATCGGGAGCAGTACGTCGAAGCGCTCGCTTTCGGTCAGACCGAGATGGGCCACTATCTCGCGATGCCCGACGAGCCGGCGACCAAACTAGCTAACGATCGCGGCGTCATCAAGTACGCCTACGACCCGACCAAGGCCCAGCAGTTGTTCAATGCGGCAGGGTGGACCAAGGGGGCGGATGGGCTGCTCAGAGATGGCAGCGGACAGACCGTCCCATTCCGATGCTGTCGCCTCGTGACCGCGGACTCGAACGACGTACGCGAAAGTCTCGCCGTGGTAGACGACTTTAAGTCAGCCGGGATCGCAGCCTCGCACCCGATTCCCTCGGCACCCGCGGGTGTTTCGTCGCTGGAGAGCCGGAAATTTCAGGCACAAAACCGGGAGGGTGCCCTGGGGCCGTTCCGGTTCAACGAGCGGGGCGGACTCGCCCAGATCCTTTCCCCGAACATGCCGACCGTCGAGAACGGCTGGACCGGTTCCAACGGCGGCTCTTGGTCGAATCCGACCTATGACGGGCTGCACGCCGAAATGATGCGGACCCTCGCGGTTGATCCCCGGCAAGAGATCATGTTCAAGCTGCTGAAGATCGGCGCCGAAGAGCTGCCGGTCCTCATCATGTACTACAGCCCGATCGGCGTCGCGTTCCGGAACGGCGTCGAGGGCATCACGAAGAAGCCGCATGCGCCACCGCTCACCCAGAACACGACCTGGAACATCGCGGCGTGGGACATCAAAAGCTAAGGCAACGCCAGGCGAGCCAAGCCCCTCGTTTACCCCGCTGGCTTGCGGCCAACGACGAGATTCTGTCCGGCTGCTTTCGCGTGGGCGGTTCGAGCGCGGGCCCGCTCCAGCAGCTCGATGACATGCTCGTCCGGCTCACGCTCGGCGATTCCGACATTTACGGTCACGACCGCGTCAATTCCCAGCCCCTCCAGACAGCTCTGGATCGCCTGGGCCATGTCCGTCCGCAGGCGGAGGAAGATCGCTGCGCTCTGCTCGCCGGTCGCCCCTTGAGACCTACGACCACCTCTTCGCCGCCGTATCGGCCGAGCAGGTCCGTCCTCCGCAGCTTGCTCTTCAAGAACCGGACCCACTCTCCCAACACGGTATCCGCCGCTTGCGGCCCGTGCCCCTCACTGAAACCTTGAAAACCGTCCAGCGCGAGAAGCAGCACGGTTACCGGTTGCGCCCCGTGCGATCCTGCCAGTCCAGAGCTTCTGAAAGGGCACCTGCTAGACCTCTCCGATTCAGGATACCGGTGAGTGCATCGCGTTCCTCATTGAGCTCCTTAGCAGTGAGCAAGATCGCGAGCGACTCCGCATCCAGGGATTGAGTAACGCCCATCCAAAACTGGTTGCGCTCACTTGCGGTGGGATCGGCGGCTATTTCAGAACGACGCCCGGCGATCCACTCCCGCAGCCTCGATCCCTCCCCGGAAGTCAAGTCCGTCCACGGATCCGGTCCGCCCTTCACATTCGCGTCCATCAAGTGCTCCTCTTCTCACAGCTCGGCCCGGACGGATACTCCACCCCCGTTTTTAACAGGACCCACAGGTCGGGCGTCGGATGGATCCGACAACCGCCCGCTCAAGGGCCGCCGCTGGGGAACGCCCGGGCGACGAGGATAAGCCTCCGGGGTGGGCCTGACCTTCTCCACCAGAACGATCACCCGATCTTCCAGATACCCCGCGATGCTGGCTGAGGCTATCTCGGTCACCCGCCCGCCGAGCTCTTCGATGCCGGGCAGAGCCCCCTGGAGCTCAGTATCCAGCTCTCGCTGGGTCTTCATTACCAGGGCCCAGCCACCGAGGCGCACCAAAGGTAGCAACAGCTCCACCAAGGTCCCCATCCCGCTCACGGCCCGCCCGACCGCGACGTCAAAGGCCTCTCGGTATCCAGGTTCGTGCCCAATCAGCTCGGCCCGAGTGTGCAGCGCCTCGGTGTTGTCCAGGCTCAGCCCTTCTATCGCATGTTCGAGGAAGGCAACCTTTTTCCCAGTGGCCTCCAGCAGGGTTAGCTTCAGATCCGGCCGCGCGAGTTTGGCCGGAATCCCCGGGAACCCCGCCCCCGTGCCGACGTCAACCATGCGGATCCGTCCCGCGCCGAAGATTCGCTCCAGAACCGGCACCAGGGTGAACGAATCGAGCAGATGTTTGGAGATGACGTCTTCCGGGCTGCTGATCCCGGTCAGGTTGACCCGCCGGTTCCAGTCGAGCAGCTCAGAGGCCAGCCAGATGCTGCGGTCTACCTGGTCTGAATCCAGCTCGAGTCCCAGAGCAACCAGCGCCTTATTCAAATCTTGTTTGGAAACCGAAGGATCACCTATACTTTTTTTGCTGCCCTTTTTTCCCAACGTAGACTGTTGCTCATAGGGGAGACGAACCGGTATTGACCGCAACCGAAAATTCCTCCGAAAACCTGGTGCAGCTCGGACAGGCCATCGCGGCCTACATTTCTACTCTGCCTCCCGCTGACCGGGAAGCCACCAGTCGAGAGCTCAGCAGATTCGCCCGCTGGATCGGGGCCGATGTCCCCGTACGCCGTTTAACTCCCACCGACATCGGACGTTACCAGGAAGGCTTCCCGGTGTCGAGCGTTGACCTCAACCTGCGGCTCGAGCCGGTCAAGATCTTCCTCACTCAGCTCAAGACCAAAAAAGTTACCGATATCAATCTCGGCGCGCAGGTTCGCCTTCGCCGCACCACCTCACAACGCTCCAACAACAGCCGTCCCGAGGCCGAGACCGTCCCGATGACCGAGGAGGGCTTCGCGGCTCTCAAGGTCGAGTTGGAGCGGCTCGAGAAGGACGTCCGACCCAAAGTCACCCAAGAGTTGACCAAAGCCGCGGCGGACAAAGATTTCCGCGAAAATGCTCCCTACGATGCCGCCAAGCAGCAGCTCTCCCAGGTTCAGGGCCGCATCAACGACATCCGGTCCATGCTCTCGGCGGCGGATATCCGAACCGCCGATTCCGATGAGTTCGTAGACCTCGGGATGACCGTCGTCCTGAAGGATCTTTCGGAGAACGAAGACATCAGTTTTACGGTTGTAGGCCAGGGTGAAGTCAATGTCCGCGAAGGAAGAATCTCCGGCAATTCCCCTCTCGGACACGCCTTGATGAATCGTCGACCGGGCGACATCGTCGAAGTTTCGACCCCATCCGGCACCCAGACCTATCGGGTCGAGACCATCCAGCGTCGCCGCACCGCCGGAGCCGCTGCCTCCTAGAAGCCTTCCCGTCAAGGCTGGATCCGCGATTAGATGAATCCGAGGCTTTCCGCCGCTATCGCGGCCGGCCGAGTCGCATCCCGCCTGACTCGTGCCCTCCGTCGAGGCGGCGGCACCGTTCTGCCTGGCCACGTCGCTGCCCGCATCGACACCCAGGCACTCAGCACCCTCAGCAGCCGCTTGCCCCAGGGTTCGGTCCTGATCTCAGGCACCAACGGAAAGACGACCACGGCGCGCATGCTCGCGCAAATCGCGCACCGGGCCGGGCTCAGGCCGGTTCACAACCGGGCCGGTGCCAACCTTCCGGCCGGAATCCTCTCCGCCCTTCTGGACGGCTGTAGTCTGATGGGTCAGCCCCATGGCGACCTGGGGATCTTCGAGGTTGACGAGGCCCACGTCCCCGCCGCCGTCGCCGCGATTCGACCGCGGGTGCTGGTCCTGACCAACCTGTTCCGCGACCAACTCGACCGATACGGAGAGGTCGATTTTGTCGCCCGAGCTTGGCAGCGAGCCGCTGCCAACCTTCCGCTCCCCGCAAAACTCGTCGTCAACATAGATGACCCGACTCTCGCTTACCTGTCCGAGTCCAGGCTTGGACCCGCGACCACTTTCGGAATTAGTGAATGCAGCTTTGGCCACGAGGGTCTGCCCCACGAGGCAGATCATCGCCTGTGCCCCCGGTGTCGAAGTCGCCTGACCTACTCATCGAGTAACTACGGCCATCTGGGCCTCTATGTTTGCAGCGGATGCGGCTGGAGGCGCCCAGTGCCGGACGTAGCTCCGACCGAGATCGCGATGGACGGCGAGCACGGCAGTGATTTCAACTTGAACTCCGACGGACCCATCTTCCCGACCCATATTCCGCTGAACGGCCTGCACAATGTCTACAACGCGGTTGCGGCGAGCGCTGCAGCCCTCGCTCTCGACATCGATCCGCAGTACATCGTCCAGGGCCTCGCCGAAGCCCAGGGAGCATTCGGGCGGGATGAGGTGGTCCAGGTCGGAGACGGCTCTCTGAAGCTGGTCCTGGTCAAGAACCCGGTCGGCTTCAACCAGGCTCTGCGATCCCTCGGCGCAGAGGACCTGACTCTCGTCGCCATCAACGACCTTTTTGCCGACGGAACCGACGTAAGCTGGCTGTGGGACGTGGATTTCGAGCTGCTCGGCAACCGGCGGATCGTCTGCACCGGCCTTCGGGCTCATGACATGTCGGTTCGGCTGAAATATGCCAGCGTCGACAATCGGACCACGGAGCCTAGTCTCGAGAACGCGCTCAGCCTGGCCCTCGATGCGGCCAGGAGTGGCGCCAGGGTGGCCGCCTTCTGCACCTACACGGCCACTCTTGAGATCCGTCACCTTCTTCAGCAACGAGGTCTGGTCGCCCCGTTCTGGGAGAATTAATGCTTCGGCTGGTTCATCTCTACGCAGACCTGATGAATCTGTATGGGGATCGGGGCAACATCATCGCGCTCCAGCGACGTTGCGACTGGCGCGGAATCGCTCTCGAGGTCCAGGACCTCACGCTGGGCGAAAACCTTGAGCCGAGCACGGTCGACATCCTGTTCTTCGGCGGAGGCCAGGATGTCGAGCAGGAAACGGTCAGCCGCGATCTCGCCCGCGGAGTGGGACGGGCGATCCAGGAAGCGGTTGAGGATGGCGCAGCGCTCCTCTCCGTCTGCGGCGGCTACCAGCTACTCGGCCGTTTCTTCCGCACCACGGAGGGAGTCGAGATCCCTGGCGTCGGCTTATTCGATGCTCATACCGTGGCTGGCGATCGGCGCATGGTCGGCGACGTAATCGTCGAAGCCGACCTGGGCCAGAAGCCCTCGACCCTGGTCGGTTTTGAGAACCACAGCGGTCAGACTTTTCTGGGGCCCGGCGCCCATCCCTTGGGGAGGGTCCAGATCGGCCACGGGAACAACGGCGTCGACCGGACCGAAGGGGTCCGCTACCGCAACGCGGTCGGGACCTATCTCCACGGACCGTTGCTCCCCAAGAACCCCGCGCTTGCCGATTGGATCATTGAGTCCGCCCTCGGCCGCCGGGACGGGCTCGAGACTCCCCTGGCCGCCCTCGACGACCGGGTGGAGCTTGAAGCGAACACCGCCCAGGCCCGACGCATCCGCCAAGCAGGACCGCGCCGCGCGAGCATTCGTTGACCCAATCCCCGGACCCTAGCCAGGGCACACCCGTCGATGAAACCGCATCGGAGCTTGCCGCCGCGCGTCGAGGGTCAGCCATCGAGGCTTCGCTCAATGCCGCGCTAATCGTCGGCTCAGGTTTCGCCGCCAGCAAGGTTCTCGGCCTCCTGCGCAACGTCGTCATCGGCAACCAGTACGGCGCGTCGCATGAATACGAGATGTTTCTGGCCGCGCTCACCGTCCCCGATACCCTGTTTCAGATTCTGGCCGGGGGCGCAGTCGGCAGCGCCTTCATTCCAGTGTTCACCGGCTACCTCGCCGGAGGAGACCGGGCAAGCGCCTGGCGGCTCACTAGCTCCCTCGCGACCCTTGCTGTGATCGGCCTCGGTCTGGCGGGCGTACTGCTCGGTTTCGCCGCGCCCCTCCTCATCGCGGCGATCGTCCCCGGCTGGAACTCAGCCGACCAGGAGCGCACTACCAACCTGGTTCGCATCATGCTGGCGTCGCCGGCCATCTTCGCGCTCAGCACGCTCGCCACGAGCACACTGAATGGCCTGAATCGCTTTGCCTTGGCCGCCGCGGCACCGCTCGTCTACAACCTGTCCCTCTGTGCCGGCGCCATTTTCCTGCGTCCCTGGGGCGTTGAAGGCCTCGCCCTCAGCGCGGTTGCCGGCGCCCTGCTCCACCTGCTGGTGCAAATCCCGGGCCTCATCGCAGTGGGGCTACGCTTTGCTCCAACCCTGGGTATTCGGCTGGACGGAACCCGGGAGGTACTGGCGTTGATGATTCCGAGGATGGCTGGCCTCGGAATCAGCCAGGTGAACCAGGTCATCACGGTGGCGCTCGCCTCCTTTCTGGGCGAAGGCAGCATCGCTTATCTGAGCTATGCCTGGCTGATTCTGATGGTGCCCCTTGGGGTGGCGGCCATGGGTATCGCGACGGCCCTTTTCCCGTCCCTGTCCCGAGACATGGCGGCCGGCCGAGCGGATGACGCCCGGGGGACCTTTCGGCTGGGGTTGGGACTGGTCTTGGCGATCAGCCTGCTGTCGACCCTGGGCCTGGTGATTCTCGGTCCGTCCCTGGTCGGGATCCTTTTCGGTCGCGGCGCCTTTGGCGCGGAAGCGGTGGCGGCGACCGCCTTCGCGCTGGGCTGGTATGCACTTGGGCTGGCCGGCCACGGCACCATCGAAATGGTCTCACGCGGCTTCTATGCGATTCGAGACACGGCCACGCCAGTGCGGGCAGCCGCGATGGGTGCCTCGATTAACATCGGGCTGAGCCTCGTCCTCATGCGCACGCCCCTCAGCTACGGAGGGCTAGCCCTGGCGAATGGAATCGCTGCTTTGTGCGAAGCCAGCTTGCTGGTGGTCTTGCTGCACCACCGCCTGGGTTGGGTGGGCCGCAGCGCCATCAGCCAATTCACCCGCGCTCTTCTTCCCGTCGGGCTCGCCTTTGGACTGGGTTGCCTGATCGGACGCGCCGCCGTCACCCACTATCTCAGCCCTGACATCTGGCCAGGCCAGCTCGCAATCGTGACGTCTGGTGCAGCGCTGGGCCTAGCACTTGCCGCCGCCACCTACCTGAGCCAAGGCGGCCTCAACAAAGATTTCTGGCGATTAACCTGAGGAACCCTCCTCGGTCGTTTCCCCAGTTGATCCTATAGCTCGCCCCGCTCGACGATATCCCATGAATCACCCAGCACCACCTCCGGCATTGCGCGGTGGAGCGTAGGGGGCTATCTTCGCGGAACCGTTGGTTCGACCGTGGGACGTGAGATTGGCGCGGCGCAAACCCGTCCTTGAAACGGGCCTATTGGAAAGCACCTATAGGACAAACCAGTCCCTGTTTGGTGCGGACTTTTGGGCGGACGCTGAGTACATGTACGAAATACTCGGAGCCAAGGCTCTCGGACTGGCCGGCGACAGGCCGGCCCTGGTCTCTGAACCCGGGTCGAACAAACGCGCTAGAATCGGACGATGGACGACGCCTCGTTTTACGAAGATGAGCACACCCAGATTTTTCTGGCGGATTGTCGCACCGCTCCGGGTTTAGTCGAGAAGCCCGTTCACCTCATCGTCACCAGTCCACCTTATAACCTTGGAAAAGACTACGGGACCGCCAACGACCAGCTCAGTTACGAGCGCTATCTCAGTGACGTCGAGGAGTGGGGAATTGCCTGGAAAGAGCTCCTTGCCCCTGGGGCCCGAGTGGCAATCAACATTCCTGTCGACACCAATGGAGAGAGAAACGGTCGTGGGAACGGGAGTCGGAAACTTACTTCGAGCAAGCGCTTTCTTCTCGCCGACTATCATCGAATTTTTGAGCGACTCGGATACATTTACAACACAACGATCCTCTGGAACGAAGGAAACGTCAGCCGACGTACCGCCTGGGGATCGTGGAAGAGTGCAAGCGATCCCTGGGTGACAACTCCAACGGAAGCAATCTTGGTCTACTCGTGGCGGACGAGAAAGAGACCGGACGCAGCGGGCAAGAAAAGCGGAATCTGGCGCGACGAGTTCCTTAAATGGTCGCTTGGCACCTGGGACTTTGCTGGCGAATCTCCGAGCAGGGTGGGTGGCCACCCAGCCGCGTTCCCACGCGAGCTGCCGAGACGGATCATCAGGCTGTTTTCGTTCATCGGCGATACCGTGCTTGACCCCTTCAACGGCTCTGGCACAACGACGGCTGAGGCGCGTGCACTGGGGCGATACGGCATCGGGTTCGATATTGAACCGACCTACTGTAGCTATGCGGTCGCCCGGGCACAGGACATATGTTTTGGCAGCGGGAATCCGCCTGATCCATATGTTCCCGACCCTGCTGCGTTGACCAAGAACGTGAATAAGAACGCTCGAAAAGCAGCCAGGGGGCAACTCCTTTTCACTTCGATTGATGGCCATCCTGAAGGAAACCAGCCCACTCGCTAGCCAGGCCGAGCTGCTGGACTGCACAGTCGTTCAGGCCACTTGACGTGATGCGACTGCGGGCCGCCCGACGCGCGTTCACCATTCATTTTGGCGTTCTGCAAGTCGAAGAAGCCGCGGCCAGCCACCCCCTTGGGCTTCCAGCATCGACCCCGGAAGCCAAGAATGCTCCCCACGGCCACGCCGCTGACGGTCGTTGACACCCCATCTGAGCGATACTGATAATCGAGGGGTGGGGGAGCGCTGATGGACGATCGATTGGTGATCGCGGGCAAGGAGCTCCGGTCCCGCTTGATGCTGGGAACCGGCAAGTACCGGACCATGGACGACATGGTTGCGTCCCTGGCCGCCGCGGACGTGGAACTGGTCACCGTCGCCCTGCGCCGGATCGACCTCGACGACAAGTCCCAGAAAAACATCCTCGACTTCATCGATACCTCCCGCTATCAGATCCTGACCAACACCGGCGGCTGCCAGACTGCCGAGGAAGCGGTGCGGGTGGCCCGCCTGGCTCGGGCCATGGGACTCTCCGATTGGATCAAGCTCGAAGTGATTCCGGACCTCAAATACTTGCTCCCGGACCCGGTCGGAACGCTCGAGGCAGCGCGAACGCTGGTCGCCGAGGGATTCACCGTCCTCCCCTATATCAACCATGACCCCCAGCTTGCCCGGCGGCTGGAAGAAGTCGGCTGCGCCACACTGATGCCGCTGGCCGCGCCGATCGGTTCGGGCCAGGGGCTGATCAGCTTCGAGCAGATCAAGATCATCATCGAGCAGGCTCACGTGCCCGTAGTCGTGGACGCCGGCTTGGGCGCCCCCTCGGACGCATCGCTGGCGATGGAGATCGGCGCCGACATGTGCCTCCTCAACAGCGCGGTTGCCCTGGCTGAAAACCCGCCTCTGATGGCCGAAGCGATGGCTGAAGGCGTACGGGCCGGGCGAAAGGCTTTTCTCGCCGGACGGATTCCAAAAAAGGCCTACGCAACCGCCTCCAGCCCCCTGGAGGGCGTGCTGCGTTGACGGGAATACGCCTGCCCAGCGGGCGTCCCGTTATCTGCCTGATCACGGATCGGCTCCTGGCCGAACCGCGTGATCTTGCCGAGATCGTCTCCGCTGCCGTGGATGGCGGCGTGAACCTCGTCCAGCTCCGCGAGAAAGATCTGCCGACCCGCGAGTTGATCGACCTTGCGGCCAGGTTGATCGACGCCATTGCAGGTCGGGCCCCGTTACTGGTCAATGGCCGCCCCGACGTTGCCTTCGCCACCAAGGCCGACGGAGTTCATTTGCCCGCCGACGGCTTGCTACCTCAAGACGCGCGGAAAGTCCTAGGGGTGGATTGCATCGTCGGCCAGTCGATCCACAGCCCGGAGGAGGCGCTCCATTACCGCAATGCCGGCCTCGATTATGTCGAGCTCGGTTCGATCTTCCCGAGCGGATCGCACCCCGGCCGTCCCGCGCTTGGTCTCTACGCCATCCGGGCCGCCGCGCTCCACGGCATTCCGATTCTTGCCGTGGGCGGAGTAACCAGTCGGAACGTGGCCAACGTCATCGCGGACGGAGCGATGGGCGTGGCCGTCATCTCCTCCATTACCGCTGAGCCCGACCCCCGGAGTGCCGCCGAACAGCTTTGTGCGAACGCGGCCGAGGCCTGGGAACAGCTGCCGTCGATCGCGTGAACGATCCAAAAGAGATCGGCCCAGGGGAGATCCGGCCAGGCGCGATCCAGGCAATCGCCATTACGGTGAACGGCACGCTTCGGGAAGTCCAAACCCCCTGCTCGCTCCACGCATTCCTCGTCCAACATGACGTCAACCCGTTGCTGGTCGCGGTCGAATACAACGGAGACATCGTTCGACCCGAACGCTTCGACGAGATCGCGCTGCAAACCGGCGACCAGCTAGAGATCGTCCACATGGTCGGGGGCGGCGCCTAGGCACCCCCGTGGTATCATCTCTGGCTCTATCCGTGGCCGGGTGCCTGTGAACCGCGCCACGAATGTCGAGCCATCTAGTAGTCAGTCCGTAACCAGTTGCACCGGCACAGAACTGCAAGGAGCGATGCTTGAACTTCGCCGGGGACTCCCTCCTTCACGCTCCTCAGCAACGGGTTTGGGACGCCCTGCTCGATCCCGAGGTGCTCGCCAAGTGCCTGCCCGGATGTGAGCGTCTGGAGACGACCGGCCCGGATACCTATTCCGCGGTTGTGAGCCTCGGCCTTGCCGCGGTCAAGGGGACGTACACCGGCCAGGTCAAGATCAGTGAAAAGCGGGAACCTGACCAATACGTGATGGCGGTAGAAGGAACCGGCTCCTCGGGAACCGTGAAAGGAACCGCCACCATGACCCTCTCCGCGACGACTGAGGGGACTTCGGTCCACTGGAATGCCGATGTCCAAATCGGCGGCCCTATCGCAGGAGTGGGCCAGCGCCTATTTGGCGGAGTCTCGAAGCTAGTCGCAGGCGAATTCTTCAAGAAGATGGACCAGCACCTGACCCAGGACCAATAGCGGCGATGAGGAGGTAGGCATGGCGGTGATGTTCGAGTATCGTGCTGCGCATTCCGCGGCGGAGGCAGTGAGTCTGCTCAGAGAGCATGGGACGGATGCCAAGATCATTGCGGGTGGGCAAAGCTTGATGCCGCTCATCAACCTCGGCTTGGCCCAACCCTCGCTACTCATCGACATCAACTCGGCCGCTGAGCTCGACTTCATTACTCGTCGCAACGGATCCCTGGCCATCGGCGCCCTCACTCGCCACCACACGGTCGAGCGGTCTGGTGAAGTTCGGCAGTACATTCCTTTGCTGGCCGAAGCGCTCCCGTTGATCGGGGATCCGCAGGTTCGGAACCGCGGAACCATTGGGGGCAGTCTGGCCCACGCCGATCCGGTGGGAGAGATTCCGACCGTCGCCAGCTGTCTGGGCGCCATCATGGTTGTCCAGGGTCCGAACGGCAAGCGAGAAATCCCCGCCTCCGAATTCTTTGTCACCTACCTCACCACCGCTCTGGATGCCGAAGAGCTCCTCACCGAAGTGATCTTCCCCATCTTGCCCGCCAACACCGGCGTCTGCTTCAAGGAGCTGGTGCGGCGCCAGGGCGACTTTGCCATTGTAGCGGCCGCCGCGGCCGTTCAACTGGGCGCCGATGGAGCCTGCACCGCTGCCCGCCTGGCCCTGGCTGGGGTGATGCCGACCCCACTCAATGCCGATGCCGCCGCCAGCATGCTAGTGGGCCAGAAACCAACCGCTCAGATCATCGAGCAAGCTGCCCAGGCTGCCTGTGTGGGGATCGATCCCGAATCCGACGTGATCGCGTCGGCCGATTACCGACGTGCGATGGCGCCCGTTTTCGCGCGTCGAGCCCTGACCGAGGCCTTCGAGCGGGCGGCTCGGGCATGAATACGATTTACGAAAAGCAGTTCTCTGGATGACCAAAAGGTCGGCTGGAGGCTTGCCATGAATGATCATGCGGACCCGATGGCCGAGGACGTGGGCAATATCGTCGCCCTCGAGCACATCAATGTCTCGATCCCGGATCAGACCACCGGGACCCTGTTTTACGTGGTCGGCCTGGGGCTCACTCGGGACCCCTACATGAGCGTCGGCCTCGAAAACATGTGGATGAATGCCGGCGAGCAGCAGTTCCACCTGCCCACCCGTCCCTCGGCTCAAATTATTCCTGGACACATTGGTCTAGTGGTGCCCAGTCTGGATGCCCTGGAGGCTCGACTGCAAAACGTTGCGCCCAGGCTTTCCGACTCACTCTTCGCTTTTTCCCACGAATCCAACTACCTCGCCGTGACTTGTCCGTGGGGAAACCACTTCCAGTGCTACTCGCCCAGCCCCGAATTCGACAATATCACCCTCGGCGTTCCCTATGTCGAGTTCGCGGTCCCACCCGGTGCCGCGGCGAAGATTGCTCGGTTCTATGCAGAAGTCTTGGGCTCACCCACCCGAATCGAGGAAAATGATGACGGACCGGTCGCCATAGTATCGATCGGGCCCCGCCAACACCTGATGTTTCGGGAATCCGAGCGACCTCAATCGGCCTATGATGGTCATCATGTGGCGATCTACGTAGCGAATTTCTCGCGCGCTTACGGGCTCTTGTGCGAGCGTGGGCTAGTCTCCGAAGAGATGGCCAACCACCAGTTCCGATTCCAGAATTTGGTAGATCCCGAAACCGGTGAAGCGGCCTTCACCCTCGAACATGAAGTCCGCAGCCTGCGCCACCCCATGTTCCGCCGCCCTCTCATCAACCGCGATCCCGGGCAGACCCAGGGCCCTTACCTGCGGGGACGCGACGCGCTACTTGTGGGCTAGGGAAGCCCATCCCTAGTCCAACAAGCAGTGGGGCAGCCACGGCAACGTATCCTATCTTTATGCTCCCAGTACCTAGACTCAGATGAAACGCTCGCAGGGAGGACTGTTTGATTCCAGCCAGGATGAACGTTCCGATGGTTGTGGAGAGCACGACCCGGGGCGAGCGCAGCTACGACATCTACTCACTATTGCTCAAGGAGCGAATCGTCTTCCTGGGCACTGCGGTGGATGACTACGTCGCCAACATCATCATCGCGGAACTGCTCTTCCTGGAACGAGAGGACCCCGACCGCGACATTCAGATGTACATCAACTCCCCCGGCGGCGTCATCACCGCCGGCCTGGCCATCTACGACACGATGCAGCTGGTCAAGCCCGATGTCTCAACGATTTGCATCGGGGAGGCCGCTAGCATGGGAGCAGTCTTGCTGGTAGCTGGGGCCAAAGGAAAAAGGTTCGCCCTGCCCAACGCCACCGTGATGCTGCATCAAGCGGCCGGCGGCACCGAGGGCACCGCTGCCGACATCGAGATTCAAGCCCGTGAAATCCTTCGAATGCAAGCCCAGATTCGGGAGATCATCCACCAGCACTCCGGGCAGTCGATCGAACGCATCATTCAGGACTCCGACCGCGACTTCTTCCTGACCGCGAATCAGGCGGTCGACTACGGCATCATCGACGGCGTCATTGGTCAGAGCAAAGGCGCGATGGCGGTGGGCAACTCCTCAGGAGGTCCGACCACCCCAACGAGCCCGGGAGATGCGTCCCCCGAGCCCTCCACCTCCTGAGCCTGGTTTGGGACGTGTCTGAAACCGATCTCCTACCGGCGGACGGCTTCCGCCGGTACGACGAGTCGCCGGACGCCCATTTTTACGTCCAACCCCGTTTCGTCACCCACATCGACGACCCGGCGATCGCCGCGGTCTCCGAGATTTACCGCGAACGATTGCCCGGTGACGGAGCCATCCTTGATTTGATGAGCAGCTGGGTAAGCCACCTCCCCGCCGAGGTGGTCTACCGAGAGGTCGTCGGTCTGGGGATGAACGCTGATGAGCTCGCCGCAAACCCTCGACTGACCCGCTGGCTCGTCCACGACCTCAATGTGAATCCTCGACTGCCCTTCGGTGACCAGGAATTCGACGCGGCGACCATCTGTGTGTCAGTTCAATACTTGACCCAACCCATCACCGTGTTCCGAGAAGTGGGCCGATTGCTCCGGCCAGATGCTCCGCTCATCATCACCTTTTCGAACCGCTGCTTCCCAACCAAAGCGATCGATCTCTGGCAGAGGCTAGGCGATGTTGGGCACGTCCAGTTGGTCCGCCGCTACTTCGAGCTAGCGGGCAACTGGGCAAGCATCGAGACCCTGGACCGCAGCCCTGCCGACGAGAGCGATCCCCTCTTTGCCGTGATCGGCCACTCCTCGTCGCCGACGCTCTTAACCAAGAGCGGGAGATGAGCCCATCAACCGTGGTCGCCGCGACCCGGGAAGCCAGCCCGACCCTAGACCGTGCGCGGCGCGCCCAGGCTCGCCGCGTGGTCCGAGCCCTGCGAGAAACGTATCCGGACGCGGATTGTGAGCTTCGGTTTTCAACCCCCTTGGAGTTGCTGGTAGCCACGATCCTCTCCGCCCAGTGCACCGACGTTCGCGTCAACCAGGTCACCACCAAGCTCTTTCAAAAGTATCGCAGCGCCGCCGACTACGCTTCGAGCTCCCAGGAGGAGCTCGAAGACGACATCCGAACCACCGGGTTTTTTCGTCAAAAAGCCTGGTCGATCCGGCGGACGGCCCAAATCCTTGAAGCCGACCATCGTGGCGAGGTTCCGCCGGCTATGGAGCAGTTGCTGAAGCTCCCGGGCGTGGCCCGGAAAACGGCGAATGTCGTGCTCGGTACCGCCTTCGGGATCGCCAGCGGGGTTGTCGTCGATACCCATATCAAGCGATTAACGTTTCGAATGGACCTAACCGACGAGACCGATCCGATCAAAGTCGAGAACGATCTGGTTAAACTGATCCCCAGGAAGGACTGGGTTTGGTTTGGCCATGCAACGATCTGGCATGGTCGGCGCGTGTGCTTCGCCCGCAAGCCGGCCTGCGGGACCTGCTCCCTGAACAGCTTCTGCCCCCGGAGGGGTGTTTAATCCAGGCGTCTTGATCTCACAGCGAAAAGGAGGCAGCCCAATGGCCACCAAGCTCATCGTCTACGGCGACTTTATCTGACCGTTCTGCTACGTCGGCCAGGCGAGGGTCGACAAACTGAGCGAAGAATACGATCTCGAGATTGAGCACCGAGCCTTCGACCTGCACCCCGGCATTCCTCTCGAAGGCGAGCTGGTCCAGGCCAATCTGCAGCGGGCGGGCGGTCCATCCAGCTTCGCTCGACTAGCCGACGAAGCCGGCCTCGAGCACGGTGAACGACACCACCGCTACAACTCCACCCCCGCTCACGAGGCCACCGAATGGGCAACCGAGCAGGGCCAGGGTGATGCTTTCCGCCGTGCTGTCTATCGCGCCTATTTCGTCGAAGACCGGAATATCGGCTCCGCAGAGGTGTTGACCGAGATCGCGACTCAGCTCGGCTTGGATCCAGACAGTCTTCGATCCGCCCTGGAGGATCGCCGCTACCACGGCAAGATCCTCACCCAGTTCGAGGAGGCCCATAACGTAGGGGTGAGCGCCGTGCCCACCTTCGTCGCCGGCGGCTATGCCCTGGTCGGCGCCCATCCGCTCGAGAACTTCCGGAAGCTCATGGCGGCGGTGGGGGAAGAACCCCGAATCACCGAGCCCGGACCCCATTCATAAAACTTTGGTAGCAAGCGTTGGTCCGCCCCAGGCCTTCAAAAGTGAATGCTACAATCACGCATCTCACTGGCCGCTTCTAGACACGCTTTAGGAGTGGGTCTACCGAAATTCCATGCCACCGACCTGGCATTGGGTTGTCGGGTCACCACTGACGGAGGGCTGATGCGCGGTTTCGTCCTTTTCAACCTGCTGTTCCTTGCCATTTCACTGGTGACCGCCTGCGGAGTCGTGGGTCAAACTGCGGCCCCGAGCGCCGGCAATCAAGCAGCCGGGACCGCCCCCGCTCAAGCGAACCCGTCGCCTGGGACGGCCCAGCAGGCCGCTCCTCGACCCGGCGGCGCCGCCTCAGGCGCGGTGGTTCCAGTATCCGTCGCTCAGGTGCAGCAGGGCGCCATGCGAACTGGCCCCACCTTTAGCGGTGATGTGGTCGCGCTCCAGCAGGTCAACCTCGTGCCGCGCGCCACCGGAGTCATCTCTCGAATCAACGTTGACATCGGGAACGACGTGACCGGCGGTCAGGTGGTCGCTGAGCTCGACCACGCCACCCAGGATGCCGCGGTAGCCTCCGCTCAGGCAGCCGTCGACTCCGCCCAGGCCAAGCTGGACCAAATTCTGGCTGGAGCCAAGGCTCCGGATCTGGCCAAGGCCCAGGGAGCGATCGATACTGCGCAGGCCAACCTCGACAGCGCCAACGCCAAGCTCAACGCTCTGTTGGTCGGCTCCAATCCCCGGGACATCGAGGCCTCCCGCGCCGGCCTGGATACTGCTCAGCAAAAGCTGACCGCGCTCCAGAATGGACCCCGCCCCGAACAGGTTGTGGTGTTTCAAAAAGCCATCGAGGTTGCGCAGAACACGCTCACCGGCGCCCAGGCCCAGGCGAATGGCGACTGCGTTGCCAAGAACCCCTTCTACGTCTGCGACGCATCCCGAGCGAAGGTGAATGCGGCCGAGACTGCATTGAACCAGGCGAGGCTCCAATACTCGCTGAACATGGCTCCACCCACCGCGACCGACCTGGCTCAGGCCAAGAACGCGGTGGTCCAGGCTCAAGATGCCCTGGACAAGCTGATCAATTCGTACACCCCCGATGACCTCACTCAGGCACTGGCCACGGTGGCCGCCCAGCAAGGCCTGCTGGCGCAAGCCCGGGCCACTGCCGACGGGGTCGCGTCACCGTTCACCGGCAGCGATATCCAGGTTGCTCAGGCCGCTGTCCGCACCGCGCGCGCCCAGCTGGATAGTGCTCGTGTCACACAACAGCAGACCTCAGTAAGCGCGCCTTTCGACGGCACGATCAGCGCTCGACTCCTCGCCGAGGGTGCGCTAGCCACCACGACCTCTCCGATTTTCACTCTGGTGTCCCGTAACATCGGCATCGATCTGGCCGTCTCTCAGGAAGTCATTTCCCAGCTCGCCACCGGCCAGCAGGCCGACGTTCGCACCCCTGGACTCCCTGGCCAGACCATTTCTGGAGTGGTGTACTCGGTTTCTCCAGCCGCCGATCCGCGGACCCGCACCTTCCTGGTCAGGGTCGTGCCGGCCGATCAGGACGGACGTTTGCACCCTGGCATGTCGGCAAGCGTAAGTTTGAATACGGTGGCCGACGATCAGGCTGTCTTGGTTCCGACGGATGCCATAGTGAGCCCAACCGGTGCCCAGGGGCAGGGTGTGTTCGTCGTTGAAGACCGGGGGGGCAGCCAGGTTGCCAGCTTCAAGACCCCCTCCTTCGGCCCCTCCAATGGAAAGATGACCCAGATTCTGGGTGGCTTGACCCTGGGAGATCTGGTGGTCATTCAGGGGCAGGCGAGCTTGAGCAACAACCAGGGCGTCCGCCTGATCGGTGGTGCCGCCGGCGCCACCACGCCGCAGCGACCTGGCGGCGCGCCCGCCGCTCCAGGAGCGCGCGGCTAGGCGAGGAAGCACCCGCCCGAGCAGGAGGACTTGGATAACGAATGATTGAGACAGCGCTCCGCCGACCGATCAGTGTGATCATGCTCTTCCTAGTGCCCATCACCCTGGGTCTCATTGCCTTTCCGCGCCTCCCCGTGGCCAGATTCCCAGCGGCCAATTTCCCGTTCGTTTCGATCAACGTTTCGTACCCCGGCGCCTCCCCCGCGGATGTGGAAAAACAGGTCACCGAGCGGATTGAAAATGCGGTCGTCGGTATCGCCGGCACCGAGCACATCACCTCGAACTCGACCCAGGGCAACTCCCAGGTCTCCATTCAATTCGCCGAGGACACCGATCAGAACGTCGCCCTCACCGACGTCACCCGCCGGATCAACTCGGTGCGCCGACAACTCCCGTCTGGAACCGGCGAGCCGGGCATCAATGCCTCCGGCGGCGATTTCGGTTCAGCCATGAATATTTCCCTGTCCTCCAGCCAACTCACTGTGGAGAACCTCTTCGCCCTGGTTAGCGATCAGATCGCCCCCGCCCTTCAATCCGTCAGTGGGGTAGCCAATGTCGATGTCTCGGGCGGACGCCAAACCCAGATCCAGGTGCGAGCGGATCCCGCCCGGCTGCAGAGCCATGCGGTGACCCTAACCCAGGTGCAAAACGCGCTCCGGAACTGGAATCTGAGCAGCCCAGGTGGTGTGACCCGCACCGACACGAAAGTCTTCAACACCCGTACCCTCGCCCAGTCCGACACCGTCGCCGATCTCGAGCAGATCGTCATCGTGTCACCGGGGGCCGGAGCGAACGCGCTCACCCAGCCGGTGTACATAAAGGACGTCGCCACGATCATTGTCGGGCCCAAGCTGGTGACTTCTTACCAGCGGCTCAACGGGGCCGACGCGGTCGGCATCCGCATCACCGGCGTCAACGGATCAAATCAGCTCGAAATGTCGGCCAAGCTCCGGGCCAAGATCGCGGCGTTGCAGGCAAGCTTTGGACAGAGCGCCGGGCTGAACGTTACCATCACCAGCGATCAGGCGAGATTCACCCGTGCCGCCGTCGACGATACGACCCGCAGCCTGTACCTCGCGATTCTCCTGGCTGGCCTCGTCTTGGTTCTCTTCCTCCACAATCTCCGCAACACCTTCATCGTCCTGATCTCGGTGCCAGCCTCCCTCCTTCCCACCTTCTTCGTGATGTATCTATTGGGCCTCACCATCGATACGGTCTCGCTCATGGGGCTGGCGCTGGTGATCGGCATCCTGGTCGACGACTCGATCGTGGTGATCGAAAACATCAACCGCCACATTGCGCTCGGCGAGACCCCCTGGAATGCTGCGCGGAACGGGATCGGCGAGATCGGCCTCGCCACAGTCGCCATCACTTTGACCAATATCGCGGTGTTCGCCCCGCTCGCCTTCATGAGCGGAAACGTGGGCCGCCTGTTCCGCGAGCTCGGGCTGGTTATGTCGGTAGCGATCTTCTTCTCACTGTTGGTTTCGCTGCTGCTTACTCCAATGCTCGCCTCCCGCATGCTGCGGGAAGGTGGCGAAAGTACTTCCGGTGGAGGACCCTGGGGTGCCTTTTGCCGCGCTTGGGAAGCCGGATTCGGCGCCATCCGTAGCAGTTACGCTCATCTGTTAGCTGGCTCGCTCCGTCATCGCTGGCTACCCGTCGGTGTGGGAATTGGCATGTTTGGTCTCGTTCTCGCGCTTATCCCGCTCCGTGTCGTCGGCACCGAATACGCGCCCCGAGAAGACAACAATCGCTTTTCCGTCGACATCACCCTACCCCCAGGTACGGCGGCGGGCGTCACGAACGCCGCTGCGGCACTGGTTGAATCCCGCTTGGAGCGAATCCCAGAAGTCGCGTCCATCACAACATCGGTCGGCGGCGGTGGCAATCGTGAACAACAAGCCTCGATTGACGTGGACCTGGTTGAAAAGTCCGCTCGGTCGCGCTCGGTGTTCGACATCCTCAACGACGTGCGAACCATGGGCGCGGACATCCCGGGTGCCCAGCTACGCACGAACGTGCAATCCGCCCTCGGTGGCGGCGGCGGCTCAGGCATCAACATCGTTGCCCGAGGACCCGATTCGAAACAGCTCCAGTCAATCGCCGCCGAGGTCCTCCGGGTGGTCCGCTCGGTTCCGGGCACCGTCGAAGGCAGGACCAGCGCCTTGGTCCCGTCCCCAGAATTTCAAGCAATCGTCGACCCCCAGAAGGCGGCCGATCTGGGCGTTACCCCCCAGGTCATCGGGGCCACGCTGAACGCCGCGGTAGGCAGCTCCCTGGTCTCTCAGCTTCGCCCGGCCGGGCAGGATCAGGTCGATATCTACGTACAGCTGTTGGGCGCGGAGACCCTTACCCCCTCCCAACTCGGCGCCCTCCCGATCCAGACGAGCCGAAACACCACTATTAGACTCGACCAAGTCGCCACCATCGTACCCGGGTCGGGCCCCGCTCAGATTAGCCGCTATGACCGTCAGCTGCAGCTTCAGATCTCGGCCGGCCTCACCGATCGCCCCCTGGGGGACGTCCTCAACGACCTTCAGCCCCAGCTGCAGGCGCTCAGTCTGCCGGTCGGCTACAGCATCCAGGTATCTGGACAAGGAAGCCAGCTCAACACGGCTTTCGCCGGCCTGCTGGCGGCTTTCGGCATGTCGATTATCTTTATGTTCATGCTCCTTTCCGCGCTTTACGAATCTATGGTCTACCCCTGGGCCGTCGTCCTCAGCTTGCCCGTCGCCCTGGTTGGCGCGATCCTCGCCCTCGCAGTCACCGGCAACACGATCAACATTTTCTCGATGATGGGCATGATTCTTCTGGTCGGATTGGTCGCAAAGAACGCCATTTTATTGGTCGACTACACCAACACCCTGCGTAAACGCGGCATGACTCGACAGGAGGCCATTCTAGAAGCCGGGCCAACCCGCCTGCGCCCGATCCTGATGACGACATTCAGCGTCGTATTCGCGCTCCTGCCCCTCGCTTTCAAGTTCGGCGAAGGCTCGGAGAGCCGTGCTCCTCTGGCCGTAGCCGTCATCGGCGGCGCCCTGACCTCGACGCTCCTAACCCTGGTGATGGTTCCCTGCGCTTACACCTATCTAGACGATTTCCAGAGCCTCCTCATGCGCCTCGGCGCCAGGTTCCGCGGAAGCCGAGCAGTGCTTGAGCCGATTCCTGATGCCGTCGGCGCAGGCGTGACCGCCTTCCCAGTGGCAAATGGTTTGGGAGCCCGCGTCCCCATGCCCGCCAGCAGCGTTGTCGCCCCAGACCACAATGGCTATGCGACACCGGCTCTTGCCACCATCGGAAACGGGGCAGGGGTTGCTTACACCAACGGAGCGGCCCACACGAATGGCTCGGCCGCGCAAGCTCAGGCTAACGGTGCAAGTGGTGTTGAGCACACCAATGGAGTTGGGATCACGCCTCACTCCAATGGCTCAGCAGAGTCAGCCGGGTCGACGGAGACCTCCCCAGCGTCGACGGTTCCGACTCAACCCTAACCAGCCACCGAGCAAGGCCTTGAGGCTCCCGACCCCCGCCGACCCTTGCCATACGTCTATTTGAGAGAGCTGTGGGAGCCGGCCGTACGACGGCTGGTTCAACGGTCCGAGCGCTTCGCTGAAGAGGCCGCCGCTGATCTAGAGGCTCAAAAGGCCTGGACTCACGAGCGCGTCCTCGAGGAACGCGCGGTATTCCACCAGATCCGAGTCAACACGATCGTCCCGGACAAGATCGGGCCTGGACAAATCGTGAGACCCCGAAACATCAACGTCCCGTCGTTAGAAGCGATATCAGCATCCCTACGCGAAATGCTGATACTGGTCTGCTTCCCCATCTGGGATTCAGAAACTCACGACATCTAGCAGGCACGGTGCGTTAGCTTCGGCGCAGATCTGGCTCGGATCGTCGATTGATTCGTAACGCTCCCCCCCGAAGTCGTTTTACAGAAGGCTTCTAAATAAGCGCGAACGAGGCGCATCGCTTTCCTACACGTTTACGCGGTCCAGGTCGCGGGTCCGCGGACCAGAAGCGGCTCCCGGCGGAATGATTGCGCCGATCCTGGCGAGATCGTCTGGTGTGACCTCCACCTCAATGGCTTTTAGATTCTCCTCGAGGTGAGCTCGGGTTTTGTTGCTAGGGATCGGAATTACGTCCTTCCCTTGAGCCATAAGCCAGGCCAGGGATAACTGCGCGAGGGTGATGCCTTTCTCTTTGGCCACTTCTTCGACCTGAGCCATGAGTGCGAGGTTGCGATCGAGGTTTTCCCCCTGAAGGCGCGGATGATTTCCCCGTCCGTCCTCGGCTAGGTCCGCGGCATCGTGGAAGACGCCCGCCCAGAAACCGCGCCCGAGCGGAGAGTACGCCATCAATCCCATCCCAGCCTCCCGACAGGCCTCCAGGTTTCCCTGCTCCGCATCGCGCGACCACAACGAGTACTCCATCTGCAGTGAAACCACCGGGTACACCCGGTTAGCCCGCCGGATCGAGTTCGGGCTGGCCTCGGAGAGGGAGATGTAGCGCGTTTTGCCCTGTTCAACCAGCCGGGCCATCGCGCCGACCGACTCCTCAATCGGCACCAGCGGGTCTACGCGGGACATGCAGAACACGTCGAGAGTCTCGATCTGCAAGCGACGCAAGCTCTCCTCGCAGACTCTGGTCAGATATTGGGGACTGCCCCCGCTAGGCTCTCCGGGCTTCGGATCGCGGGGGCTCCCCGACTTGGAGTGAATGAAGACTCTTCCGTCTCGGCCCTTCAGCGCCTTAGCGATGATCTCGTGGTTGTGGCCGTTGCCGTAGTTGGCGGAGGTATCCAGGAAGTTGATCCCGAGATCAAAAGCGCGGTGCAGCGTCGCAATCGACTCCTCGTCATCGGCCGGCCCGTAGGATCCGGACATACTCATGCAGCCGACGCCCATAGGCGAGACCTTGAAGTCGGTCGTCCCGAACTGGCGGTATTCCATCCGTGCCCTCCACTGATTTTGCATGCCAAGAGCCTAAGTGCCGAGCGACAGGCCGCGCTGGCCCGCCACAATAAAATACAGGACGAACGCATACATCGCCTCCGGGGCGGCTGCGCGATGGGGTTGTTCTGAGCCTCCACCGCGACCCGGCGGAATTTGGACGACGAGGACTTTGGACCGGATTCCCACCATGAAGAACCATAGGAAGATTTGGCTCATCATCATTACGAGCCTAATGCTGGGGATTGCTATCGGCTTTTTCGCTGCTGGCTGGTATTTCTCCGACGTTCTCCGCCACGACGGGTTGATGGTGAGTCGGGACCGAAGTCCGAACGTGCAGATTACCAGCGTCGACCGAGATCGAGTTACGCTCGCGGCTATGCAGGGATCGACGAGCACCCAACTGGTTCAGGATGGAATCTGGGGCCTCGAATGGCCCATCGGATACGCCCAACTCGGCCCCATCATCCAAGTCGAAGGAGCCTATGTAGTGCGCCCAGTCATCCGCTCTTGGGGCCAGCCGCTCACTATCGGGATGACGGCATATCTCGACAACTGGGCATTCCCTACTGACCCGCGCCGCGCCGACGCCCTCCCATTCGAGGACGTCACCTTTGAGTCATCAGAGGGCGTTTTCAAAGCCTGGCTGGTTCCAGGCAACACCAGCAGCTGGGCAATCCTGGTCCATGGCCAAAATTCCCAACGACCGGAATTTCTTCGCATTCTGCCGACCCTGGCCCGGGCAGGGCTTAGCTCGCTGGTGATCGAGTATCGTAATGATCCCGGCGAACCTGCTCCGTCCGACGGTTATTATCGTTTCGGCGCGACTGAGTGGCTGGACCTGCAGGCCGCTGCTCAGTATGCGCTGGACCACGGGGCCCGCCATCTGGTCCTGGTCGGCAACAGTATGGGGGCCGCAATCGTCATGAGTTTTCTCTACCACTCGCCATTGGCCGATCGCGCGGCGGGCGTCGTGCTCGATTCGCCACTCCTCGATTTCAGCGCTACAGTCCAATATCAGGCGCGCGGTCGCGGCATCCCTGATCCGATCAGCAATGTCGCCAAGCTACTAGCCGCGGCGCGGTTCGGAATCGATTGGAGACGGGTAGACTACCTCCGAACAGCAGATCAGCTCAACGTGCCGGTCCTGCTTTTTCATGGTGAAAATGACAAGCGTGTTCCCAGGGCTACCAGCGACGCACTCTTCGAGACCCGACCCGATCTTGTCACCTACGTTCCCACCCCGGGCGCCGATCACGTCCGCGCTTGGAATGTGGATTCGGCTGCTTATACCCGATCCCTGGAAACTTTCCTGGCGAGGCTACCGTTTGACTGAACCCATCACAGCCCGAATCACAGTCTTGCCCCTTATCCTGTTCTCGCTTCTGCTGGCGATCGTGGCCGGATGCCAATCGACCGATCCGTCCTCAGCCGTGGGGACCTTCGGGAACAAGCTCACCACCCGAGGTGAGCGAGAGCTCAAATTGGAGCTCGGCGCGGATGGCTCGGCGACCATGACCGCCACCTTTGCTCAAGGAATGCAATCGGTGCAAACGGGCAACTGGGTCGCCGACGGTGACAGCGTGAATATCAAATTCAGTCGCCTGAACGGTTTTCCGCAACAGAACGAAATTACGTTCAAGCTGGAGCGCGGCAATCTGGTTCCCACCAAGTGGGACCCAGACGTGTACGATGTTGAAATATTGCGCCTGGCGCGTTTCTAGAAGGTTTGACACATGCGCACAACTCTGATCTTTTATGCTCTCGGGGTCGCCTTCATCGCCTACATCTGGGCGGCGAATTCGGAGTTCCGCTGGCCCTGGGCACACACAGTTTGGCAGGAGCAGGCGGTCGTGAATGACCCCAGGGGCCGGCTGGCCGACCTCAACGATATCGTGTTTGTGAACCCCCTGCGTGGCTGGGTCGTCGGAGACCGGGGCGCCATCCTGACCACCCGGGATGGCGGAAAAACTTGGACCCCGCAAGCCTCGGGCACTACCAGTCCGCTGCAGGGAGTCGACTTCTTAGATGAGCGCCGAGGATGGGTTGTGGGCTCCTCGAGTACGGTGCTCAGCACGACCGACGGCGGCGCCACGTGGCTGCCCTTAGCTACCGGATCGGTCTCTTCCCCTACCAGCGTCAAGTTCATCGACGAGCAGGTCGGATGGATGGCCGGAGGCGCCGGGCAGCTGTGGCGCACAGAAGACGGCGGCCGAACTTGGACCCAGCAGCGCAACATTCCATCGTTCTTCGGAGGAATCGGAGGCTACCAGGATGGAAGCGTCTCAGGCCTCGCCGCGGTGGACGCAAACTATGCATGGATCGGGGGCGTAAGCGGTTACCTGGCCGTCACCGAAGATGGAGGACGAGAGTGGTCGCGGTTTTTCACTGACATTGAGAAGATAGGCGCGGTCTTCTTTACAGACCAGCGTACCGGCTGGTATGGGGGCGAGAAGGGGCGAATCTTCCGAACGGACAATCGCGGCCAGACCTGGCGAAGACAGGTCACACCCACGTCAGCGGCTATTTTGGACATGTTCTTTTTGGACCGGAACGTGGGGTGGGCCGTCGGCGCGTCATCAACGATCCTCCACACCATCGACGGTGGCCGCTCGTGGATGAGCGAGGACTCCGGCCTCGTCAAGAATCTGGTTGCAGTCACGGCTGTCGACCGGGATACCGCCTGGGCGGTAGGGCAGGGCGGTCTGATCCTGCGCTACCGAGGCAATTAGGCACGCGCATTTCGCTCGAGCTGGAGCGACCGGGTTTGGAATGCGCCTGAGCGGCCTATTGCTGCGGATACCGATGCGCTTTCTCTGGCTCTTCCTCGCAGTGAGCGCCCTTGGAGTGATGTCCCTCCCACGCCTCGTCGTCGAGCGTTTTCCGAGGGCCGAGCCGCGAATCATTGAGATCCGCACATCCTATTCGAATGCCTCAGCGGAGGATGTGGACCAACAGATCACGAAGCAAATTGAAGACTCGGTGACGGGCCTCAAGGGCATTGAGCGCATCACCTCGAGCTCCATTCAGGGTGCCTCGACTGTGTCGGTCCAATTCGCGCAGGGTACCGACCTCGTCGTGGCGGCGGAGGGAGTCAACAAGAGAGTCGCGGCCATCCGCCGGGACCTCCCGTCCGGTGCTGGCACGTCAGCGGTCACCCGCGACGGGACGGACGACCCACCGATCACCCAGGTCGCTCTCACCTCGGATCGGATCCCATTCGAGGAGCTCTTCGACCTTGCCCTCAAGGAGATAGGGCCGCAGCTGCAATCGGTCCCCGGAGTGGCGCAGGTGACCGTATCTGGTGGGCGGCGGACCGAAGTCCAGGTTCGAGTGGATCCAGTCCTGTTGCAGAGCCGGGGCATTTCCCTCACTCAGATCCAGAACGCGGTCCGGAGCTGGAGCGGGCCCAGCCCGGCCGTAACCACGCGCACCGACACTCAGGTCTTGCTCACCCGCACAGTCAGTCTCGCCGATCAGATCATCGATCTGGGCGATATCCTCGTGGCCAGCTCTGCTGATGGCGGGGTTTACCTCAAGGATGTCGCCAAGGTTCTGCAGACCACCAATGCCCCGACGTCCCGCCAACGCCTAAACGGGAGCGATGCGGTCGCTGTGCGAGTCACTCCCCAAACCGGTGTGAGCTGGCTCGAGGTCGATACCGCCGTGCGAGCCAAACTGCAAACGCTGCTCGCGCGGTACGGACCACGCTCTGGTCTCGCTGCCACGATAACCAGCGAGCAGGTCCGCTTTGCGCAGGCGGCCGTTGATGAGGCGATCCGCGGCCTGTCCACCGCTGGATTGGTTGCAGCCCTGCTGGTGACCCTGTTCCTCCACAACCCGCGCAACGCATTGCTACTGTTCTTGACCGTAGCGACGGCCCTCTTTTCGACCGTGTTTGGGCTGCGGCTGCTTAATCTGAGTCTCGACACGGTGTCCGTCATGGCGCTGGTTCTCGTGACGGGGCTCCTCGTCGATGACGCCGCCGTCGTGATGGACAGCATCTATCGGAGTTATCGCCAGGGAAATACGCTTATGGACGCGACGCGATTTGGGCTGGCGGAAATCGGCCCCCCCACGATCGCGGTCGCGCTGATCAGTCTTGGTTTTTTCCTCGCACTCGCGTCCACGGGTGGGGAAGCAGGCCACCTATTTCGCCAGTTCGGCCTGGTAGCCACCATCGCCCTTCTCTCATCGCTCCCGGCTGTCCTGGTGCTCACGCCCGCCCTGGCCGCCAGGCTGGCAAATCCCGGCCTCATGGATGGCGTTGCCGGCCGCGGACCGTGGGTGTGGTTCAGCCGCTGGTGGGAGCGGGGCTTTAACCTCATCCGCGGCGGCTACGAGACCCTGCTTAGAGCGGCGCTTGGTATGCCCTGGCTTCCGCTGTTGGTAGGGTTGATCCTCGCAAATACTGTGCTGGTCCCAGGCTTCGTGAGGACTGAGTTCGCGCCCCGCGAGGACGAGAGCCGGTTCACCCTCAACGTGACGCTGCCGCCGGGAACGGCAATCGGGGTAACTGACTCCGCGACCAAAACGGTGGAGGAGCGGCTCTGGTTCGTCCCCGAAGTCATAGGACTCTCAACTTCGGTTCGTGATGAGTCGGCGGCGATCGAAGTTGATCTGCTGGAAAAGACTCAGCGCCCGTGGTCGGCCTCCGAGATCGCCGCCGAGGTTCGGGACCTCGGACTCGATATTCCCACGGTTCAGACGCGTACTTCAGTCCCAGCACCCCTCGGCGGCGGATCCAGCCCAGGGACTTCTTTCATCATCATGCTGCGTGGGCCAAACATGGGTACCTTAGGCGGACTGGCCAACGACGTGCTCCGGATCCTAGCCCGGACTTCCGGAGTGGACGGGGAGACGACATCTGCCTTCGTCACTGCCCCCGAGTACCGAGCCGTGGTCGACCTGCAGCGAGCGGCTGATCTTGGTGTGACCCGGCAAGCCGTAGGCAACGCCGTGGATGCTGCCATCGCCAGAGCGGCCATCTCGACGTTTCGGCTCGAAACGGGAGCCCAGGGGGACGTGGTGGTGTTGCTGGATCGACTCCAACCCCTGAATCCCGCCGAGTTGGGCGCGATCCCGGTTCCCACCAACCGGGGGACTGCGGTGCGACTCGACCAGGTAGCCACGATAGACGGCGCGGCCACCCTTCGCGAGATTGAGCGCTACGATAGGGAGCGGCAGGTGACCATCGAGGCGGTGGCCGTCGGTTTGCCCCTTGCCGAGGTCATCGCGACAATATTTCCGCAACTGCAACAACTTCGGATGCCGATCGGATACGACGTCAGAATCGCTCCAGTGATCAGGCCCATCGATAACGCGCTGACGAGCTTGGCCTGGCCGCTGACTCTAGCAATTGGGTTCGCCTTCATTGTCCTCGCGCAGTCCTACGGATCGCTGCTGTACCCCTGGGCGGTACTGGCTGGCGCGCCCGTCGCACTAGCTGGCTCTTTTATAGCCCTGCGCATCAGCGGAAACACACTCAACGTGTTCTCGATCATGGCCCTGATCTTGGTTATGGCTCTCGTGACCAGGCACGCAGCGATGCTCGTCGCCGGGGTGAACCTGCTGCGGAGGCAAGGGATCCCGCGTCGGGAAGCGATGATCGCGGCCGGCCAGACCAGGCTCCGGCCGATCCTGATAACGAGCTTGAGTCTCGGGTTGGCGGTGTTTCCCTGGGTATCCAGGGCCGGCGTTGGAGCAGAGAGCCGGGCGCCAATGGCAGTAGTCGTCATCGGTGGCCTGGTCGCGGGCATCTTCGTGACTCTGGTGCTGGTACCTTGCGCGTACGTTTACCTCGACGATCTGCACCGGGCCACGCTCCGCTTCATCGGCAGGGTACGGGCCTGGACCCCGGCCGGGCGTCAAAGGCAGCGAACCCTGCTGGGCCCTGAGCCGGAGAGTGTGTCCTCTGCCCCCAGCTCGGCTAAGCAGGAAGCCCCGCCATCCCTAACGCGGTCGCGCTAGGATTCCTCGGGGCGAGCTGATCGAGATCGGTTGCCGCCGCGGAAGGACGGGCCGACGAAAAGTCGGTCTATTGCGGCTTATGCCTGACCACGAAAATATGGTCCCGAGCCCGCTGGGCGCCCCAAACTTCTCCCGGGAGGCCGCCGAGCTGGGCCACGTTCGAGGGTCGCGAAATTGGGATTGTAGTGAACGCTTCGGTCTCAGGATCGAAGCGGACGACCGTGTCCGCGCCGGTGTCGCTAATCCAGATCTTGTCCAGTTCATCCACGTAGATAGCATAGGGACGGGCGTTGGCACCGGGAACCGTCCATTCGGCCCAATCACCCGAAGCTGGGTCATACCGTCCGATCTTGCGGGCGTTGTATTCGGCGATCCACTGTCGACCCAGCGAGTCGGACCAAACCCGACGGGTGCCTTGGCCAGGAGTCGGTGGCTCCAGAACGGTCGCGACCCCCAAACCGTTAATCCTGCCCAGGTAGCTGCCGGCCAGCGACGCATAGTAGACGGTGCCGTCGGGAGCAGTGGAGATACCGTAAGGCCCAGGGCCCTTAGGGGCGTTCCAGGTCTCCACCACGCCTACCCCCGGATCGAGCCGGCCTAGGACACCATTCTGGCCGGTGAACCAGAGGATGCCGTCGTGGTCGAAGGTTGCCGTGTTGAGATTGGCGTTCCGCGTACTCAACGGGTAGACGTTTACGGCCAACGTCCAGGGATCGACCCGCACAATGGCATTCAGGCCGCCGTCTGTGAACCAAGGTGCACCGTCAGGCCCCATGACGACGCCGTGGGGAGCCGAGCCTCGGCCCAACGGCACCCGGATGATCTCTCCGGTGGCCGCGTTGAGCGCTCCTGCTTCGCCATTGCCCTGAGCCGCGTACCAGACCCATCCGAGCCCATCCGGCACTGCATCGTGAGGATTCGATCCCCGGGGGACGGCGAATTCCTCGACCACAAAAGTTTCGGTCGGCTGGGCCGATACGGGACCGGAGATCAAGGCCGATACCAGGAGAGCCAGAAGAATGGCGAGCGCGCGGTGGGACAACAACTGAGGCATGCTTGCTCCATAGTTTCAGGTTTTCTGCCAGTCCGCGCTGGTCGACGGGTGTGGTCCTCGGAGTGCGAAAGAGAAAATCGAGGCTCGGCTTAGCGCCAATTTTCATATTAAGCGATCTGTTCTACGCACTCCGCGGGTGAGGACCATTCCGCGATCGACCTCGCTTCAAGCCGTTCCTCGGACGTTTGGTGCAAGCTGGGACCACTTTCGCCGCAGAGGTCGAGCAAATGCCAATCGCAGGGTTAGAAGCTACCCTTATCGACGACGCTTTCATTTCGGGCATTATCAGCGCCGTTTCTCTTCCTATCGGCGCGATCATCGCCTTACTGTTTCTCCCAGGTCACCGGCTTACCTCCGCGATCATGGCATTCGGATCCGGAGCCCTTCTGGCGGCGGTCAGCTTCGAGTTGCTCGAGCCAGCCCTCGAGCATGGAGGCATCGGGGCTTTGGCTGTCGGCTTCCTGGCAGGTGCAGTCACCTACGTTGTGATGAACGGCGTGTTGGATCAATCGGGTGGCTTTTTGCGCAAGGGAGCAACGGTTGCCAAGTTCCTCCGAGGACAGAAACGCGACGAAGTACAAGAGATGCTGGAGCACCTTAGCCGCGTGGACATCATGCGGGCGCTGCCTCCCGAGGAAATCCAGGGACTCCTTCCACACATCGACAGCATGCTGCTGCCAGCGGGCGCGGTCGTGGTCGAGGCTGGGGCCCCGGATTTTTCCCTGTACCTCATCGTGGCGGCCGAGCTCGATGTGTTCGATCGAGACGCCGCTGAGACTGACGCTCCGCTCCGTCAACTCACCCCCGGTCAGGCCTTTGGCGAAGTAGCCCTTCTCACTGGCGAGCCGCGCGAAACGACGATTCAGACTCGTACTGAAGCTCAGCTTTTCCGTCTGCCCAAGGATGATTTCGACGAGCTAGTCGAGCTTTCTCCGTTGCTCGCGGCCGGTGTGGAGCAGCTGGCCGCTGAGCGCCTGGAACGACTGGAGGCGAGCACCGCGACCGCCGCAGAGGCTCACTTATCGGCTCGTCGCTGGCATGAGCTAGCTATGCGGTCGCTGCGCCATTCCGCGGTCAGCGGTGATGTAAGCGACGAGAAAAAAAAGCTCTGAGCCAACGGGCCGGGGCGGCCGCCCTCGGCATCTACCTCGGTTTATTTCTCGACGGAACTCCCGAAAGCTTGTCTATCGGCGCCCTGATAGACAAGCTTTCGTCCTTCAACTTCGCCCTGATCGCCGCGCTGTTTCTGTCCAACCTACCAGAGGCAATGGGCAGCTCCATCATTATGCGATCCATTGGCTACGGGCCGGTGCGGATCATCTCCCTCTGGGGCGGCCTTATGCTGTTCACGGGGGTGGGAGCCGCCGCAGGGCAGATCCTGTTCGCGGGCGCTTCGCCGGTCTTGCTGGCGGTGATCTTCGCCATGGCCGCGGGCGCCATGCTCGCCATGCTGGCGGAGACGGCGATGCCGGAGGCTTACGAACAGGGCGGATGGGTCGTCGGGATCACTACGGTGCTCGGCTTTCTCGCGGCCTACTGGATGAAGACCTTCGAATAGCCCCTGGCGATCACCAACTCGACCAGGGCGCAGAAGGTGGGCTAGGGCCTAGCCAGGTGAACCCACGCCGGAGCCCGCGGCCAACGGGCCGGGGTCGATCAGACAGGAAGCCCCGTCTTCCCTGACTCGGGCGCGCTAGATCAACCTGATCCGGATCGAATACGACGAAATCTGCCCTATGCTGGCCGGTTAGGCCCTCGCACCGGCCGGTCGCCCGAGCGCATGGCTGACGCAATCGCGAATTGGACCCGGCCAAGGCCGCGCGCATCATTGAGCGGTTCAGACCGGCTGTCAATAGGAAGTCCGGTGCGCTATCGACGCCGGTACTCCATCCACTGGACAGCACAGGCCTCAGCGGGTACCCTTTCGAAGCATCGTGAAACTTCAGCCCCAGATAGGGATTTCGTGGACGACTTACCGCGTCAACGCGGGCCCTAGGACAACCGAATAGCCCGGCCAGCAAATATGGACGATGCCACCCGGGGCGGAATCAGCACCAGGTAGCGCCCCAGGCCCTGAAGGCGCCGAATCCAATGGTTTCGCGCCGCTCTCTCCAGGCTTCCTTGTTTGCTCCGCCTTAGTGCCGGGTGTTCTCCTGTCCGAAGTGGGCTCGCCGGAGAACACCCATGCGCATGCGCCTCAATGCAGGCGAGATTCGCCATATTCGCACTCTTCTCCTCAGCCACGGCCAGAGCGGGGCGGCTCAGTCTCTGGTTTCGCTCACCGCGCCTGAGCTCGCCGAGCTACTGCTGCACCTCCATCCCAAGGAGCTGCTTGCCCTCGAGCCGCTGGTAGGTACCGAGCGCCTGGCTGACGCCATGGCGAACCTGGATCCGGCCGAAGCCGCACGCCTGATCGTGCGGTTCAGCCGCGGATCGGCTGCCGACATCCTCGAGGAGATGGGCCCGGATGACGCGACTGACGTCGTCGAAGAGCTAGGCCAAGGGGTCGCCGAAGACATCCTGGCTGAGATGGAGGGGGCGGACGCCGCCGAGATCCGCGAGCTGCTGAACTACCCGCCGGATACGGCCGGAGGGCGCATGACCCCAAAGTTCGTTTCAATTCCCCCTGAAGCGTCCGTCGCCTCAGCGCTGCGCTTCATCCGCTTGCAGGCGGCCGAAGCCGAGATGATCTACTACACCTACGTGATTGATCGGGCCGACCGTCTGGTCGGCATCGTGAGCCTCCGTGACCTGGTGACCGCGGAACCTCGGCAGCGAATAGCCGATATCATGCGCCGCCAGGTCATCAGGCTCCCGGCGTCCACAGACCAAGAGGAAGCCGCCCGCGTGCTGATGGCTCACGACTTCCTGGCCCTCCCGGTTGTCGATAACGTCGGCCGCCTCGTCGGGGTCATCACCGCTGACGACGTAGCCGACGTTCTTCAGGAAGAGGCTTCGGAGGATATCGAGCGGCTCGGTGGGTCCGAACCCCTGAATGAGCCGTATCTAACGACATCCCTCCTGAGCCTCTTCCGCAAACGGGTCCCTTGGCTGCTCGCGCTCTTCCTAGCCGGGACCTACACCAGCTTCGTGCTCCAGGCATTTTCCGGGACCCTTGAGCGGACGGTGGCGCTTGCTTTCTTCATCCCCCTGCTCATCGGAACGGGCGGCAACGTGGGTTCACAGATCGTCACCACGGTAGTTCGTTCCCTCGCTCTCGGACAGCTCACCGTGGGCGACACCTGGAGGGTTCTCAGCCGCGAGCTGATCCTGTCAGTTGGGGTCGGGGCGGTGATGGCGGCGTCGATGTTGGTTCGAGCTGAGACCATGCAGGTCGACCGGAGCATCGTCCTGGTCGTAAGCCTGGCAGCACTCTGTATCGTGCTCTGGTCCGCCCTGCTCGCTTCAACCTTACCGATTCTTCTGCAGCGAGTCCGCATCGACCCCGCTGTGGCCTCAGCGCCTCTGATCATCACGCTCATCGACGGGAGCGGTCTCTTCTTGTACCTGATGCTGGCTCGCTTGATCTTGGGCCTGTAGCCACACGCCACAGCCCGACATTCCCGTTTTTTGCGCCGGACGGGGGAGGCCGAAAGGCCAGATGCCAGAGTTACCCCGGCCAGGGGTCAAAGGCCACAGGTGGGGGCGGCCTTCAGCCTAGTTGACGAGCGCGACCTCGGGGAGAAGCCACTTGGTGCCGTAGGCACGCAACGCTTCGACTACCTGCAGGGCATCCCGCCCCTTGACCGTAAGCTCATATTCGACCCGGGGAGGGATCTCGTTGTAGCTCGTCCGACTCACAAGTCCCTGGGCATCGAGCTCGCGCAAGCGCGACGAGAGTACACTGGGACTCACCCCTTCACCAGTTCGCTCGAGCTCGGTAAATCGAGTCGGGCCGCCAGCGAGGTTGCGGAGCAAAATCAGGGTCCATTTGTCACCGAGGCACTTGGCGGCCTCAGCGACCGGACAAACTGGGTCGCTCAAGCTTTTCTCATCGCGGTGTGAGTATAGCAACGAACCGCCCTCCTCCGAACCAGTCGCTTGACAAAATCTAGTGTAATTACTATGCTTAGTATAGTTACTTCGTCTATGAAACAGCATAGCGGCATAAAGGCTACGACGATTTTAGAATTTTTTCAGGAGAATCAGGCCTAAATGACCTTGGGCTCCTTTATTCTGAGGATTGGAAAGTCCGGACGGCCGGAAGAGGAGGAAGTCTTGAAGACCATCGAGCCAACCACAAACATCCGTGCGAAGCGGGTTGCGGTTCGGCTTACATTAAGCTGCGGCTGGTGCGCGCGTGAAGTCGACGGTGTCGATGGGGAACGCGAAGTCACCAGCGGGCACGTTTTGCTTGCCGATGCGCCGGACTCCTACCGCCTACTCGGCGGTCGGCCAGTCTGCATCCAGTGCGGCGGTCCGCTCTTCATCGCCGACTGGCGCCAGGCCCGCCGTCTGAGCACCATGACGCGCGATCTCTTTGCTGATGACGACGCTGAGAGCAAGAGCGCGGCCGCGGCTTGATAGCCCGCCTGATCTAACCCGCTCACCAACCAAAATGACCGCCCCGATCAGTCGGGGCGGTCATTTTCATGCCATTTTGATGCGGAGCCCGGGATTCAAACGAGCTTCCCAGATGGACCTATGGCTTTAGAAGGTTGCCACCGGTTCGGTAGACTCGCCCTCCTGGGCCGGCTGCTTCCAGGCCGACGGGCGGAGCGGGACATCTTTGAGGAATAACGAGGTCACGATCCCGAGCGCAACGACCCCTGCCGCTATCGCAAAAATGTCGTGCAAGCTCGCTCCCATTGCCACCCGGATGGCCTCCTGAACCGCCGCAGGCATCTGGGCAGCCCGAGCAGGATCGAATAGAGACTGAGCGTCGGCGCCGCCCCGACTCCCGGCTTGACTCAGTGAAGCCAGGGCCGATTGCGGCAAGCTGAGCTGGGCCAGGCTTTCTTCGACTTTCCCGGGCAGTTCTCGAGAAAGAACCGACCCCAGGACCGCGGTCCCCGTGGTTGCTCCAAGATTCCGCCAGAACTGGACCTGGCTGGTCACGACGCCGGTCAACTGGCGGGGTAGCGCAGCTTGCACTGAATTGAGATAGAGCGGGAATGTGGTGCCCACCCCCAAGCCGGTGATCACCAACGCTCGGACCACCTCAATCGGCGAAGAATCCGCCGTCACCCGGGATAGCAGGAGGAGCCCCACCACTGCAGCACTCGTGCCAAATGTCCCGAGAAACCGGTAATGACGCATCCGCGACATAAGCTGGCCCGCAGCGACACTACCGACAATGATGCCTCCCATCATCGGAGTGATGAGGGCACCGGAGCTCGTGGCCGAGATCCCGAGCACTCCCTGGTAAATCAACGGCACATAGATGATGGTCCCAAACATGCCGACCGCGACCAGGAAGCCGGTGATCACCGACACTGCAAAGGTCCGATCGGTGAACAGCCAGAATGGGACGATCGGCTGCGCCGCTCGCCGCTCCACGAAATAAAAGCCAACCAGGACAACTACCGCGATGGCCAGAAGCCCGACCACCTCGGGCGATGTCCATGCATGATCCCTTGTGATCGACAAAGCCACCAGCAATGGGATCAAGCCACCGGCCAGGCTGACCACGCCCGGGAAGTCGATGTTCCGCCACGATCCCGTGGCTTCCGCCCGCGGCATGATCAGGTAAACAAAGGCGGTCGCGGCCAGCCCCAGCGGCAGATTCACGTAAAACACCCAGCGCCAGCCCACACTATCAGTAAGGTACCCACCGATGGTCGGTCCAACGACGGAAGCAACGCCGAAAATGCCGCCAAACAAGCCCTGGATCCGCGGACGGGTGTGGGGCTCGTAGATGTCCGCTATCGACGAGAAGACTGTGGCGAAGAGCACCCCGCCAAAGATGCCCTGCAATCCCCGCGCGGCCACGAGCTGGACCATGTCGCGAGCCTGACCGCACAGGGCGGACGCGCCCACGAATCCCAGCATCCCGATCAGCAGTAAGGGTTTGCGCCCGAACAGGTCGCCGAGCTTCCCGGCAATCGGGGTGACGGTGGTCGAGGTGACCAAATAGGCCGTCAAGACCCAGGAATAGTAGTCCAGGCCCTGCAGCTCGGAGACGATCCGCGGCATGGCCGTGCCCACGATGGTCTGATCCAGGGCGGCCAGCAACAGTGCCAGCATCACGCCAATTGTCACCAGGACCAGGCGCACCCGGCTCAACGCTTCAGTCAAAAGTCAAATGCTCCAAGCCCGTTTGGAGTCTACCATTTCACTTCATATAATGTGAACCAATTCACGGATATGAATTGTTTAGCCAAAGGATGAGCGCATCGCCTCCCGAGAGCAGCTCCAGGTCGAAATTATCGAAGCCAAACAGCGGCTCATGCACAACAGCATCAGCCGAGGCTGGATGGATCACGACCTCTCGATGGCCCAGATGCGCGTCCTGATGTTCCTGAGCGAGAACGGATCCTGTGCAGTCAGTGAGCTCGCAGTCGCCCTCGGAATTGGCCGCCCCGCCGCCAGTATGCTGGTTGACCGGGTTGTCCACGGCGGCTTGGCTACCCGGAAAGAGCATCCCGAGGACCGGCGGCGGGTCGTCGTTGCACTAAGCTCGGCCGGTGAGACTCTCATCGAGAACCTCCGCGAAGGCGAGCGGGACCACTTCGTGGCTTTGCTCGAAAAGCTCCCTGACGCCGACCTCGCCGCGCTGGCCCAGGGGCTGACCGCTCTCACCCATGTGGCAGCAGACAATCCCCCGAAGTCCGAACCCCTAGCTGAGGTCTGAGGATTGCCCATAGGAATTTTGCTCACTGCCCTCGCTGGCTTTTCGGACTTCGCCGGAGGGACGTCGATCGCTAGGCAAAAACGTAAGCTCACCTCTCGCCGTCGGTAAATAGGTGCGGCGCATTCGCCTTGATGCGTCCGTACACCGCCAGGGCTTCTTCGCTGCCGCCGCCCTGGGCCGCCTGCTCGATGTCGAGAACTTGCCGAATCTGGTGCAGTGCCTCATCCCATCGACCGAGGTCACACAGGGCAGCGCCCCTGGACGTTAGCACTGGCGGCTGGTTGGAGCTTTGGAAACGGTCGGCGATCGATAGAGCCGCCTTAGCCCTGCCCTTCTCACGCAGGATGCTGGACAGAATTGCTGCCGCAATCGAGTTCTCGGGATCGACCAACAGCACCCGCCGTGCGAACTGCTCCGCCCGCCCCTGGGCCCCGCGGGCTTTGGCGTTGATGGCCAGCCCCAGCATGGCCTGCGGATCGGTTAGCTGCTTCTCGGCCACCCTCACCGACCGCAGCCGCAGCCGGTTCAGCTCCTGAATCGTCGCCTTCGGAATCAGACCCACTTCGGGCCAGCGCCAGCGGCGCCCATCCCACCGATACTCGATGCCGTCCAGCTGGAGGTCAGTCGGGCCCATTCAGCGACGCGGTTCCAACATCTTGCCGCTCCTCAACGATAAATGTCATTCCGAGCGGCAGCGAGGAATCTGAAGTGAGCGCCAATTCCCTCGAAGTTGGTTGCTCCCAGGAGATCCTTCATTTCGTTCAGGATGACCGCCTACGTCGGGCCGCGCGTCCCGGCTTCGGCCGTCTTGTACTGGAGCTCGTAGAGCCGGTGGTAGACATCGCGGCGCTCCAGCAGCTCCCGATGGGTACCGGTCTCCACCAGGCGACCGTGATGCAGCACGATGATCCAATCCACATCCTGAATCGTGTTCAAACGGTGCGCGATGATGATGGCGCTCCGGTCCAACATGATCTTGCGGATGCTCCGCTGAATGTATTGGTCGGTGACCGGGTCAACGCTGGCGGTGGCCTCGTCCATCACCAGGACGATCTCCGGGTCAAAGGCGGCCACCCGAGCTAGCGCGATCAACTGCTTTTGGCCCACCGAGAGATTGGCTCCCCGCTCGGCCAGCACCGTGTCCCATCCCTGGGGTAGCCGGCTCACAAACTCGGTCGCGCCCACCAGGGCTGCTGCCTGCTCCACTTCCTGACGCGAAATCGCCTGATCCCGCATTCGAATGTTCTCCAGCACCGTATCGGTCAGCAGGAACGGATCCTGCAGCACCATCCGCACGTGGCGGCGGAGATCCCGCTGGGATAGATCCGCAATCGGGATGTCGTCGATCAGGATCGTGCCCCGCTGCACGTCATAGAAGCGGAGCAGGAGGTTCATTAGTGTCGATTTCCCGGCTCCGGTCGCGCCAACTACAGCTACCTTCTCCCCGGGCTTGATCACAAACGAAACGTCTTCGAGCACCCAATTCTCTCGTTCATAGGCGAACCAGACGTTCCGGAACTCGATCTTCCCGTTCACTTTCGTCAGTTGCCGAGGAGCAACCGGGTCCACGATCTCTTCAGGCTCGTCGAGCAATCGGAATATGCGCTCCGAGGAGGCCATCGCCTGCTGGAGCGTGTTGAACCGGTCCGACAGCTCCCGGATCGGCCAGTAGAAGCGCTGCATGTACTGGAGGAAAGCGACCAGCGTTCCCAGCGTGAGCGTGTCTTCGGCCACTCGCCCGCCGCCATACCAGAGAATCGTCCCCACCGTCACCGCATTGAAGAGCACCACGGTGGGCTCGAAGATTGAGTAGACCGCGACGACCCGCAGGTTCGCCCGCAGCAGCCCACTGTTGCGATCGTCGAACCGACGGAGATTCTCCGGCTGTCGATTGAACAACTGGACGACCGCCATGCCGGAAATATTTTCGTTCAGGTAGGCGTTGATGCGAGCCAGCCAGACTCGCTGGTCGCGAAATCCGTCCCGTTGGCGGGCCGCCAGCTTGCGCACTACGTAAATCAGGACTGGCAATAGCACGTACATCGCCAGCGCGAGCCGCCAGTCGAGGACCAGGAGCATCACCGCGATCGCCATCACCAGCAAGAGGTTGGCGGCAATCTCGACCACCCCCTGCGAAACCACCATCTCCAGGGTCGCGACGTCGTTGGTTACCCGAGTGACCAACCGGCCGACCGGATTCCGATCGAAAAAGGCGATGGCCATGCGCTGGAAATGCGTGAACAGCTCGACGCCGAGTGCCATCATCACCCGCTGGCCGATGTAAGTCATCAGCAACGTCTGGCAGTAGCGCAGCACGAACAGCAGGATGCCGATGCCCACGTAGATACCGACGATGAGCGGGAGCTCGTCGGTCCGACCCTGGGCGAGCTGACTATCGATGGCATACCGAACCAGCATCGGGCCCAGGGTATCGAGCCCGATCATGGCCAGCAGGACCAGTACCGCTCCTACCAGGAGCGGGCGGAACGGCCGCAGGTACCCAGCCAGGCGACGAACGATGCGAGCGTCGTAGGCGTTGCCAATGATGTCGTCGTCTTCGTATTCGTATTCGCCGATCATGCGCGAATCCCATTGGCCGCGTCGATTCCGTCGGGGCTCTCGAGCTGCTCGGCGAGCGTTTGGCGATGGTAGAGCCGCGCGTACACCCCATGCCGGTCCAGCAGCTCCTGGTGGGTGCCCATCTCCGCGATCGAGCCGTTTTCGAGCGCCACGATGAAGTCTGCCGCAATGACCGTTGACGTTCGATGGGCGATCAGGAAGGTCGTGCGCTCGTGGATCAGGGGAATCAGCCGATGGAGGATCTCCTCCTCGGTGTGGGTGTCGACGTGGGATAGCGCGTCATCCAGCACCAGCACTGGGGCCTCTTTGAGCAAGGCCCGAGCCAGCGCGGCCCGCTGCTTCTGTCCACCCGACAGGGTTACCCCCCGCTCTCCCACCATTGTGTCCAACCCGTCACCGAACTGCGGAAGATCAGTCACCAGTTGAGAGGTGGCCAGGGCGGCTTGCAGCCGAACCGGATCGGGGTTTGGGCTCGCATAGGCGATGTTGTCCGACAGCGGCTCTGAAAACAGGAAGCTCTCCTGCGGAACCACTCCGACCGCTGCCCGCAGCTGCTCCAGCGGAAGGCTACGGATGTCCACGCCATCCAGCGAGATCACCCCCTCCCACGGATCGTGAAGCCGAACCAGCAGATTCATCAGAGTCGTTTTTCCGGCCCCGGTTTCCCCCACGATGGCCACCGCAGTCCCGGCCGGCACTTTGAGATTGATATTCCTCAGCACCGGATGCCCGTCATACCCAAAAGTAACGTTGCTGAACTCCACGACCCCTTGGATCCGGGCCAGATGGACCGGTACCAACGGATCGGCGATGTCGGGCTCCTGGACCAGGATCTCTTTGACCCGCCTCCATCCGGCGATGCCCCCCTGCAGGATGCTCACCGTCCAACCGAGTGACAGCACCGGATTGGCCAGGATCGCCAGGTAGGCGATGAACTGCACGAACTGACCCAGGGAAAGCCGCCCCTCCACCACGCTGTGCCCGCCAAACCACAGCACCAGCGAGAGCGACGCCCCGCCCGCCACCGTGGTGAGGGCAATGAGTCCCGCCGAAAAGCGCGCCCACGACATCGCTCGGCGGACCATCTCCTGGTTAGCCGCCACGAAATTGGCAATTTCCGCGTCTTCCTGAACGTAGGCCTTGATGGTCCGCATCCCCGAGATGTTTTCCTGGACCCGGATCGTGAGCGTGCCAAATTGATCCTGGACCGCTCGGAATCGGCTTTCCATTCGGGTTCTCAAGATGATGATGAAGAAGGCAATCACCGGGTAGTAGGCCAGGGCCAAAACCGCCAGGACTTGGTCGATCGAGAGCATGAGCACAAAGCCCACCGCCATCATGGCCGGGAGCCGGAACAGATCCTGGAGGCTCGGGCCTAGCAGGTCCCGTACTCGCTGGAGATCGTTCGTCGCCCGGGCCATCAGATCACCGGTTTGCGCCTTCAGATAGAAATTCTGGTCGAGGGCCATGAGATGAGTCGCCAGGTCGGTCCGCAGGTCGTACTCGATCCGCCGGGAGATGCCGGAGATCAACCGCCGCGCGGTGTACCGGACCACACTTTCTAGCAACGCCAGCCCGAGAATCGTGGCGCCAAAACCCAAGAGGGCTTCACTCGTCGTGCCCGCTGCGATTGCGTCAATCGCCTGCCGAATGATTACCGGCGGCAGCATCACCACAAAGGACGCACTCAGCAGGGAAAGCAGCCCCGCCAGGTAATGCCACTTGTAACGAAGGACGTAGTCGACCAGCCGAATGGGCTTAGAGGAAATCACTCCGCTCCGAGTCTAGAGTTGCTGAGGACCGATGGAGTAAGTAGACTCCCTCGTCCGCTACGGCAGCGATTCTCCAACGCCGGTCGGAAAACAGCAAGACGCCCGAGCTCGTGACATGCATACTTCGGCTGCTTCCACGCCTCTCCGTTTTCGGATAGTCTTAGCTGCTGAATGCGGATATACGCACAGCCCACGTCTTGACGTGGCTATTTGGAGGGCGCTTGCCAGAGGCACGGTTCGAGACGCGGCGGGAGGCGGTTCAGGCCATCTTTGCAGGGACGTTGGTCCACATTCTCCGCAAGGAAGCGAGCCGGAATCGGGACTGGGCGGCCCTATACGGCGGATTTCGACCGGACTCCCTCACGTTGCCCCTTTTCCAGCGGGGGGCGTTGGCATTTGCGAACAGTGAAAAACGCCTATTGAACCTATGTGCGGTGTTTCTCGACAGTCTGGGCGCGCCTCAGAACCCCGAGCTCTCGGCTAGATTCGCCGCAGCCGCTGCCATTCCCGACCTGAAAGAAGAGCAACGCGACCTCTGTTCCGCGCTGAGCCAAGTCAACCTGCTCGATCTACCGCCAGTTGTTCCGGCCGAGCATAAGGACGCTAGCCCTAGTCTGGCCGTTGCCCCCGAGCCATCATCAAAGATTGACCTTGCGCCATCCGAAGCTGACCCTCCGCCATCAGCGGTCCGTCCGAAACGGAGTAGGAAGGTCACCCCGGTCGTCACGGATGCTGAGCCGGCCCCGTCGATCCCCGCAAAGGATTGAGCCTATAGCTCCCGCCGCAGAATAGCGGCGTAGAGGTCCGCGACTACCGCCTCGGCGGTGGTGGAGTCGGGAACCTCAACAATATCTTCGACTCTATCCCCACGATCGGGAAGGGCCCTGCGCCCAGCGAGAGCACCGCGTCGATACCCGCGGTGCCGGAGCCCCCTACCCCAGAGTCGCCTACGCGGCGCTTGCCCGGATCGGCCGTAGCAGACCGATCGGCGCGGCTATTGCGTCCCGCAAAGAGGGCGGGGCGCTCCAGCACCGCCGCAACCGCCAGTGCGCCGGTGGGCTCAGCTTTGATATTGGCATGGCGGAACAAGAGTCGGACCGCTTCGGCCGTGGTGGAGTCCGTCACCTCGACGATGTCTTCCACCCCATCTCGCACGATCGGCCAGGTCACCGCGCCCAGCGACAGGGTCCGCGCCCCATCCGCAATGGTCTGAGGCTCCGCTTCATTGGCGACCAGCGAGCCACTGTGCAGGGATCGCGCCGCGTCATCTCCCAGCGCTGGTTCAGCGCCGATGATCTTTACCCCTGGTCTAAGCAGGTTTCTCGCGGTCGCGACGACGGAAATGAGCCCGCCACCACCACCAGATCGAGATCGCTGCCTGGCTCAAAAATCTCGCGGCCCAGCGTCGAGTTCCCGGCCACCACCCGGGTGTCGTCGAAAGCGGGGGCATAGAAGCTCGACGGCTCCGCCTCCAGGAGTTGCCGCACCCGCTCCATGCGGGATATCCGAACCGTGTCGACCAGATCCACGGTCGCTCCCAACCGTCGGACTGCTTCGATCTTGACCCGCGACGAGGTTGACGGCATCACCACCGTGCAGGCCTTCCCGAGCTGGCGCGAGGCGAGCGCCGCCGCCTGGCCAAAATTGCCCGACGACGCGGTCACAACTACCGACTGTGGAACCGACCTGAGCAGGTTGAAGGCCGCCCGGAACTTGAAGCTCCCGGTGTGCTGGTAAGTCTCACAGGCCAGCAGTACGTGAGCGCCCAGCGCCGCGTCGAACCCCTCGCTGGTAACCAGCAAGGTCGGCCTCAAGTTGCCCGAAATCTCCCGCCACACGGAGCGAACATAGTCCGCGCTGAGCAACGGTTGGCCCGTCTCGTTATTCTGAGTCAACTAGCGTCCGCCGACTTTAGCGGCCCGACTGCGGCGCACCAGATCCCACAACGACACCGCGGCCAGACTCCGAAACGGACTCCAAACCTCCGCGCGCAGCTCGGCCGCGCGCGGAGAAGGGCCGCCATCGAGATTATCTAGAATGCGGATGCCCTCTCGGAGGCCAAGGTCGTCTCCGCTGAACACATCCGGCCGCGCCAGGTGGAACAAACAGAACATCTTCGCCGTCCACACCCCGACTCCGGGCAGGCTCACCAGTCGCTGGGTGACCACTTCATCGGGCTCCACCTCAAGACGATCCAGTACGCCATCGATCGTCCCCTGGGCGAGTGCCCGCAGGTAACTTACCTTCTGGCGGGAAAGGCCAACCGACCGCAGATCATCGTCGTTGAGACGCAGCACCGCGTCAGGCTCGACCTCGCCGCCGCAGGCGTCCACCAACCGTCCCAGGATGGCGCGCCCGGCATAGATCGAGACTTGCTGGTGGAGAATCGCCCGCACCAGGGCTCCGAAACCGGTGGGCATGACTTCCATGACCCGCTCCACCGGCTCGACGGGGGTTACCGCGAATAGCTCCGGATCAACCCGCTCCCATAAAGAGCGAGCTTCCGGCCATTCAGCGCAGAAAAGCTGCACTCCTCGCACGAGCTCAACCATCGGGTTCCCATCCTCGCATGATCTGCCGATTCGGCGATGCCACGTCCCTAGAGCATAATGCGGCGAGCGCACTGGATGCTTGGAGCAACCATGGACCCGACCAGCCGTCGCCTCTACCGGAGCACCACCGACCGGATGATCAGCGGCGTGTCCGGCGGAATCGCCGATTATTTCGACGTCGATCCAGTGCTGGTGCGGGTAGCCTGGCTCCTGCTCGCCTTCCTGACTGCCGGGGTCTTCGCTGTCGCCTATCTCTTGCTGTGGATCATCGTTCCGCTGGAAGAAACGAGATTGGGTATTTCGCCGAAAACGCACCCGACCGAACCAGAGACTCCCTCTCCGGAAACCCCCTTCAATGAGCGCGAATCATCCGACCCACCTGAGTTAGCGGCAACCGGGGCAGAGCCCACCCGGGCCGGGGAAACGCCCCGCCGACGCCTGCGTCGTCGTGATCGCCACGTGTGGGTCGGCGTCCTCTTGATCTTGATCGGCCTCGTCCTCTTGATGGACAACCTGAACCTGATCTGGTGGCTCAACTGGCGCACCTTCTGGCCGGCCCTCTTGGTCGGTCTCGGCGCCATCCTGCTCTGGCAACGAGCCCGGGTCTAAAGAGCCTATTTGGCGATCGATCGGCACCCGACCGGCCCAGCCACGCGATGACTCCACTCTGGCGGCGCCCCCTCTTAATGCCGGCTGCGCTGGTCGTGCTCGGTCTGGTTCTGTTCGCCACGAACCTCGGCCTGATCTCCCCCGACATCTGGCCGTGGCTGCTCCGGCTCTGGCCCGCGGTATTGATTCTGCTGGGACTCGAGCTGCTTCTCACCGGGCGGGCTTCCTGGAGAGCCGCGCTGTTTCTCGTCCTGGTCCTCTTGATCGCGGGCGGGCTTGGTGCAGGACGGAGCTTCTTTAGCCTGGGCGGATCTCCCCGTTTCCCGGTTCCTCCACCCCCGACCCACAGCGCTGCCCTCGACCAACCGTTGGGCGGCGCCCGGGAAGCCGAGGTCACCGCGTCTTTCGCGGCCGGTGAAGTTTCCATCACCGGCGGCGCGGACGCAGGCCTGCTCGCACAGGGAAATACGACCCCGGATGAGCGGGGCCTCGAATCGAGCTATCGGGTTGCCGAGGGGGTCGGCCGGCTCGAGCTGCGCGAAATCTCCCCCGGCTCGTTTGGGGCCACCCAGTCGCAAACAAATCTTCGCCTGACCAGCGCGATCCCGCTCAGGTCACTCCAGGTCCGGGTAGGAGCCTCCCAACTCCAGGCCGATCTGAACGACCTCCAGTTGCGCGCCTTCGATCTTCAAGTCGGGGCGACTCAAGCTACGGTGCGGTTACCCGCCCGCGGCACCGTGAATGCATTGATCCGGGGCGGCGCCAGCACGATAGTGGTGGATATCCCAACTGAAATGGCGGCCGACATCCGGATCGATAGTGGCCTGACCCGCGTCAAAGTCGATGAGACCCGGTTTCCCTCGTCCAGCCCTCGGGCTGGCATCCCCATGTTCGGCTTTCAGAACAGCTACCGGTCATCCAACTTCGGTTCCGCCGAGAACAAGATCAGTCTGCGCATCCAGACCGGTGCCTCGAGTGTCGAAATCCGCTGAGCAAAACAGAGCCCCCCCGATCGATCGGAGGGGCTCATGCGCTATTTTCTTGGTTAACCGGATGGAGGCCCTGCGCCAGGTGTTATCAGCTGAGGCCTAGCGGATCGTTCCTGACCCGCGACGCGGCAATCGTCAAAGACGCACCCGGTGTCGAACCGGCCCTGCAGCTATGAAACTACAGAGCATCGGTGATCCACCTGCCAGACTCCAACGAGGACTCTGACCATCTTGGGGTACATTCCCATCATCAGTTGAGTCCTTTCTCCCCCGCGCAGGCTAAGTAAAGAATAGCCCTCGAGCGCCTGCCGTGCAAGTTCCAAACGGGTAATCTCAGGCCTATCCCAGCAGGTTCAGGGCACTGGCAGAGCCTTAGGCTTCCTAAGTATCATGGCGACGTGCCACCCGTACCGTCCGCGCTCGCGACCTCGCAGTGGACACCTATTCACAGGCAATCCGCCGGTGAGTAGCGAAACGCCTAAAGGCCTTCGAAACGCCTTCGCGTCTTTTAGCGTCCCTGCCTTTCGTTCGCTCATCTTCGCCCAGGTCATCTCCGGCGTGGGTGGGCAGCTTCAGAGTATTGCCAATGCCTGGCAAATCTATGCTCTGACCGGTTCGGCGTTGCAGCTCGGGCTGACCGGCGTTGCCCGCGCCATCCCGACGATATTGTTCTCCCTTTTGGGAGGGGTCGTCGCGGACCGAATCGACCGCCGGACCATCATCATCTTGACCCAGGTGTCGAATGGAGTCTTCGCGGTCACTCTGGGCGTTCTCAGCCTCACCGGTCAGGTCCAGGTCTGGCACATCTATTTGGCCGTTTTCCTCAATTCGTCCCTCGGATCAGCCGCCGGACCTGCTCGACGGGCCGCGTTGGCCAGCGTAGTGCCCCACGAATATTTGATGAATGCAATGTCCCTGAATTTCTCGGCCAACCGAATCTCGGGCATTGCCGGGCCGTCGATGGCCGGCATCCTGATTGCCCTGGTGGGAACCCCAATTACCTATGCCCTCAATGGGGCGGCGCATGTGATTTCCGCCGTCACACTCCTTGCAGTGCATCTTCCTGCCCTGCCGGCCCGGGCCGCCGGATCGCCGGTCAAGGACCTTATGGAAGGCGTGCGCTTCGTTCGAGTTCGGTCGATTATCCTGGTCATTCTGCTGATGGACTTCAGCGCGATGATCTTCGGGAGCTACCAGGTATTGCTCCCGATCATCGCAGACCAGTTCGACACGGGCGCAGTCGGCTTTGGACTCCTGTCCTCGGCGACCAGCGTGGGAAGCCTGGTTGGTTCCTTCGTAATCCTTTCACTTGGGAACTACCGCTACAAAGGCTACCTGATCACGGGTGCCATCTTGGCTTATTCGATTTGCTTGATCGGCCTGGGAGTGGCCCCGTGGTTCCCTTTGATCCTCCTGGTTAGCGCCGGGCTGGGGCTCTGCGACTCCCTGCAAGCGATCACTCGGAGCTCGATCATCCAGATCCTCACCCCGGATGAGTTCCGCGGCCGGGTCTCGTCGTTCCAGCTCATGCTGCAGTCGAGTGGTCCGGGCTTTGGGTTGGGCCTCATGGGCGCAGTCGCCGCGGGGGTGGGCGCCGCTCCGGCTCTGATCGGCGGAGCCATCATCTGCGCGGCGATCAATGTCGCTGCGCTGATCAATCGCAAGGACCTGCGTTCGCCTGACTTGGCTGCACCCGACGAGGTGCTGGCGAAAGCCGAGGCGCAGTTCGCCCCGTCGATCGCCGCGACCCGCTAGCCCAGCTTGACCAGAGCGGAAACTTGACCCAGAGCGATCGTCCTAGCCTGCGGCGTGCCGTCTCCGCCCTCGAAAGCCCCGATTTCCGCCTCCTCTTCCTGGCTGGCTTTGTGGCCGCCATCGGCGGAACCCTGCAGCAAACGGCCAACCTGTGGCAGATCTACGAGATCACCGGTTCCGCGCTACTCCTTGGCCTGACCGGGATTGCCCGCGCCATTCCGATCATCGGTCTGTCCTTGATTGGTGGCGTAATCGCTGATCGCGTGAACCGCCGTTGGATCATCATGAGTGGGCAGATCGCCAATGGTGTCGTGGCCCTGGCCCTGGGCGCCCTCACCTTGAGTGGCCTCATCGAGGCCTGGCACATCTACGTCGGAACGATGATCACGACCGCTTTCGGCGCCTTGAGCGCCCCCGCTCGACAGGCGATCGTGCCCAACCTGGTGCCTCGCCACCAGCTCGTGAACGCGGTGGCTTTGAACTTTAGCGTCTTCGGGATGGCTCGCATCATCGCTCCGGCCATCGCCGGTATCGCCATCGCCACCATCGGGCTTTCGATAACCTACGCGGCGACCGGGGTGGCTTTCGTGGTGACTTTCTTCCTGCTGGGTCGCATCAATCTGGGCGCAACCCCCGCCAAACCCCGCGAGTCCGCCTTCCGGGCCATGATCGACGGCCTCCGGTTTATCCGCCACCGCCGCACCATCATCCTGGTTCTGCTCGGAACCGATGCCGCCGCCATGCTGTTTGGCAGCTACCAGGTGTTGATGCCGATCCTGGCCGAGCGTCTGGACGCCGGTCCCACCGGCTACGGGCTGCTCTGGTCCGCCGACGCCGTCGGAGCCGTTCTGGGGGCGGCGCTCATCGCCAGCCTGGGCGATTTTCCCTACAAAGGGTTTGTCTGTGTCGCCTCGATCCTGGCCTATTGCGTCGCCCTGGCCGGGATGGCCCTGGCCCCGTGGCTTCCGCTCGCTATGATCGCTTGCTTGGCCTTGGGGGTGACCGACTCCATGCAGGCCACCTCCCGCAATGGCGTGATCCAGTTGCTGACTCCCGATGAATATCGGGGACGGGTTTCCAGCTTCCAGCAGATGAGCACGATTGGCGTACCCTCGATAGGCCAAGGCCTGCTGGGCGTTGCGGCCGGTGTGGTGGGCGCACCCATTGCCCTAGTCTCGGGCGCCATTGCCTGCGCCCTCATCAACATCGGCATCCTGGCCGCTCGCAAAGACCTGCGCGCCAAGGACATCGCGACCCTGGCGACGCTAGACGAGGACCAGCCCGAGCTCGAACCGATGGCAGCCCGGTGAAGGCGGGGACGACCTACCCACCCAGCCGTATGATCCTCGAATGACCGCACAACCATCCGGCCGAACGCCGGCCGGCGACCGTTAGGCCTGTATATGGCCGGGTTGAGCTCCGACGATTTCGAGTCGCTGGAGCGACGCGTTGCCGAACCGGATTCGTCCGCTTTCGACACCCTCCACCGGGCCTACGCGGGCCTCGTGCACAAGTTCGTCAGCTCCAAGACCCCCAATCCAGGTCTCGCCTCGGAAATAACCTCCGAAGTGTTCAAGACCGCCTGGGAGAAGATCGAAGCCTACCGCTGGCAGGATTTCTCTTTCCACGTCTGGATTCTGCGGGTAGCCAATCACGAGCTCGACGCTCGCGGCCTGATCGATCACCGCGAGCAGTGGCTCGACCGAGCCCTCTAACCTAAAGTCCCGGAATCGTCAGCCGTACTTGTCGACGATCCGCTGCATGTTTGCCATTCCCTTTTGGAGATCCTCCGCCGTCATGACCGGCGTCATCTCCACCGTGGCATTGAGCCCCATAAAAAACGGCTCGGCAATCTCGGCGAGCTGAGACGATTCCTTCATATCGACGACCATCATTCCCGCCCGGTCGCCGCCCTCCGGATAGAAATAGGCCGCCTCGGGCTTGAGATCTTCCATGATCATCTGGAGAACCTTGGCGATCTCGCCGCTGCGAATGAGGTCATTGGCTTCTTCACCCGCGAAACTAAACCGCACCATCATGCGCATCGTCATCTCCTCCAGCCTTTTGAGCACGCTGAATGCAGTCTAACCCAACCGATCGGAGAGCGACTTGCGGTACGTTAAGAAGGTTTGGGGACGGAGAGCCGGTCGGGGTGACCTTCGAAGCAGAGAGTCCACCGACTCAGTCCGTCAAGGGCTCAGCGGCAACAGTCCAGTGGGCAAAAAGCCTTAGGCGGGAACCAGCTCGGCCTGGTTCTTGTTCCTTGCGGCGGCTCTCCGACGAGGGGCGCGACGGGCCGGTTTTTCCGGCTCGTTCCCATTGGAAACCGATCTTGAATCCGCTCTTCTAGACGCCTGCGCTGCGAACAGTGCGAGGAGCGCCGCTACATCCGGGCGAACGGCGGGCGTCGTCATGGAGACGGCCTGAGGAGGTTGCCAGGCAACCAGGGCGACCGCGGGCTCAGCCTGGTACGGGTCGGGTCGGATGACGCGCCCAGCTTGCTCGCCCTTAGCAATCAAGAGATGACGCACGAGCCCCTCCTGGTCTGGTTCGAGCACCACCAGGCCCCGCCGCCGAACCACCCGGGCATCTCGGGGCCCACGCAGAACCTGGACGGGGGTTTCCGAAGAGCAATTGTGGAGGCTCGGCGTGCGGCCGTAGAGACTGGAGACAACTCCCCCATCGACGTGCTGCCGAATAAGCATTGGACTCACCGTCATTACCCTCGCCCGAGACTGTTACTGAAGTTAGCTCGCGTTCCGAACCAATCCGTCGTGAAATCAGTCTATGAAGGGGAGGTAGTTGTCCTGTGAGAGCTGGGTAGGAACCTGGTCTGAAACCGTGGGGGCAGAGTTCTAACATGTGCCATAACGCGCGCATTCCGAAGGGGGGCCGTAGACTTTCCGATGACAATGCCTCGTCTTTTCCGAGTTCCTCGGCAGTTGGCCTATGTGCACGCGGCGGGAGGGGCTCTCGGTTAATAGCCAGTCAGGCAAGAGCCCGACCCACCAAGCCGCGAGCGAAGGAAAGCTCGCGGCCCTTTTGTTTTCTGGCGTAAAAGGCCAGCGGCGCTTGGAAACTGGCTCCAGGAGCCCGTTCACGGCCCTGGCCGATCCACCGTTCGTGCAGGAAAGGAGTGAGGCAGGTAGATGTTGAGAGCAGTGACTGAGGATCAACAATGAAGGCTTTTCGAGAAACTCGGCTACACCAAGGGGCTGCAATCGCACTCCAAACGAAAGCTCCGCCCGCGCACCGGGGGCTCGTAGCGAGTCGATTTCAGCGGCCGTCACAGCCTTGGAAACACGTCCCTGAAGAACTCTAAGTCACCGTCGAAGATAGGGGCCAGGGCGGCAAACTCTTCGGCACTCATCCATGCGGCGGCGCTCACCTCACGCGGGTCGGGGGTCAGCGCGCCTCTGAGATACTCCGTCAACCACCAATGCAGTGCGAAGGCGCCACTGGCGGATACGCATTCCCAGACCTTACGGAGGGGCTGCACCACGAGACCCGTCTCCTCCGCGACCTCTCTGATCACTGCGTCGGGCTGGGTCTCGCCTAGCTCGACCTTGCCGCTCGGAGGCGCCCAGTAGCCACCTCCCTGAAGGCCCTTCGCCCGCTGGATGATGAGAACCTGGTGGCCGCGACGGACCACCATGACGACTGAGTCGGGCAGGCGGGCCGACACGTTAACCGCCCTCCCTATCGCTTGAAACCGTCACATTACTCAGTGGTCCTAGTACTTGTACTGGTCGGTCTTGTACGGACCCGCCTGCGGAACGCCGATGTAGCGCGCTTGATCCGTGCTCAGCTCGGTAAGCTCGGCTCCGAGCTTCGAGAGCTGGAGACGCGCCACCTTTTCGTCCAATTCCTTGGGCAGCACGTACACCCCGATCGGATACTTGGCTGAGTTGCCAAACAACTCGATCTGGGCCAGCACCTGGTTGGCGAAAGACGAGCTCATCACATAGCTCGGGTGCCCGGTCGCACAGCCTAGGTTGACCAGTCGGCCCTGGGCGAGCAAGATGATCCGCTTCCCATCCGGGAAGATGACGTGATCGACTTCCGGCTTGATGTTCTCCCACTCATACTGCTTCAGGCTTGCTACGTCGATCTCGTTGTCGAAATGCCCGATGTTGCACACGATCGCGTTGTGCTTCATCCGCGCTATGTGATCGTGCCCAATGACGTCGACGTTCCCGGTGGCGGTCACAAAAATATCGCCCTTGTCCGCCGCATAGTCCATGGTGACCACCCGATAGCCTTCCATCGCCGCCTGGAGCGCGCAAATCGGGTCCACCTCGGTCACCCAAACCTGAGCCTGCAATCCCCGCAGAGCCTGCGCACAGCCCTTCCCGACTTGACCGTAGCCGGCCACCACAGTTACCTTGCCCGCGATCATCACGTCGGTCGCCCGCTTGATGCCATCGACCAGGGATTCCCGCACGCCGTACACGTTGTCGAACTTGGACTTGGTGACCGAGTCGTTCACATTGATCCCCGGGAATAGCAGCCGTTCGTCTTCCGCCATCTGGTAGAGGCGATGCACGCCCGTTGTCGTTTCCTCGGTCACGCCTTTGATGTCCCGGGCGATCTGGCCGTACCAGGCTGGATCGCGCTTGCCGATCGCCGCGAACAACGCTCGCTCCTCATCGCTCTTCGGATTCGCTAGCAGCGACCGATCCTTGGCCGCCTCGGCACCCAGGTGCACGAGGAGAGTGGCATCCCCGCCATCATCCAGGATCATGTTGGGACCCCGGCCGTTGAAGTCGAAGATGGCGTGGGTGAACTCCCAGTACTCGTCCAGCGTTTCGCCCTTGTAGGCAAACACCGGGGTCCCGCCCGCCGCAATCGCGGCGGCGGCGTGATCTTGAGTCGAGTAAATATTGCACGACGCCCAGCGGACCTCGGCGCCAAGCGCCTCCAGCGTCTCGATCAGCACCGCGGTCTGGATCGTCATGTGCAACGACCCCGCGATCCGAGCGCCCTTGAGCGGCTGGGCGGCGGCATACTCTTCCCGGATCGCCATCAGGGCCGGCATCTCCGACTCGGCGATCCGCATCTCTTTGCGGCCCCATTCGGCCAGCGACAGATCTGCCACTCGAAATTTAGGGTTGCTTTCAGTCATGGCCAGGACTCCCTCCCAGGTCGGGCAAAAAAAATCGCCCGCACCCAATAAAGATGCGAGCGCCGTTCATTTGCTGAGCCTGACCAAGACCTCAAGGCCCCGGCCGCAACGCTCCTCAGCAGACCAATTATGCCGCAAAGATGGCACGGGCTTCCAGACGAACCAGGCTGGGACCGCTCAGCGTCGCCGAGAAGACGTAGGCGCACGGAATCACAGGAGCCGGACGCCGTGATATATTCGCCCAATAGCTGATCTACCCAAGGCCACCGCAAACCAGGAGGGCAACCTGATCGAAGAAGCAGCTGTACGGCCAGGTCAGCGCCTCGTCCAATTGTTGGATCGTCTTGGTGTGGAGCAAGCGCATTTCTGTGTCCGGTCACCCGAGGAAATCCTCGACCTTCTGCGGGTGGGCCCTGAGCGGGTCGCGTCTATTGTGTTCCAGGGCGCAACCGGCAACCCTGCCGACTTCCAAGCCGTCGCGAAGCAGATGTTGTGGCTGTCCGGCGATGGTGGATCGTCCGCGACCCTCCTCGCCGGGCGCCTGGCCGACGAGCCGAATACGAACATTCATTGGCTGCCCGGTTGCACTGAGCTGCTCTGGAGTGACACCGTAGCCGACCGATCCGAGGAGGTGGCCGTCGCGGTGCTCAACTTTTTGGCCCGGATGGATCAAGCAAGGTCCCCAGCTACGGTGGCCCTATCCAGCCAAGGAGAAGTAGCTCAAGTCACCTACAAAGCGGCCGGGACCGGCACGCCGGTCGTGCTACTGCCCCTCGCCCTAGCTCCCCATCAATGGGATGCCTTGCTCCCTCCCCTCCAAGCCAAGCATTGCACGATCGTGCTCGGTGGACGCCACCTGAAATTCGTAGAGTCGCTCGAATCGCGGGCCGCTAGCGGCTACAGCGACATGGTCCTTTCATTGCTGGATTTAACGTCGCCCGAGCCACATCATGCGCTCATCGAGGTAGGCTGTGGCACCGGTGCCTTGCTGAGGCGCATCGTCCGCCGCACCGGAATCCCACGGGTCGTCGGCCTGGATATCAACGCCTTTCTCCTCGGAGAAGCCCGTGATCTCGCGGCTAGCGAGGGCCTCGCCGACCGCCTCGACCTCCGCGAAGGCTCGGCCGAGGCCATTCCGTGTAATGACAACAGCTTTGATATCACCCTGTGTAGCACGGTCCTGGAAGAGGTTGACGCTGACCGCGCCCTCGCCGAGTTGGTGCGTATCACCAAGCCCGGCGGCCGAGTTGTGGTGACTGTCAGGGCAGTCGACCGGGAGAGCTGCTGGACCAACCTCCCGATTTCCAAGCCGCTTAGGGACCTTTTCGAAGGTCCTGGCCCCAACCCCGGCGTGGTCGAACGAGGCTGTGCCGACGATAGCCTGTACCGCCGAGTCCAGGCGGCCGGCCTCATAGATGTCAGGGGCGGCCCCGCTTTCGCCTGGGACCGTCTGGGCAGTGCTCGGTTCAAGAACCGGGAGGCCGCCCGGCTCACCAGGCTGAGCGCCGACCAGGCCGAGGAATGGCGGGCGGCTATGATGGCGGCCGAGGCCGAGGGGTCGCCAATCTGGCTCACCGAGCCGTTCCATTGCGCCGTGGGAGTCAAGCCCGAACCTTAACGCACCAATCTGCAAGGATCGTCAAAGGAGTGAACTCAATGGCAGAAAATCTGAACCTGAAGCTCAAGGCCCGACTAGCCCTACGCAATGGGATGCTGCTCCCCGGATGCCCCAACGCGCTCACCGCTCGCATCGCTGAGGACCTCGGCTTCGAGGCCGCCTACGTCACCGGATCCGGGGTCACCAATAGCTTCCTCGGCGTCCCCGACCTCAGCCTGATCAGCTTGACCCAGCTCGCTGAGCACGTCGCAGCGATGCGCGAGGTCATCAGCCTCCCGATCGTTGTTGACGCCGACACCGGCTTCGGGAACGCGGTCAGCGTGGGCCACACCATCAAGGTGCTGGAACGGGCCGGCGCCAACTGCATTCAGATCGAGGACCAGGTCTTCCCCAAGCGGTGCGGCCATTTCGAAGGCAAGGAGGTGACCTCGACCGAAGAGTTCGTCGCCAAGATCAAAGCAGCGACGGACGCGCGTTCGGATCCGGACTTGCTGATCATGGGCCGGACCGACGCCATCGCCTGCACCGGATTCGAAGACGCGTTGGACCGGGCGAATGCAGCGCTCGAAGCGGGCGCTGACTGCCTATTCGTGGAAGGCCCGCGCTCGCTTGACGAGATCCGTCGTATTCCGGCGGCCTTGGGCGGTCCCGCCCTGATCAACCTGGTTTTCGGCGGAGACACGCCGCTCCTCACTCAGCCCGAGCTCGCCGACCAAGGCTACGCGATGGTCCTGTACGCGGGTGCGGCCATCCAGGCGGCAATCAGCGGAATGCAGCTCGTCCTGGGGCACATTCTCCGAACCGGCTCTATCGATGGCGTCCTGGATCGGGTCGCCACCTTTGACGAGCGCCAGCGCCTGGTGGACAAGCCCCGCTACGACGCCCTGGAGAAGAAATACGCCGTAGAGACGGCTAGCTAGCCTGCGGCCCAAGGTGGCCTAAGCTTTGAACGGCGCAAGCTGGGCGATAATTCTCTCGGCGGTGCGCTCCAGCTCCTCCTTCGGAGTTCGCTCGAAATCGGCCCCCTGAAAGACTCGCCCCGGCGGGTCGCCCGGATAGCTGGGCACGATGTGCACGTGGTAGTGGGGCACCGTCTGCCCAGCACTGATGCCATTGTTCTGGAAAATATTGAGTCCGGCCGGGTCGAAAGCCTTCATTAGGGCAGCCGATAGCCTTCGTACATGATGGATTAACGCTTCTGCCTCGGCACCTTCCAGGTCGAGCACCGTCGGCGCGTGCCGCTTGGGAATCACGAGCAGAGCGCCCATTCCGTACTGGCGCGGATTTAGGAAAGCACAAGTGCTATCGAGTTCTTCGACGATGGCCGCCCACCGGCTCGTCGCGTCGACGTGACAAAAGGCGCATCGCTCAGGTTGAGGCAACTCGATTGGCATGGCCGAATATACGACGCGGCGGTTCCTCGCTGCTAGATCTACTTTGAATCAGGATCTCGCTCTTTGGCCTTCCTGCGCTCTGCTCTCGAAGCCCAAAGGTCGGTTCCATTGCTGATTTCCGGTCATCCCCTAGTCCGGATCTCGGTCCAGGCTGTGCCGAGCCAGATCCATTGCATCATGAAGAATCCGTAGGAATTCGATCAGATTGGGCTCGGCTGAGCGATAAAGCAATAGATGTCTGCCTGGTCGCTGGATATGGGGTGTGCGGACGCCTTCGCGGATATCTGCGCGGAGCCTACTCCCGGGAATCTCGGGCCCACCTTCGCCAAGCGATCGAAGAGCCGTCCGCATCAGTTCTCGATATGTCTGCGCCTGCCCAGCGCCGAAGCTTTGCATAGTCCATCGAAGGATGTCAGCATGGTCTCGTTGGGCGGAACCAGAAAGGCGGACCTGCCAGCGTTCAATCGCCGCAGCGCTATTCACTCGCCCCGAATGATGCTGTCGGCAACCGCGTCCAGGTATTCTCCCAGCGCGTCGGCGTCGGGGAATTCGATAAAGTCGCCTCGGTCCAAAGCGGCGATACCCACGGCTGCCGCCTCACGAAGCGCAACCAACTTGGCTACATCCTCAGCTTCGCGGCGCTCGATCAGGCGGAGTCCCTCCCGCAGTACTTCGCTTGCGTTCTGGTAACGCCCCGAACGCACCAGCTCCGCTACCAGTTGGTCCTTTCGCTCGGTAATATGCCATACACCTTACTGGTTCAGACCCGAAGCGGAACGGGAACGCCCTTGAAAAGGGTCTACCACCAGGTCGTATCCGCTCCGAACATAATTAGGCCGACGCGTCGGGCGATGCCCTGCGACGCGACGTTTTCCCACGAGGTGCTGTACAGCGGGATACGACCCGATTCGCGGATTGCTGCGCCCCAGGCCGCCGTGGCTGCGGAGGCGTAGCCGCGCTTCTGGAACTCCGGGAGCGTGTCAACCCCCGCTTCAGCAGCGTCTGCGCTGATGCGTGAACTAAAGCAGACCGACACCACCCGACCTTTCTGAACGACCGCGAAGCACGGCCCCCAATCGGCAAGCTCCTCATACAGCCAGGGATATGTTCCGCGGGCGAGCTCGCGGTTCTCCTCCGTGACCTGGACAACCTGTTCAGATCGCTTGATCACCTCCGGGAAGCGATAGGCGGGGCCAGCCTCTTCCTTCGTGATCGCCACGTGCTGGGCCAGGACCTTCCGCGCCTCAGCCAAAACGGGCGGTAGGGCATACAGGTCTTCAACCGGGGGCTGGCGATCAATGATCACCTCCAGCCGCTCCGCCAGGGCATCCGGCATAGTCGCGCCGAAACGGACGACGTATCCGTCCTTGGTTCGCCCCAGGAATAGGCGCGGGGCGGGACCCCGCTGATCCTCGCGCGACGCCCGGGTCCTCAGCATGCGCCCGGGGCCATCGTAGGTAAAGTTCGTGTCGGCGCGAATCTGCATCAGGTCGAGATCGCCCATCGGCACCTGCGGACCAGTCCTCATTGGTCGCGCCCCGGTCGCCTCAAGCTTCCGCGTGCGCCAATGCGTCCGGCAACTCCCGACTCAAGCGCTCGGCGGCATCCGCGCCCAGGCGGAGCCGCTCGAGGGTCTGGGCGGTCGTCTCCGCTGAGTCAGGCGACTCCTTCTCCCTCAGCCAGGTGGTCGCTTCGGCCTCCAGGTCACGCGGGGTGAGCTGGCCCAGCGCATTGATGATCCGGTGCTTGCCGCCGCGATCCAGGGTGGCCACGCCGGTGTCCCAGTGCTCGCGCACGATGGGCCACACCGTTCGGCGTCCGTGTCGGCTTCCCAGCAGGGCAAACAGGAGCAGGCCCCGGTCCTGAGTCCGAATCATGTCGCTGAAGCAGGCTTCAGCAGTTTTTCGGACCAGCGCCTGGTCCTCGAAAGCCACCAGCGCATTGCGGAACCGAGCCTCCTCCTGGGGATCGCCGTCCGCCATCTGCTTCATCCTGCTCACGTATTGCTCGTAGAGTCCCTGATCCCCATTGGCGGCCGCCGAACCCGCCAGCGCTGACGCAATGTCGGGATCGAGCGGCTTCGACCCATCGAGATGAGTCATGATCCGCCGCCGCGCTTCTTCGCGCACCGCCGGCACCGCCGCCGTCCGTCCCAGCATGCTGAGCACCAGCGCTCGTTTCTCCTTTTCCTCCATGGCGTCGGTCGAGCGGACTTCCCATCCGAGCTCATTCAGCACGGGCTGGTAGATCTCCTCCACGAGTTTTCCGAATCGTGCTCTCAGTGCGTCGGACACCGCGTGGGTTGACAGCCAGGAGAGCGGATCGGCGATCGCGCTCAGGACCTCTCGATCTCGCTCGCCGCGCAGGCCGCCGATCAGGGCAAGTAGCTGGCTCAACGAGGCTTTCCCCGCCCGGGTCAAGGCCCATTGATTGTCAATCAGCATGAGCCGCTCTTCCGGATCGAGCTCCCTCGCGTGGGAAGCCAATATCCCCAGCGCGCCATCGTCGAGCGCGTAGCGGTAGAAGCCGCGACCACCCGCGTTCGGGTAGACCCACTGGGCGGCCGGCAAATGAATGCTCGACCGATCCCCTTCCAGGAGGGCTCGCTCTTCTCGCATCCCGGATGCGGTCCCATACTTCAGAACCAGCGGAACCAGCCACCGTTGTTCGGTTGGGGCCACCGCTGGATCCGCGAAGAAACGCGATTGCGTCAGATCGACCGTCAGCCCCCCCTGGCCGTCCGAAGTCGCGCTCAGGCGAACCAGCGGGTGGCCGGGCTCCTTGATCCAGGCGTTGGCAATTCGCGAAACGTCCCGGTGCGAAGATTCGTCGAGCGCGCGCCAGAAGTCGTCCGCGGTGGCATTCCCCTCCGCGTGCCTGGTTAAGTAAATGTGCACGCCGTCCTGGAACTCCTTCTCCCCGATGAAGCTCTCGATCATGCGCAGCACCGCCATGCCCTTCTGATAGGTAATGGCGTCGAACCGCTCGGAGGCCTGATCCGCGTTACGGACCTCCATCGAGATTGGATGCGTGGATACCAACTGGTCCAGGTTGAAAGCGGAAGTCGCTTGGGACACGATGTCCCGCCGATAGCCCCACTCCGGATTGAGCGCATCGGTGCATTTCTCCCCCACATGGGAGGCGAAGGACTCGTTCAGCCACAGATCGTTCCACCACGCCATGGTGACCAGATCACCCCACCACATATGGGTGAGCTCGTGGGAGACCACGCTATAGATGCGTTTGTAGGCGGCGGTCGCGGCCGTGGCCGGATCGGCCGCCACCAGGGTGGTCCGATAGGTAATCGCGCCCGGGTTCTCCATCGCGCCCGCCTCGAAGTCGGGCAGTCCGATTCCATCCAGCTTTCCGTACGGATACGGAATGCCGGTGTAATTCTCAAGCCATTGCACCGAGCGCACGTGGGCGTCGCGGGCGTAGGTGCCCTGGCTGGCTAGCCCGTTGGGGAGCCAAACCCGGACTTCAAGTCCGGTCGCTGTCGTAGCCGGCGCGGTGCTCTCATACGGACCCACCGTGAAGGCGACCAGATAAGTGGAGATCGGCGGCGTTTCGTTGAAGCGGGTCCGCACCTTGCCGCCCGACATCGGCTCGGAGCTCGCAATGCCCTCATTGGCGATCGGGACCAGGCTCGCGTCGTGGATGAGCTCCAGCGCGAAGCGCGCTTTGAATTCGGGCTCGTCGAAACAGGGAAAGGCTCGGCGCGCATCCGTCGCCTCGAACTGGGTGGCGGCATACCGGACGCCTCCGTGAGTCGACCGGTAAAGTCCACGCAGTGCCTCCCGGATCGGCCCGCTCCATTCGATCTCCAACACGTGCGATCCGGCTGAAATCTCTTGGCCAAACCGCAGCGTGGCAGTCTGAGACTCCGGCTCGTAGGTCACGCCGCTCATGGCGAGGCCAGAATCAAGTCGAGCAGCGCTTATGTCGAGCTCGTCGGAGTGGAGCACGATCTCACGAGTTGGCTGGTCAACGTCAAGGTCGATCTGCTCCCGGCCGGTCGACTTCCAGCTATCCAGGTCAAGCTGAAGGGAAATGGCGTAGCGGCGCGGCTTCACCGATTTGGTCAAGCGAAAATCACGCGCGTCGATAGCAGTCAATCATTGCCTCCCGAGCCTTCTGTGAAACCAGATTATGCGTGTTCGCGTATTTTCACTCGAAAAAGACGTCCACCCAATCCGCCACGCGCCGGTACCCGACCTTTTGATAGATGTCGTTCGAAGTCGCATCTGCGAGCCGGGTGAACAAGCAGCAGAACTCACGCCCAGAGTCCAGGATCTGTTGGCTCAACGCTGCCACGCAGGAAGTCCCATATCCGTGCTTACGCAACGGTGGCGGCGTGTAGATGAAGCCAATGCAAACGCCGTGGGGAGTCGAGCGGTTGGTGGCGGCAACCGAGACCAGCCCCGCATCGTCCCACACGTAGAGGCCTCCCCGCTCCAGCAGATCCTGAGTGGCGCTCCGTCTCGCCTCGATCTCCTCTTGCAGGCCGACCTCCACCATGAAGGAAATTCGCCAGCGGGTCAGCACATCGAGCTCGTCAAACCGAGCGGGCCGCAAATGGCTGCCGCTGTACGCCGGATGAACGACCTGGCGCACCTCCGAGATGGCTTCCGCCTCGATGGATACGGTGCCAATCCCCGTCATGGCGCGCCAGAGTCGAGCGAAAACCTGCGCTTCGGTTTTGGGCCCCAGGACTCCGGGTGGATACAGATGCGCCTCGATCAGGTCCTCCGCCAGAAGCCCCAGAGCCTCCACTTGGAGAACTCGGGCGAGCACCAGTTTGTAGGGGGGCGTCATAGCCACGGCCGCTACGACGCTTCCGCCATCTTCAACGGTCACCAGGTACGGTTTACCCTGATAGCCATCTGGTCGATTGATCAGCCGCTCGCAGATCCCCAGAATCAGGTTGTGCTCGGGCTCGGCCGCCATCAGCCAGTCTTGCGCGCGAGCCAGGAACGCCTGAGCGGTTGAGTGGTGGGTCAGACGGAGCTCACCCACGAATCAGCGGGTCCTCGCATAGCAGATCAATTCAGGGAGCGGCGGGCGGATGGCTTGAACCTCTACATTTTCAGCGTTCCGAGGATTCTAGTCCCGCTCGCCTATTCGTAGCGTACCTTGGGCCATTGGCCCCAGAATTGCCACGTGACGAGCCCCGCAACGACCACCCCTTCGGCTGGTGCGACTGGTCTCCCCCACCTGTTATTATGCCCACGGGCCTCGCGATATGGTCCGAGATGCGCCCTGCTGATGGAGTACTACCGATGCTGACCAGGAATGACGATAGCAACCCGGCTCGTACCCGAGGGAGCGTCACAACCGCGATCCAGCGGGCCGGTCTAACGGTCGCCCTGGCTGCGCTCGGCCTGCTCATGCCCTCGATGGCCTCAGCTCAAGGGAAGGAGGTCCTCAGCGCCGAGCAGCCGGCCGTGGGTGGCACCCTGTTCGGCAACACTGGCGGCTATTTTCGAAACTTCACCATCAATTATCCCGGGGGCGGAGCCATCGTCGTCATGACTCTCGACGCCAGTGAGAGCTACGGCCGCATGGGCGACATCATCGGCTTCAACATCTATGGTCCGTCCGGCATGGTGACGCGGGGCAAACCAATCAATGCGGACCCGTGGGCAACCCGCACCCGAGCCACGTTCTCTGGTCTCGACTCCGGCGAATACCTGATCCAGCTCTTCAGCTACGTCGACCGCAAACCAACCTTTTTCACCGTCACCGCCTCCGGTCTCGACACCTCAGCCACCATGGCCTCGCCCCTGGGTTCTGCGGACCCGAGCACGGCGCCGCTCGTGCAAGCGGGCACCCCCTTCCTGGCCGGCACGCTGGTGGGAGATAGCGACGGCGCGATTCGCTTTTACAACGTCGACTATCCCGGTAACGCTACTCTCACCGTCACCATGGCCTACGCCCCCCCTTACCTACGTTCCGATAAGGCCGTCGGGGTCCAGCTCTACGACGGTGACGACCTGATCGCCGAAAGCCACCAGGTTGAAAAAACCACGTCCAGCGCGACTCAACGGCTGACCTACAACGGTCCCGCGGCCGCCATTCTGGAGCTCCAGGTCTATAACTACGCCGAGGGTCATCGGATCGACTACTCGGTTGACATCAAAGGTTTGGGCTCAGCGCCCATTGCCATCGAGGGCAACACCACCCCGCAGTCGGCTTTCACGCTCACCCCTGAGCAGAGCTCGGTCGTCGCCACCGTCAATGGCAGCCGGGGCGGCGGCTTCAACTTCTTCAACCTGAGCCATCCCGGCCGCGGCCAGAAGGTTGTCCTCTCATTCACGACCGAGCCGGCCGACCCCATAGTCGACCGCACTATCGGGATCAACGTCTACAAAGGCGCGACCCTCTTTCTCACGGGAATGGCCAGCCGGGACAGCGACGGGCGGTACTCGACGAGCGTCGAGCTCACTCCTTCGGAGGCAACTTTCTTTGGAATCCAGGTCTTTGACTACAGCATCCCGCTGAGCTATCGTCTCAGCGCGGTGGGGCTGAACCCCTAGCTGACCGGTCCTTTTCGAGCCCGCAGCCTGAACTCCTCGGTGAGGATCCGCTTGCGGATGCGCACGCTCTTCGGCGTCACTTCCACCAGCTCGTCATCCTCGATCCAGGCTAATGCTTCCTCGAGCGAGAGCTGCTTGACTGGAGACAAGCGCACCGCGATATCCGCCGTGGATGACCGAATGTTCGTCTGCTCCTTCTTCTTGCACACATTCATGGGGATGTCCCGCGGATACTTCGCAACGCCGACGACCATTCCTTCGTAGACCACGACCCCAGGCTCGAGGAAGGTTTCTCCCCGCTCTTGAGCATTGTTGAGACCGAGGGTGGTGGTGGTTCCGGCGTTGCTCGCCACCAGGGCGCCGTTGCGGGTCTGGGTCACCCCCGCCCCCATCGGCTCGAACCCGTCCACCACGCTCGACATCAGACCCTCGCCTCGGGTCAGCGTCAGAAAGACCCCCCGAAAACCTATGAGCCCGCGGGTGGGGATGCGGTATTCGAGGCGTACGCCTCCCTTGCCGTCGTGGACCTGGTTGATGAGCGCCGCCGAACGACTCGACAGCTCGAAAGTCAGTGGCCCGACGTGGCCCTCCAGCGCTTCGATAACGAGGTGCTCCATCGGCTCGCAGTCAACTCCATCGATTTTCCGGGGAATGATCCGAGGTCGCGACACCTCGAACTCGTAGCCCTCTCGTCGCAACGTCTCGACGAGGATCGCCAGGTGGAGCTCCCCCCGGCCAGACACCAGGAACTGATCGTTTGAGCCAGCTTCTTCCACCTTGAGCGCGATATTCGTTTCCAGCTCCCGAAACAGCCGGGCTCGGATATGGCGGGAGGTCACAAACTGCCCCTCCCTGCCCCCAAACGGTGACGTATTGACCCCGACCGTCATCTGCACTGTGGGGAGCTCGACCTCGATCCGCGGCAGTGCGTCGGGCGCGTCCGCGGCGGCGATCGTGTCGCCGATTTGCACGTTATCGATGCCCGTCAACAAGACGATGTCTCCGGCGACGGCTTCTTCGACCGCCACGGTGTCCAGCCCTTCGAATCCGAACAGGTCGTTGGCCTTCTGCCGCCAGACCTGCCCATCACCATCGATGCGTACCAGTGGATCGCCGGTCCGGACTCGCCCGCGCGCAACTCGGCCGATCGCCGTTCGGCCGAGATACTCGTTCGACCGGATGTTGCTCACCAGCAGCTGGAACCCGCCTTCGACATCCATGCAAGGCGCCGGGATCGTAGCCAGGATGGCGTCGAAGAGCGCCGTCAGATCATCTCCCGGGTGAGCTGGATCCAGGGTCGCCGTCCCCTGGCGAGCGTTCGTGTAGACCACCATGAAATCGAGCTGATCGCTATGGGTAGCCAGGTCCAGGAAAAGGTCGTGGACCTCAGAAAGGACTTCGGCCGGCCGTGCGTTCGCTCGATCGATCTTGTTGATATCGACGATTGGCTTGAGTCCGAGCTCCATCGCTTTGCGCAGTACGAACCGGGTTTGGGGCATCGGCCCCTCGGCCGCGTCGACGAGCAGCAAGCACCCGTCGGCCATGTTGAGCACTCGCTCGACTTCTCCTGAGAAGTCAGCGTGCCCAGGCGTGTCGATAATGTTGATCTTGACCCCGCGGTAGCGGATGGCCGTGTTCTTGGCCAGGATCGTGATCCCCTTCTCGCGCTCGAGCACATTCGAGTCGAGAATGAGGTCGCCAACCACCTGGTTCTCCCGAAACAGGTGACTCTGGCGAAGCATGCCGTCAACGAGGGTGGTTTTGCCGTGATCGACGTGGGCGATGATGGCAATATTGCGTACTTCGCTGCGAAGGGTCAGGCGCTTGAGATCTTCCTGGACCACTGACAAATGCGACTCCGGGTTGCCTCGTGCTGACAGCACGACTGCATAGAATCAGCCCATTCGGACTGTGGGGATGATTAAGGATACCACACGCACCCGGATCAACTGGCCACCCAGGGCTGACTAGCTGATGGACGCTGTGGCTTTGCCCCCGACTACCACCAACTGGCGGTCGAGTATGGACCTGGGATGGAAACCCACATTGATCCGCCGCACTCGACCGTTCATGTCGATGATCGCCGTAGTCGGAATGGTCACCGCGCCCAGCGAGTCCGCCAGGGCCCGCTGCTCCGTGGCATCGAAAGCCAGCACCTTGGTCCCCCACTCGATCGTGAGCTCATTGAGTACTCGACGCTGTTCATCACAGGTTCCGCAGTGGGGACCATAGAAATAGACGACGGTTGGCCCGTCTTTCGCGAGCTGACGCCGTAGCAACGGTGCGACCGGCCCACCAATCACCGCCTCGACTCGCCGCCGGACCGCCCAACGCACCAGATAGGTCGTCGCCAGAACGACGGCAGACAAGGCTAGCAAGACAACCAGCCGTTCGGGCACTAGGACACGCCACCTTGATGGCTGGGCTTGATGCGTCCGAACCGGTACGTGATTTCGCAGAGCACGCAATAGTTGAACGCGGCATCGAGGAAGATCATGATTCCGATCGCGGCCACCAGAAGCCAGCTCCACGGCTGATTCACGGCCAAGAGCCAGGCAGATCCCAATAAGATTCCGCCGCCCAGCGTGCGAGCGATCCTCCGCGTCGAGTGATCCTCCACCGCGTCCTGGCGACGAAGAATCCCAGCCGGCTCCAGCACTCGCCAGGCAAATTGGCGGAAGATATCGGCTGGCCACCAGTACCGCCCAGCGAGCATCACCAGGCCGACCAAGGCCACCAATCCGACCGCCACTGGCCCACCGACCAGGTAGGCGATCGCCAGCAGCGCAACCAAGGCTGCTTGGTGGAACTTGCGTGCACTCAGATCAAAGGTTTCAGCCGCCATCATTGGCCTCCTCGTCAAAGGCTAATCCTAGTCTATAGATAAGGATTGTACGAGTTGTCGCCCCATGACCAAACCGGGGATGCGCATCGTCTCGCGTCAGATCTGGTAAACGAGCTCCTGCTGCCTCGTGCGGTCGTCGATCATTCCGGCCCCAACCGTCCCGTTTGTCGCTTCGTCGATGAGAATAAAGCTGCCTGTGGTCCGGTTCTCTCGATAGGAATCGACTGCCAGCGGGGCCGACAACCGCAGATTCACCAGGCCGATCTCGTTCAGGCCGAGGGCCGTGACCCCCTCGATTCGCTCCAGCGTGTTCACGTCGATTCGATGATCGATCGTGTCGACCACCGCCCGGATCGTCCTGGTGGCATGCTTGAGCGCATACAGCCGGCCGATCTCCAGCGGCTGATCGGTCATCCAACAGATGGTGGCCGACAGGTCGCGAGTCAGCACCGGCAAGTCTTCCGGCCCAACCAGCATCTCTCCCCGCCCGACATCCAGGGGCTCTTCCAGGGTCATCGCGACACTGAGCGGCGGATAGGCGACGCTCAAAGGCCCGTCGTAAGTCTCGATGGAACGGACTCTGGTTCGGAGTCCACTGGGGAGCGCGAGCACCTCGTCTCCGGGCCGCCAGGTGCCGCCTTCGACTCGTCCCGCAGCCGCTCGATAGTCGTGGTGAGTGGCCGCCATTGGACGGATGACCCACTGCACCGGGAACCGCCTCCGGGCCCAATCGAAGCGGTCCGCCACTTCCACGGTCTCCAGATGCCACAGCAACGTCGGACCCTGGTACCAGGGCATGTGGGTGGACGGGGCCACGACGTTGTCGCCTTGCAGGGCCGAAACGGGGATAAAAGTGATCTCATCGACGCCGCTCAATCCCGCCGCAAAGGCTGCGAAATCCGCCCGGGCGCTCGCGAAAGCGCTCTCACTCCAATCGACCAGGTCCATTTTGTTCACGCAAACCACGAGATGCGGAATGCCCAACAAGGATGCAATGACCGCGTGCCGACGAGTTTGCTCCACCACCCCGAGCCGAGCATCGATCAAGACGACCGACAATTCGGCGGTGGACCCCCCGGTGACCATATTCCGGGTGTACTGCACGTGGCCGGGCGTGTCCGCAATGATGAACTTCCGGCGCGGCGTGGCGAAGTAACGATACGCCACGTCGATCGTAATTCCCTGCTCGCGCTCTGCCCGTAGTCCATCGGTCAAGAGCGCTAGATTGACGTAGCCATCGCCCCGCTTCAGGCTGGCCCTTTCGATCGCCGCCAGCTGGTCCTCGAAGATCTCCTTCGAGTCATAAAGCAGCCGTCCGATCAGCGTGCTCTTGCCGTCATCCACCGAGCCCACGGTCGAGAAACGGAGGAGCTGGGAAGTGCCGGTCAAGTTCAAGCTAACGAGACCAGAGGCATGAAACCCGCCCGCCGGCGGTTGTAATGGGCCGAAGGCCCCAGTGAATCGGCGGCAGCGACAATAGAGCCACGATGGGACGTCCCGACTCGACGGGCGTCAGGGGCCGCAGCCGCCACTGAGTGAGCGGCAGTGGCCTTCGACGAATCATCGACCAGCCGACTCGGCGGCCGTTAGGGGCCGCAGGCCCCAGGGGGCGGGTGGGCGGGATACTTCCAGTATCAAAAATAACCCTCCCGCTTGCGGTCTTCCATGGCGGCTTCCGACACCGCGTCGTCTGCCCGTGTCGCACCGCGCTCAGTGATCCGGGCCACTGCCACCTCCGCGATGACCTCGGCCAGCGATCCGGCTTCCGATTCGACGGCTCCCGTGCAGCTCATATCCCCCACCGTGCGGTATCGCAGTATCTTCGAAGCCACGATCTCGTCATCCAGCGGATGGATACACGGCCCGACCGCGAGCCACATGCCGTCCCGCTTGACCACCTCCCGCTGGTGAGCGAAGTAGATGGAAGGGATCTCCAGCTGCTCTCGCGCGATATAGCTCCAGACGTCGAGCTCGGTCCAGTTGCTGATCGGAAAGATCCGCATGTGCTCGCCGCGGTGCATCCACCCGTTGTAGAGACTCCAGAGCTCGGGCCGCTGATTGCGCGGGTCCCACTGACCGAAGCTGTCCCGTACCGAGAAAATTCGCTCTTTGGCCCGGGCTTTTTCCTCGTCTCGGCGCGCCCCGCCAAAAACCGCGTCGAACTTGTTTTCACTTATGGCATCGAGCAGCGTGGTGGTCTGGAGCCGGTTTCGGGACGGGTCGTGGCCCGGCTCTTCGCGCACCCGGCCCCGGTCAATGGATTCCTGGACGCTCGCCACGATCAGGCGTTCGCCGAGCTCCGCCACTCGGGCATCCCGAAAAGCGAGCACCTCCGGGAAATTGTGACCGGTGTCCACGTGCATCAGCGGAAATGGGAATCGGGCTGGGCGAAACGCCTTTTCTGCCAGCCGCAGCATGACGATCGAGTCCTTGCCGCCGGAGAAGAGCAGTGCCGGTCGTTCGAATTCGGCGGCGACCTCTCGCATGATGTGGACGGACTCCGACTCGAGCTCGTCGAGATGGCTTACCCGGGCGGGTATCACCGCTTCAGCCGCCACCATGCTCGCGTTTCGGGAAGAAGGATCGACCACGGCCATCTGACGCGCATGACTCCAAGCTTACGATTGTCCAGCCGAACCAAGGGGACTTTCTATTGTTGAGTAATGTACACTCGACGGTCAAGATTAACCCCGACAGTTCTTCATTGACCCAGGGGGCTAGCATCGCTCCGCTGGTCCAGGAAACGCTTTGCGGATCGGGGGGCGGGGGCCGAAGGCCCTCGGAGGTAGGTCCCCTTCCCTTTCGCGTGCGGGGGTAATGGGCCGAAGGCCCAGGGGCGGGCGGGCGGGAATTGTTCTCGTCTACCAGTTGGGCCAGGGAACGCTTCGATAGTGATCGAGCCTCGGATACACGCCGCTCGACGCCAGGGTCCGAACTCGACCCAGGAATACCGCAAACTCTTCGGCCGCGATAACGCCGTCGAGTAGATGGGCAAGGGATGCCACTCGCTGCGGGTCTGCCTCGAATGCTCTCAACTCTTCGCGAACCTCGGTAGGGACCGTCCCCCCACAGAAGTGCTGCAGCACCGTCCGCACCTTGGGCTCGACGTTGAAGCACAGTCCATGGTCGATCCCCCATAGCTTGCCCTGCCCATCTCGCAGGATGTGACCGCCTTTCCGATCAGCATTGTTGGTGATCAGGTCGAAGGCAGCAATGCGAGCCAGGTCAAGGTCTGCCAGCGCCCCTAGCTCTTGGAAGGAGGGCAGAGGCTCCGCCTCCACATAAAGCTGCATCGACCCAACTCCATGCGGTCCGTCACGCACTACGGTCAGCGGCACGAAGGACCAGCCCAGCGCCTGGCTGGTCAGATAGGCGGCCCGCTCTCTCAGATAAAGCGTCCCACTCGGGAAATCCCACAGGGGTCGCTCGCCTCGCATCGGCTTGTAGATCGCGAGTGCTCCCGCATCCTCCCTGCGGAGGGCGGCACAAAAAGTGTAATTGGATCCCCACGGGATCTGCTGGAGGGACTCCACAGTCCCCTCGGTGAGCAGAACGTACGGGTCCCAAATCGTTCCGGTCGCGCTCTCGTCCCCGTCCAATACCCAGCTCCCACCGGTCGCTCATGAGTGACAATGAATGGATCGACGGCCCGCCGAAGAATGGTAGACTAAGCTCCCCGATAAAGCAGGTCCAGTGGATACTATTCCCCCCAGCCCACTCCCCCCGCAATCTCGTCAGCCGAACGGGCCCCGCATCCTGCGCTGGTCCCTGGCCACCCTTGCCGTCGCCGCCCTGGGCACCGCCACCACTGTTCTGGCCGCCATGGGCCTTTCTGCTCAATCCGGACCCTCCCCAGCCTCGGCGGGCTCAATTCAAGGGCGCTCAGAACTCCCCGCCCTGGGGGAGCTCAACCTGACCACCCTACCCGTCGGCGCCCGGGCTCACCTCGACGATCGCGACCTCGGAACGACGCCTTTGACCGAGACGTCGGTTGCGCCTGGCTTTCACCATCTCACGCTCGTAGCCAAGAACTACCGGGCCTGGAGCGGAGATGTCTCCGTGGCCCCGGGGCAACCCCTCATCCAGAATATTGCCCTTTCTCCGTTGCCCGCCGTGCTCCATATCGAAACGGCGCTCCCCGGCGCTCACATATCGACCGAAGGCGCCCCCACCCGCAACCTGCCAGGCACGATGGAGATTCTGCCCGGGGATCGAGCAGTGCGGATCGAGGCCAGCGGCTTTCGACCCTGGGAAGGATCTTTCTCGCTTCAGCCCAATGAGCAGCTTAGCCTGTATCTGGTAACGAGTGGATCCGATCTGAGTCTGACCTACGGGGACCCAGCGGATGGTGTCGCCATGATGATCGACAATCTCGCGGACGCCCGGCCGCAGGCCGGCTTGGATCGGGCGGACGTGGTTTACGAAGCGCTTGCCGAGGGCGGCATCACCCGATACATGGCCCTGTTCCTCACGCAAGCTGCCGACACCGTCGGCCCCATCCGTTCGACTCGCCACTATTTCGTGAACTGGGCCAATGAGTACCAGGCACCCCTCATGCATATCGGGGCCAGCCCTCAGGGCTACAACGCCATCGCTTCAACCCATCTACCGACCGTAGACGGCCTCGGTTTTTGGCGGACTTCCCGAGCCGCTCCCCACAATGCCTACACGAGCACGGCGTCCGTGCAATCCCGAATCCACCAGCGTCAACCAGCAACATTTGGCGGCCTCCGCTACTCCACCGAGGATCGAGCTTCTCTAGGGCTGCCGGCGGACGGAGTCCAGTTCAACTACGGTTCCCAGGCTTATTCCGTGTTGTGGAGATACGACCCGGCCCTGGGTACCTACGCCCGGTCTCTCAACGGCCAGCTTCAGCAAGATGCCGGGTCGGGGTCACCAATCACCGCCTCAAACGTCCTCATCACCTGGATGGATTCGTGGCTTATTCCAGATGACGACGCTGGTCGCCTGGATTTCCGCCAGGTCGGCAGCGGCCGGCTTCTCGCACTTACTCAGGGCAGAGCGGTCGAGGGTCAGTGGAACCGGACGTCACTGCGGTCGATCACTGAATACCACGACTCGGAAGGCAATCAGCTCCTGCTCAGACCCGGGTCCACGTGGATCCAGGTGGTTCCGCTACGAACTCCCGTGGACCTGTTGGGGCCCAGAAACGAGCCCACCGGAGGACCAGCCTAGAACACTCAAACCCTCGGATACTTCGTTGTTCGGTGCCTGGAGATACGATATACTGGCGCGGGCTGTGGTCCCACAGCGGAGGTGCTGGCCAATGTTTAAGCGAAATGACGAGTCCGAATGGGCTCGCTTTTCCAAGGCCTTCCCCTCGACAAAAGAGGGAAGGAAAGAGAACGGTGACGCGGTCGCCGAAACCGTAGTTCCGGCGGAGCGTGCCGTTTCGGTGGGCTCGACAGCCGGGTCCCCGGCCGGGTCCAACGAAGACCGCTCGATGCCGGCCGCTGCATTGGCAACCACCGCCGCCCGCCCCCTGGACACCGGCCTTCCGCTATCTCGGACGGCTGCCACCCTCGTCTCTTCGCCGGCCTTCGGTGAAGAGGTCGAAAGCACTATCGGCGCTGGCTCGACGTTTAACGGCAAGTTCCGTTCCGAGAGCGGGGTCCGGATTCACGGAACCGTCGATGAAGGCGAAATCGAGAGCACCAAGGCGGTTTACATCGAAGAGACTGCCAAGGTCTCGGCTAAGGTAACCGCCGCTAGCATCATTGTCGCTGGTCAGGTCAACGGCGAGCTCCACTGCTCCGGCCGGGTCGAAATTCGCCCCTCCGGTCGAGTGACCGGCACCATCAACGCTGCCACCCTCGTGATGCAAGAAGGCGCTTTCTTCGACGGCAACCTCAAGATGCGGACGGCCGGGCCCGAGACCCCCAGCTCGCACTGAGTGCGGCGGTCGGCAAAAGCGCCGATTCTTGAGACTTTCTCACCTCTCTTCTTGAGTAAGCTGGCGTGCTCTACCTCGTAACCGGTCGGGACGAGTTCCGCCGCGAGCAGTTCGTCGATCAGCTCAAAGCCCTCATGCTCCGTCTCCCGGACGGCGAGCACAATATCGATGAGCTGAACAGCGGCAACTCGACCGCCGAGCTCATTACCCTCTGCAATACGACACCTTTCCTGTGCGAGAAGCGCATGGTGATCGCCCGAGGCATGGGCAGTACCTTTCGCAAGGGCGGTGGATTGGCGCAGCTCTGTGAGTACCTGCCCCACCTCCCACCCACCACTCATCTGGTCGTGGTGGAAGACGAGGAGTCAACCGTTCAGGCCCTCGCCGCGGCGCGGGATGACGCCGTCCGCCGTCAGTCCCCCAGGCTGCGGCCAGGGGAGATGCCTCAATGGGTCACCGAACGGGCACGCAGTCATCAAGCCCGCATAAGCGCGCCCGCCGCGAAACAGCTAGCCGAGCTGGTGGGACCGGATCTCCGCCTGCTCGACCACGAGATCGAGAAGCTTGCCGCTTTCGCCGCCGTGGGGGCATCCATCAGCATTGAGGATGTCGCCGCGCTGGTTCACGGCGCTTCCCCGGATATTTTCGCCTGGCACGACGCGTTGGCCGAGGGAAAGGCCGGTCAGGCGCTGGCGTCGACTCGAGGGTTGATCAACCGCGGAAGCGAGCCCGCCGAGCTCTTTGCCCAGATCGTTGCCCTGGTCCGACGACTCTTTATCACCAAACAGCTGATCGAGGAGAATCGCTCGCTGGCGCGGGAGGCGACCTCCTTCGGGCTCACCAGCAGCTCATTCGCCCAGGATAAGCTCAAGCGTCAAGCCGCCCGACTTTCGACCGCTCAGCTCGAGCGCGTCTACCAGGCCCTCGCCCAGCTCGACGTGCAAACCAAAACTGGCCGCATCGAAGCCGAGTTGGCGGTCGACCTGGCCGTAGCGCAGCTAGTCGGGATCGATCCCGCTACCATGCCGGATTTGGAGGAGTCACTATGACGCTTAGCTACCTGGTGACCGAGACCAGCGCAGGCCCGCTATTCGTCGCCTACCGCGAGAGGCAAATATGCATGTCGATGTTGGCCTCCGATGCCGAACACTTCCGGTCCGAGTGCCATCGGCGCCTCGGTGATCGTCCAGATGCCGCCGACGACTCGATCCTCCGTCGAAAGGTCGACGCTCGCCTTCTGGGCGATCATCCGCTTGACTTCGATCTGAGCCCATACACAGACTTTCAGCGAAGCGTACTGCAAGCCGTCGCCGCCATTCCCCGCGGCCAGGTGCGCAGCTACGGAGACGTCGCCGCGGAAGTCGACCACCCCGGAGCCGCTCGCGCGGTCGGCGAGGTGATGCGGACCAATCCCATCCCGGTGCTCATCCCTTGCCATCGCGTCGTCCGAGCCGGCGGCGCCCCCGGAAACTACTCCCCCCGCCCCGAGATCAAACGCCAGTTCTTGATCGAAGAAGGCGCCCTCCCCGGCTGACCGGTTCCGTTAGCCCCATGCCCGTAGCGCCCATGTAGCGTTGTTGTAGCCTTAGCGTATAATGTGAGCATGAGACTTACCCAGCTCAGGCGCCTGCGTCTTCAAAGAGCGTTGACCCAGCAGGATCTCGCGCAGCGGTCTGGAGTACACCGCGTCACGATTGCCCAGTTGGAATTAGGCCGAGACGGGGTACTCCCAACGACCCTCCGCAAGCTCGCAGAAGCCCTAGCGGTCGAGCCTCATGAGCTGATGGGCGGGGAGGCTGTCGCCGAAGCGGCCTACCCATCGAGCTCCGTGAATCGAACTGGCGTGGCCGAGCCCGTGTTCGCGCCGGCCCGCACGGAGGATCTCACATCCATGATGGAAGTGGCCGACTGGCCCGGAGTGGACCAGTTCCTCATTCAGCATCCAGAGTTGGAACCGCTCCTGTCCGCAGCGCCGAGACAGATTTCGCCATTCTTCCCTGGCGCGCGTTTGCAGCTCCGCTTGATCGAGGATCCCGAATACCCCGACGACCAGCACCTGCTTCTGCGCATCCTAGCCACCCAGGCTGGGCAAGCCGCAACCGCCCAACTGCGGGCTTTCGACGAGGCCTGGTGGCTCCGTAACGCCCACGGCACCCATGGGTTACTGTCTATCGACATGAGACGAGTGTGACGTTCAACTGGGCCGAGTATCTGTCCGTGGCCCAAACCCTGTGCGGCCGGTCCGTGTCCGGACCCACCCCGAGCAGTGAAGCCCTTCAGAGATCCGCCGTGAGTCGGGCCTACTACGCCGCCTTCGGGGAGGCCCGAAACCATTTGCGCGATTCGGACGGCGTCATTACACCAGCAACTCACAACATCCACCGGATGGCAGCAGGCATTTTTCTGGACAGTCCAGACGAACGGCGAGTCAGGATCGGCACGAACCTCAGGCGTCTCCGAGATGCACGCAATGAATGTGACTACGACGATGAAGTCTCAGACCTCCCCCAGGTGGCCCAGGACTCCATCGAGCAAGCGGCGCAGATCCTTACGATATTGCCGAAGCTGTGAAGGCGGCCCTTCCCGGGTCACTTTTCGGGCCACCGTCTCGCAGGGGGTTTGGGGGCGGCGCCCCCAATTAAATGGGGCGGGCGGGTGGGCCTTGCTCTTCTCCTAGTCGGCAGCGATCTCGATCTTCCCGCCTCGCACCCGCACCTGGTGGCCACTGAACTCCATCGACACCTCGGCCAGCAGCACGAACTTATTCCCGATGTCCTGCACCATGGGCATGGCCCGCACCTGGTTCCGCGTCCAGTCGGGGCTATCGTCGGTAACCAAGCCCCCCCCCCCGCCGCCGCCCGGAATGCCGGGCCCCGACCGCGGGCCGTCTTGCGTCCTTTGCTGAGCTAAGCCGCTCCCGTCGCGTCGGGGGATGTGCTCATGACACAAACGTTGGACTCGCGCTCCTCGTCCACCACGGCGCGAGCCAAGGCGCGAATCGCGATCTTGGTCACGCTATAGGTCGCGGAGCCAATGCTCGGCCCGGGATTCGGGTTGCGCTGCTCGCTGACGTTCCCCTGACCGAACACGATGATGTGACCGTCATTGAGGGATTCCATATAAGGAAGCACGTGCTTCACACCCAGGAATGTCCCCACGATGTTCGTATCGATGACTTTCTGAAACAATCCTTCGGCATCGACCGAATCCGCGGCCAGCGCGACGGCTCCTCCAGAAATCACGACCACCTTGTCCTTGACCGACATGCCCGCACTCCTTACCGAAGTCCCGGATCCCGGGCCCCGAAAGCACCGACGGGCCTGAACAAATCGCCCAGCTGACGGCGACCGCCGCGCACCAGTACGAGCACTTCCCTTGATTTCCGCAAAAGATCAGCCACCGGTAAGCGCGGGGCGGGTTCCTCCCGCACCACGAAATAAGCCGCCAGATAGAGGGCACCGAGGCCCAGGGCGAACAGCAGATCGGTCAAAGCTTCCTCCTAGAACATTTATTCCGTACTTATGTTCTAGCAAGCCATCTGCCGTCCGTCAAGAGCTCTTTGCGGCACAATCTCGCAACGAAATCTCGGCGCACGCAAATCGTTGTAATATCCACGAATCCAGCCTACCTCAGAACGAAACCTGCACCTTGCCGCCCGCTAGGGCCTATATAGTCGCCCGCACCACCCAAAAGCGCTTTGAGGAGCCAATTCATGCCGACCGCCACGGTGGATTTCGTCACTCCCGACTACGACGAAGGCGCCTGCACCATCCAGCTACGTTCGGACGTGATGAAGGAATGCGGAGTTGAGATCGGAGATGTGGTCCGCCTCTCGACAAAAAGAGGCTTGACCGCCCTGGCCCGCATCGCCGGGGCGGACGTCCCCGGATCCGGAGGCTCGGTTCGGCTGGACCGCCAGATCCAGCGCACGATTCGAGCCGCCCCCCGAGAGGAAGTCCAGGTCGAGCGAGCCGATGTGCCGCCGGCGACGCGGGTCCTCTTGATGCCCGTCGCGGCGGTGTGGGGTTACCAGCCCTTCTTCTTGACCCACATCCGACGCGTGCTCTCAACCGCCCGGGCGCCCCTTTCTGAGGGCATGCTTATCTACATCCCGCTGCCCAACGTATCCGCCGGCATCGCTCTGGAAGCCCATAGCGTCCAGGAGGGCGGCGAGGGTTACGTCACCGCGGATACCGAAGTCTTCATCGAGCTCGACCATGCCCACGAGCACGGCCCGGATGCCCGCCATTTCCACAAGCCAGGCGAGCACACTCGCCGCATCGGTGGCGCAGTTTACGAAGATGTGGGCGGTCTGGACGACCAGGTTCGGGCGGTCCGTGAATTCGTCGAGCTACCCCTGGTCTTCCCTCAGATCTACCGTCGGCTGGGCATCATGCCCCCCCGCGGAGTGATCTTCTATGGCGCCCCGGGCACCGGCAAGACCCTCCTCGCCCGCACCGTGGCCAACGAGGTTAATGCGAACTTCTACTACATCAACGGGCCCGAGGTGGTCGGCACCTACAGCGGCCAGACCGAAGAAAACCTTCGGCGAATCTTCCGCCAGGCCGCCACGACCCCACCCTCGATCATCTTTATCGATGAGATCGACACCATCGCCCCCATGCGTGGCGGCATCGGAACGATGTCGGACGCTCGCGCGGTGACCCAGCTACTTACCCTGATGGATGGCCTTGAGCAACTGGAGGGGCAGATCGTCATCGGAACCACCAACCGCATCGAGGCGGTGGACCCCGCGCTGAGGCGCCCCGGCCGCTTCGATAAGGAAGTCTATTTCGCGACCCCACCGCCGAAGGCGCGCGAGCAGATCCTCCGCATCCAGTCCCGAAACATGCCGCTCAGTGCGGAGGCCCACGCCGCGCTCCCCAGGATTGCTGAGCTTGCCTACGGCTATGTCGGCGCCGACCTGATGGAGCTCGCTCGGGAAGCTGGGATGCATGCGCTCCGTCGGGTCGCCAGCGACTTTCTGGATCCGGCCAACTCGGGGTCGGCTTCCTATGAGCATGAGCCCCAGGTTCACGACCTCCAGGTGGGCACCGACGACTTCGACTATGCGCTCAGCAAAGTCAAACCGACCGCCTTACGAGAATCCATGCTCTCCTTCCCGGATGTCACCTGGGCCGAGGTCGGCGGCCTCGAAACCGTGAAGCGCCGGCTGCGCGATCTCGTCGAGAAACCGCTCCACCACCCGGACCTTTTCAACCGGCTTGGCCTGCCGACCAGTCTAGGAGTGCTCCTGTACGGACCTCCGGGAACTGGAAAAACCATGCTTGCCAAAGCCGTCGCCAGGGAGTTCGGGGTCAATTTCGTCGCGGTCCACGGACCTGAGCTATTCTCTCAGTGGGTCGGCGGAACCGAAGAGAACGTACGCCGGATCTTCAACATCGCCCGTCGGACCGCCCCCTGTGTCATCTTCTTCGACCAGCTCGAGGCCATCGCACCGGCCCGGGGAGCCCTGGATGCCGGGGCGAGCGGCGGAGCCCAGCAACGCGCCATCAACCAGCTCCTCGGAGAGCTGGATGGCATGGAGCCACTCTCGCAGGTTGTGGTCATCGGAGCCACCAACACCTTCGAGAGCGTGGACCCTGCCATGTTGCGCCCGGGCAGATTTGGCGTCCATCTTTACGTCGGACTCCCGGACGTCAAAGATCGCGAAGCGATTCTCCGAGTTCATCTTCAAGGCGCCATCCTGGACGAGGGCACCACTGTCGATTCACTGGTCGAAACCTTACTCCCCCGCACGGAGCGCATGGCCGGGGCCGATCTGGCCTACATTTGCCAGTCGGCGAAGATCCGCGCGCTCGATGAGCTGGACTATGCGGGAGACCCCAAGCTAACCATGCATCATTTCGAAGGGGTGCTCACCGAATTCATGACAACCCGAGACGGGAATGCGGCGGTCAAATAGAAGCACTCTCTGTTTCATTTCCTGAACTTGCCCGGAGCTGACGGGCCTCGGAAAGGAGGACAGCCTCACTTATTGAGATATGTCGCGGCCGCCGAATTGTGGCGGCATTGAGCTCACCACGAACAGGAGGAGAAGCCTAAATGGTTCAACAACGACAAACCCTGAGGTCCGAGCGCGAGCGGCTCAAGATGGAAGAACGGGGAGACCCGACCCAGGAACACGGGACTTACCGAAAGCCTCGCGTCTTCGTGAAGGGCCTCGAGAGCCTGAAGTACAACCTGAACGAGGCTCGCGCCAACATGCTCGCCGATATCCCGCGAGTGCTCCATCCCCGCCGAATGAGCGGCATTCCGGGGGAAAATACCCTGATCGAGCCCGGAACCGACCCCTTCCGCAGTCAGAGCCTCCACGTCTATCTGCGCACCATCGCCCCGGGCAGCCGCAACGAAGGCCACGGCCACCAGAATGAAGCCCTCTTCTACATCCTGAAGGGCGATGGCTGGGAAGAGCACGATGGCGTCGAGTGGCCGTGGAACGAGGGCGACGTCGTATCGATCCACAACGACTCGGTCCACTGGCATTGCAACTCCAGCCAGACCGAGTGGTCGGAATCGCTCGTCTTCAAGGCGAAGCCCATGTGGCTGTTCATGGGTCTCGAGCAGCAAGGTGAGATCGGCTTCAAGCCACCGGATCTGGACAAGCGTGGCCCGCGAATGAACTACGAGGTCGCCCGCCGGCCCGAGGACATCCAGGGCAAGGTCAAGGTCATCAAGCCGGATATGGTGCCCTGGGAATGGAACCAGCACGGCCACATGAAGAAGATGGCCGGAACCGGCGTCCCGCTCCGAGTCAAGGCGACCACGTTCAACATCCAGGATATTCCGGCCGGCAGCCGCACCGGGAAGCGCTGGGACATGGGCGACCAGTTCGTCTACTTCCTCGAAGGAAGCGGCTACTCCCTGCATTGGGACGTAGCGGTCGAGATCGCCGACCAGTTCTACGGTCGCCAGGCGCTCGAGCCCACTCGTTGGGAGTGGAAGGCCGGCGACTTCATGTGGATCCCCACCAACATGGTCTACCAACACTTCAACACCGACCCCACGACGCCGGCGAAGTTCGTCACTGGGTACAACACTGCCTTCGAGTGGATGGGCTACCAGTCCGTCGACTTGGAGCCCTGCCCCGAATGGGAGATCCTTCAGGCCCGGGAAGGTGCCGCGGCCACGAAGTAAGATCCTGGGGAACACTTCAATCGGAGCGACCTTTAGCGGGGATTGGGGCAGAGCCCCAAGTTCAATAGGAGCGGAGCGACCTTTAGCGGGGATTGGGGCAGAGCCCCAAGTTCAATAGGAGGAGCGAATGGTCCAACAGCGTCAAACCCTGAGGTCCGAACGAGAGCGGGTCAACGTCTCCGAGCACTTCGGCGGCGTCTATCAGAAGCCCCGCATCTTCGTGAAGGGCATCGAGAGCGTCAAATACAACCTGAATGAAGCGCGCACCCAGATGCTGGCCGAGGTGCCGCGGGTGTTCAGTCCCAAGCGGCGGAGCGACGTGCCCGGCGAGACCAACATCGTGCATCCGGGCACCGAGCCCTTCCGCAGCCAGAGCTTGCACATCCACTTCCGAGTGGTCGCTCCGGGCAGCCGCAACGAGGGTCACGGTCATCAGAACGAGGCCATGTTCTATATCCTCGAAGGCCACGGATGGGAAGAGCATGACGGCGAGGAGCATCCCTGGGAAAAGGGCGACTCCGTCGCGGTGCATAACGAGTGCGTGCACTGGCACTGCAACGCCAGCCAGACTGATTGGGCCGAATCCATCGTCTACAAGGCGAAGCCCATGTGGCTATTCCTCGGGATGGGCCAGCAAGGCGAGATCGGCTACACGCCGCCGGATCTCGACAAGCGCGGTCCCCGGACCGCCTACCAGGTCGCCCGCCGCCCCGAAGATCTGATCGGCAAGGTCAAGGTCCTCAAGCCCGACATGACCCCCTGGGAGTGGAACCAGCACGGCCACATGCGCAAGATCGCCGGCACCGGCGTGCCCCTCCGCATCAAGGCAACCACCGCCTACCTCCAGGATATCCCCGCCTCCAGCCACAGCGGCAAGCGCTGGGACATGGCCGACCAGTACATCTATGTTCTGGAAGGCAGCGGCTATTCCCTACATTGGGACGTTGCCGTGGAGATCGCCGACCAGTTCTACGCCCGCATCTCGCTGGAGCCAACCCGCTGGGAATGGAAGGCCGGCGATTTCATGTGGATTCCCCCGAACATGGCCTACCAGCACTTCAATACGGATCCCACCCAGCCGGCCAAGTTCCTCACCGGCTGCAACACGGCGTTTGAGTGGATGGGCTATCAGTCCGTCGACCTCGAGCCCTGCCCCGAATGGGACACCCTCCAGGCCCGCGCGGGTACCGCCGCAAGGTAAGGCTAGCAACGCGAGCAGCTAACGATCAACGACAAGGGAGCTGGGCGATCTGCCCAGCTCCCTTGTCGTTGATCGTTCGGGGCAAACCACTCTGCACGTTAGTCATCAGCTATGAGCCCCACTTGCTGAAAAGCGGCCGGGTGCATGAATATTGCAACGTTTCAATCAGCGGTCCTGGCGGAATTGAGGCGTGAACGAAGCGCGCTCAAACCACACCTAACCGAAGCGGATGCTGTTAATTCGGGAGGAGCAACCAATCCAATGCAAGAGAACCGACCAAATCGAGCTTCGAGACTATTCCGAGTCACGGCCCCATTGATGGCCGCGGCGCACCCACCGCCGGCCCCAAAACGCTCACCGTCGCCGTACAGGACGAGCCCACTTCGTTGATCCTATATGGAGCGGTGGGGGAAGGCGGCACGACCAGTGCTCGCTACGAGCGCTACTTCATCTTCCACGGCAATCTGACCTCCTTTGACAAGCAAGGCACCGTATTACCGCGGGCAGCAGTGAAGGTGCCAACCGTCCAAGACGGCGACTGGAAGGTCAACCCCGACGCCACCATGGAGGTGACCTGGAAAATCCGTCCGGACGCCTTCTGGCATGACGGCACGCCGCTTACCTCGGATGACTTCGTGTTCGGCTTCGAAGTCCTCAGGGAGCCCAAGCTCGGCATCGCCACCCTGGGCGAAACCGTCAACATGACCTCAGTGAAAGCCATCGATCCCAAGACCTTCGCCGTTAACTGGAAGACCACGTCCGTTCAGGGGAACGTCAATTCCTCTGAAGGTGTCCCGGCCATCCCCAAGCATCAACTCGGGGATCTCTTCCACTCGGGCGACCTCGTGGCCTTCGAAGGGAGCCCCGCCTGGCGCGGCGAACTGATCGGCATCGGTCCCTACCGAGTAACGAAGCTCGAGCAAGGGAGCCACCTCGAAGCGGCCGCCTTCGATAAATACTTCCTGGGCAAGCCGAAGATCGATCGGTTGATCATGCGCTTCGTGGCCGACGTCAATGTGACGGTGGCTCAATTGCTGGCCGGAGCGGTGGACTACATCTCCCGGGGCAGCAGCCTCAAGCCGGTGCAGATGGTTGAGATCGAGCGCCAGTTAGGCAAGGATGGCGGCACCGTCTTCCCGGTCTTCAACGATGTTCGAACCCTCAACGTCAACTTCCAGATCGCCGACCGTCCCTGGGCCCAAGACCTGCGGGTCAGACAGGCCTTGCTCTATGGGCTCAACCGGCAACAGCTAGTCGATGTGCTCCAGGAGGGCAAAACCCAGATCGCCTACTTCAACGCGTTCCCGGAATTTCCCGTCTACAAACTAGCCGAGCAGCGCGGTCTGCCCAAGTACGAATACGACCTCAACAAGGCCCAGCAGTTACTCACCGCGGCCGGCTGGACCAAGGGCACCGATGGCATCCTCCACAACAGCACAGGGCAGGTGATGCCACCCTTCTATTGCTGCCGCTACGAGTCCGGCGATTCGAATGACATCCGGGAAAGCCTGGCCTGGGGAACCGACTTCAAGACTCTCGGTTTCGAGGTCGTCCATCCGATCCCGGCCCCGGCCGCCGGCTTGTCGTCCACCGAAACCCGAAAAGCCCAGGCCCAAGGCCCGCGGGGCGGCTCGATCGGTAACTTCCGGGTCACTGCCGACCAGAACTTCGGGACGCTAATCACCGCCAACATTCCCCGGGAAGAGACCCGATGGGCTGGCATCAACGCCGGCGGCTGGGCGAATTCCACCTACGAAGGGCTGTTCACGAAGGCCCTGAGCACCCTAGACGTCGCGCCACGCAGAGAGCTCGAGTTCCAGATGATGAAGATCGCGATGGAAGACCTCCCGCTCCTGCCCGCCTACTACAACCCGAGTGGGGTGGCCATCCGCAAGGGCGTCGAAGGAATTGGCACCGGAAGCGCCTACAACCGGGGCAACACCGACGACATCCACTTGTGGGATATCAAGTAGCCGCTGCAATTAGGCAGTGGGGCTGGCTGAGCTTTGTTCAGTCAGCCTCACTGCCCGACCCTGGTGGGAGATACATCAAGGCTCTCGGGCGGGGGCGGGCTTTAAGCGTCGCCGCCGATCAGCGTCTGGCTACCGAATGCCTTGAGCAGCAGATCCCGCAGGATTGACTGCTCGCTGGCGTCCAACCGCGCGATGGACCGCTCCGCCTGCGCCAAACTTGCGCTCAAGCGCCCGCGGACCGCTTGCCCATCCGATGTGAGCGCCAGAACGCGCACCCTTCGATCCAGGGGATCGACTCTTCGCTCGATCAGCCCCCGGGCCTCGAGCAGGTCGGCCAACGTGCTGACATTCGAGGGATCGCAGTCCAGAATCCGGGCGATCTGAACCTGTGACACCGATTCCCCAAATCCCAGCAGGTAGAGCAGCCGCCCCTGCGAACGCGTCAGGCCAAGCTCGCCAACGTGCTCACGGATCGTCTGGTACACGGGACCGAGAAGAATCGCCCAGAGCTCTTCAACCACGGATCCCAGGTGGGAGGTGGCGCAGGCGGAAACAACAGCTTTCACTGATGGAATTATATGTTCTTACCAGGAATTGTTGTCTCGACCGGTTCCTCAAATTCCACCAGGACAACCCTCCCCATTGCGACCGGGGGCGGGAATAGATGAACATCATAACGATCAAGTTCCAGGAAGGAGCATATTCGTGACGAAGCTACCCAACCACCGGCGGCCGCACGCCCTCCCACGCATGGCCTGGGCCACCATGGCCACAGTCTTGTTACTCGTAGCCTGCGGTCCGTCGGGAGAATCAACGAACCCTGGGGCAAGCGCAGGAACCGCGCGAACGGCCCCTAAAATCCTCAATATGGCCATGCAGGGCGAGCCAGAGACACTGCTAATCTATGGCCGCCCCACCGGCGCCAGTACCTTGAACTACGAGCGCTGGCACATCCTCCACACCAACTTGACCAACTTTGAAGACGACAACGTGATCGTCCCCCACCTGGCCCAGAAGGTCCCATCCCTCGACGATGGAGACTGGAAAGTCAACCCCGACGGCACGATGGAGGTCACCTGGAAGCTCAAGCCCAACCTGGTCTGGCACGATGGCACCCCCGTCTCATCCGAGGACTGGGTGTTCGGCCTTCAGGTCGTGCTGACCAAGGAGCTCACCATCTCAGAGTTGGGTGAGCTGCTCAAGATCTCTAGCGTACGAGCACCCGACCCCCAGACCCTCGTCGTGAACTGGAAGGAGCCGTCGTTCTGGGCAAATGCCAACGGCACCGAGGGAATTCCGGTCATCCCCCGCCACCTCCTCGAGGCCATCTATAAGTCCGGAGACTATCCGGCGGTTGAGAATTCTCCCCTCTGGAATGCTGGCTGGGTGGGCCTGGGACCCTTCCGCTTGACCCGTGTGGAAGTGGGCAGCCACATCGAAACCGAGGCCTTCGATCGGTTCGTGCTCGGCCGCCCAAAGATCGATCGCGTGATCGTCCATTGGGTCGGTGACGTCAATACCGTCGTCGCCCGCGTGCTCGCCGGCGCGATCGATCTCGTACCCGGCGGAGGGATGCTCGGACCCGAGCAGATCGGAGCCCTCCAGAAGCAGTGGCAGGACAAGGGTAAGGCCTATACCGAACCCAACTCGACCCGCTATCTTACGCTCAAGTGGCGCGACCCGAACGCCCCCTGGGTCAAAGACTTACGTTTCCGGCAAGCCATGATCTACGGCATGAATCGTGAGCAGAACCTGGTCCAATCGCTGCAGTCCGGCCTCACCAAGACCGCCGAATACTTCATCCTCTCCAACGATCCGCTCTACAAGATCGCTGAGCAACGGAGCATGACGAAGTACCCCTACGACCCCACCCGGTCCGAGCGCCTCTTCGCCGAAGCCGGCTGGACCCGCGGACCCGACAAGCTCCTTCGGAACGCCGCTGGGGAGACGGTCCCCTTCACCTGCTGTCGGCTCGCAACTGCCGATTCGAATGACGTTCAGGAGAGCCTGGCGATCGTGGGAGAGCTGCAAGCCGAGGGCATCCAGGCTTCGCACCCCCTACCCACCGCACCCGCCGGTACCTCGACCGCCGATGTGCGGAAGTTCAACGCGCTCAATGGACAGGGGACCAGCAGTCGACTCATCTGGACCATTCGAGCCGGTTACAATAGCTTCATCTCATCCCAGATCCCGACCGAAGAGAACCGCTGGACCGGAACCAACGGGCACGCCTATTCCAACCCCACCTACGACGCGCTCTTCGCCAGGAGTGAGATCACCCTCAAGGCCCCCGAGCGCCAAGACCTCCAGCTCCAGATGCTCAAGATCCTCACCGACGAGCTCCCATCTATCCCGCTATTCGAGAACCCGCAGGGCCTGGCGGTGCGAGAGGGCGTCACCGGCATCAAGCGTCGGCCGACCCTGGTTGTCGATAGCTCGTTCAACATCTATCAGTGGGACATGAAATAGCATGGCCCCGTATTACCATTCTCTCGGAGAGGAGCTTCAGTCATGATTTCTCTATCCACGATGCGGCCCGCCTCGCTCTTGACGAGCCTGGCTTGGCGCAACCCTCCTCGGGTGACCCCTAGGACTGCCGTGCTGGGAGCGGCGGTGCTCGCAGGAATCATTCTCCTGACGGCCGGCCTTGCCGTAATCGCCGGGCCGTTTGGCGCTTCCCGGGGCGAGTCAGGGGTGGCCACCGTGACCAATGACGGTCCGACTCTGAAATACGGGTTCACCGCCGAAGAGCTGACCGCGCTGGCACCCGCCCCGGCCGTACTCGACCGTCACAAGCGGGACCTGCTCAAGATGGAAGGCGTAAACGGCGTATCCGTCGGGCGGGACTCGAACGGCGCCCCGGCCATCATCGTGTTCCATGAAAACTATGCAACGGAATTTCCCGCATCGTTGGAAGGCGTTCCAGTCGTCCTGCAGCCTTGCGATGGCGCAGTCGACCTGTAGCTTGGGCCAGCGGGCCTGAGTCCTAGCTACCAGAACCGAACAGGGGAGATCCGCCATGGATTGGCGGATCTCCCCTGTTCGGTTCTGGTACGTGGTGGAATGGTTTTGGCCATCTTCGTCGCCACTCAGGTCATGAGCGCATGCTCCGTCATCGGGGAGAACCGCGCCGAAGCCGCCACCCGACAGCTCGAATTCCGAGGTGGCGAGCTCTATTCCCGTAACTGCCTGGGGTGTCATGGCGACCGCGACGCGCTGATCAACGCCAGCGGGGCGCCACCCCATAATGAGCATGGTCACACCTGGCATCACCCCGATCCTCAGCTCACCGATTGGATCCTGCACGGCAAGCCGGGGGGGCGCATGCCACCCTATGGGGATCGCCTGACCAATGACGATGTGCCCGCCATCCTGGCTTTTGTCAAGACCTGGTGGACCCCCGAGCAACGCCGCACCCAGGCCGACGTGTCTCGGAATTACGACGAATTCATGCGAGATGAGCAACCCGAGTAGCGTCCCTGCTAAGGGCCCCGTAAGAATTCCTTGACGGTCACTAGGGTTGCTGATAGCATCGCCGGAATCGGTGAGCTTCCCAACCATTTGGGCCCGAGGCCGCAGGAGGGATCATTATCGAAGGCTGACCTGTGCGAGCCGCCATTCTTCTCAAGTAGGAGGTCGTAGTATGAGTTACCAACCTCGCACGAGCCTGAAGCGCGTTCTTTTGCCACTGGTCATTTTGCCCTTCCTGATTGCCTGCGCGCCGCCGTCCGCCACTCGCGAGTCCACCACCGGGCCAGGCGCGGTGGCTGGTCCGCCCAAGGTGCTCCACATGGGCATCCTGGGGCGCGAGCCGGACAACCTGCTGACGGCCAGCCATCATTTCATTTTTCATGCTGCCTTGACCAAGTACGACATCAATGGCAACCCGATTCCCGACCTGGCGGTGAAGCTGCCAACCGTCAACGGCGACGACTGGAAGGTGAATCCTGACGGCACCATGACCGTCACCTGGAAGCTCAAGTCCAACACGTTCTGGCACGACGGAACTCCACTCACCGCGGAGGATTTCGTCTTTGGCTTCAAAGTGGATATGGACACCCGGTTCAGTGCTGCGGTGCGCGGCGAACTCCGCAGCATAGGCAGCCTCCAGGCTCCCGACCCCAAAACCCTGGCGGTGAACTGGAAGTTCCAGACCATGGGCGCCGGGCAGAGCGACGTCGCCGGCGGCATCCGTCCCTACCCGCGCCACCTCATGGAGCCCTTATATGAAACGGGCGACATTGCCGCCCTTCAAAACAGCCCGCTGTGGCTTGGTGGATGGGTAGGTCTCGGCCCGTTCAAGCTCACCAGCCACACCCAGGGAAGCTTCATCGACGCAGCCGCTTTCGACCAGTATTTCGGCGGGCGGCCCAAGATCGACCGGCTCGTCATCAAGTACATGCCTGACCCCAACTCGATGGTCGCGGGTGTCCTGTCCGGTGACATCGATGTCATCCCCGGGGGCAGCGGTATCGACATTCCCCAGATGCTGGCCATTCGCGAGCAATGGGGCACCACCGGTGGGCTCACCCTCGCCATTCCCAAAGGTGACCGTAGCGTTCACCTGAATTTCCGAGACCCCAGCGCTCCCTGGGTGAAGGACGTCCGGGTCAGGCAGGCCATGGTCCACGCCCTGGACCGCAATGAGATCGACCAGGCGCTTCAGTCCGGTCTATTGGGGACCGCTGACTGGTACATCGAGAAGAACACCCCCGTCTATGACCTCGCGGTCAAGGCGAATCTCCCCAAATACCCCTACGATCCCGCTCGCGCGTCCCAGCTCCTGGCTGAGGCCGGGTGGACCCGTGCCCCCGGTGCCCAGCTCCGAAATGCGGCTGGAGAGATCCTGGCCCACCACACGGTCGCCGACGCCGGATCCGGGGCGAACATCCTGGAGATCACCACCATGTCGTCCATGTGGTCGGCTGTCGGCATCTTCTCAGAGCCTAAAGGGATGGCCAAAAACGTCGATCTGCCCACCCAGTATGGCGAGGGCTACCACGGCACCATGGTTCGAGCCTGGAACTTCGCCGGTGGCCTTGCTCCGCAATACATCGGGATCACTTCCGCCCGCATTCCGAGCGCCGACAACAAGTTCGTAGGCAACAACCATGGAGCCTACGTCAACCCAGCTATCGACGACCTCTACAACCAGATGACCCGAACTCTGGTGATTAACGACGTTCAGCAGGCCGCCCTGGGCATCGCCCGCATCATCGGCCAGGAGGTGCCGATCTTCCCGCTCTATTACCAGGGAGATATGCACGTCTCCGCGGCGGCGGTGAAGGGCCCTGGGATGGTCCCCGCCGTCCAGCGCTACAGCACCTGGAACATCATGGACTGGGACCTACAACGGTAAACCCCCAAGTTCAATCACGAGCGGAGCGAGCTTTAGCGGGGTTTGGGGCAGAGCCCCAAGTTAAATCACGAGCGGAGCGAGCTTTAGCGGGGTTTGGGGCAGAGCCCCAAGTTCAATAGGGGAGGAGCAACATGGTTCAACAACGACAGACCCTGCGGTCAGACCGAGAACGCCTCAACATCATGGGCGAGGGCGCCGGACGGGGAGGCGGCGGCCTTTACCGAACCGGCCGGGGCCGGATCTTCGTCAAGGGGATCGAGAGCCTAAAGTACAACCTGAACGAGGCCCGCGCCCAGCAGCTCGCGGACGTCCCTCGGGTCTTCAGCCCGAAGCGCCGCAGCGACGTGCCCGGCGAAACCCGACTGATCGATCCCGGCACCGAGCCCTTCTACAGCCAGAGCCTGCACATCCACTTCCGAGTGGTCTCGCCAGGCAGTCGGAATGAGGGCCATGGCCACCAGAATGAGGCGATGTTCTACATTCTGGAGGGGAACGGCTGGGAAGAGCACGATGGCGAGGAGCATCCCTGGGAAAAGGGCGACGCCGTGGCGGTACACAACGACTGCGTGCACTGGCACTGCAACGCCAGCCAGACCGACTGGGCCGAGTCCATCGTTTTCAAAGCCAAGCCGATGTGGCTCTTTTTGGGCCTCCAGCAGCAGGGTGAGATCGGGTACAAGCCACCGGATCTCGATAAGCGAGGCCCTCGTACTGCCTGGCATGTCGGACGACGGGCGGAAGATCTCAGCGGGCACGTCAAGGTCCTGAAGCCGGACATGACCCCCTGGGAATGGAACCAGCACGGCCACATGCGCAAGATCGCCGGTAGCGGGGTGCCGCTGCGCATCAAGGCGACCACCGCTCATCTGCAGGACATCCCGGCCGCCAGCCACAGCGGCAAGCGCTGGGACATGGCAGACAACTTCATCTACTTCCTCGAAGGAAGCGGCTACTCCCTCCATTGGGACGTCGCGGTCGAGATCGCGGACCAGTTCTATGCCCGAATCTCGCTCGAGCCGACCCGTTGGGAATGGAAGGCCGGCGACTTCATGTGGATTCCCCAGAACATGGTCTACCAGCACTTCAACACCGATCCCACCCAGCCGGCCAAATTCCTGACCGGCTGCAACACCGCCTTCGAATGGATGGGGTATCAGTCCGTCGACCTGGAGCCCTGTCCCGAGTGGGAGACCCTCCAGGCCCGAGAAGGCGCAACCGCGAGCCGGTAGAATCAGCGGGCGCAAGCCCGATCAATCCCGCACATCCGAGAACGGGGAAGGCCAGGGCAGCCGGGCCTTCCCCGTTCTATGCGACAATTGAGCTTCCCAAGTGGAGGCACCAGGCATGGCCCATCCTCATGACGAGCCACACTCCTTGACCCATGAGGAGATCCATGCCCAGGGACTGCCCCATACCCATGACCACGACGGCCAGCCTCTAAGCCACGAAGAGCTCCACGCTCAGGGGCTCGCCCACGCTCACGACGATGACCATCAGCCCTCCGCGCCTGGGACTGCCCAAGCCATAGTCGACCCCAAGCCAATCGATTATCGAGACGCCCGGATCGCCGCCGCCTTGCTCAGCGCCGAGCTCATGCACGCCCTCCACATTGAGGTCGGCGACATCATCAGAATCACTACCGAGCGCGAGCGCAGTGCGCTAACCCGGGTGATCGGAGCGCATCCAGAGGACGTAAGCCGCACCATTCGCTTCGATCGCTTTGCTCGCCAGAACCTGAAGGCCTATCCGCACGAGGAAGTATCGATCGAGCGGGTTGAGCTGCCACCGGCCAGCCAGGTGGTGCTGGTTCCTGGGATGGACGTGTCCATGCTTGATACGGTTGCCCTGAGAACGCAACTCAAGGAGCTGCTCTCCCGCGATGGCACGCCCCTCCGCGAAGGCACCCTACTTTATGCGAAGCCGACCGGCGCCCTGGCCGGCATCACTTATGAAGTGCACAGCGTCTCGGGGGTTCGGGGGCAGAGCCCCCGATTAACTGAAGGCGAGGCGATCTTCACGACCGAGACAGCCCTCTACTTGGAGATGGCTCACGATCACACCCATGAAGAAGGTGGCCACCAACATCAAAACAGCTCCCGCGCCGAAACCGTGCTGGACACGACCTATGAAGACGTTGGCGGCCTCCAGGAGCAGATCCGGGCCGTCCGAGAGTTCGTAGAGCTGCCCCTGCTTTTCCCCCAGGTCTATCGCCAACTCGGCATGCACCCACCCCGCGGCGTCATTTTTTACGGTGCTCCCGGTACCGGGAAAACTCTCCTGGCCCGCAGCGTCGCCAATGAGGTCAACGCCCACTTTTACTACATCAACGGTCCCGAGATCGTGGGCACCTTCAGCGGCGAGACCGAGGAGAACCTCCGAACTGTGTTCCGGGAAGCAACTCTCAAGCCACCTTCGATCATCTTCGTCGATGAGCTCGACGCGATTGCCCCCCGCCGCGGCACGACCGCCAGCTTTTCGGACACCCGCGCGGTAACCCAGTTGCTTTCGCTCATGGACGGGCTCCAGCGCGCCGAATCGGTCATGGTGATCGGGACCACCAATCGGATCGAGGCGATCGATCCCGCCCTGCGCAGGGCCGGACGCTTCGATCGCGAGGTCTACTTTCCTTCGACCTCCCCCCAGGCCCGGGAGGAGATTCTTCGGGTGCAAACGCGAGATATGCCCCTGGCGCCCGACGCCATCGCGGCGCTCCCCGAGGTGGCTGCCCGGGCCTACGGCTATGTGGGTGCGGATGTGATGGAGCTCGCTCGGGAAGCGGGGCTCAACGCGCTGAGACGCGCCTCCCAGCGGTTCATCGACAGTCCCTCTCTGGCGACCTATCCGGCCTCAGAAGATCTCATCATCACCAAGGCCGACTTCGAGACCGCCCTGGCCAAGGTGCGGCCCGCTTCCCTCCGGGAATCGCTCATATCGGTGCCGACCACAACGTGGGACGACATCGGCGGGCTCGCTTCGATCAAGCAGCGCCTGCGCGATCTGCTCGAAACCCCGCTCCGCCACCCGGAGGCTTTTGCTCGGCTCGGCCTGGCCACTACCGTCGGGGTGCTGCTCTATGGGCCGCCCGGCAGCGGCAAGACCCTGCTCGCGAAGGCGATTGCTCGCGAGATCGGCGTCAACTTCATTGCCATCCAGGGCCCGGAGCTTTTCTCTCAGTGGCTCGGCGCATCCGAGGAGAGCGTCCGTCACATTTTCGAAGTGGCTCGCCGGGCCGCGCCCTGCATCATCTTCTTCGACCAGCTCGACGCCATCGCCGGTACCCGGGATACCGGTGAGGGTGAGGGCACCCGCGCGCCTCAGCGGGTGGTGAACCAGTTGCTTTCCGAGCTGGACGGCATGGAGGAGCGCACCCAGGTGGTGGTGATTGGCGCGACGAACCACGTTCCCAGGGTGGATCCTTCGATCCTCCGACCCGGCCGGCTCGGCATGCATCTGTACGTGGGCCTACCCGACCAGGCTGACCGGGCAGAAATTCTGCGGGTTCACTTGCGCTCGGTCCGCTTCGCCCCCGGTCAGGATGCGGACGGCATCGTCCAGCACCTGGCTTCCGTCACCGAAGCATTTTCGGGCGCGGACCTTGCCTTTTTGTGCCAGAGGGCCAAGCTGGAGGCACTAACTGAGACCGGCTACGATGCCGAGCCCCGCCTTTCGGTCGAACATTTCGATCGAGTGCTGGTGGAGGTCGGAAGCCTGCGGTCGGCGGTTTAAAGCTCCGGGAGGAATGTGAACAACATGACTGAAGAATTCGAAGACGTCTGGTGGGTCGACTTTCGACAGGGCAGCTTCCTGGGGACCTGCGAAGCCATGGGTTGCGGCTCCAGCTGCACCCCCGGCTACGCGGTGCGCGTGTTCGCGGGCGGAGCTGCTCCGGACTCCGACCCCGAGGAAACCCACCATTTCTGTGCCAACCACCGTGAAAAGGCCGAAGCCTGCCGCGTCGAGATGCGCCTCCAGTACCCGTCCCTCAACACCTAAGCCTCAAAGCTCGTCGCAGAACAACGTTCCAAATGTAGCGCGGGGGCTTGCCTCCGCCATCTCCCCTCGTGATTATTCACGCGGGCCACCGGCGTTATACTTTTACGAGATATTGTTATACGGAGGTTCATTGTGTCAACCCCAACAGTGTCGAGCAAGGGCTGGGTCGTGATCCCGAGCGAAATCCGCAAACGCTATGGAATCAAGCCAGGCGATCGCATACAGCTCGTCGATTACGGCGGGCTAGTGGCACTGGTCCCCGCCTTGCCCGATCCAATCCTTCAATCCCGGGGGATTCTCGGGGGAGGCCCCTCCTTGACCAAGGCGCTGTTAGAGGAGCGCCAGGCAGAAAAGGAAAGTGAGGAAGCCAAGCTTCAGCCCGCCAAGGCCGCCGCGAGTGGCTGACCGTTTCGTCCTTGATGCCTTCGCCGTCCTCGCACTCTTCCAGGATGAGCCAGGCGCGGCCGAGGTACAGCAGCTCCTCGTACGCCAGAGCCGCGGCGAAGTCGAGTTGTATTTCTCAGTGATCAACCTGGGAGAGGCGCTGTACAACACGGAGCGGAGGCTGGGACCGGCGAAGGCGGCGATTCTCTTGGCCGCACTTCAGCAGCTGCCAATCGAGGTCGTTCCGGTGGACCAGACCCTTGCGGTAGCAACAGCGCGGATCAAAGTACGGACGCGAATGGGCTATGCCGACTGCTTTGCCGTGGCGCTCGCCGCGGGATTAGGTGCGACTATTGTGACGGGCGATCCCGGCTTCGAGGCCGCAACCGACATCGCACCCATTCTCTGGCTGACCCAGCGGGCCACTTCCTGACCTAGTCCCTGCTTCGGCCGCGATGTCGCTCTCCGATGCAGCCACCTCCAGCGAAAGCTACCTAGTCGACGATGGAGCCTTAGATGCAGGCGCGTAGCTCTCGGCGTATGGGGTAGGAGCTGGAGGGCATAAGCTGCGTCAGGAACAGCATGATCAGATCCTCTGCCGGGCAAACAAAGAAGGCGGTAGACGCGGCGCCGCCCCAGTAGTATTCGCCCGGCGTGCCAACAATCTGCGGCTCAGTTTGCCCGTTTCGGATCCCCTCTGGCAAGCTGAGAAAGACGACGCTGGAACCGAAAGAGGCGGACTCTCCCTGGACTCAAGAACGCGCACTGACCCCCCGTACTCATAAGACCCCTGGGATCCAGCGGCGCACCCGACGTTTGTAGACCCGGTACGGGTCACCAAAAGCGCTCTCCAGTCGATCTTCGTCAAGATCGACTCGTCGCACGAAATAGACCAGCCTGCCCAGGGCGAGTAGTGCGGAGGATGGCGAGCGGAAGGCGAGAAAGAGGCCAAGCGAGAAAATGAGATGGCCCAAGTACATGGGGTTGCGCGTAAGCCCATATAGGCCGTCGGTCACGAGCACCTCGGGTAGGCCTCGGCTGACTCCCCCTGGGCCGCCCCCCAGAGCCGCGCGGTAGCTCCCCACCAGCCGGTATTGGAGGTTTCCCCACAGCAGCAAAGGTAGAAATCGGAGATCCGGCACCTTCACTCGACGCTCGATTAACGAGTCGATCAGGAAGACGGTAATCGGGTTGACCACGAACGTCGTGCGCGGTGAGCCCCAGTAGAAGGACTGCAGGGTCTTGAAGACTCGACCTAGAGTTGGCGTCGTGGCAGCCTCCATGGAAATAAGCTTGCAAGCCCTTCCTGCCCGCCTACCCCACCCAAGCTCGATGGCGTATCAGTCGGGCATCGTCGGGGTAGGGGAGACGAACCCCTACAACCGAGGCAACTTCGCGGACATCCATACCTGGGACATGAAGAGCTAACCCAAATCGAGCTGGAGAGACGGCATCGCTACCAGTTGGCCGTTTCGCGGCATCGTCGCCTGCAGGGCAGCCAGCTCGACCGAGGACATGGGGATAAGTGACCCGTCAGAAATATCTTTAAAACCTCGATAGACGCGACTGGTCGTAGTCATACTCTGGTCGGACCTGCAGCGACGATTGTAGTGGTGGCAACGAAGCGGTGGGCTATGTTGTCCACCATGACGCCGAAGCCCTCCAAAGTCCTCACACCGAGTAGCGTCAGATCGCCGGGCTCACCGAAAACGACTTCGTCCACCGTTTCAAATCCTTCGGCCGCGAGAATGGCATAACCGGTTTCTCGGGTGACAAGCTGTTGGGTAGCCGTAGCGAAGCTGCGTTTGCGAAGAGGCGTTATGGAGATGCTCGCGAGCAACTCTTTGGGCAGCCAACTCAGCTCCGAGCCAGTATCCACCAACGCCTCCAGGGGAGCGCTAGACAAGCTCTCGTCTTTAATGTCTCGGGCGACAACGCTCACCTTGAACATGCTCATGCGAGGAGGGTACCAGAGATGCCCAGCCTCGGACGATATGACTCATCATATTCTGCATCTTCGCACGCGAGCCACCGAAGTCCGACTCTAGAAGCAAGCCCTCCAAGTGAATTGGAAGGGCTTGCAAGAGACCGTGATCAGCCAGGGGTCCTCATCCGAGGACCCCTGGCTCGAATATTCTGTCATTCCACCTACGGACCGGGGGTCAGGGGCCGCAGGCCCCAGAGGGTGGGCAGACGGGCCCTTCCTCTCTAGACGTCTGAGTACAGATAGAACTCGTACGGGTGCGGCCGGAGCTTCACCGGGTCCACCTCGCGCTCGCGTTTGTACTCGATCCAGGTATCGATCACGTCTTGCGTGAAGACCCCACCCTGCAGCAGGTAGTCGTGGTCTTCCTCGAGCGCGTTCAGCACTTCTTCGAGCGAGCCAGGAGTTGACTTGATCTTCTTCAGCTCTTCAGGAGACATCTCGTAGAGGTCATCGTCTACTGGCTCGGGCGGCTCGATCTTGTTCCGGATCCCGTCGAGTCCCGCCATGAGCAATGCCGAGAAGGCGAGGTACGGATTGCAGCTCGGATCGGGGGCGCGGAACTCGAGTCGACGGGCGGCTGGGCTGGTGGAGTAGGTCGGGATGCGGACGCAGGCGGACCGGTTCCGCACCGAATACACCAGGTTGACCGGCGCCTCGTAGCCTGGAACAAGTCGGCGATACGAATTCGTCGTTGGCGCGGCGAAGGCCAGAATCGAAGGCGCATGCTTGAGCAAGCCGCCGATGTAGTGGCGGCACATCTCGGAGATCAGCGCGTACGAATTGTCTTTGTCATAGAACAGGTTCGTGCCGCCCTTCCAGAGGCTCTGGTGGACGTGCATCCCCGAGCCGTTGTCCTGGAAGATGGGCTTGGGCATGAAATTCGCCACGTATCCGTTCTGGAAGCAGACGTTCTTGGCGATGTACTTGTACTTCATGACCTTGTCAGCCATGCTGATCAGGGAATCAAAGCGCATGTCGATCTCGGTCTGACCGGCGGTCGCCACTTCGTGGTGGTGCACCTCGATGTTGATTCCGGCGTCCATCATCTTCAGGATGATCTCCGAGCGGAGGTCCTGCAGCCGGTCAACCGGCGGAACCGGGAAGTACCCTTCCTTGTAGCGAGGGCGGAAGCCCAGGTTCGGTGCGGCTGCCCCGCTGTTCCAGATACCTTCGTCGGAGTCGATGTAGTAGAAGCCGTAGTTCGGCCCCTGATCGAACCGGATGGAATTGAAGATGTAGAATTCTAACTCCGGACCCCAGTAGCTGATATCTGCGATGCCCGAGCTGGCCAGGTGGGCCTCTGCTTTCTTGGCGATGTACCGCGGGTCGCGCCGGTAGTGCTCGCGGCTAGTAGGATCGACCACGTTACAGATGATGCTCAAGGTGGGGACCTTCAGGATCGGGTCGACGAAGGCCGAGTCCGGATCCGGGAACAGGAGCATGTCGCTCTCGTTGATCTTCTGGAACCCCCGGATGCTGGAGCCATCGAAGCCGATGCCGTTCGCGAACAGATCCGCGTCGAAGTCCTTCACCGGAATCGAGAAGTGCTGCCAGGTGCCCGGCAGATCGATAAACTTGAAATCGACGATCTTGACGCCGCTGGTCTTGGCCAGGGCGAGTGCTTTTTCTACCGCCGCCTTGTCGACGACGGGGACGGCCACAGAGGATCTATCGGCAACCACGGTTCTTCCCCCTCTCATGAGTCGCCATTTCCTTAAAGGGAGGATGGCGCGTGATCATACCAGGCTCAGCCGCCCAGACATGGGCGAACCCAACCAAATCGAATTGCCGCGCTTTGGGCGAGATGCACAAAAAACAGAGCGGCGAGCCTAGCTGGTCACTTCGAGGACTGCTTTCTTGCGTTCAACGTAGACCTTCGGCGTGTAGGCGGGCCACTGCGTCTCTCGTAAATCGAAGCCGAAGGCCCGCTTACTGAGCACGATGATCGGCGGGGCCTGGATTCGTTTGAAATAGTTGGTCTGGACCTGCCGCTCCACCCACTCCAGGTCATCGACCCAGGCCGCCCTGGTCGGGAAATACTCCGCAAAGCGAGCCTGATCGTCCCAGCCCAACCGGTCGAAGAGCACTCCATCCAGGAACCACTGGAGGATGTCCGCTGGATGCTGGCGATACTCGATCATCTGGCGGAGTAGCGCGTCGTGATATCCGTATTTGATCGGATCACCCAAACCCTTGGTCACATCCTGGGCTTCGGAGAGCTCCGCACTCGGGACTGTCTCGCCATTGATCAGGTTCTCAGGAATGACTTCCTTCTCGAAGATCGTTTCGTTCAGAAAGCGAGCCAATTCGAAAACCTGAGTCTTGAAGAGATCACCGATGGGCGCCACCGCCCCTGACACATCGCCGTAAAGAGTCGCATAGCCGAGCGCGATCTCGGTCTTATTGCCGTTGTTGGTGAACAGGAGTCCGTACTTCGCGGCCAGCCCCGAGAGAACGTCCGCAAACCGAATGCGCGCCTGGATATTCTCATCGACCAGCCGGGTGTAGTTGCCAGGGCCGCTCGGAAACTCAGTCGCCTTGATCGTTTCAGCCACCTGCTCATAAAGGGCTTCGATCGGCACCTGGAGATAGTCGATGCCGAGCATCGCACAAAGGTGCCGAGCATTGTCCTGGGTGATAGCGGCGTTGAACCGGGTCGGCATATTCACCGCGAACACCCGCTCTGGCCCGAGTGCCTTGACCAGGAGGCACGCGACCACACTGGAGTCGATGCCGCCGCTCACCGCGACCACGAAGCGGTTCTGGCTGCCCCGGATGTGATCGAGATGACGCAGTCCAGTCAGCACCGCGTCGTAAATGGCCTCGATCTCGGTTTGCGGCGGCGGCACCGGTTCGGCAGAGCAGGTCAATAGGAGCTGCTCCCCCCATGGCTTGGTGCGGGCCATGATTTGGCCATCCGGCGCATACGCCGTCGTATCTCCGTCGAACACAATGATGTTCTTGCCGTTATTCTGGGCTCCCACCTGGTTGACGTAGAAGAATGGCAATGGCGAACGTCCCAGAATATCTCGAATGACCCGGTTTCGCTTGTCGCTCTTCTGCCAGGTCCAGGGAGAGGCGGACAGATTGAATACGGCCTGAGCCCCCCGCAATTGATAGATCTTCAGGGTATCCAGGATCTCCTCGTCGTAGGAGTAATCCTGGCACCAGATGTCCTCACACAGCTGGACGCCAAACCGGAACGTCCCGCCTGTGCGTCGGGGAATTTCGAACGGAACCAGCCAGTCATCAACCGACCGTCCCTGAGCATCGGCCAGCTTGCGCAACGAATAGAAATGGCGATCGTCGTCGAAGAACCGATAGTTCGGGTGGAGCGTCTTGGGATGGACGCCGTCCGGTAAACCGACTGGAAGGCTCGGCCGGGCCACATAACCGCCGTCGTTGCAGACCACAACCGCGTTGAACTTCCGAAGCCGGCCGTCCTCACCGATATGCTCGCGATCGACGACGACATTCCCGAACAGCACTGCGAGGCCCTGGCTCGCCTCCCGGATCATCTCGCTATAACCGGCAAAATCCTCGACCAGCGTGTCAACTTCCCAGAGATCCCCGATCAGGTAGCCGCTCAGGCACATCTCCGAGAAGACCACCAGCTCCGCCCCGCCGTCGCGAGCCTGCGCAATGAACTCCAGCATTCGAGCCGCGTTCATATCCGGCCGACCCAGCTTGACGTCCATCTGAACCAGCGCGATCGCGGGAAGCTCATCAAAGCTCACGACTTCACCTGAAGACAAGACTCAGCACGCATGATGGGCTTCAATATAGAGGACCGGACCCCTCAGCCTTGCAACTCGCCTCGGCTCGAGCCGCCATGGTAAGTCACATGTAACGAAATCTTGGAGTCCACGAATGCCGGCGTCACCTCATCCAAGGCCATCTCAACACAAGGTCCGCGCGCATCACGCCCGTCTGCGGCAGCAAGGGTTGCGCCCGATCCAGATCTGGGTGCCGGACACTCGTTCGTCCGCGTTCGCCGCCGAGGCCCATCACCAGTCTCTGATCGTCGCCCGGAGTCCCCACGCCAAGGAAGACCAGGACTTCGTCGACAGCATCTCCGTCTTCAATGAACAATGAGAGGGGAAATCTGGACGGTGACCGGCGGGGGCGACTGTGTGGGAAGCCGCGACCGGTCGTGGTCTTAAAGGATGATCGGTTCGACGCTACCGACTCTGTCACCGACTGTCCCCTAAAGGCCTGACCCGGATGACGCTCCGTTGGTCAGAATTCCGATCGAGCCGAACGAACTCACTGGGCTCGACGTGCTTTCGCGAGTCAGGGCGGACAAGATCACGACGGTGCGTCGGACTCGACTCAGGGCGCGTATCGGGCAGGTCGACGATACTGGTATGGTCCGGTTGAACCAAGCAGTTTGGTAATTCTGGGCTTAGCCGGTTCGACGAGCGTCCCTTCCGCGACTTAGGAGTAGGCATGAGCCAACCGAACGACCGCAACCAGAGAGTCATCGAAGAGTTCCGCGCCAGCGGCGGGCGATCTGCCTCATTTGGCGCTGACCGGCCGTTGGTGCTGCTCACGACGACGGGCCGCAAGACCGGCCAGCGGCGCACCACCCCGGTTATGTACCTGCAGGATGGAGAGCGCCTGCTCGTGTTCGAGTCGAGGGGTGGCGCGCCCACCAGTCCCGACTGGTATCACAATCTGGTAGCAAATCCGAACGTTACCGTCGAAGTCGGAACGGAGACCTTCGAGGCGCAAGCGTCGGTGGCCAGGGCGCTGAGCGACACGAACTTTATGCGCGGCAAGCCAAGCTGTACCCGCAGTTTGGGGATTACCAGGCGAAGACCACCCGGCAGATTCCGGTGGTTATTCTGGAGCGCAAAGCCTAGGCTGAGATGGGCGGCCGAGGCATCAATCCCGGCTTAAGGACCTGCCTAGGTTAGCTCGATCTCAATACCACAAATCTCGCCAGGGGTTCAGGCGGGCCAACTCTCGTACGGCGTCCGCAGCTGGGGCCCGCAAGTTTATCGGGCAGACGCCAGTTCTCCGGGCGTGGGTTTCGGGGCTCCGCCCCCGATTAGATGGGGCGGGCGGGCCTTCCTCTAAAAGTTCTTGATAACGGAAACGACCTTCCCTTGGATGGTCAGGTCGCCCGGGTTGACGTAGATCGGCGACAAGGCCGCATTCCGCGGCTGCAGGCGGATCCGATCCGGCTCTCGGTATAGCCGCTTCAGGGTCGCTGCCCCCGTTAAGGATGGACCAGAGGTCACCAACGCCACCACCGTGTCGCCATCGTCGGCGGTGGCCTGCGGGCGCACGACCACGATGTCTCCGTCGTCGATCTGGTCTTCGATCATCGACGTTCCCTTGACCCGAAGCGCATAACAACCGTCCTGGACGAATCGCTGCGAAACCTCAACGACGTCCTCACCATCGTCGATCGCTTCGATCGGCTCGCCTGCCGCGATGAGCCCCACGACTCGAATCGAATTCGGGCGGCGACGATTGACCAGGTCAATGCCCCGGGAGAGCTCTCGATCACGCTTCAGCAGGCCGTCGCGCTCGAGAACTCGCAGGTTGTAATCCACGACCGAGGTGGAGCTAATACCGGCGGCATGGCCTATTTCACGGACCGTCGGAGGCCGTCCATGCTCGTCGAGATAGTCACCAATGAAGCGAAGCATTCGATCCTGCCGCTCGCTCAACTCACGCATGGGCCCCCCTCGTCCTGATGTTCGGAACGTTTGTTCTCACTCATCATATGGGTTGGTCGCGCCGTCGTCAAGCGCAAGCCAAATCCATGCTTGACACCTAGGGAAGCGACAGATTCACATGGTCGGCGCCATCGGTGAGCCGCAGCCGGTCTCCGGTATCGAGATCGTACCAGCCGATCTCGAGATGGTACCGCGACCATTCACTGCGATTCGGGGCCGACAACGTGACCCCAAATTCCATCGGACAGTTCGGGTCCCAGTCCGCCAGACTGAAGACTCCCGCCCGCACCTCGCCGTCGGACTGCGAGTAAATCGCCTGGTCTGAGCCCGGTGGCTGGTCTGAGCCCGGTGGCTGGTCTGAGCCCGGTGGCTGGTCTGAGCCCAGTAGATGGATGAAGTAGTGATAATTGCGGCTGACGGGAGCCTCCTTGCGCCACACCAGATGCACCCCCAGTTGATCGCCGCGCGCTAACACATTTGCTCCAGTCAGGCGTAAAGCCCCCGAGAACAAGTCATTCCGTGAAGTCTCGCCGCCGAGCTTGATCCGCTGCAGGACCAGCAGGTCGGCCTCGTTGAACAACGTCTGATACGCGGGATCATCCGCCGCCTGGGCCATATATCGGCGCAGCACGGGAGTAGTCGTGGGGTATCCATCCCGTAGGTCGACCACCTGGAAATCCGGGGCCTGACACCAGAGGTTGACCGGAAGCTGTACGTTCGACCGCAGCGCGACGTGCGGAAGGATGGAGCTGGTCGCGGCCACCGACACGTCCGCATCTGCGGGGACCAGGGCAACCGCGCGGTCGATCGCCTCGACCCGTCCCTGAACCGCTGTCGCCGGAGGACGATAGGCGCCCCCTCCTGGAAGCGGCGATCCGGCCACGAACGCGTAAACCGACGCGACTGCCACGGCAACTGCACCCAGCCGGGGAAACCCGGGGACTCGGCGCAACCAGGACAACCCCTCGGCCGTAGCCAGGTAGGCAGCAGTTACTAGGAGCGCCACATAGTGGGCATGAATGAGCGGCGGATCAAGGCCCAGCAGCAGCACCAGCCAGCGGGGGATCGCCACCAGGAAAGACGGACCCAGCAGCCCGAGCCCAAGCGTCGGACCAATGAGGCTCACCACTGCCTCTCGGTCGCCGGCCGTAGTCCCCCGAGCAATGGTCTTCCCCGGGTCGACCAGGCAGCTCACGACTTCCATCGTGTTCGTTCCGCATTCGATGAACTGCCGCAAGTCCGGGTGAGGTAGCTGCTCGCCCAGCTCCGCCGGTCGCAGCGTGGGAACGACGACCAGGAAGTACCCCGCTAGCAGCGCAACTGACCCGACGGTGAGGCCGAATCCCCATAACCGACCCCAACCCCGACCAAGCCAGGCAATGAGCAGGCCGAATGGCGCTGCCAACAATGCCGCGTCCTCATTCGCGAGGAGGCCCGCTCCCACCACAATCGCGGCGAGGGCGAGTCGTCCCCTCCAGAGTAACGCCGTTCCCAAAGTGAGCGCCGGCATGGCCAGAGCTATCGGATGAAACTCGTCCCGCACCACCCAGCCGGTCGCTGGGGCCACCGAAAAGGCAATTTGGAGCAACAACCCGGAAGCCACATCGCCGGTTCGCTTTTGGGCACTCCAATAGATGCCAAAGCCCGCCAACCCAATCGCAATCGATTGGAGAGCCAACAGTGCTTCGGCGCTCGGCCAAACCAGAAATACCGGTGCCGTCACAACCAGCGAGGGAGTAACGTGCTCAGCCAGATAATTGAACGGCAGGATCGTCGTCTGGAACCACTGTCCGTGCAGGTTGTTCCAGGTGACTTGGACCAGCAGCCCAAGGTCAAAGGTATAGGTGTCGTATTGGCTGTGGCGGAGCCGAACCGCCCAAAAATCGAAGCCCGCCGAAGCCAGGGCGAGCATGCTGGCAACCAGCAATCCCCGGGCTTTACTCGTTCCGAGCCAGCCTGCTGTCAGTTTGCTCCCTCCCCCGGGGGTTTGGGGGTGGAGCCCCCATATCCACTAATCGCGGGAACGGAGCGCTTGAGCTACTCCTGGGGAGTCCTCGGTTGGCGGGGCTGTCGAGTGCGCGGGGCTGGCGCCGGTGCGCTCTCCCCGGTCGTCGCAGAGGCCGCTCTCCGAGTTCGAGTGGGAGCGGGAGCCGCTTCGGGAGTCGCCGCCGGGGCCGACGCTGCCCGGGTGCGCGTCGTGGTAACTCGGGGTCGACTCGCTGGTGCCGCCGCGGTAGCAGCTTTGGTGGCACCCTTGGTGGCGGTCCGAGCGCGTGCCCGAGTCGGCGCCGCTACCGGCGTGGCCGCGGCTACCCGCGGGCTTCCGGCGGCGGCTAACTGCCGCATCAAACGGCTCTTCCGCCGGGCTGCCTGGTTACGGTGGATGATGCCCTTGCTGGCCGCCTTATCCAGCTGGCTAACCGCCAGCTTAACGAGTGGGCCGGCCTCTTCGGCATCACCGTGGTCAACTACGGTTCGGGCCTTCTTCACATAGGTCCGCAGAGATGAACGGATGATGCGATTTCTTAGATAACGGCGCCCGGATACGCGTAGCGCCTTCGTAGCACTGGGGGTTCGAGGCAAGCTGCCCTCCCTGATCGACCTGGGAGCACGAAGTATACCAATTCGCGCGGCCTCATCCAGGCCTGATCGGACCGTCCCCGGATATTCGCCGGATTGCTCCTCTACAATAGCCGCGTGGATCAACCGCACATTCGCAACTTCTGCATCATCGCCCACATTGATCATGGCAAGTCCACCCTGGCCGACCGGCTACTCGAGCTCACCGGTACCGTGGAGGCTCGGGACATGGCTGAGCAGGTCCTCGACGCCATGGATCTCGAACGCGAACGCGGCATCACGATCAAGCTGAAGCCGGTTCGGATGCGCTACACCGCGGCGGACGGAGTCGAGTACCAGCTCAACCTCATTGATACTCCCGGGCACGTGGACTTCACTTATGAGGTATCCCGAAGCCTGGCCGCCTGCGAAGGAGCCATCCTCGTGGTCGACGCCGCTCAGGGCATTGAGGCTCAAACCCTCGCCAACGTCTACCTCGCCCTCGAACACGATCTCACTTTGATCCCCGTGATCAACAAGATCGACCTCCCGAGCGCCGATCCAGAAGCGGTTGCTCGCGAGATCGAAACGGTCATCGGGCTCCCTCGCGAACGGATCCATTTCGTTTCGGCCAAGGACGGAACCGGTGTTCCGGCGGTGCTTCAGGCAATCGTCGACGAGATCCCTGCGCCCCGGGGAGGCGACTCCGAGCAGCTCCGGGCGCTGGTCTTCGACAGCCATTACGACTCCTACAAAGGGGTGATTGCTCACGTCCGGGTCATGGACGGCGCAGTCGCCGCCGGCGACGAGCTCCTGCTCATGGCCTCGGGCACCCCGGTCGAAGCCCTGGAGATCGGAATTTTCCGGCCGGGCATGCAGGAGGTCGGACGTCTGCAGGCCGGCGAGGTTGGCTACATCGCAACCGCGCTCAAAGAGACCCGCGAAGTCCAGGTCGGCGACACGATTACGAGCATATCCCTACCCGCTTCCGCCGCGCTGCCTGGGTATCGGCCCGTCAAGCCGATGGTTTTCGCCGGCTTCTACCCGGTCGCCAACGATGATTACGGCGATCTTCGGGTGGCCCTCGAGAAGTTTCGCCTCAACGACGCCGCGCTCATCTACGAGCCCGAAACTTCCGTTGCTCTGGGCTCCGGTTTCCGCTGCGGGTTCCTGGGTATGCTGCACCTGGAGATCGTGCAGGAACGGCTGTCCCGAGAGTACAACATCGATCTTCTGGTGACCGCGCCCAGCGTGGGCTATCGAGTAACCACGACTGCCGGCAAGGAGCTTCTGGTCGACAACCCGGCTACCTTGCCGTCCCCGAATGAGGTCGCGGAAATTCGCGAGCCCTGGATGCAGCTGGAAATCGTGACCCCCACCCGATTTATCGGAACCATCATGGAAATGGTCCGCCGGCGGCGCGGCGCCTACCGCCGCACCGAATACCTGGACGAGCTGCACGTGCTGTTGGTCTATGAGATGCCCCTCGCCGAGCTGATCGTCGACTTCTACGATCAGCTCAAGTCATCGACCCAGGGTTATGCGTCGCTCGACTACCACTTCGAAGAGGACCGGCCAGCCCGCTTAGTCAAACTTGATGTGCTGGTCAATGGAGATCCCGTGGACGCGCTCTCCACCATCATTCACGAAGACGAGGCCCAGAGCTACGGGCGCGGACTGGTCGATCAGCTCCGCAGGCTCATCCCCCGCCAGCTTTTCGACATCCCAATCCAGGCCGCGGTGGGTGCCAAGATCATCGCCCGCGAAACCGTGCGGGCGATGCGCAAGAACGTGCTCGCTAAATGCTACGGGGGCGACATCAGCCGCAAGCGGAAGCTCCTGGAGAAGCAAGCCGAGGGAAAGAAACGCATGAAGCGGCTGGGCAGCGTGGACATTCCCCAGGAGGCCTTCATGGCGGTCCTCGCCCGCAATCGCTAGCGACGGCCCCTTGTCCCGCACCCTCTAGATGTAGACGGCCTCGGGGGTTTGGGGCCCGCAGCCCCCGACTTCAATGGGCCGCGGTGGTGGGCTGCGGCCGGGCGGGCCTTCCTTAACCCCTACGAGGGAATGCTGAAGTCCAACGCGGTCTTGAGATTGTTCGCATTCGCGTCGCGGTCGCCCAGCGGCGCGAGGTTCCAACGCCACTCGATGAAGCGGAGTATTGAGGTCGTGTCATACACGGTATGATCGACGTGGCCCCGCCGGGCGAACGGGGAAACGATAATCGCCGGCACCCGGGTGCCCGGCCCCCACCGATCACCCACCGGCGGCGCCACGTGGTCCCAGAACCCGCCATTTTCGTCATACGTCACTACGATCACACTGCGCTCCCAGTACGGGCTCCCCTCGATAGCCCGGATCAGATTGGCCGCATGCTCGTCGCCGCTAAGCAGCGCGGAGTCTCCTGGGTGTTCGTTGTCCTCCGGCTTGAGGAACACCACGTTCGGAAGGAAGCCGGCCGCCAAATCCGCGAAGAAGTCTTCTTCGCTTTTCAAATGCCTAGCGGCGGCTTCAGTTCCCGGAGCAACGTCGGCGAAGTAGGCGAACGGATGGGTAACGAATGAGAAGAGCCGACTCGGATTCCCAGCCACCGCATCTGACCAACCCCCCGAATACCACGCCCAGCTGACCCCCGCTGCGTCCAGTCGGTCTCCGATGTGCGGAGCGGACTGGACCGGAACCATCCGTTCCGGCGGGGTGCCTGCCCGGTGGAAATTCGCCGAGGGCAGGTTGTTCACCACGAATCCGTCCGCGGTGACCTCCCCGTCGTGCATGGTGTAGCCATTGGAGTTCCCGCCGGCGTCCCGGCTGAAGTCCCATGAAGTTACGAGCGAGGCGGGCGGGTTCGGGTAAGTCGGCGTACAGGCGCACACGAGCCAAAAATGGTTGAGCATCGACCCACCGAACGCCGCGTGAAAGAAATGATCGGCGAGCGTAAAGCGCCGAGCATATTGCCACAAGGGGAGTGCCTCGCCATCGTAGTAGCCCATGGTCAGGCCTCCGGCATCTGACACCGAGGCGAATCGGTCCATCTGGCCCCCGGGATCTGCATCTATTCCTGGAAGAAACGATGCACCAGATCGCCCGTCCGATCCGCGACCTTGACGTACTGCCCAATGTCGAAAGGCCGGTTGGCCAGCTCGGCCGGGAACCGACCGTCGGGAGCCATCGCAGGCCCTGCTGAATGAAGATTTGAATCGAGGATCCGAGGGAGCAGCGCAAGATGCTGCGTCGCGAGATCATCCATCTGGCTAGGGGCGTTGACCGCACTAGCCAGACCTTCGGCCCCCGGAAACAGCCCATAAAGATTGTCGAAGGAGTGATTCTCGAGATAGATGACGACCACGTGGTCAATCGGGATGGCGTCTTTGGTGGTCAGCAAACCCCGCAGAGTAGCCCGGGCCGGTCCGACCAATCCCGCCTGGGTAGGCGGCGCACAGGCTGGGGAGAGGACCGCGAGGCAGGCGAGGGCGACCACCCAGGCCCCTGCACTCGAAGCGCGAACTCGCACCGCCCCCCTCACGAAGAGCTGGCTCAAAACGAGCCGAGGGGGAGTTCTACCACATTTCTTAAGAGTTATCTAAGAGATGGGTTAAGTCCTGGGCGCTGGTTCGGGCGCGCCCTGGCGGTAGGTGATCCGGCCTCGGGTCAGGTCGTACGGACTGAGCTCGACCCGCACCCGGTCGCCAAGCGCCATACGGATGTGGAACTTGCGCATCTTTCCAGACGTGTACGCAAGAACATCCTGGCCGGTATCCAGGTGGACTCGGAACTGGCCGTCCCTCATCGAATCAGTGATCAAACCGGTGACCTCTATGGCCTCAGCTTTGGGCATTCACACCCCCCCTCTGCTTCGAATTGTACTGCCCAGCCAAACCAAAACCTATATCGGACCCGCTTTGCCCCCTCCGATCCAGGATCAAGAATTTGCGCGACGCTCAACTAGCCGCTAACGAGCACTTGCGAGCGGCACAACGCTGCTGCCCGTGGACGGAATCGGACCCAGGAGGATGCTGTCACTTCCATCGTCCAGCCGTCGCGAGCGCTGGAGGTCCTTGCGGGAGTACAGCCCAACCCGAATCCATCCCCCGTCCTGGAGTTTGCTCAGGTCCAGGTTGGAGCGTTGGGCAATCCGTGTACCCTCGCTCCACCGATCGCTCGGCCAATCCAATCCGTCGTCCTGCGCAACTCCCTGGCCGTCGCCATTTTCGAGATGAATGAATAGGGTGAGGTCAGCGGTCCGGGCGCGCTCGGACGGATTGGTCACTCGCCAAAAAGTAGTCAATTCGAGGGTGTTCGCGGCCGCCCCAGCACGTCGCACCTCCGACCCCAGGTAAGCCAGGCCGTCCTGGAAACCCTGGGTGGGCTGCTCCGCCAGGTTGCCCGGGGCGGCGGCGATCCATACCGTTCCGGCCGGACTGGTGAAGAGCGCCCGGAGGCCAGGAATTGGCTCAAATCCCCACCCCGGAGCCGGGTGCGGCGGGGTCGTAATGAACACGGTCGGCGTCGTTTCAAAAAGGACTGCGCTATCGTGGTGGGTGAAAACGGGCTCACGTTCCGGACGGAGCAGCAAATTGAGCACCGCCGGTTTGTCCTGGTAGGCGGGTGAGTCACCATCCGTAGCAATCTGAATCGTGGTGCCGTTGGGAGCGGCGTCTCGGGCCGCCGTAGTTAGCTGCTCCCAGGCGCTCAGGGTCGGCCCCAGCGACGTGTCAGCAAGCTGGTCGAAGTATCCGAGCAGGGACCACCAGGTGGCAGTCTGAACCAGAGGGATCGCGAGCAGCGCGCCGACCGCGAAACCTCGGATGATTGTGCCCCGTGCATATTTCCAAAGCCAGGCAACTCCGAGCCCGGCTAGCACGAACGGCGCTCCTCCGCCCCAAACCTGGAAATAATGGAGGAAGAGCTGGCCGGGCAGGATCATGGTGGCCAGCCAGGGGGTGACTACCCAGGCAACCAGGATGTGACCGCCCGCTCCTTCCTCCGCCCACATGGTGGCGATCCGCAGTGCGGCCCAGGTGCCGAGCATCAACAGGCCCCCCGCTACGAAAGGGCCCACCGCCAGGGCGGCCGAGAATGGATAGGTGCGTGCGTAGGTCTCACCCAGGAGTGACTGCAGGTCGGCGCCGGAGATGAACCACAGCCCGAACTGCAGGGCACGCGTGATCGTGTCGAGCTGAGAGTATTCACGGGCCGGCACGCCCTGCCCAAAGACCATGGGCCCCGAGAGCACCAGGGCCACATAAGGCAGCGCCATGGCCAGTCCCAGGCCAGCTCCAGCGGCAAACCAGCGGGTTCGGAAATGCCGATAGCGGAGAAACAGGTACCCGATGATCGGCATCATCGACCAGGCGGTCAGATGAGTGAGCGCCTCCAGAACCAGCAACGGGATAATCACAATCGCCCATCGCCGATTCCCGATCGTCCGCAGCGCAGCCAGGAGCGCGAGCGTGCCAAACAGCTGGATGGGCGCATCCCAGACCGCCCGCCCGAAGTGCAGTACCCAGGGACTCGCGGCTGCGAGTGCGACCGCCCCGACCGCCGCCGCTCGTGAGAATTGGGCTGCGACCAGACCGATCGCAACCAGATTCCCCAGCGAGAGCAGCCCCAGCCATGCGGGCACCGCGGCCACGTCGGAGGTCAACCAGCGGGCAGGCGCCAAAACGTAGGCCCGTAGGGGGGGCTGGAGGATCCCCCAGGAGGACATGGCCCCCGAAGCGGGCCAGCCGCCGGAAGCGGCAGAGTCAACGATGCCGACGAATTTCGCCTCATCGAGCTTGAACGCGACCAGATCCGGCCTGGCGAGGCGCAGCACGGCCCCCAGGGCGAGAAAGAGAGCCAGCAAGAGAACGGTCAACCAACTCGACGGAATCTGGCGGCCCGCGATTCTCACTGACCTGTCACCTCGCTACGCGACGCCCGACTCCTTCTTGATAAGTCTGGCCAGACCCTCGTCGATTTCCGGATGCCTCGGCACCGGTTACCGCTTGGCCGTTGCTGGATTCCAGTAAATGTCGTGGCGGGCGCCGGGGCGCTGGAGGATACAGCCGGCCTCAATGAGTTGGTGGATGAGTTCACTCCGCCTCAAACCCTAATTTCTTTGGCCTCATAAATGCTCAGGGACGTCATCCATGACGATCTCCAGGTACGCATCCCGGAGATTCTCGTTCGCACCTGCCCCACTTGGTAGGCTTTGGCGAGAGCACCGCGCGGCTGAAGGTTCAGAATTTCGGAGATACCGTCCCTCGAGAAAATGTGGTGGTCTCCTCGCTGTCGCTCATCGAATCCAAGCCGCACCAGCAGCCGACACAGGTCGGAGAACCGGATCTTCGCGTCAGCCCTACCAGCGAGGATGCGCGCTGAGGTCTCATCACCCCGGCCCACCGGAGTATTCTACCGCGTAGGCTCGCACACCTACGGCTGTTCTTGACGTTCATCAGAGCGACACCGGGCTAGAGTTCGCTTCTGGCCGGTCATGGCCCGGTCTTTTTTAGTCTATCGCCATAACAAACACGGTCGAGCGGGTGCGAAATAAACAGGACCGCCATCTCAGGATCAGCCCACCGAAATTATGCTCCGCGAGCCAACAAACAGAAGAGCGCCCCGATAAATCGAGGCGCTCTTCTGTTGCGGGTTCGAGGTAATGTCTAACTCGAGCCTTAGCGCATGGCGCCGGTCGTCGAGGCCAAGCCCTCGACCCAGAGTGCGTAGTCGACGTTTCCACTGGACCCACTCGACTTGTAGTTCGAAAGATCCAGGCCGAAGATGCCATTCGGGGTATTCATTCCGCCCGTCTTCTTGAAGGTCGTGCCGGGATACGTGAAGCTGCTGATCGCGACCGGCGAGAAAGGCTTGGCCAACACGCCGTAGGGGTTGACCTGGGCGACCGGATTCGGAGTCGTGCAGTTCACTGCCGCACCCGCGCCACGGGCGCCACCGGCCGATCCGAACTGGTCAACCGCGTAGCTCGGTCCGCTGCAGCCCAGGATCTTCGGCACGCCCGACCCAGTACTGCGCAGGATGATACTGGTCGCGGACGTCGAGCCACCGACGGTGTTGCCACCCTCCGATAGGTCGAGCGAGCGCGCCGAGTTCGCATACACAGCCGTGAATTTGATGGGCATGAAGTTGCCACCGTAAGCCAGAAGATAGAAAGCGTGGCTGGGGTTGAATACGACCCCACCCGCGGTGAACCCGGCCATCCAGGCGCCCGCCTTGCTAACTGAGCACACATCCTGGGCGGTCGGCGAGGGGGTGCCACTACAGCTGTAGAGCCCTTCGGATCCGAAGATCGGAGCGCCCGACGCCACGGGGGTGCCCGGAATCGCATCCCAAACCGTACTGATCGTCGTATTTACCTTATTGCCCGTGTAGTTGTAGGCTTGGATCAGGAAGAGCCCGCCGCTGCCCCCCGCCCGAATTGGCGCAAAAGCCTTCGTGCTCATTTCATCGAAGTTGACCGCGCCGCCCTGGGAGACCAGCGCGCCGTCGGAGGCTCGCCAGACGTTGAAGTTGACCTCTTTGCCCATCTGGAGCCATGACTTGTCGACGTCCATGGACACGACCAGTACCCGGTTTCCACCGGGGTGCTGCAACCAGGTATAGAGGAAGGTTCCGCCGCCGCCCAAAGTTGCCGAAGTGCTGGGCTTATCAGCCGTCAAAATCGTCTGTCCGTCCGCCGGCTGGGCGCCGGCCGAGGCGGGAGCCATCAGCGCCGCCGCCGCCAGAGCGACGACCAACAGGATCGGGAGTCGCGCGAGTAGGGATCCGCGAAATCTCATGGAGAGTCCTCCTTTTTGCTGGGTAGTGTGCTGCGACGCCGTGGATTCTAGGCTGCTACGGAAATCGATGCAACTTACCGTTGATCAGGCTGCTCGATCGCTTCAACATCGGAGCCTGCCGGTCAGTCAGCGCATAGACATTCCCCCCGATCGGATTGTCGAGGCAAAGCCAGATACTAGGGTCCTCAAGGGGCAAGCTGCGCCATGGTAGAAGATTATGGCCGCGGCGCAGCATTGGGCAATGCCTCCTGACCCCGTCGATCCGGGGAGGGAAAGTTGCCTCACAACCCGACCACCCAAAAGGGAGGCCGCTGACCTTTCAGACGAAGAAATCTGCCGCCGGGCAAGAAAACCCGGTCAGTACATCTTCAATGCGCAGCACGTCTTCTTCGGTAGGCGTCTCCCGCTGGCGAAGCGAGCGCACGACGTGCACCGAACGGCTATCCGGGTAGGCCAGCAGCACTAGCGGAGTGCCCGCCTCGATCCACTCGCGCACCTTCGCTTGGACCTCGGCCGGGGTGTTGGACGGCGAGATCACCTCGACCGCAATATCTGGCGCCCCCTCGAAATAGCCGACGGGCAAGCCGCCTGCTGGAATCCGCTCGGCGCGAACAAAGGTCACATCGGGCGAGCGAACAGTATCGGGATTACGTCGAAGCACAAACCCGGTCTCCACCATTACTCGGCCAAGCCCTCCCAGTTGAGCCTTGGCCCGGAAAAGCGAGCTAATGGTCACCGCGATCTCTCCGTGGACCCCGCCCGGTGGAGACAATTCAATCACCACTCCATCAATAAGCTCGCACCGGAACTCTGAGGGAAGCTGGCAAAGGGCTTCGGCGGTTAGCAGATTGGTAGCTGTTGCCATAGCTCGCTTCCACCCCCACGATTCTACACAGGCGTGGCGCCCCAGGCCGGGGGGTGACTAGGCAGACCTCGCGGCGGTAATCGACACCTCACCAACCCGGACCGCCTCGCTGCTGCGGGCGATGCCTCCCGGACCCACTTCGTAGACGATCAGGTCCAGACCATAGGCTCCCGGACTTGCGTCCTTCGGGATGACCAGCCCGCCCCGCATCTCCAGCCTTCCAGTGTTCACCGCTAGGGGACGGTCTTGCTCCCAGATCGCCTTGCCCCCATCCTTGGGGATGAGCCGAACCGAAACCTTGCGGGGACCCGGGTTACTACCCGGGAAGCCCGCCACCAGGAGACGGGCCTCGGCCCCGGCCGTCAGCGTCCAGGCGTCCAACGCCACCCGGTCGACGTGCACGTCTAGGAGATCACGGTCCACCGCCCGCGATTCCAACGGAGGTCGGGCGCCGTCCGTGAAGTACAAGCGCAGGACCGCATTCGTAAAATGGCGTACCGAAACTGGATACGCATGGCTATCCAACCAACCGAGCACCAGATCCTGGGGATCAAAATAGTCGGTCGCTGATTCGACCACCCACAACCTGGGATGCGCAGAAGCCTCCTCGGTCAGCACCGGCCCGGCCTCTTCCATCCGAACCGGCTTTCCTGAAACGACCGCCGCGAAAAGCTGGCTCGGCGCTGGGCCTTCAGGGCGCACGAGGATTTTCCCGTCCGGCAGGCTGTCCCGATAGCGTTCGTACCACATGGCCTGGGCCGGCCCGTTCAACACCACCGCATCATCGCCATGGGCCTGGAGGCCCATCTCCCGCATCGCGTCCTGGTAGTCGCCCCACCGGTGTGAGAAGTTCGGCACGAGCGCCGACCAGGTGATTGCCGCCAACACCACACTGACGCCGACTAGTGGGCCAACCCGAAGGCTCTTCGATGCCAGCCCCAGGAGCACCGCCGCGGCCGGAATCCCCACGACCACATAGCGGGGCATGAAGAGGATTCCGACCCAGGAGAGCGCCGGGACGATCAGCATGGGAACCAGGAAGCCAGTCGCAGCTGTAAGCCAGAACGGAGAGGGCATCGAGCGCCTTCGCCAGACCACCCAGGCCAACGCAGCCAGGACGACTGCCGCACCGAGTCCCAAAGACCCGAACGGCCACGCGATCGCCCCCAAACTGGTCGAGAACGTGTCCAGGATGACTCGTGGATCAACCCCGCGGGGCCCGATCCTCGTGATCAGGGTCTCTTTGAGCCCCGGCGACACCGCGAGCCAGGCGAGGACGAAGGCCGCCGCGGCAGCCGAGGCCAGGGCCACGGTCCGCCGGGCACCCCCGAAAAAGCCCAGGACCAGGGCCGGTAGGATCACTGCGAAGGCGACAAAGTAGTGCGTGCCAATCGTCAGCGCCACCGCTGAGGCAGCCAGGAGCGGCCCGCGTCGGCTCCCCGGCCGACGGCTCATGTACGCGGCTCCCGCCAGGAGCATCGCCATGTACAGCGTCAACAGCGCATACATGCGGGCATAGCGGCCGTAAAAAACGTCGAGCGGGGCGAGGGCCAGCACCCAAGCAGCAACCGCGCCGGCCGGAGTACCCGCGACCAGCGCAGTGGCGAAGCCCACCACCGGCACTGCCAGAACTGAGGGAATCACCCCAGACATCCGCAGCGCGGCTTCGCCATCTCCGGCCGCGCCCATCCACCCGTGCAGCAAGAAATAAAAGAGCGGCGGATGCTCCTGGATCGCGTGCAATTCGTACTGAACGATCTCGCCGGGCGGAATCGAAGCCAGCGCCGCGCTGAACACCTCGTCCCAATCGAGCCCACGCTGGTCCCCAATGTTGACGATCCGCAGCGCAAAGGCAGCCAGGGTCGCTCCTACCAGGAGCAACCGACGCACCTTGAGATCGGTGAACCAGCCAAGTCGCGAAAGCTTTACACGACGGCCGAGAACAACTGGATCCAGCGGGGCCTGCTCCGCGCTGGTGGCGCTCATTCGGCGGAGAACCGGGGCTGGGGGGAAGCGGGCAGGAAAATGAATTGGCGAGACAAATCAGTCAATCTTAATGGACTTCGCGCCCGCCCGCCCGCCCGGTACGACCCACCTGATCAATGGGCAGCGGCGGGGGCACTAGTGCTGTGAGGCGGAAGGCCGCCAGCGGTTGGCGCGACTCGGTTGCGTCCCGTAGCGCGAGGGCTTGTCCCCCGTCGTACCAAGACGAGCGGGGGACAAGCCCCCGCGCTACAACGAGAACTATTGACCGACTTAAGCTGAGCGGTTCTAGTCCCCGCCCTACCGGGCCGTCAATTTGCGATCCGGTCTAGTACTTGCCGAGCCTAATACGCGCCGAGTCGAGCGGCCGGGTCCGGATTCCAGTTCGAGGGCGGGGCCCCGGGGGGCGGCCACGGAAGGGATTCCTTGGTGGCCTGCCCGGCTGCATCCAGGATCTTCCATGCCCCGGGCGGTGGGCCCCCATCCCGCCCAGTTGTTTTCCGCAGTCGGCTGAACATCGTAGACCCAGACTTGTGAAAACGGATTCTGCTTCCACCTCTCTACAACTGGCCGTTGGGCGAAGTCCAATTTATCGTCGGACAACCAGGAATAAGGGCGTTGCTCAGACCGCATCTCCCAGTGCCCAAACCCAGTAGCGGGTGGGACGGAGGTGCTGGTTTGTGCCTCTGCTTGGGGCGCGGAATTCACGATCAAATCCTCAAGGGGAGCGGTCCGAGAACTTGCTGTCGAGGGCCCTGGGAGCTGCAGGGCCGGCAGAACCGATGGCATGGTCAACTGGGGCAGGATTAGGCCTTTCAGGGGATTGGCAATCGGGGCCGGTAGGGCACTAGTGAGCGATTGCTGAAGCTGCATCAAGAAATCGCCGAAGCTGGGCCCCCCTTTGGGGATCGGACCCGTGCTCCCGGGCATTTTGGTGGTCGGGCCTTGCAGCTGTCCGACCAGCCTGGCCAGCTCAGCTGCCTGAGCGGCCATTCCAGTGAGAGAAAAGTTCGACATCGATCGGCACCTCGACCACCCAGACCCACGCGAAGCTGACCTCGCCAACCAGCCTGGTAGCGGTTGGGAAATCCTAACCATCGATAGTCGGGGAGTTCATCGGGGGAACCGCTATTTCTGGAACGAAACCTGTACTGGAATCGCTGCCGAACGCCGGCCCGATAGTGCGAAATCCCTTAGGGGAGCCCGAACGGCGCATACAATCCAACCAGGGACCGGCCAGCGACCCAGCTACGGCCGGTCCCACGACTCGTCTCCCGACCCTCGGCAACTTTCTCACCCCAGCAAGGGCGCGCGAACAGGAGAGACCGCACTGCTCAAGGACTCGCCGCATCGGGCCGTCCCGCGCTCATGAAGGAATTTCTCAACCGACATTCCTCCGCGAGCGGGCTCCTGCTGATCACGCTGATCGGGGGCCTCCTACGTTTCTGGAACCTCGACGCAGCGCAATTCAGTTATGACGAGTGGCACGTAACCAGCCTGGCCCTCCAGATCGCTCGCCAGGGCTTCTTGCCAACTGATGGCGGAGCCTCTTCAGTTGGGATCAACAATGGCCCAGCCGGCGACTACCTGATCGCGATTCCAGCGCTATTCTCCACGTCCCATTGGGCCATGGCCGGATTCGTCGCCGCCCTCAATACGGCCGCGATCCCGATCTTCTACTGGGTCGCCGCCGCCCTCTTTGGGCCGCGGGCGGGACTCGTCGCCGCCCTTTTATTTGCCACGAACCCATGGCTCGTAGTCACTGGGCGGCGTCTCTGGCTCAACGCCTTGCTTGCGCCGGGGGCGGTAGTCTTCCTTTGGGCCGTGTACCGGGCGGCCGTCCACAATACGTGGGCAACCTGGACCCTGGCTGGCGCGGCTCTCGCCACCAGCGTCCAGATTCATCTGAGCGCGGTTCCCAATGCGCTCGCGCTAGTCGGGCTGGCGCCAATAGCGCGACGGTCCTGGGCGGGAATCGCCTTCGCGGTTCTGGTTGCCGGCCTCTTGATGGCGCCCTGGGTGACTCAGAGCCTACTCCCGGATCTCGCCCGCTCCCACTTAACCGAGGCACTGGGAGGCGCCACCAGTCCGAGCTCAGAAGTCGTAGAGCGGCTGACCCGGCCCATGACCGGACTCGGCTATCAGGCGGTCGCGGCCCAGGCTGCCCGGATGCTCGACGCCGATTCTCCGCCCTTCACTGCCATCGACGTCCTGGGCCGATCGCTCGCCGTGATCGGCGCTCTATCCCTCGGCTGGCTGGGTTGGGCCCGGCGCGATCAGCCCGCAATTGCCGCGTTGTGCCTGGTGGCCTTCGCTATGGTGGCGATCCCCGCCTTGATCCTGGCCTGGCCACCCCGGACCGGGTCGCTTCCATTTGCCGGGCCCCACCATTTGATCAACGTCATACCCCCGTTCATGCTCGGAATAGCCGGGTTAACTGTCGCGAGGTTCCGTCTCATTCGGGTCGTAGCGGAGGTCAGCTGTTTGCTCGTCGCGTCCAGCCAGCTAGCGCTGGCGGTTCCGTTCTTCACCACCGTTGATGAGTATTGGATGCAAGGCGACTACGGCATCCCGTGGCACTTCACCGGTGAACTGGTCGACACCGTGAGAAACCGGGCAGCCACTCACGGGGAATCGGTTTACGTGGGCGGGATCGGAAGCAATGTGAGCCTGTTCGGGGAGGCCGAGCAGCAGAACCTCACCGAGTGGCTGCTCAGGCGAGACTATGACTTGGCCCGAGCGCATGATAGCCGCGATGGGATTGTCTACCGGGTCGATACCGCCGGCTCGATTTTCGTGACCACGAATGACCGCCACAGCGAGGCTCGTTTCCTCCGGACCGCATTTCCGAATTCACAGCTACTCGAACAGGTCCTGCCTGGATCGGGCTGGATTCGGCGCGCTTTCGAGCTAGCCCCGCGAGATATTGAGGCGTGGGCCAGCTCCCATCTGAGTCCGGTCGCCGATCCGGGCAGCCCGGTCTTGCGCTACGAGCGGGCGGCCCTACTACCGGCCTCCCTGCTCGGGGAAAGACCGGTGTTGGCGCTCCTCTGGGAATTCAAGTCTGATCCAGTAGAGGCCTTCTTCACCGACATCGTCTTGTTCAAGAATGGCTTTGAGCTGTTTCGTGAAACCCACCTGGCCTACCCCGCTCCTTTTATGGAAACCGATGATTGGAAATCCCTTCGGGTGCTCAATCTTTTCGATCTTCCCGACGGCCTCGATGTTCGGGACGTGACCGAGGTCGCGCTCATTCACAACGGGCTACGCTCCGGTCGCGACATTACGCCAGCCCTCAGATTCCCGGTAGTGGCTGCCTCCAGGTGACCTGGCGCGCTCGACGGGCACCCTCGTGGACGCTCGTACTCTTAACCGTCATCACCTTGACCGGTGGCGTGCTCCGCCTCTGGGATTTAGACGGCTGGCAATATGGGCTCGACGAGCTCGAAATGACTGGGCTCGCGAGTCAGATCGCCGCTGGCCGAGCCCTTCCGACCGGAATCGCGGCATCGGTCGGAATCCCCAATGGCCCCGTCGCGCCCTACGCATTGGCTATTCCTAGCCGAATCTCGACGTCGCTCTGGAGCGTGGAGAGCTTCTGGGCGGTTTGCGGGACCGCCGCCATCCCACTCATGTACAGCCTGACCAGGAGCCTGTTCGGGAACCGGGCGGGGCTGATCTCGGCGGCCCTGTTCGCGGTGAACCCCTGGCTGGTCGTATTCGACCGTCGGCTGTGGCTCAACGCACTGATCGCCCCGACCGCCGTCCTCTTCCTGTGGACTCTGCAGCGCGCCGCTCGCAGAGACTCGATCCTGGCCTGGATCGGTGCCGGCGTCGCGCTGTCGCTCAGCGTCCAGACCCACCTCAGCGGGATCGCGAACGCCGCCGCGGTGGGCGCATTGCTCCCTGCCGCCGGAGGCTTCTCGCGAAGAGGTCTCGCGGTGGGCGGGGCAGCCGGGCTGGCCCTGATGGTCCCCTGGCTCGTGGGCAGCGCCTGGCCGGCGGTTGTGAAGCTGGACCTGCATAACGCTGCGGCATCCCCGGGCTGGACCCTCGAAAGCCTGAATCAGGCCACCCTCCTCGTTACCGGAGTGGCCTATCAGAACATCGCGGATGCCCGACTAGATTGGGGGGGGCTGGGGCTCGATGCCACGGCATTCCCCTTCAATTTCGTCGATTACGGCGCTCGCGGTCTGGCCGGGATCGGTTGGCTCTGGCTCATCTGGACCGGCTGGAAAACCCGAAGCGATCACCCGGCCACGGCCGTCACCTGTCTCGTGGCGGCGGCGATGGTGGCTGTACCAGTAGCGGTTCTCGCCCGCCCTCCGGAGATCGGAAACGTCGCTTCGGTGTTCGCCCACTACTTCATCAATGTGGCCCCGCCGCTACTGCTCGGCATCGGCGGCCTCAGCGCTCTCCCAGCGCGGCCGCTGGCTCTGGGAGCCTCGGTCGGCTCGGCGATCATCATCGGGACCCAGCTCCTGCTGGCGCTGCCCTTCTTCGCCACTCCCCAGACCGAATGGCACCTTGGAGACTTCACCCTACCCTGGCGGTTCACCGATCAGCTAGTGACCGAGATGCGCAACCGGGCCGCGGGCGATCGAATCCAGGTGATGGTCGGTGGGGCCGGATACGCGGAGCAGGGAACCCTGGCCGCCACGCTCCTCCGGCGGGAATATGACCTCGTTCGCATTCACGACGGACGAGACGGGATTGTCTTTTGGAATCAGTCTCCCCGGCTCCTGCTGGTCACCTCCCGCGACGACCAGACCATGGCCCGCTTTCTGAGGAGCGAATTCGGATCTTCGGAGGTCTTTACTCAGGAGCTACCGGGTGGCCGCTGGACCCACCGGATCTTCGACCTGGCGAGTAGCGCCTTGGACAACTGGGCGACCACCCATCTGGTCGGCGCTCCATCCACCCCAGGATCGCCCACGGTACGCTACCAGGCGGCGGGTTTCGTTCCTCCTCAGGGATCTGATCATGGGCCCATGCTGGCGGTTCTGTGGCGATTCCAGGCGGAACCGCTCGACCATTTCTTTACCGACGTCATGCTGCTCAGCCCGCGAGGCGAAATCCACCGCGAAAGGCACGTCGCCTACCCCATTGCCTTCTGGGAGCCCGGCGATTGGCGCAACCTGGAAATCCTGAACCTGTTCCAGTTGCCCCCCGCCCTCGACACGGACTCAGTTACGTCAATTCGTTTCGAACACGTCGGGATTCTGTCCGGACGGCCGACTAGTCCCCCCATCGAATTCGTGGTAACCCCGTTGCCGCTCCCTGCTCGGTGAGCCAAGGGATATCCGACCAGCGCCCTGCGAATGCCTGATTGAGTCTGCGCTCCGCAGAACCCCTCTTTCCTGCGCCGGCCCGGCCTCCGAAGGAGAAAACGAGCGCATACCGAAACAAACCGGACGTGCGGAAATTAGCACAGCGGATGTGCCCGAATTAACACGAACATATGACCTGATCAGGCCTAACGGAGAGATATAATGAATGCCTGCTCAACAACCTCGCCGATTGCCCGTAGGGCCGGCCCAGCCTCGTGGATTCACTGCGGGAGTTCCGATCTGAAGCTCTCTCGCGGCCACGTTGAGCGCACCAATTAGTTACGACCGAACGCAGGTGCTCAATATCGGTACCGATCGAGGTGAGGACGCAACCGGCGTCGCAGTATTCGACCCTCACCAAGAACACCAGGCTGCCGATAACTCCATAGGTCAGGTGTTGATCGCCACAATCCGGATGTAGGCCTCGTTGAGGACGGACGCCCGATCTCTCAACCGCTTCACCGTTCCCTACCTTACTCTCTGTCTACTCGAACACCACCGTCCGGGTGCCGTGGACGACGATGCGGTCCTCGACATGCGCTCTCACCGCGCGAGCGAGCACCAGCCGCTCCAGGTCGCGTCCCTTACGAACCAGATCCTCGACCGAATCGCGGTGAGAGACTCGAATCACATCCTGGATGATGGGCCCATCATCCAGGATGTCGGTCACGTAGTAGCTCGTGGCGCCGATGAGCTTCACTCCCCGCTCGTGAGCCTGGTTGTACGCCCGCGCGCCCGCGAAGGCTGGCAGGAACCCATGATGGATGTTGATGATGCGCATGGGGTAGGCGCTCAGAAAGGTCGGGCTCAGGATCTGCATGTAACGCGCCAACACCACCAGATCGCAGTTGGCCTTTTTCAAGATTTCGATTGCGCGGGCTTCGGCCGCCTCCTTTTCCCCCGCTGTCACGGGAATACATGCGAAGGGGATTCCAAACGCAGCCGCGATGGAGGCCAGCTCAGCATGGTTGCTGATGATGATGGGGATGCGCACCTGCAGCTCGCCCATGCGATGACGGGCCAGCAGGTCGATCAAGCAATGCTCGAGCTGCGAGACCATGATGCCCACGACCGGAATCCGGTCCGACCAGCTGATTCCCCAGTTCATGCCAAATCGGTCGGCCACCAACTGAAGCGCTGGCACCACGTCCGCCTGCGCAATATCCATGCCGGCCAGCTCGAACTCAACCCGCATGAAGAAGGCGTCGTCCGATTTATCCGTGTGTTGCTGGGCATCGACGATGTTCGCGCCATGGCCGGCGAGGAATCCGGATACCGCAGCCACAATGCCCCGGGCATCGGGACAGCCGATTTTCAGAATCCCAGTCCCAGCTCCGCTAGCGGGAGTCAAAGCGCAAATTTCGCTTTAGCGACCCTCGTACCTTGCCTCCAGATGCTATCTGGCTGGCTAGACGAACAGGGGCTCCATACTCAAGCGATTCACCATCGCTTGCACGTCACCGTCAGTCGCGGCCCGCTCAAATCGCTCCGCCGCCTCCAACACTTTAGGAAGCAGCTGCACGTCGCCCACCGAGATGACAAAAATTCCGGAACGCCCGAGCGCCCAGTGCACCGCCAGATCAATGTCCGGCTGATCGGTGAGCGGCTGGTACCAGGTGGACGCGGTATGTTCGCGGGCCATCCACGGTCGATAGGCGATGGACTTGATGGTCTGCAGCGCCACGCCGCGCTCCTGGCAGGTCGCCTGTAACGCATCAAAGTTGCGAGCGTAGTAGGGTTCTTGCAGGGTCAGGAAATTGTAGGGAGCCAGCACCGAATCGAAATCAAAGCGCTGCAGGCTGCGCCGGTGCGTGGCGACGATTTGGGTGCCATGGCCGGTCACCCCAATAAAGCGCACCAGGCCTTCCTCGCGGGCTCGGATAGCCGCTTCGAGGACTCCACCCGGACTGAGCGCCCGATCCCATTCGATAGGATCGGCCAGATTGTGGATCTGCCAGAGATCGATGTGGTCAACCCCGAGCCGCTCTAAAGAGCGTTGCAGATCCTCTCGGGCTGGTCCGGCCCGACGCTCGCCGGTCTTGGTCGCCAAGAAGAACATGTCCGGGTTCCTACGCAGCCAGGGCGCCACTCGGAGCTCCGCCTCCCCGTAGCTCGCTGCGACGTCGATATGGTTGATGCCATGGCGAAGCAGCACGTCGAGCGTACGATCCGCTTCCTCCTGGCTGACTCGGGAGAGTGCCGCCGCACCGAAAATAATTCGCGTGCTCTGGTGGCCGGTGCGTCCAAAGGGCAACGTAGCCAAAGTCATGTCCGAATGCTACCTCCGACCGGCTCCAGGTCCATTCCAAGCTCGCGCGAGCGCAACTCGCGGTTCGCAAAGAGGATGCCCAGGTTGCACGCGCCCCCGATCAGCCCGCCCGCGATCAGCGCCGCCGGAACTCCCACGACCGTCGCGATGCCGCCCATGAGGCCCTGACCGAGGCTCGGGATACCGCCCTGCAGCATCTGTTGGATGCTGCTGACCCGCCCGCGAAACTCGTCGGGGGCGAGCAATTGAATGGTCGCCGCGCGGGTCGTGGCATTCATCGAATCCGCAAAGCCGACTGAGGCGAGCGCAACGAGCGCGACCACAAACCAGGGCGAAAGCGCCAGGCCGATCAGACAAACACTGTAGGCCAGCAGCGCCGCCGAAATCAGGATCCCCTTGTAGGGAAAATTTCCGAGCGACATCACCGTGACCGAACCGAGCACCGCGCCGACCCCCGGTGCCGACGCCAGGAGCCCATAGCCCTGGGGACCCAGGCCGAATTGCGCGGCGATGATCGGCAAGAACACCTGGTACGGACCAAAAAACATCGTCACCGAATCGACCGACAGGAGCGCGAGGATCACCGACCGCTTTCGGACATAGGCGAAGCCTTCGATTAGAGAAGCAACTGCAGAGTTCGCGGCCGGAGGCGGAGCCTCCCCCATGTCGATCCGAATCAACATGGCCGCGGTGACGGCGAGCGCGGCGCCATTGAAAAGGTAGGTCACCGCGGCTCCGAAGGTGGCGATCAACACGCCCCCCAATGACGGGCCGATGATCGAGTTCATCTGGTTGAGGCTAAATCGCATGGCCATTGCGTTCATGAGATGATGGCGCGGCACCAGATGCGCAATGACGGATCGCTGGGCGGGCTGGCTCACCGAGCCGAGTGCACCGCCCAAGAACGTGACTGCATAGATGTGCCAGACCTCAATTAATCCCAGGACGGCGAGCGTACCCAAGACTAGCGCCAGGATCCCGCTTCCGAGCTGGGCGAAGACGATGAGCCTCCGCCGCTCCATCCGGTCGGCAATGACCCCGCCGATGAGCGTAAACACAATCGAGGGGACCGCACGGGCCAAACCGGTGAGTCCTAGCTGGAGGGCGGAACCAGTGATGCTATAGATCAGCCACAGGTTGGCCATCTGTTGCATCTGACCACCGAATCCCTGGACGAGCGAGGCCGCGAAAAACATCCGGAAGCTGCGATGATGGAGCGCGACAAACGCTTGTCTCAAGCCGGGTCGTGACTCTTGCACTCAGTCTCCGATTCGGGCGCCCGGGTTGCGGGGGATCGGTGGCGCGTCAGGCACAATGGTACCCCCGGCCAGGACCATATCCAACCAATGGCCCGGCTTTATAATTGGGTCACCATTCCTCGGTAGCTCAGTTGGTAGAGCGGGCGGCTGTTAACCGCTTGGTCGTAGGTTCGAGTCCTGCCCGAGGAGCCGATAGCGAGCCCAAGCCTCCGGCTATTCGTTCCGGGATGCGAGCCGCACGTGGTAGTTCCAGATCCCATCCCGCTGTGGGGCCCTGCCCTTCAGGACGTCTTTGAAGTGCGGCTGCTCATAAAGCGGGGGCCGATTCGTCATCTCGTCGAGAAGCTCAGGTGCAAGGTGCGCGTACCCTGGCCCGTCGGCGCAGTACGCCAGGTAGTTCATGCGCGCCTGCTCCTCGAGCTGCGCCATCCCAAGCACGGTCTCAGAAAGCGTCTTCCCCGTCGTGACGGCGCCATGCCCGCGAAGCAGCACGGCGCGCCCGTTGCCCAGCAACCCCGCGACCTCCATGCCCTCGTCATCGTTCTGGACCGTCTTCATATGCGGCCACACCGGCAGCGGAGTCCGCACGAACTGCGACCCCTCCTGGCACATCGGCACCATGGTCTGGTTCAACACCGACATGAGGATCGTGTAGCGCGGGTGAACGTGCACCACGGACTGAATATCCGGCCGTGATTTGTAGATGCAGGAATGGATTTTTACCTCTGAGCACTGGGTCAGCGCATCGCGCCCGCCGACCTTGAAGCCGTCGGTGTCGCAGATCACCATGTCCTCGCCGTTCATGATCGAGAGCGCATCAAAATCGTACTCGCGCCCCTTCACGATAAAGCGGCTTGGATCGGATGGCAGACGCATGCTGGCGTGGCCCAGCGCGGCGGTAATCCCCACCGCAAGGCCCAGGTTCGACAGCACCCGGTTGGCCATTGCGACTTCGTGCATGACATCGTTGAGCTCGCTCATGATCGCCCTCCAACTGCCGCCTCGTGGCACCATACGCAATGTACGACGCGATTCGGTAGCACGGCAACCGGCCCACCGGGGCGGGCGCATCGCTTTCTGACTTAATTCAAAGCCAGAAGGGTGGCGGACGGTCGAGTTCGCGGAGTCAAGTGAACGGACCCGGCCACTCCAGCGGGGGTCCTTTATCGCTCAGCGCAGAAACCGCTGCTGACGACCTCCGTCGTTGCGAACCATTGCGCTAGCTCCGATCCGAGCCGTTTCGCCAAGCTGTTCATTGGAAGTGCGCAGTCGTAATGCCAGCGCGTGCCCCATGTTGTAGAGAACCCGAATGGCTCCGGTCTGCTTCTGCTCGATCAAATCCATGAAGGCCCCGGTTGGGAAACGCATGAGAGTACACGGCTCCGTCGTATAGATCGACACAGTGTGCTGTCCGCCGAGAAACAGGCTGGTCTCGCCCAGCACCGTGCCCACGCCAAGATGCGCCAACACCCGCTCCTTCGCATAGGGACTACTCATCCGCACTTCGACCGTCCCGGCCAAGACCGCATAAAACGAGTCTGCCGGGCCACCCTGTATGAACACGGGCTCACCCGCCGCAAGGTCAAGCCGCCCGGCCGATGCGAGCAGCACAGCCCAGTCCGCTTGATTGACCCCGCCGAACAAGGGGGAGGCGGGAAGCTCATCTCCATGTAGGCTTCTCAACTAAGTTCATCCTCCTTTTCATTGGTAGACTCGGCGCCAGGGCCGTTCAGGATAGTCGCCCACCCACACTGGGGCTTGATGGGTCCATGCCCTGAGCAACCCACCCGTCCAGCGCCAAAGCATGCATTTGAGCTTGCTCAAGGTCTTGCGACAGGGATTCGCCGCGAGACCTGGCCCCACGCTGTTTAACCGTCGCGTCGCGACCCAGGTGGTGTAGGCTACGCACCCCTGCTGTGGGATAGGAGTTTCGCACAAGAATCCGTCCGGCTATTGCGCCATCCAGACAACACCGGAGCCAGGCGGATTGTTACGCCCCACCTGGCAATTCGGCGCGCCACCTGGAGATGTCCGGCCAAACCAGGGCGGATCCGAGTTCAGCGCGCCCTAATGGCTGGCGTTCGGCGCGGGCGGCGAGTAGACATTCGGGTCCCAATCACCATCAACGAGGAGGGCACCCGCCGCCCCCTTCGCCACCCGCCAGAGCGCATGATCCACCAGCGTATATTGGCCCGGTTCATTGAGCCTGAATTCAAAAATCGACACCGAACCGGGCGGAACGTACCACGTCTCCTCGTTTTGGGTGAAGGTGCTGGGGGCGCCCGAGTACACCCGGTCGAAAATCTCTCCGATCAGGTGAAAATTGGATCCGATATTCGGGCCACCGTTGCCAAAGAACATCCGCACCGTCTCACCCACCTTTGCATGCAGCGGAAAGAGATTGGTGAGGGCATTGACGTGGCCGTTGAAGGTGAAATATTCGGGATTTTCGGCCAGGGCTTTCGCACTGCTGAAGGTTTGCTGCCCTTTTTGCCCGAACGCGCCGGCCGTGTACCACTCCCCCTGCATCACGTAGAACTCGCGATCAACCTTCGGCAAGCCGCCGCGCGGCTCCACGACTATCCCGCCGTACATGCCCTGCGCGATGTGGTGATATGGCGGGGCGAACGCACAGTGATACACATACGCGCCCTGGTTCAGCGCTGTGAACGTGAAGGTTTTCGACTCGCCCGGCGCCACCGCAGTCACCGCGGCGCCCCTGCCCGGACCATTGACCGCATGCAAATCGATATCGTGGGCGCTGTTGCTCGATGATGGATTCGTGATGGTCAGCTTGACCGTGTCCCCCTCCATCACCCGGTAAAGCGGCCCCGGCACTGTTCCATCGTAGGTCCAGAAATCGTAGGTCGCTCCGTCCGCGATTTCTGCCGTCACCTCCTTGATCGTTGTGGCGATCTCGACCGTCGTCGGTTCGGTGCGGGTTATCGGGGGCGGCACCCTGGACGGATCCCGCGCGACGTTGGCAACGTCGGTCGGTTTGGCCGGTCCGAGTGCCACGGTGCCCGTGCGATCGATCCCACTTCTGGATGCCTCAACAGATTTTTGCAGTGCGTCAAGCCCTGATTGCACACTCATCGCTCGCCCCAAGCTCAGGCCGGCGACCATGACCGCAACGAATGCAATAACCAAGGCTGCGACGCTGCCGATTCTCATACGGACTCCTTCAGTAAGTTTCGATCACCACAAGCTTCAAGTGGGACTGAGGACCGCGGTCCGTGGCAGTATGGCGCTCCGGCCGGCCACGCAGCCCCACCCGACGGGGCGGTTGGAGACGGCGGCCGCCGCCAGTCGTCGCCTGATCGAGCGTCGAGCTGTTACCCGCGGCAGTCGTAGATGGGGGCTGCGTTCGAACCTGGGCCGGGACCATCTCGAGGCTGCCCGCCGGGCGACGGCTGGAGACGGGCGCCTGGGGCTCGGTTCAGGTCCGGCGTTCTTTGGGCACTTCCCGCCCCCGCCTGCAGGGGCACGAACACGGCCGCACAATGCGATATCACCCACCCCCGAACGTCCGCCCTGGTTTGGCCGGGGGACGGCCCCAGAAAGACGTACCGTAGCCATTGGTCCTTGACCAAAGCGGCGACGTCCGCTTCCGTGACGACCGGATCGACCCCGTTGAAGCCCCCCATGTAGAGCACCGGCCGACCGGTGGCAAGCACCAGAGGCGCTCCCATCATGGCGCTGGGTACCGCCAAGAGGTACCGGACCCCTTCGGTATTGCCCTCCAGGAATTCGATCAATCGCGGATTGGCGAGCAGTGCCGGGCCAAATGGGGGTGTGGCGCGATCATCGCCGGCATATGCCGTGGGGACTCCTCGGCTGGTGGGATGGAGCACCGTGAGCACCGACCAGGCGAGCGGCGCGAGCAGCATCCCAAAACCGAGCATCGAGACCCCGATCTGCGAGGCCCGGCTGGTCCGCCGGACGACTAGCACGATCGCACCGCAGGCGGTCGCCAGAAAACCGAGTGGCACCCAGAATCCGGTCACCCCGAACTGAGCGGCGTTGAACCACTGATACCCGACCGTGGCCCCTGCCCCCCCAATGAAGGCAATGCTGGCCGCCCGCGATCCCGCGTTCAATCGGCGTGCCAGGACCGCCGCTCCGCTCGCCACAAGGACTGCCAATGGTGGCCCCACCATGACCAGGTAATACGGGTGGAAAAACCGCGCAACACTGAAGAACACCAGGCAGGTGAGCAGCCATCCGCCCCAGAGCACCAGCGGTCGGTGGCCCGGCCCCAACGGCCAGGTAAACCGTTCCTCGAGAACCAGAGCCCCAAGTGCCAGCAGGGCGAATGGCAGCAGCCAGCTCACTTCGTTGCTCAAGGGTGCAGTCAGGAAGCGGAAGAATCCCGGCTGACCAGTCTCCTGCGGTCCGCCCGGCCCCGCCCCCCCAGCTCCCCCAGGTTGGGGCGGGGCTCCAGAAGCGCCCGGAGGAAGGGGTCCGTCCGAACCTGGCCGGCGAATGCCCGGTCGGGCCCCGACCGGCCCCGGGCCAGCCACTGAGCTCGCCGGTTGCGCATCCCGCCCAGGGCCAAAGATGCGACTCAGCCCGTTGTGGCCGACGATCAGCTCCATCACCGTGTTGTCCGTGCTCCCTCCCACATAGGGACGCTCTTCCGCCGGGGTGAGATCCACGGCGGCCGCCCAGGCGAGCGAGAAGGCCAGAATCACGAGCGTCGTCGCCCCCAATTTGAGGAGCTTCCGATTCCACCCCTCGGTGCCGGTCAAGAGATAGACCGCGTAGCAAGCCGGAAGCACCAGATACGCCTGCAACATCTTGACGTTGAATCCGAGGCCGATGAACGCCGCCCCGAACCACAGAAAACGGCCCTGGCCGGTTTCGCTGGCCCGAAGAAAAGCCCACGCCCCAAAAACGAGGCAGAGCGTGAGCATCCCGTCCATCGTGTTGTTCCGCTCGGCGGCCAGGCTGGACGGAGTCACCGCCATAACCATTGCGGCGAGCAGTCCAGCTCCCAGTCCGGAGCGACGGCGAACCATTCCGAAAACGATCGCCGTGCTCGCGAGTCCCGCGAGGACGTTAGGGAGGATGACCGCGACCCCATTGACACCGAACAGGAGCGCCGAAAGCGCCTCGATCCACAGCCCGAGCGGCGGCTTGTCCACGCTGACCGAGCCGCCCGGCTCCGCAGCGACGAAAAAGAAGTTCGAGACCGACTGGAGCATGCTGTAGACCGCGGCGGTGTAGTAGAGGTTGGCATCGCCCAGCGCGTCTAGCCGATAGAGGTGGAGCCCCGCGGAAAGCGCCAGGATGGGTAAGAGGAGGCCGAGCCCCCCTACTCTTTCTTGAAGTCTAATGAGGCCGAGTTGATGCAATAGCGCATTCCCGTCGTATCGCGGGGACCATCGGGAAACAGATGGCCCAGGTGCGAGCCGCATTGCCGGCAGACGACCTCGGTTCTCACCATTCCGTAGCTGCGGTCCTCGTGGATCTCGACGTTCTCCTGTACGGCGGGGCTATCAAAGCTCGGCCAACCGCTGCCGGACTCGAATTTCGCCTGAGACGAGAACAGCGGGGCATCACAGGCAACACAGTGGTACATCCCACTGTCATGGTTGTTCCAGTATTTTCCGGTGAAAGCTGGCTCGGTACCCTTGAGCCGACATACCTCGAATTGCTGGGGCGTAAGCCGGTTCTTCCAGTCGGTTTCGTCACGTTGCTTCAGGTCTTCCACGTTGCCTCCTCGATTCGGCCCAATCACGCTTGCTCCCGATATTAGCAGCCCTGGCCGGGGTCTTCTCCTTCGGCTACGTCCGGCCTTCTTTACCGGATTCCGATCCGCAAGACCTGGCGCGGCGTCCGGCGCTGGAATAAAGTTGCTCCGCCGTCCTTCGGCCCGCTGACGCCCGGTCCTCGATCCACCCGGTGCTCGCAGGCGCCGTGCCCCACATGCCCTGCTATACTGACGCCTTATGCCAGTCTATGAGTTCAGATGCGGCGATTGTGGCGCCCGGGTTGGGATCCTCACGCGCTCCATTGGCGCCCCGACCAGCGGCAACTGTGAGCGTTGCGGCAGCGGTAAGCTGACCCGCCTGATTTCGCGGGTCGCCGTGATCCATGCCCAGGTCAATCCAGACAACCTCAATAAGGCCGAGCTCTTGCAAGGCGTCGACTACTCAAATCCCGCTTCCATGGCCAACTTCTTCCGCAAGATGGGCCAGACCTTCCAGGATGAAAAGAACGAGCATATGGACGAGATCATCAGCCAGCTCGACCACGGCGTGCCCGTCGAGCATGCCCTCGAGATTGACGACCATTCCGGCCACGACCATTTCCACGACACCGGACCCGCGCTCGGCGGGGACGACTAGCGCCGACTAAGACAAAAAGCACTCCTGCACCAAGAGGCCCGCGGTGATCACCGCGGGCCTCTTGGTGCACTCCGCATGCGAGAGACCACCTTCTGGTTCCGACAACAAAAAGGGGGCGCGTCACCGCGCCCCCTTTTTGTTGCTCGAGTATCGAGCGGCTTCGCCTACTTGGCCTGGGCGAAACCCGGGAAGACCTTCATCGGGTTCTTGTTGACGATCTGCACAATGTCCGCGTCTGAGAGAGTGGGCATCGCATCCAACACCGGCAGCAGGTTGTCGGAGGTCGTGCCGACACCAGCCTGGATCGCGTGATCCGAAGCCTGTCGCACCGCTCCACCCGAGCCAGGAGCCTCGGTGCCGAAGCAGATGTGATCGACGCCCCACTGCTTGATCGCCAATGCGAGATAGTCAACGTCGTACAGGCAGGTGTCGAAGTACAGGTTGGTCATGTCCTTGCCCCGCGGAATGCGGTGGTTAGAGGACGTGATGAACCGGTCCAGCGCGCCGCCGCCGTGAGCGATGCAGATGCGCAGGCCCGGGAACCGCTCGAACTGATCGCCGTACGCCAGGATGCGGCTGGCCAGGAAGGTCTCGACGACGAAGCCAACCTGGTAGTTGCCCGGGATGTGGCCGATCCGTCCATCGAGGCAGTTCGTGCCGTGAATGAAGACGGGTACGTTCCACTCCTGGCACTTGGCATACACGGGATCCCAGTACTTCGTGTTCATGCCTGGGGAATTGTGGCGGCCATCCGGATCCGGGCTCAGATAAGTGCCGACGAATCCGTATTCCTTCACGCCCTTTTCGAATTCGGGGACGCAGTTGCTCAGGTCGGCCGCCTCGGCGATCTGGGGCAGCATCGTGGCACCCAGGAACCGGCCGGGGAAATTCTTGACTTGCTCATGAATCGTGTCGTTGGTGAACTCGCACCAGCGGGGGAGCAGATGCCGCTGCATCCAACCCATCATCATGAACGGGCGGGGGCCGATGACCTGAACGTCGATGTTGCGAGCATCCATGTAATCGATGTGGCGCTTGTTGGCTTCCAGCATCGATTCAGGAGTGATTCCTCCGCCGCCGCCCTCTCCGCCACCGCCAGCACCCGCTGGTCGCCGGTACGGGCTTTCACCCACATGGCCCGAGCTGAATCCACCCATGATCCAGTTACGAGCAGTTGGGGGAGCCGAAACGTGACCGTGGACATCGAGAACCTTGGTCCCTTTAAACATGGTCTCTCCTTCCTTTTTTTTGGCTGCCGCTAAGATCCTATTCCCCAGAAGAACGAGGTTGCCACAGGGGAAAAGCATGCTCCAAAGAGCAGCTCAACCACGACCGGCTTCGGCAACCAGCCGCGATTCCGCATAGCCTAATCGCATGGGTGTCAAATTGTCAACCGCCCTGGTTCTGGCCTACTTTCCGGCCGGCCAGAGCCCCATTTTCAGGCCTTCTGGTTTGGGGCGGAGCCCCAAGTTCAATGGCGCGGGTGGGCGGGCCTTCCTCTACAGCACTTGTTTCTTCAGCCACGGACCCCATTTGAGATAGGGAAAATAGGTCAGGGGCCGGGTCACCTGGGCGATCACGATCGCCCAGCAGATGCCGAACTCGTCCCAATGGGCAAGCGTCGGGAGATGCACGGTCTGGCCCAGAACCTCCCAGTTACTCCGAGCGCCGCTGAGCATGATCGCGAGCGGCTGCTGAATAAGCCAGTTGCTGGACACTACGACGATCATGGGGAGGAGGGTCTCCCCCGCCGTATTCAAACACTGAGAGAACACCATGCCCAGAGACATTCCGAACAGGGTCATAGCCAGAATCTGCAGCCACGGCGCGGCTTCACCGAGGAGCTGCGGGTCTCGAGTGAAGATCGATAGAAACGGCCCCGGGAACACCATCATCATGATGGCGAAGCATCCGTTGATCGATAGTGCGATGCCAGCCGCCCACCAAACGGTCGTCTTCGCGCGCTGAGGCTGGCCGGCCCCCAACGACTGTCCCACCACCACTCCGGCCGCCTGTGAAATCCCACCGCTCCCGAAACCAGCGAAGAATTGGGGGAGCCGCTGCGTCAATGAATAAGCGGCCAAAGCCGAGCTGCCGAAGGGCACCACCAGCCCCACCAGGAGGAGCTGGACCGAGCGCTCGGTCCAGCCCGGTCACCGAAGAGGGCAGTCCCAGCTTGATCTGCCGCCAGTAAAGGGGCAGATCCAGGTGCCTCATGTCGGCCAGCGAGGGCCGAAGGCGGTGTCTCCCACTGAAGAGCACCCGGGCGTTGAGCAGGAATCCCAGGAACTGACCGATCCCGACCCCGACCGACGCGCCCATGATCCCCATCGCGGGAAGGCCCACCAGCCCGAAAATGAGCAGCGGGCTGAGGGTGATCTTGACCCCTCTAGCGAGCATCTGGCCCCTCATCGGCGTCACCGTGTCGCCGGACGCCTGGGACACCGCCGCCGTCATCGATTGCAGCGCGAAGCTCAGCTGAGCGATCCACTGCAGCTGCATGTAGCTGGTGGCGATATCGGCCAGCTCGTCCGAGATGCCCAGAACCGTCAACAGGAAATGGGTCGCAAATAGGCCGGACGTCATGAGTACGAAAGCGAAGATCCCGCCCATGACGAAGGCCTGCGAAGCCAGATAGTTAGCCAGCTTCATGTCTCGGGCGCCAACCGCGCGCGCGACGACCGCCCGGTTGGCGGTGTCCAGGCCCATGCGTAGGCCCTGGGCGATCATGATCCAGCTCTAAGCAACACCAATCGACGCCAGCGAAAGTGGCCCCAGGATCCCTGCCCACACCAGATCAATGAGCTGGTCTATAGCCATCAGGCCGCCGGTGACCATCTGGGGCCAAGCGAGGGACATGATGGCTTTCGGGATACTCCCGACGGTCAAATCGCGATGAACGGCGGGCCCGTGACCGCCACCCCGGGCCGGCCAACCCGACGGGGGTTCGGGGGCGGAGCTCCCGATTAAATGGGGCGGGAGGGCGGGCCTTCCTATTCCCCTACCAGGCGCCGGCATGGACGTTGGCAAACGCCTTCTCCGCGAGATCGTAGATCAGCCGAGCCGCCGTGGGCGCGCCGTCGGTTCGATCCAGGGCATCAGGCCGATATCCGACCAAAGCCGCCATGACGTAGATCCGCCCATCCGCCTCCGGCCCCGTTTGTCCCCCGATCACCGGGATCCGCAGGGTCTTGGAGACCTCGCCATAGATCTCATGGCTGACATTCGTCAGATCAATCAGCGACGCCCCGGCATCTTCGAGTGCATGAGCCCACTTCATCACGTGGTCGTGCGCTGCGCTGTCACTATGAGCAGGCTCGCCGACCTGGAACCCCATTTGCGGATAGACCGCGAGACCCGCTTCAATGACTGCCCGAACGTCGTCGAAGAGTTGCTCCTCCATCGTTCGGATGTCCACCTTGGTCATATCGGCGTGGGCTTCTGCCTTGATCCGACGGGTTGCTTCCATCACCGCTTTCGGACCCGCCTTGCAGGTTGCGGTAGGCATGTCAACGCTTACGACCGCGTGTTCGGCCGCCCGACCGACCGCCCGACCGAACACCAGCATCTCATCCACGGTGAAGTCATCGACGTTATCCTGGCCCAGGAGTGCTCGGCCAACACTGTCACCCACCGACAACAGATCGACGCCGGCTCGTTCGCAAATCTTTGCCATGGGAAAATCGTAGGCCACGCCAGCCGCGATTTTCCGCCCTTCGCGCTTCATTCGTTGCAGGTCGGCCGGGATGAGCTTGTCTGCCACGGGTTTAACTCCTATCTTTGCTGGACCGGGCAGAGGTTAGCACAACCCCGGTTTCCGGTATCAGGAGTTCATATGAGGATTAAGCTCCACGTCAGGCGCTCGGTCTGGCGGTCGTCGCTCCACGGAGCAGCAATCCTGGGGGCCGCGGTCCTGCTACTCGGAATCACCGCGTGCAGCTCCCCGAGCTCAAGCACTCCATCAGGCGCCGCCGTCCAGAACGGCCAGCGCCCTCTCACCACGGCCGCACCCCTGGCAAATACTGCCGGGTCCCCGGCTGGCACAGTCGCAGCCCCCCGCACTGATCTCACGACGGCCTCTGGACCGACCGTGATCAATATGACGGCGAGCAATTTTTCCTTCGCCCCGAACAGCCTGGGCGGGCGACCGGGGGAAAAGGTGTCCCTCACCCTCAGGAACAGCTCGTCCACCCTGCACAATTTCAGCTCCACCGCGATCGGGGTCGACCGCGATATTCCAGCCAACGGCTCGCTTCAGATCGATTTCAGCGTGCCATTCACTGGCCCCATCACCTTTTTCTGCAAGTATCACCAGGGATCTGGCATGACCGGTCAGGTCCAGGTGACCGGCGCCCCGGCCCCGCCGGATGGCCGGGTCGCGCCCGCCGCCGCCGGTGGCTGACACCGCACGAAGGGGTATTCGATGCAGCTGGCTTTAGTCCTCTTTTTGGTTTTCGCGGTCGCCATTGCCCTCTTCGCGGTGCAGAACACGACGCCGGTTACCCTCAACTTCCTGGCGTTCAGCATCGAACAGGTCGCCCTGTCCCTGCTCGTCTTGATCGCCGCGACACTGGGCGCGGCTCTCACCTTCGCTTTCGGTCTGGTGCGAGAGGTCCAGCATCGCCGGGCCATGCATGCCTTGCGAGAACAGGCGCGTGCCCACGAGCACCAGTCCCTCGATCTCGCCAAACAGCTGCAGCGACAGGCGCTACCGCAGCCGCCCATTACACGAGCAGCGGCATCTGACCCGGAGCTGGCTGGCCAAGGACCCAATCCGGCAACTGAGCGCATTGGCCAGGCACCGCCGCCTGAATCCTAGACGGCGCCGCCGGGGCGAACCGCCCGCGGCTCCCGGCACCAGCAAGCTGGTTACTTGGCACGGAAGTCCAGGACGCTCATGATCCCAGTTGCCCGTTCGAGTACCCGGACCGCCGACCCGGGCGACCGGTCATTCTGGACCCCACCCCGGAAAGCGGGGGTCAGGGGCCGCAGGCCCCAGGGGGCGGGCGGGCGGGCGTTCCCCTCTTACTTTTGCGGCTGAACCACCGTGTCTAGAGCACCCTGCAGGCTTTGCCAGCGTCTCGCCAGGACGGTGAAGTCGTCCCGGCCCAGGGGTGAGCACGTTCAGCGTTGTTAAGGCGCGCACACTGGCGCTGTGACGCTCGCGATGCTGCAGGAGCGCCATCTCTCCAAAATGGTCGCCCGTCCCCAGATGGGCAAGCACCGTTTCCGTCCCGTCCGGAAGCTGGCGCGCGACTTCCGCCTCGCCCTCGATGATCACATAGAACAGCCCGACCGGCTCGCCCTGGCGCAGCACAAAATCCCCCGGCTCATAATGTTGGCGGCCGACCCGGTCGGCTCGGGCTAACTGCATGTCCACAATATCTCGGCCAAAAACCAGGTCTAGGGTCCAATCAATCGCAACTCGGACTTTCCGCGAGAGTCCCGGCAGCTTCATGAGGTAGACTGAGCGCCACAGCCACCAGGCCAGAAATCCCGAGACATTCATCCCCAGCACATTCGCCACCGCGAAGCGGCGGCCAACCGCCACGAATTGGCCCAGCCCCGGATGATGGAAGGACTCTCGCGATCCCTGCCCTTTGACGGCAGCCGCGATGTTCCGAGCGACCAGCTTGCCTTCCCGTTGCGCAAACTGGGCGGTCGGGGGAGCCAGCACCCCGGTTGCCTGGTTCGGCACCGCCGTGCAATCGCCCAGCGCCCAGACCTCCGGTCGACCCTCGACTTCGAGAAATTCGTTGACCTTGATCCGGCCCCGTTCGTCCTTGGGGCAGTCAGTTGTGGCCAGCAATGGGTTCGCCGCCGCTCCAATGGTGCACACCAGGGTCCGGGTGGCAATCTCTTCGCCTCCCTTGAGGATCGCTTCCGATTGCGTGCACGCTCCGAGCATCGAGTTCAGCCGCACGTCCACATCCTGCTGAACCAGCCTCTTCATCGCGATGGCACCCAGCTCTTCGCTCAGCTCCGGCAGAATCCGGGCGCCCGCGTGGACCAGCACCACCCGCACGTCCTCGGGATGGATCCGGCTGTAGAACCGCGTCGCTCCTCGCACGAAGTCGTTGAGCTCCGCGACCGTCTCTACCCCAGAAAATCCACCCCCGACCACCACAAAAGTCAGCATCTCGCGTCGCCGCGCCGGGTCGACTTCGACATCCGCTTCCTCGAGCATGCTGAGGATGTGGTTGCGGAGGTACAGCGCGTCGCCCACGGTCTTCAGGCCCAGCGCATGCTGTGCCATGCCCGTGAGCTCTGAGAAATTGGTTACCGAGCCGAAGGCCAGCACCAGATAATCGTAGGGGACGGTGGTGTGGTACTCATGGGTCCCATGGATGAACTCAAGCGACTTATTGTCCATATCGATGCTGCTAACCGTGCCCAGAGAGACCGTGGTGTGGGGGCACAGCTGCCGTAATGAGTTCAAGATGTGGTGAGCTTCGATACTCCCGCCCGCCACCTCCGGCAGCATGGGCTGAAACACGAAGAAATTGTCCTTGCTAATGAGCTGAACGTCGGCCGCGCCGCGCGGTAGCTGCTTCTCCAACTCCTGGGCAACCGCCACCCCCGCGAACCCTCCGCCCACAATGACCACCCGCGGCACCGTCGGGAGATCGCGCTTCAACTCGACAGTCGCTCCTGAGTTCGCCATCGCCACCTCCTTGGACCCATGCTACTCGGCCTCTATGGCTTCGGAACGAAGACCTGCAATGCCGCGGGAAGGATACGGAATTCCGCGCCACCGGAGCCTACGGTCTCCCCGTCCAGCTCAAGCGCGACAGCCGTCTTTCCCGTCGCCCCTCCAGGCCCCACCTCAATCAAGATTTTGCGGCCGGTGTGATGGTGCACTCGGGGATGGGAAAGCAGAGTTCCGTCATAGACCCGCGAAAAGCTACGCAAGAGCTCGATCCTGGGCATGTCGTCGATCACCACCAGGTCGAAAACCCCATCGTCCCATTTCGCGCCCGGAGCGACCTGCATTCCGGCCCCCGTGTAGGGACCCAGGGCAACCAGCGCAGTCAGGGCGTGGATCGGTTCCAACGGCCCATCGTCGATCTGCACGCTTCCCGACCAGGCCTCCGCGTCGATCAGCGACCGGAGGCTGGAGACGAGAAAAGCGAGTCGACCGCCTGCCCACTTCAAGCCAGCCGCCCGGTGCGCGATTCGTGCCCCCAGACCGATGTCCGCGCTATTCAGAAAGAAGCGGACGGTCGGGCGCCCGTCCTCGACAAATGCGGCTCTGCCCACGTCAATACTGGTGAGCTGACCGTCCCAGATCAAGTCAACCGCTGCCGCCCCCGCCGGGATCCCCAACCCCAAAGCGATATCGGACGAGCTCCCCGCCGGCACGATGAGCAGCCGCGCCCCGGGTCTGACCGGGGCGTCCTTCAGGAAAAACCCGTTCACCACCTCACTGATCGTGCCGTCCCCACCCACCGCCACAATGGTCTCCGACCCAGCCCGCAGTGCCTGCCGCGCGAAGCTTTCTGCCGTCATCCGTCCCTGGCTGAATTCGAGCTCATACCGAATCCCCAGCGCCTGGAGTCGGCTCTGCACCGCCGGCCACGCCCTCCGTGCGGCTCCATTACCCGCCGCCGGATTGACAATCACGAACACCGGGGACGTCACGGCCCAGTCGCCCTCCATCTCGTTACACTTACTTTGCGGCCCCGCCAGAACCGGCGCCCCCATCGCCCTGAGTGCTCCCAGGTCCCTAGGCATCTTCTCAGCACATCATAGCCGCCGTTCGGGCCCAAGCCCGCGTTACAATCCCACCAGACCGCGAGCCAATGGCGGCCGCTTAGAAAATACCCGTTCGCCCTGAGGCACTCGAAGGGCCACCGCTTGAAAAACGACACTTTGCAGGGGTGCCCGCCGCATGATCAGCCGAGAAGACGTCGATCACGCTGCCATGCTGGCTCGGCTCGGCCTTACCGAGGCGGAGAAGCAGCTCCTCCAGACACAGCTGTCTTCGATCCTCGAATACATGCAAGCCTTGAGTCAGGTCGATACTTCGGGGATTCCACCCACCGCCCAGGTCATCCCGCTCCGCAACGTGTTCCGAGCCGACGAGCCTGCCACGTCGTTATCGGTTGAGGACGTTCTGTCCAATGCGCCCGACCGCGAGGACGACTTCTTCCGATTCCCGCCGGTCTTCGAGTAGGCCATTGGAGCTCTACGAGCTTTCCATTCACGAGGCCCTGGCCGCCCTCGACCGCAAAGAAATCTCCTCACTGGACCTCACCGAGGCCTATCTGACCCGCATCGAGCGGATCGACCCCTCCGTCCAGGCCTATCTCACCGTCACCGCCGATCAAGCCCGGGCCGCCGCCCGCCAGGCCGATCTCCGTCGGGCCGAAGGCCATGCCCAACCGCTGCTCGGCATCCCGATCGCCCTCAAAGACATTTTCTGCACTCGGGGAATCGAGACCACCTGCGGCTCCCGCATCCTGAAAGGGTTCATCCCTCCCTACGACGCCACCGTGGCCGAGCGGCTGAGCGAGGCCGGGGCGGTGCTGCTGGGCAAGACCAACATGGACGAGTTCGCCATGGGCTCCTCGACCGAGAACTCCGCATTCATGCCGACCCACAATCCCTGGGATCTCGGTCGAGTCCCCGGCGGATCGAGCGGCGGATCCGCTGCCGCCGTTTCGGCCGGCCTGGCCGCTGCCTCGCTGGGCACTGACACCGGCGGATCAATTCGCCAGCCCGCTTCCCTGTGCGGCGTGGTCGGCATCAAGCCCACCTATGGCCGCGTCTCCCGCTACGGGGTCATCGCCTTCGCTTCATCCTTGGACCAGGTCGGCCCCTTCGCCCGCACCGTCCCGGACTGCGCGCTAATGCTCCGGGTCATTGCTGGCCACGACCCCCGTGATGCCACCTCGCTCCCCGATCCGGTTCCGGACTATTCGTCCCTGCCCCCGGGCAGCCTCCGCGGAATTCGGGTGGGGGTGCCCGATGAATACTTCGTCAGCGGGATGGAGCCCGGCGTGGAGAACGGCGTCCGCCGCGCCATCGACACGCTCATCGAGCTGGGCGCCCAGGTGGACACCGTGTCCCTCCCCCACACCCAATACGCGCTCGCGGCCTACTATCTGATCGCCCCCGCCGAAGCGAGCGCCAACCTGGCCCGCTACGACAGCGTCAAATACGGCTACCGCGCCCCCAACCCGACCAGCGTACTCGATTCCTACCAGCGAACCCGCGGCGAGGGCTTCGGCCCCGAGGTCAAGCGGCGCATTATGCTGGGCACCTACGCCCTATCGGCCGGCTACTACGACGCCTACTATTTGAAGGCCCAGAAAGTCCGCACCTTGATCAAAGCCGATTTCGACCAAGCCTTCGCCCGCTTCGACGTCCTGGTCGCCCCGACCTCGCCAACGGTCGCCTTCCCGCTCGGCTCCAAGACCCAGGACCCGCTATCCATGTATTTGTCCGACGTCTGCACCCTACCCGTCAACCTGGCCGGCCTTCCCGGCATGAGTATTCCCTGCGGGCTCTCCGACGGTCTCCCGGTCGGTCTCCAGCTCATCGGTCCCCCGCTCGGCGAAGAGATGCTCTTTCGAGTCGCCCGAGCCTACGAAGCCACCGGCCAGTGGACCCCCACCATCCCACCCCTGCCCTAAAAGCCGGGCCGCAAAACCGCGATTTGAGCCACCTACATCGTGCCCGGCGAGATGCCGAGGAGGGTGGTGGCCGGCGGACAGTGCTCGCCCTCCACGTACGGCAAGCCCCTTTTGCGTTGGCTCGGGAGCTGGCGCGGGTATATCCTTCGCGGGCCGCGGTGCCGCAAGGCGCCGGGATAAATTTCGCTCGAGGGAAGCCTCTATATGGTCCCTGAGGGCCTCTTCGTCGGCCGCCAACGCGAGATGGAGCGGCTCGATGGATTCCTCGCGCAGGTCCTGGCGGGCCACGGCCGGGTGGCGCTTGTCGCGGGAGAGCCGGGCGCTGGGAAGACGAGTCTCCTGCGCGAGTTCGCCCGCCGTGCCCAGGGCGTAAACGACCAACTCCTCGTCGCGACCGGCGACTGCAACGCTCAGGTGGGCGACGGGGACGCCTATCTCCCCTTCCGAGAGATCCTGAGTCTGCTGCTCGGAGACGTAGAGGGGAAGCTTGCCCAGGGAGCCATCACGGCCACCGGGGCGTCGCGTCTCAGACAGGGCCTGGGTCGAATCGCTGAAGTGTGCCTGGAGATCGCGCCCATGGCGACAATGCTCGTCGGCGGCCTCCCCGGCTACGTGCTGGCTCAGGCTGGCCAACTGGTCCTCCGCAACAAAGGGGTGATGGGGCACCTCAACAAGCTGAACGAGTGGCAGAAGAAAGCCGGGTGTGAGGCGACCCCGTTAGACCAGCGCCAGCTCCTGGAAGAATACACCCGGCTCCTTACGGAGCTGGCCGCGTCCGCTCCGCTCATCGTCTTCGTAGACGACCTGCAGTGGGCGGACTGTGCTTCCCTGGATCTCCTCTTCCACCTCGCCCGCCGAATCCAGACGTCCCGGATCCTGCTCGTGGGGGCGTATCGGCCGGGCGATGTCGCCCTGGGGCGGGCCGGCCAGCGTCATCCGTTGGTTCCTATCCTGAATGAGCTGAAGCGCTATGAGGGCGATATCCAAATCAGCCTGGATTCCGCGCAGGACGGACTCGACGCTCGCGATGGCGCCGCGGCGTTTGTGCACACCTATATCGATCAAGCCTACGCGCCCCATTTGTTGAGCACCGAGTTCCAGGCGTTGGTCGCCGAGCGAACCGAGGGCCATCCGCTCTTCGTAGTGGAACTGCTCCGCCAACTTGCGGAGCAAGGGGCGATTACCCGTGATGCCGATGGACCGTGGATCCAGACCCGGCCAATCAGGCTAGAAGACCTTCCCGCGCGCGTGGAGGCAGTGATCGACGAGTGGTTCCTCCGTCTGGACGAGGACCTCCACAAGGTACTCGCCACCGCCAGCGTAGAAGGTGACGAGTTCACTGCCCAGGTCGTGGCTCGGGCCCGCCGGGATGAAGAAGGCCCGTTGCTAGTCCGGCTAATCGAAGATGCCGAGAAGCGGCACCAGGTGATCCGGGAGCAGGGGATCGTCTCACTTGGCCAGAACGAGCTGTACCGGTTCCGCTTTCGCCACAACCTGTTTCAGCACCATCTCTACGAAACCTTGACTCCCCTACAGCGCACCCTGACCCACCGAGAGGTCGGCCTCGCGCTAGAGCAGCTGTTCGAGGACCGGACCGAGGAGATCGCCGTTCAGCTCGCACATCACTTCACGGAGGCTCGGCTCCCGGAGAAAGCGTTCGCCTACTTGGTGAAGGCGGGTGACCAAGCACGCGACTCACTCGCCCTGCTGGAAGCCATGGCCCACTACCAGCGGGCGCTTGATCTCGCCCCGGGCCACCCGGCGAATGCGGCGATAGTGTTGGAGCGCCTCGCCGACGTCCACTACCTGCGCGGAGAATGGGCCAAAAGCCTGGAGCTCTATCGGCGGGCACTCGAATCGGGAGGTCCGACGGATCCAACCGTGGAGGTTCGCCTGTACCGTAAAGCCGCCCTGGCCGCCTTGCGCGATTGGGACACGCCGGCCGCCGCCGAGCTTATCGCGCGGGCGATGGCAGGAGCGGAGAGCCTCGCCGATTCCCTGGAACGAGCCCGAGCCATTTTGGCGGCCGCGTACGTGGCGCTCTATCAGTTCGCCCCTGTCCGTGCTCGCCAACTGGCCCAAGAGAGCCTCGATATCGCCGAGCACGAGGACTCGCCGGTGGACATGGCCCAGGCCTACGAGATGCTGGCACTCGCCTACCACTTGCTGGGGGATCTCCCCCGGGGGTTGGAGTTCGCGGTCAAGCGCGAGGCTTTCTTTCTGGATACGTTGACGATGGCGCATAGCTTCGACGTCCACCTCTGCTGCGTGGGCCTGGACCTGCTTGGTCCCAAACCGCTCGACGAGGTGGAGCAGGCTGCGCTCACGCTGTTGAAAGAAGCTGAGCGCATCGGAGGGGCTCGTTCGGTGCCCCTGGCGAGGGGGTTTCTTGGGAGGGTCTTGTTCTTCCAGGGGCGGTGGGACGAGGCCGCCGAGCACCTCCAGATTGCCTTGGAGGGGATCGGCGAAGCCGGATCCGGGCAACTGGAGGGAGAAGCCTTGGGGGTCCTGGTGCAGATCGAGCTGGCCCGGGGCCGGCCAGAAGCTGCCCGAGAGCACCTCCGCCGGGTGGAGGCTCTGGCGGAGGACCCGGACCTCGGGGTGCACCTCAAGGGGGAGGTATACACCGACCTGGTGCGGCTGTGGCTGTGTGCCGGAGACGTGGGGGCGGCCCAGCGGGTGTTGGCGGAAGCGGTCGGCAACCAGAGTGCCTGGCTGGGAAAGTGCCCCCTCTGCAATTCAGGGTTTCTCCCAGTGGCCGTCGAGGTAGCCCTCGCCGCCGGCGACTTGGGAGAGGCGGGGCGCCTGCAGGCGCAGCTGGAGATGGCCGTACCAGTTTTTGGCGCGGGAGCGCTCCAGGCCGCGGCGCTCCGCACCCTCGGGAGCCTTCACCTCGTTAACGGACGGCCCGCCGAGGCCGCGCTAGCCCTGGAGGAATCCCGGGACTTGTTTACTGCAAAGGGCCAAGCCTATGACCTGGCCCATACCTTGACGCTCCTGGCCCAAGCCTTCCACCGACGCGCTCAGCCGGGTGACCTCACCCGGGCACGAGACGTTGCCAACCAGTGTCTCGACATATATGAGCGCCTAGGCGCGATCCCGGACATGAGGGAAGCACAGACGCTGCTCGCTTCGCTGTCCTAGCTCTTAGAGGTGCGGCCGAAAAGCCTCGAGGCACATGAGAATCCGTTCGTGGTGAGCCCGACGAACCACCTCGAGCCTTCGACAAGCTCAGGCCGAACGGGCTTTTCGGCCGCAGTCCTAGCCTCCGTCCCCAGGGGCTCTGGGGGCGAAGCCACCGAAGATCTGTCTCCCCTCCCCGCGCCCGGGGAGGGGCGTCCCCCCAATCCCGTCCCCCCGTCTCTAGGGGCTGCGGGGGCGAAGCCCCCGAAGATCTATCTCCCCTCCCCGCGCCCGGGGAGGGGCAGGGGAGGGGCGTCCCCCTCTAAAATATCGCTATGGCTGTGACGACGACCTACGAACCAGTGATTGGGCTGGAGACCCACGTCCAGCTCATGACCCAGAGCAAGATGTTCTGCAGCTGCAGCGCCGCTTATGCAGGAGCCGAGCCCAACACCCACGTCTGCCCGGTTTGCCTTGCTATGCCGGGCGTGCTCCCCGTGATGAACCGCCTGGCCGTCGAATACGCCTTCATGACCGGCCTGGCCCTCAACTGCCAGATTCCCGAGGCCAGCAAGTTCGACCGCAAGAACTATGCCTACCCAGACCTGCTCAAGGGCTACCAGATCTCCCAATTTGACCTGCCCTTCAATATCAATGGCTGGATCACGGTCGAGGCGGAAGGCGTCACCACCAGAGTTGGCATCACCCGCGCCCACCTGGAAGAGGATACCGCCAAGCTCATCCATCGCCACGACAACGGCGATTCCCGCAGTCTGATCGACATGAACCGCTCCGGCGTCCCCCTCCTCGAGATCGTCTCCGAGCCCGACCTGCGGTCCCCGGCCGAGGCCCGCGCCTATCTCCAAAAGATTCGGCTCATCGTTCGCACCCTGGGCGTCTCGACCGGCAACATGGAAGAGGGCGCCATGCGCTGCGACGTCAACGTATCCCTTCGGCCGGTCGGCACCGAAAAATTCGGCACCAAAGTCGAGATCAAGAACCTCAACTCCGCCCGCTCGGTGCTGCGCGCCCTCGAATACGAGATCGAGCGCCAGGCCCGCGCCCTCGACTCTGGTGAGCTCATCTCCCAGGAGACCCGTGGTTGGGATGAAGACAAGTCGGTCACCTTCTCCCAGCGCTCGAAAGAAGAAGCCCACGACTACCGGTTCTTCCCGGAGCCCGATCTCCCGCCCGTTTTCATTTCGGCCGAGTGGGTGGAGGAGCTTCGCGCGCGCCTGCCCGAGCTGCCCGACCAACGCCGCGAGCGTTATGTCCAGGAGTTCCAGCTCAGCCCTTACGATGCCGTCCAGCTGACCTCCTCGGTTGAAGTCTCCCACTTCTTTGAAGAGACCGTGCGGCTCTATCCCAACCCCAAGACAGTGGCAAACTGGATCGAGGGCGACCTCTTCCGCATCCTCCGCGAGCGTGATACGGAAATTGACACCCTCCCGATGGGCCCCCCCCAGCTCGTGGAGCTGCTCCAGCTCATCGATCGCGGCACCATCAGCCACGGCACCGCCAAAGAAGTCCTGGAAGACGCCGCCTTCTCCGGCAAGTCCCCCGCCAGCATCGTCAAGGAGAAGGGCCTTACCCAGATCAGCGACACCGAAGAATTGAATCGGGCGGCAGCGGCCGCGATCGCCGCCAACCCTCAGGCATTGGCCGACTACAAAGCCGGCAAGAAGCAAGCGATGGGCTTCCTCACCGGCCAGGTCATGCGCGCTACCGGCGGCAAGGCCAACCCCGCCCTGGTCAACGAAATCCTCCGCGCCCACCTCGACAAAGCCTAGCCCCGGCTGCTGGCCGACCACCGCTCGGACCCGGAACATTCTCTGTCCCACGTCCTGTCTCATCCAAATTAGCGGTAGCTGATATGCTCCGGTCCCCGGGCGCACTCACCTAGCATCGCCCTCCTAAGATCATTGCCGCGCATCGGCGGGCAGGTGAGGTGGAGGTCTAAACGTCAGTCGCCCCTCGGCATCGCCGCAGTTGCTCCGCATGCCTTCGCGCTGTATATGTGCTCCGCATGAAACATAATTCGAAGGGCGTCCCCGACTGTCACACGCCTGGAGGCTACTACCGTGGACCAGGCCACCCACAACAAGATCGTTTCCTCCATCTGGGGCATCGCCGACGATGTGCTCCGCGATCTTTTCAAGCGGGGCAAGTACGCGGATGTCATCCTGCCCATGTGCGTCATCCGTCGCATGGATGCCGTTCTTGAACCCACAAAGCCCGCGGTTCTTGATACCAAGGCAATGCTCGATGCGAGCGGCATTACCGAGCAGTGCGCCGCTCTTTGCGACACCGCCGGCCAGGCTTTTTACAACACGTCCCGTTTCACTCTGCGCGATCTAAAGTCCCGTGGCAGCCAGAAGCAACTCCTGGCCGACTTCGAGGATTGCCTTGATGGCTTCTCCCCCAACGTCCAAGACATCCTGGACCATCGATGCCAAATCCGTCTTGGTCGAGTACGAGTCCGACCCCGAACTGCGCGACACCGAGCAGGTGCCACTGCTAGAAGTGGGCGGCATCGAGGCGTTTATCCGTCGCGAGGTGCTGCCGTACACGCCAGACGCCTGGGTCAAAGAGGATGCCACCAAGATGGGCTATGAGGTCAGCTTCACCCGCCACTTCTACAAGCCACAGCCGCTGCGCACCCTTGAAGAAATCAGCGCCGACATCCTCCCAGGGGAGCAGGAGGCCGAGGGGCTGCTAGATGGACTGCTAAAGGTGGGCATCGGGTGATCGCCACGCAGGCGAAGCTACTGACCTTCCTCCAGAAATCGCCGCAGTTCATCGTCCCGATCTACCAGCGCACCTATTCCTGGACCGAGAAAGAGTGCCGCCAGCTATGGGACGATATCCTCCGCGCTGGATCGACTGACGCTATTGCACTTCACTTCGTCGGCTCGATCGTCTATGTGGAGCAGAGTCTCGCCAATATCACCCACCAGTCGCCGTTGCTAGTCATTGATGGTCAGCAGCGCCTAACTACGCTGACCTTACTCCTTGAGGCATTAGCACGCGCTGCGGGGGATCAGGAACCAGTCGAAGGCTTTTCGGCGGCTAAGCTCCGCCATTACTACCTGTGCAATTCGCTGGAAAGCGGAGACCGCTACTACAAGCTGTTGCTTTCACAGACCGACAACGCCTCACTTAGGGCCATTGTCAAGAACGCCGAGCAACCGCAAGAGCCTTCCATTCGGGTGATCCAGAATTTTGCGCTGTTCACTGACTGGCTTGAGTCGCAGAGAGGTGACCTCGCCCCGGTCTGCCGCGGTTTGGCCAAGCTGGTCATCGTTGACGTTGCACTCACCCGCGACCAGGACAACCCGCAGCTCATTTTCGAGAGCATGAACTCAACGGGTAAAGAGCTGAGTCAGGCAGACTTGATTCGCAACTTCGTCCTAATGGGGCTTGAGCCAGACCTCCAGACGCTCCTCTACGAACAGTATTGGCGGCCGATGGAGCAGGACTTTGGCCAGGAAGCCTACAGCACCCAGTTCGACAGCTTCATGCGGCACTACCTCACCGTCCGTACCGGCGAAATCCCTCGTGAACGCGAGGTTTACGACGCATTCAAGGATTACTCCCGCACTGCACCTGTGGAGGAGGCTGGCATCGAGGCCTTAGTGAAGGAGATTCGAGCGTTTGCTCGTTACTTCTGCGCTTTTGCCCTAGGCCGCGAACAAAATGCAGTCCTCGGCCGTGCTTTCCACGACCTGCGCGAGCTCAAAGTGGATGTGGCCTACCCATTTCTTCTTGAACTCTATCACGACTATGAGGACGGTACGCTCAGCACCGCTGATCTAGAAACCGCCGTGCGGCTGGTCGAGTCCTACGTGTTCCGCCGGGCGATCTGCGGTTTGCCCACCAACTCGATGAACAAGACATTCGCTACGTTCGGGAAAGCCCTTAAGAAGGATCGCTACCTTGAAAGCATCCAGGCCCACTTCCTGACGCTTCCTTCGTACCGGCGGTTCCCTACCGGCGACGACTTCAGCCGCGAGCTGCAAACGAAGGATCTGTACAACTTCAGAAGTCGCAGCTATTGGCTTCGACGATTGGAAAACCACGACCGGAAGGAGCCTGCGCCGGTAGAGGACTACACCATCGAGCATGTCCTCCCGCAGAACCCCGCTCTCACCGTACCTTGGCAGCAAACGCTCGGCGCCGACTGGAAGCGTATCCAGGACACCTGGCTGCACACTCTGGGCAACCTGACCCTCACGGCCTACAACTCAAGCTACAGCGATCGACCTTTCGCTGAGAAGCGTGACATGCCAGACGCTCCCGAAAAGGGCCTCCGACGGAGCCCCCTTTGGCTCAATCTAGACTTCAGTCAGTCCGAGTCCTGGAATGAGGAAAGCATCCGCGAGCGCGCAACTCGACTCGCGAACCAGGCATTGGTCGTGTGGCCGTTACCGCGGCTCGCCCCCGCGGTTCTGGCTTCCTATCGGCCTCCGAACGTGGCGTCCCCGGGCCGGTACTCCATGGCGGACCACCCAAACTTATTTGGCGCCATGCGCGACCTTTTCGTGGCGTTCCGCGAGGAGGTGTTGGCGCTCGACCCCTGCGTGAGCGAGGAGTTCCTGAAGTTGTACGTCGCCTACAAGGCTGAGACCAACTTCGTAGACGTGGTGCCTCAAGCGAAGCGGCTGCTGCTCACCATCAATATGGCATTTTCCGAGATCGACGACCCGAAGGGACTGTGCCGGGACGTGAGTGGGATGGGCCGTTGGGGCAATGGCGACGTGGAGGTAGGCATTCAGGCGCTGGACGAGCTGCCCTATGTCATGGGACTGGTACGCCAGTCCTTCAAACGTCAAATGGGCGATGGTGGGCCAGCATGATCGCCGACCTCAAGCCCTACCCGGAATATCAGGAGTCGGGCCTACCGTGGCTTGGCCTATTCCGCCACATTGGAGTGTACGGCGACTGCGTGCCTCCATCACTGACTGCATTAGTGGAGCCTGGGGATCAGACGCGGACGGGACCGACGACCTCATCTGTGTGCGGGTCGCGGACTTTGATCGCGTAAACCTTCGCGTGAGCCTTAGGAAAAAGACGCTCCGATCCATCCCACAATCGGCTCGATTCGCGCAGACTATTGCAGAAGGGGGACCTTCTTCTGGAGAAGTCTGGTGGGGGCGATTCACAGCCTGTCGGAGCTATCGTCGCCTATGACCAAGCGAACCGGCCGTCTGCTTCAATTTTTTGGTCCCCGACGCCTGCGGAGTCGTCTACAAAGAAACGCTCGACGAGAATGGCCAGGTGGACTTCAAGGGCAAGGCCAAGGTGTTTTGCCGCACGTACGATTTCCTATCCTCAATCATGCCCTACAGCTATCCCGAGTGGGAGAAGCTTCGATCTTCCTCAATCTCCTCGTGCCGAAACTGCAGCCGCCCCAGGAGGACGATCTCTCTAAAGGCATTCTCGAAGCGATCGACATGGAGAGCTACCGCGTCGAGAAGCTCACAGCGATGAGCATTGCCCTTGCCGACGAAGATGCCGAGATCGACCCGATCCCGACGAGCGCGTCGGCCTTCAAAGCCGAGCCCGAGCTAGATCGCCTGAGCAACATCCTCAAGAGCTTCAACGAACGTTCGTGCTGAGGCACTCGAAGCACCCATCTTCGATGGAGGCAGATCGCTCACTTCGGCAGTCCCTCGCCCATCGCAATGGCAGAGGCCCCGTGAAGGCTCCCCGACCTCAAGTCCGGCCCTCAACGAGTTCTGGCGCCAGGCCCGCTCCACCCTCCACGCCAACCAAAGGCTCGGCTGGTACGTCGACCCTCGCGAAGGCCACGACGACCTCCTGGTCTCCGTCGCCCTCGCCGTGGAGGCCGCGCAGCATTCGCGGCCGCGCTTCGCCACCGGCCGCCTTCGGCGACCTCAATGATCCCGCCTACTCAGTCCCCACCCCGGGGCCGTCGATTGCTGCCTACTCTAGTACATTTGTACTATAGCGTCGTCGATATCGGAGAGAATCGAGGCAAGCATGACCTGGGCTGAGGACCTAAAACTCGAAGCGAAGGAGTTCCTCGGAGACTTCCAGGAGTTCTCCGAAGAAGATCCCTTCAACGGGAACTTCGTTGAGGGCTTGATCGGCCGTCGGCAGGGAGACGCCTATGGCGCGCTCCTCATCACCCGCGTGAACTACCAGAAGGCCCTCCAACGCGTTCTGGGCACCCCAAAGCTCGGATACCCCTTCGATCCCGCCGGTCGCTGGCACTTCCCCAAGGCCGTGCGCATCTTGGCCTACGAGAAGCTCGACGGCACGAACGTATTCGGCTACCGCTACCGCGACACCGACGGGAAGGAATACGCCACCTGGAAGCCCCGTCTGCGTCCGTTCTTGGCTGATGGTCGGTTTGGGCCCTTCCTCGCCATGTGGCGCGAAATGCTCGACCGCTACCCAGTCCTGGGTTGGCAGGTCGGTAACCGCGCCAGCTTCGAGCTCTATGGCTCCCGAAACCTGCATCTCATCAAATACGAGACCCTTCTCGATACGGCCCTGCTGTTCACCCGCGACGAAGCCGGCCATCTCCTGCCGCCGATCCAAGAGCCGCCCGGAGTGCCCACCGCGAAGCTCATCGCCGAGGTCACCCAGGACTACATCTGGAGCTACCAGGAGCAGCAGCGCGTCCTATCCGAAGGGCTCATCCGCCAGGACGACGGCACCTTCACCGGCTCCGAGGGCCACGTCTGGTACTTGCTCGACGAGCTCGGCAAATGGCACCTGTTCAAGCTCAAACCCGCCGAGATCGAGGCGATCCACTGGACAGAGGGGAGACGGATCTCCCGCGAGGTGATTCGCGCCACCGCCCTCAACCTGATCGAGTCCGACCCGCTAACCGCCGACGGCGTCGCGCTGCTCTTGCTGGAAGAGTTCCCCAGCGAGGAAGTGGATGCCTCCCAGGAGCTGATCTCCCGGGTCGTTCGGGAAGTAGCCGAGCACCTCGAGTTTCGAGATACCGTCCTGGCGTCCTATCGGGCACTCGATCTCCCGTGGACCCGCGAGAATCAACCCTCCATCATGCGCGCCCTGGCTTCCCAGTTTCGCAAGCAAGACATGAAGCGGGTCTACTCCGCTTTGACCGCCCTCCTGGGAGCGGGCTGAACGAACGCCTCAATCAAGCCCTCCCCCCGTCGAGGGCAAAGGAAGAAAAGTCTCTCCCCCGCAAGGGGGGAGAGTTGGGGGGGGGTCTACGAACTTCTGCGATCTTTCACCGAGCCTCGGCTCAATCAACCGGTGACGGCTCGGACGTCGAGCTCGAGCGTGATCGCGTCCTCCAGACTCAAAACCGTAACGACCCGGGGAATGGCCATCCCAAAATCGGTGATGTTCACGCTGGTCGTCGCGGTGGCGTTCATATGCCCACCCCCAATTCGGCCGCTGCCGTTCCAAGTCACCGATCGAGTCACGCCATGAACGGTCAAGTCCCCGCTCAATTGGAAACTGAAATCGCCGGTAGCAGGAGCGGGCCAGGGGATCCCGCGGATTTCGCGGGCGACAAACTCAGCGTTCGGGAACCGCCCGGTCTGCAATACATCCGTCCGTACAAAGCGGTCACGCAGTCTCTCGTCGCTGGCCAGTTGCCGCAGATCGACCGTGATCTTCGATTGCCCAGGGATCACCGTTCCCGTCGAATCGAGCGTGATAGCGCCGCTCACATCTTTCGTGCGGCCGACTGCCTCATTGGGCACCCTGAGCCGCGCCAGCACTTCCTGCGCCCGATAGCGCGCCTCATTGCCCTCTGCCAGCAGGGTGAGCCGCAGGCCGCTCCCAGGTGCGTCGAGCAGGCGGTCGCCTTGCTCGAGCGGGGCCAAGATCTGACCAGAGGAATCGGCCCCACCCGTAGTCCCAGACTTCGATCCCGCGCCCACCCCCGTGACCGTCGGGCTCGCGGCCACTGAACACCCGCCCAGAATCCCGGCTAGGAGTACGCAGATCCAGAGCGGCAGGGTTCGCAACAGATACTCCTCAGATCAATCCGCGGCGCCCCGCTAAGGCGACCGCAGCACGCGCTCTTTATAGTACGAAGGCGGCGGCCATCCAGACGGCTGCTATCGGCACCGTCCCCTAAAACTCTGGTGAAATGCGCCGCCAGCCGGGCTGGCGGTAGGCCCTGGGACCGCCTCCCAGCCTACCGCTGCAAGGGGCCGCTAGCTACCCTCTACTTCGTTAGTCGTAACGCGGTAGCCATCGTCCGGTAGGGGGGGACTATCCCCCGCCATGGTGTTGGTCGCGCAGCAGGTTTCGGCGGAGCACAACGCCCGCGCCCTGCGGGACGAAGAGACCCGCCCACCGTGCGCGAAGCACCCCGACGAACGATCTACTTTCAAACATGTCGCGGCGGCTCTACCGACTCCGTATGGACCGGCCACCTGCCGACGTGCTTGGTGCCGCCGAGGCGGTCCGCGTTCCCCGCCGCACCGTCCTGTTGATGGGCAATCCGGACCGACGCCGATACCACAGGTACGACCCAATTCCAAGCAACATCCAGGCGAGACCGGCCCACCGGCCGAAGGGCCGAGTGACCACAATGATCAGCCAGACCGTAAAGGTGCCGAGCCCGCCTATGATCGCGGTCACGGGAATCTCGCTGCCTCTGATCATGATCCCGAGCCCAAGCCGGAACGGCCGGTCGAGATCCGGAACCCGGATTCGCATAGCGATCACCGAGACGTGCGCCAGCGTGAACGTGAGCATCGCCGCGAAGATATAGACGTCCGCGATGTCGCCCAGGTTGCCGGGGAGCACGATCAGCGCTGCCACCAGGCAAAAAACCAGCACGGATACATACGGGGTCCGAAACCTCCGATGGATGCGGCTCAGGAAGGATGGGAGCTGAAAATACCCACCCATCGAGAAGGTCAATCGCGAGACCCCCATGATCCCGGCGTTGGCCGCGATGAGTAGGATCGTCGAAGCAAGGACCGCCACGATCGGCTCGAAAATCCGATTCAGGGGCTCGGGAAGGGCCCGGGCAATCCCCGCCACCGGGTCAGCGACGTACTTGGTGCCGAGATCAGTCGTGTAGGCGTCGTCCGCGCACTGAATTGGGTCGGCGGAAATCATAGCTTCGGGGTGCTCGCATTGGACGGGCATTGCTGATAGCGCGACCACCGAGATGCCCATGAACAGTACGAGCACCGCAACGACCAGAAGCCCATACGAACGGGGTACCGTTTGTGCGGGGTTACGTGCCTCTTCCACCATATTCGAAATGGTCTCAATGCCCGTATAGGCCACCATGGCAATGGAAATGCTGTAGGCAAAGTTACTCCAGGTTGGGACGGTGCCGAAGTGAACCTGGGAGATGAGCAGGGGGACATTGAGCAGGGTAACAACGCCCACCGTCACCAGCAGGACCTGGGTGGTCAAATCGAGCACGGCAAAGGCCACGCTCACCGTGGTCGCTTCGCGGACTCCAACACAATTCAGAGCCGCGAGTAGCCCAATCACCCCCAGCGTGAATACGACATTGGCCGGGTAGCTGGCGAGCTCCGGGAAGAACACCGACATGTAGCCAGAGACCGCGAAAGCAGAGATCGAGATCGTCACTGTATAGGACAGCATGGTCGCCCAGCCGGCGAAGAAGCTGACGAACTCGCCCAGCCCGTGGCGAGCAAAGCTAGAAGCGCCACCCGCTTCCGGCACGGCCACCGTCGCTTCGGCGTAAGTCAGCACGGTGAAAACAAAAAAAGCGCCCGCGACAACGAGCGCGAGGGGGGCCGCCCCCAAAGCATAGAGGGCGGTAACTCCCAGAGCGTAATAGATCGAAGAGCCGACATTTCCGTAGCCGGTGCTGAACAGCGCAGGCACAGTCAGGGCCCGACGGAGACGCTCCACGCGTCCGCGCCTCCGGCGCAGAACGACGTCCCCCGGCATCCGTCCCTGGATAACCGTGGTCTCTCCGATGTTGTCTTCGCTCAGTGGAAATCCTGGCGATTGATTTAGCTGGGACGGCGGTCCCAGTATAGCCGCGCACCGTCGGCCTCACCGATTCGGAAATTTCGTCGAGGCCTTTCCTCCCGATATACTCATTACCTCAGGAACATGCGTTCCACTCCTGGCAGGCATGGCCGATCGGCCCGGCAAATGGCTCGGTCGCTGGCTGGGTCGCTAAGATGAAGCCCGGAATCTGCCGTGGCCCGGAATCTGCGAAGCCCGGGATCTGATCGTCCGGAGGCCAAGTGATCGCGACCCACCCCGAGTTCGTCCACCTGCACGTTCATTCGGAATACTCTTTGCTGGATGGGCTATCCCGCCCCCAGGAGCTGGTGGAAGAAGCCGCGAAGCACGGCATGGGCGCCATTGCCCTGACCGACCACGGGGTGATGCATGGAGCCATCGAGTTTTACCAGGCCGCCCGCCAGCGCGGCATTAAGCCGATCATCGGCGTCGAAGCCTATATCGCCGCTCGCGGGATGAACGACAAAGAATCGGCGGATCGCTCCTCCAACCATCTCACTCTTTTGGCCAAGGACGCCACCGGCTACCGGAACCTCCTCGCCCTGGTCTCCATGGCACATACAGACGGTTTTTACTACAAGCCGCGCATCGACCATGAAGCGCTCATCGCCCACCGAGAGGGATTGATCGCACTATCCGGTTGCGCCTCCGGAGAGGTCCCCTGGGCTATCCGTCAGGAAGACATGGCTGCGGCCCGCCGAACGGCCGCGTTCTATCGAGACCTCTTCGGTCCGGAGGACTACTATCTTGAGCTTCAGAGCCACGGAATCGACTTCCAACCGGGGATCAATCGAGAGCTACTGATCATGGCGAAAGAGCTCGACCTCCGGCTGGTCTGCTCGAACGACTCTCACTACACCCGACGCGAAGATGCCGAGGCGCAAGACCTTCTGCTGTGCATCCAAACCAATACGCTGTTCGATGACCCAAAACGAATGCGTATGTATACCGGCGAGCATTATTTGAAGAGCCCCGAGGAGATGGACCAGCTTTTTGGGAGTGAAGCACCCGAAGCCCTGACGAACACCCTCCGCGTCGCCGAGCGTTGCGAGCTCGAATTGGACTTCGGCCGTCTGGACTTCCCCAAGCTGCCCTTCATCCCGAACGACGAGCCGCCGGATGCTTTCCTTAACCGTCTATGCTGGGACAATCTGGCGAAGCGCTACGAGCAGGTGACTCCCGAGATCGAGAACCGGCTCCGCTACGAGCTCGACGTGGTGCGGACCACCGGCTTCGCCGCCTACATCCTGTTCGTTTGGGACTTTACCGATTACGCTCGGCGACAGGGGATCTTCTGCAGTCCCCGCGGCTCGGCGGCCGGCTCCCTCATCCTCTACGTAATTGGGATCACCACCATCGATCCCATCCGCTACGCACTCACTTTCGAGCGGTTCCTGAATCCCGAGCGCATCCAGATGCCTGACATAGACATGGATTTTGCCGATTCTCGCCGTGACGAAGTCATCGAATACGTCGCCCAGCGCTACGGGCACGATCACGTCGCCCAGATCATCACTTTTGGAAGACTGCTCGCTCGCGCCGCGCTCCGCGATGTCGGCCGGGCCCTGGCCTATCCGCTCGCCGAGGTCGACCGGGTGGCCAAGCTCATTCCTACTATCCCGGTGGGTATGACCCTCGATAAATCGTTGGCCGCCAGCGAAGAACTGGCCAAGCTCTACCGGGACGAGCCGTCCATCCATCGCCTGGTGGATCTCGCCCGCAAAGTAGAAGGCATCTCCCGACACGCCTCTACCCATGCAGCCGGCATCGTGGTCTCGGGCGAGCCCCTCGTTCACCACGTCCCTCTCCAGCGAGGTGGCAAGGGGGACAACTTGCTCATGACTCAATACGAGATGCACGCGGTCGCGGATATCGGTCTATTGAAAGAAGACTTCCTCGGACTGACCAACCTGACCCTCCTCGAAAACGCCATCAAGATGATCCAGGAGGTGCGCGGCGAGCAGGTCGATGTTTGGAACCTCCCCGAGAACGACCCAAAAACCTTCGAGATGCTGGCGAACGGCGACACCACCGGCGTGTTCCAGATGGAAGGCGCCGGGATGCGGCGCACCGTCCGTGAATTTCGGCCGACGACCCTCGATCATCTGGCGGCCATCGTCGCCCTCTACCGGCCCGGCCCGATGGCCAACATTCCGGCTTACGTGGCAGCCAAAGATGGTCGCGCTCCGATCACCTTCCTTCACCCAAAGCTGGAGCCGATCCTCCGAGCGACTTACGGCGTGATGGTTTTCCAGGATCAAGTGCTCCAGATCGTCCAAGCGGTGGCCGGATTCACTCTGGGCCACGCCGACGTGCTCCGAAACGCCATGGGGAAGAAGATCCGCGCTCAGATGGAGCAGGAGCGAGGCAATTTTATCGAGGGCGCAGCCCAAAACGGGCTCACCCAGGAAGTCGCCCAGCAGATCTGGGAATACATCGAGCCTTTCGCAGGCTACGGCTTCAACCGAGCGCACGCCTATTGTTACGCCAACATCGCCTATCAAACGGCTTACTTGAAATGCAACTACCCGGCCGAATACATGGCGGCGATGCTCACCACCCAGGCAGACGACACCGAAAAAATCATCGCCGCGAGCGGGGAGTGCCGCCGGCTCGACTTGACGCTGCTGCCTCCGGACGTCAACCGAAGCGTAGAGAGCTTCACGGTCGAGCAAGACACGCCCCCCGACCTACTGGGGCACAACGCTGCCGGTAGCCCGCAGACGGACGGCTCCCCCTTGGAAGCGGGCCCCGCCCGCCGTCGTATCCGATTCGGCTTGGCCGCGATCAAGAACGTTGGCTATGGCGCTGCGAAAGGCCTGATCGAAGAACGAGTACAGGGAGGCCCTTACAAGTCGCTTGATGACCTGTGCCAACGGCTGGACCTGCGCGCAGTGAACAAGCGCACCCTGGAGGCATTGACCAAAGCGGGCGCGCTGGATGGCTTCGGGCCACGAGAACGGGTCCTGGCCAGCCTCGACCGAGCCAGCGCGGCGGCTCAGCAAATTCAGAAAGCGGCCGGAGTCGGTCAGGCCAGCTTGTTCGGCGCGGATGTGGGACTGAGTGTCTCGGCTGATCTCACTGACGCCCCGGCCCCGTCCGATCAACAACTCTTGGCCTGGGAAAAAGAAGCCTTTGGCTTCTATCTGACCAGCCACCCGTTTGCGGCCGCCGCCAAGGACCTCGCCAGCAATATCAACGTGAACACCAGCCAGCTGAGCGAGGAGCTGGTCGGCGAGCGAGTTATTCTGGCCGGAGCCGTGATGCAGGTTCGAAAGGTCATCACCAAAAAGCAGGAGACCATGGTGGTCGCGCGGATAGAAGATCTCCACGGCTCGGTTGAGGCGGTGGTTTTCCCCCGAACCTATGCAGCCAACCCCGCGCTCTGGCGGGAGGACGCCATCTTGGTCGTGACCGGGCGCGTCGAAGTCCGACGCATGGATAGTGCCGGTAGCGACGAGGAGACCCGCGGCGTTCCGGAGATCCTCGTACAGACCGCTCGGGAGTGGCAGACGGGCGAATCTGGCGCGGGAAGCGAGCGCGCCCCCAACCTTGTCACCCCGAGGCGACCAGGCGGCTCCTCGCCGGCATTTGACGGGAGATCCTTCACTGAAGCTCAGGATGCCACTTTTTCGGGCACTCTCGGCCGAGCAGACGACGACTTTACGACGGTAGAAGACGAGGTACCACCTATCGACGAGCCGCCGAGCCATCTATTGGATGCTCCGGCTACGGGCTACGACGATCTGGCGAGTCAGACACCTTCGACGCCTAGCCGCGTGCGAGAAACGCCACCACCTCCGCCCTATCCGGATGGCGCCTTAACCTCGCAAACTATTGCGGCCTCCCCTTCGGCCGGTGCGGGAGACGCTGAGTCCATCGTCCTGGTCGTGAGAGAGAGCGGCGATTCCACGGTCGATGGGACCATGGTCCAAAAACTACACGGGTTGCTAAGTCAATCCCCCGGTCCTGTCCCATATGTGATCGTTTTCGAGGGAACCCGCGGCCGCCATCGACTGGTTGGCGACCATCTCAGAGTCGGCTGGACAGATGACCTCAAAGCAGCGCTCGGCCAATTGCTGGGCCCCGACGGCGTGCGGGAGGCCATTCTCGCGACCGCTTAAGGGGGTTCGGGGGCAGATCCCCCGATTAAACTTATGGGTTCAGGGGGCTCCGCCCCCGATTAGACTTAGGAGGTGTGGAGCTCCGCTCCCGAATTACGCCAAGAGGCTCGACCTTCGATCACATCCGCTTTCTCATCGGTTAATCCACCACTAAGCCGATCCCGGACCGACGGCCACCACGGGTACGGAATGGTGTTCACGATCCCCGAAAAACGATGGTAAATTGGCTCCATAAACTGGTTTCCCAGCCGAAGCTGCTCCTGTGCGAACGCCAGTCCCGCCAGTCGATCAGCGACTGTGACGATTTGACCTTCAATCGCGCCGTTCGCGTGAGTGCGCCACAGGTCGGCGTAGTATTCAGCCAGCCCCGACGGTAGCGCTTCGAAGACCCGATCGATGGCTTTATCGGTCAGTCGATGCAGCAGTTCCGAAAACTCGGCATCGGAGTGCTTGAAGGTGCTGATAATGTCTCCGCTAATCACCTCTTCGTAGTCATGGATCATCGCCAGATCAACCGCCCTGAGCACGTCCACGGGTTTGCCCGCTTCCTGCAGCGCATGGCAAATGATGCGCGCGATCATCGTTACAAAATGGGTGTGCTCTGCCACCGACTCCTGGCCCAGCAACGGCGTGGTGTGATACCGCTTGATATGCGCGGCGAACCGGTCAAGGATGAAACGGGAAATGTCCTCCACTTGACCTCCGGACTATTGAGCCTCGACGGACTATAGGCCTCCCGTTGAACGCAGACAAATAGCGGCGGCATTGTCTCCCAGTCTCGCTCTGCGCAGCGATGGCTTGACCAAGCCTCGCCAGCCTCCCATAATCGGCAAGGATGCGATTGAATAAGCTCGCTACCATCCTACTTCTGCTCGTATCGCTCGGCGCCTTGATCGTTCCAACCGTAGCCCGATACCTCCCACCAATGTAGATGAGCTCATCCGAGATTCTCTCCAGGCAGGATTGATGCACACACTCTTTCATCGGCGGCGGCAAACCCCCGATGATCTCTGGGTTCGATGCGGCGGCTGCCACGACCTGATCTATCGTCGCGAATTCGACAACAACCTCCGCACCTGCCCGCGATGCAACTTCCACGAACGGGTCCCCGCCCGACGGCGCATCGAGATGCTGCTTGACGAGGACACCTGGAATGAAGAGGACGTTGCCCTGGCGCCGACCGACCCGCTCGGCTTTGTCAGCCTCGATCAGACTTACGCCGACAAGCTGGTCGAAACCCAGCGAAAGACCGGGCTCCTTGACGCGATGGTAGCCGGCCGAGGCGAAATCGAAGGCCATCCCGTCCGGCTGGCGGTTTGCGACTTCGGTTTCCTCGGTGCCAGCATGGGATCGGTCGTCGGGGAGAAAATCGCGCGGGCGGCAGAACGCAGCGCTTCGGACGGCTATCCCTTGATCCTTGTGAGCGCATCAGGCGGCGCTCGGATGCACGAGGGGATCTATTCCCTCATGCAGATGGCCAAAACGTCCGCCGCCCTCGCGCGACTCGCCAAAGCCCAGATACCCTGCTTCTCGGTGTTGACGGACCCCACCACAGGCGGGGTAACGGCGAGCTTCGCCAGCCTCGGAGACGTCATCCTCGCCGAGCCAGGCGCCCTGATCGGCTTCGCCGGCCCCAGGGTCATCGAGCAAACCACCCGGCAGAAGCTTCCCCCCGATGCGCAGCGGTCCGACTTTCTCTTGAAGCACGGCATGATCGACGCGGTGGTGCATCGGCGCGAGCTGCGCTCGACGCTTGGGAAGCTACTCCGACTCTACCCCCGCTCGGAATGCGGGAGTGCCAGTTCCCTCTCGCCTGCCGTGGAACCGAACGGTACTGGATCGATGATGGGCGCCCGGGACGCCTGGGAAACGGTACAAACCGCCCGCAATCCCAATCGCCCGTTCACGCTCGACTATATAGGCATGATGGTGACCGACTTTGTCGAGCTTCACGGCGATCGTCAGTTCGGCGACGACCCGGCGATTGTGGGGGGAATCGGCTCGCTCGATGGACGTACCGTAGTGCTGGTGGGCCATCAGAAAGGCCGCACGACCCAGGAACGGATGGATCGCCGCTTTGGAATGGCTCGTCCTGAAGGATATCGGAAGGCTCTCCGGCTCATGCACCACGCCGAAAGATTTGGTTTCCCGGTCATTACTTTCATCGACACGCCAGGAGCAGATCCCACCCTCGAGGCCGAAGAACGAGGGCAGGCCTGGGCCATTGCTCAGAACCTGGCAGAAATGGCCGAACTGTCCGTACCGGTGGTTGGTCTGGTCATCGGCGAGGGCGGAAGCGGCGGGGCGCTGGCGATCGGGGTCGCCGACCGCCTGCTCATGCTAGAGAATGCGACTTATTCGGTGGTCTCTCCGGAAGGATGCGCGTCCATCCTGTGGAACGACAGCGCCCTGGCTCCCCAGGCCGCGGTAGCTATGAAGCTCACCGCCCAGGACCTGGTCTCGGCGGGAATCGCCGATGGGATTATTCCCGAACCGGCCGGCGGTGCCCACGAGGATTTTGCGGCATCAGGTGCGAACGTTCAGAGGGCACTCGTCCACGCCCTCCGCAAGCTCGACCATGCGTATGGGACGGGAGCCGACCTCAACGTTGAAGCGCTCTTGGCCGACCGATTTACCAAGTACCGGAATATCGGGCTGGTTCTCGAACCTACTACCTGATTACCCGAAGCGCCCCGGGCAATAGATCCACTTCGGCCGGAAGCTCGCCGACAACTTCGCCATCGGCTTGGACAAGTCCCCCCTCCGGCGAATCGAGGGTGAGTCTCCGCACCCGATAGACTGAAACGTCACTGTGCTCCACATGCGTGCCGCTGAAGGCCCTGGGCAAATTCCACAGCAGGTCCAGCTTGTCCACATCGCCGATCACGACAACGTCGAGCAGGCCGTCATCCATCCGGGCATCGGGGGCCATCCGCATTCCGTTCGCGTAGTAGGGCCCGTTCGCAGCGATGACCAGGCAGCGAGACCGGGAATCCTGGGACTCCTCCCCATCCAGCACGATCGAAATCTCCTTGTTCTGATACGCCGCAAAGGTAGAGGCAAAAGCATACACGTGGGCCGGGAGGGAGGCGACCGCCGGTCGCACATCCCGCGCGCGGACAGCAACCTCCGCATCGAAACCCACTCCTAAGACGTTCACAAACAAGCGAACTTGGCCATCTCCAAACCGGATCCGTCCCACGTCCACCCGGGCTTCTTCGCCGCGCACCAGCCGCTCAACCGCCGGCCCGATATCGAGGGGAAGGCCGAGGCCGCGCGCAAAATCCTGGGCCGTACCTCGCGGAATGATCCCCAACGGCACGCCTGGATCGGTTGCCCCACCTGCAAATAGCCCATTCACGACTTCGTTGACCGTTCCGTCGCCGCCCACGCACACCACTGCCCGGAAATTCGCCTGGCGCGCCAACTCCGCGAGCAATCGCGCATCGCCGGGGCCGGTGGTCGCCGCCGCCGAGAATGAGACATCCCGTTTCCGCAGCTCCGCGGCGATCCGGGCAAAGCGTTGCGTGGTCCCCGACCGCGGATTGACGATCAGGAAATACGAATCGGCGGTCCCCGCCTGCCATGAGCTCAACGGCTCAGAACCTCCGCTGGTTCAACTGCCCTTACGGTCAACGCTTCCAAGGAGAAAGTTGAGGGCCTCGAAAATTCGAGGCCCTCAACTTTCGGCATTTGTCTGTCTTGCGAGCGTTAACCTATGGCGCGACGCAGTAGGCGAAGGCGTTACCCACCGGGGACGCCCATACGTCGATGTAGTCGACGATGGTATGTGGCAACCCGTCCGTCGCCGCTGCGGCAGCGATCCACGCACAGGTCTCGCGGGTACCCATCGATGGCCCGCCGGGCTGAGGCATCCCAGTTACGTTGCGGCTTGGCTTGCTGACGTCCTGGCTGATGTCGCCCTCCGGGATCTCGTAGCTGTCGAGATGGGCGGCCATGCCCCTGATGTCGCCCACCTTCAGGTGTTCGATGGTCTTGTGGTCGAAATCGACATCCAGCCAGGCCTGCTCGGCACCTGGGGTGTGCCAGAGTCCGCCGGATCCGACGGTCGCAACTCGCAAGTCTCCGGGGAACTCGTCGATTGCCTTCCTCACCGCCTTGCCAAATTGGTAGCAGCGATAGCCCGTCGGTTGCGGCGCAAAGTAGAGATTCATCATGACTGGCACGACCGGCGTCTCCCAGTCCTCGAGCATCTCCTCAGCTGTCCGAATCACTCCGCCGGCAAGCCCGCGATCTGGCTTCGGCATATCCATGCAGAAGGCCGGATCAAACCCCTGCTTCATAACGTTGCACAGGATGTGGGTTGCCAACTCTGGGTGGCCGTTAAACGAATGTCCCGGCTCGACGTGCCGACCCATCTGCGGGGCAGGCGGCCCCCCGCCACCCCGGCCTGGGCTCTTGCGGAACTTGTCTCCCACGTAGACCGCGAAAGCGGGATAGTTATTGAAGTCGAAGCACTCGAGTTGGTCATCGCTGAAGCACACGACTACGTCAGTCTTGAGCTCCTTGATCTTTTCGCGCAGCACCCGGAAGCCCTCGTGCGTGCGCTCGGCCTTCTTGATGTTGGTCTCGTCATCTTCGATCGGGGTGTCCTCGCGAATCGGGCGAGTCAACCTCCGCTCACGCCAGAGCTCGCCCGGCATTGACGTGGTCCCACCGTGGGAATGCATGAAGCTACCTACGAACTTAGCCATTCTGGAACTCCTCTCCTTTTGGATGAATCCCTGTTGCCGAAGACTACGGACGCGGCACGGCTAGGGAGTCTGAATCCCCCCCTTGCCCCGTGTGCTGCATGATACCGATAAGCTACTGGATGTCCCAGGTCTCAATGTTCCACATGATGCCCCGATTTAGCGGGATGCCCGTACCGACGCCGGTAACGCCCTTGCGGTAGACCAACCCGAGCGGATTGTAGTAGGTCGGCAGCGCGGGCAGCTGGTCCATCATGATCTGAAGCATCTGGAACTGGATGTCGGTGCGCTGACTGAAGTTCAGCGTGCTCTGCGCCTTCGAGAACAGATCCTCGTACTTCGCGTCCTGCCAGATCGCCGAATTGAGCCCCTGCCACTTGTTCTCTTCGGTCGGAATTTGCACCGCTACGAAGCTTGCCCAGTGCTGGTCGGCAACGACCCGATAGTTGCCAAACGTCGCGCCGGTGTCGCTGAGCGCCCGGAACTTCCGGGCATCGGCGGCCGCCATGGCGGCCGGAGCGTCAGGCACTGGATGTTGGGCATCCACTCCCTGTTCCTTTAGACCCGTGCCGATCGCCAGGCTCTCACGGATGTCATTCGAGTCCTGGTTCGAGGCCAGTCGGCAGCAGGTGAAGGTGGGGACTACCTGCCCGGCCGCGTTGTGGAGCAGCCCATCCGAGCCCTTATTCCAGCCAGCCGCAGAGAACAGCTGGGCAGCCCGCTTAGGATCGTAGTCCCATTTGTCCACCTTGCGGTCCAGGGCCATCTTGTAGGTGGGATCCTTGGGGAATCCGAAGAAGTAGGAGACCTCGATGAACCCATACTGGAGCACCTGGGCAAGATCGGGCCGATTGATCGAGAGCAGCATGGCCTGTCTGAACCGCGGGTCGGTCGCCCACGGCTTGCTCTGGTCGCGCTCGTTGATGTGCAGGACCCGCAGGTCGTTGGGCGCCGCGACCGCCACGCCGCCGTCCGGTCCCCACTGCTGCTTGATCTGGACCATTTGCTCGGGCTTGATCGTGGTTCCCGGTGGGACCATGTCTATGGCACCGGAGAGGAGGCGCGCAGTGATGACCTGGGGGTCCGGCGCGTACTGGAAAGTGATGCGGTCGATCTTGGGGCGGCCCAGGAAATACTTGTCGAAAGCCTCAATGATGTAACCGGCCCCCAGATTCCAGCTGCTCAGCTTGTAGGGGCCGTAGCCGATGAATTCGGTGCGCCAGACCTGGCTCCCCTGGAAGGAGTCGACGTCAGCGGTCTTATAGATCTGCTCAACCTGATGTTTGGGGATCGCCGGAACGCCCTCGGTTGAGTTGGTGTTGGCGTTGACCGAGAGACTCTTCCAGTTGACGACCAGGGTCTTGGGATCCGGGGCCGTCACACCTGTGATTTTCGTGAGCTCGCCCAGCCCGGACACGGCCAGCTTGGGGTCCTTCACCACCTCGAGGCCGAAGACGAAGTCGTCGGCAACCAGGGGTTGGCCGTCGTGCCAGTAGACGTCCGGGCGGATCTTCCAGGTGACCACCATACTGCCGTCCGGGTTCAGCTTCCAATCGCCATCCTCGATGGTCGGTACCTTAACCGCCGCCCAGGGGATGGGATTGGTATCCTCGGCGAACCTGGTGAGTTGAGCCTGCATTTCGTAGAAGCGCTCGTATCGCGCTGTGGTGGTGCCGCCCTCACCCGGCCGTCCATAAAGGAGCATGGTGACCGGCTCCTCCTGGAGTTGCATGTTCATCGTCTTGGGCCCCGTCTGAGCCGGCTTGGCCGCGCTCGATCCGCCACCGGGGGCGGCTCCGCCGGCCGGGCCGCAGGCCATGACCAAAAGTGCCAGGCCCATCCATGGAGCGATCCGGGCAGGGTGTTTCAAACTGCGACTATTCCTTGCTTCGGTCGTCATCTTTGCGTGGCCCGCCTTTCAAGAACGTTGAGGCGTCCCCCGTACGGGACGCCTCAACGTTACGAACGAATTTCGCGCATTATGCGGCCTGCTGGGGCCTCGAGGACTAGACGTGTGCTCGGCCGGCCTGGAATGCATTCTTGAGCCGAGACGTATTACCAAAATCCCCGTGCTCCTTGGCCCATAGACGCGTGTCTGCTTCGTAATCGTCAGCCGGCTTTTCGGCGGTAGGCGGCAGCTTGCCACCATTGAAAACCCTGGCCGCGTTGGTGCAGACCACCACCTCCTGCATGGCCGGGTCAAGCGCGCCCAGATCCGCTTCCATGATTTCGATCGAATCCGGCCAGATGCAGGCCGGGTGCGGATAGTCGCTCGACCACATCGCATTGTATTGAAGGAACGGATAGTCCTTGGCCAGCACTCCACCGACCGCGTCGCTAATGAATGTGGAGGTCACCGCTCGCTCAAAGTACTCGCTAGGCAGCTGAGCCAGCTTCATGCGCGAGGTCGCGTAGTAGTCGAACTCCTGGAGCCAGAAGGGGACCCAGCCAACCCCAATCTCGGCGACCGAGAACTGGAGCTTGGGGTAGCGCTCCATCACGCCGCCGCTAATCAGGTGTCCAAGGGAGGACTGGGCATCGTTCTTATGACCGTTGATCGAATGGAGAATGCGACCCGCTCTATCCGTTCTCCCGTGTTCATAGTTGGGGGCGGTCTTGGCGCGGGTGTTGATGTGCATGGCCAAAGGCATGTTGAGCGCCTCGGCTGCCTGCCAGAACTTCTCATAGTGTTCGTCGCTATAGGGCAGCTCAGCCGGGGGGGCGATTGCGATCGCCGCTCCGTTGAGACCACCCTTCTTGACCCGCTCCAGCTCGGACACCGCGAAGTCGATGTCGCGGGTGGGAATAATGCCCAGTCCCCAGAGCCGATCGTGGGACACGCTGCAGAAATCGATGCAGTAGTCGTTGTAAACAGTTGCGCAGGCCTTCTCGAGGTCGACATCGCCGATGGCAAAGAGCTGCGCACCCTGAGTCGGGTAAAGCACCTCGGCGCTCACGCCGTCGACCGCCATGTCCTTGAGACGGGCGTGGGGCTCCCAGCACCCTTCGCGCAGATGGTGATTGGTCACGAATTCTTTCAGATCGGGCCAATTGGGAGCACGGTCCTTGAACCGGGCCGGGAGATTCTTCTGCCACAGGTCTAGGGGCTCGCCGAAATGGGAATCGCCTGAGATGAGGATCTTGTCTTTGTAGGTCGCCATATGGTCTTCTACTCCTCCTGTAAGTTCAGTTGGGGTCAGCGACTTGCCTGCTCGCGAGTGTCCGGTTAGGTCCCCTCCCACATTCGCGGACCATCAGAAAAACCCAGCGACTTCCCGCCAGGATTCGTTGACTTTTCCACGAAAATCCGGTCTGGAATCCTACGTCTAAGGGCAGGGCCTGTCAAGCACCCGGAACCGAGGCCTTGCGGCCAGCGCGCGCCTGGGCTTCATCCCGAGTCCCCTCTGCCTCCCCCCCCCCCCGACAGGACATCTCTAACTGCGAACAACAGCCCGCGCCAATGGGGCTCGGCGGCTCCCCCCCGATTCAATGGGCGGGCGGGCCTTCCTATTTTCCTTCCCAGGCCGCGTAGCAGTCCTGTAATTTGAAGAACTCGACCGCGTTCCCGACAACCATCTTGAAGGTGTCGTCGGCCGGGATACCCGTGAAGTTCCGCTCTAGGGTCTTCCTCGATTCGGGCCAGTCGGACTCCTGGTGGGGGAAATCGCTCGCCCAGATCACGCGGTCGGTGCGCATGCGGTCGCGCATCTCGACCCCAGCGCGGTCCCCTTGAAAACCCCAGTAGCAATGCTCGCGGAGATATTCGATCGGGCGCCGCTCCAGCGGTTTCATCCCCTGCAACAGCTCTCCCCAGAACCAATGCCGGTCGTAGCGCTCTTCCGCCTGCTCGTAGAAGTGGGCGAGCCAGCCGATCTGATTCTCAGCAAAGTCAATCTTCAGGGTAGGGAAGCGATCGAACACTCCGGCGAACATCAGCTGGACCGCGTTCACGCCACCCAGTCGGCAGAACTTGTCGTGAGCGAGCTGCCCCACGATCCCGCGGCCAGCGCCTCCTTCAGGCTCTCTCGCATAGTTGAATAGCGGGGCGTCGGCCCGTCGGGACAGCTGGACGTGAATTGTGAGCGGGACCCCCTGGTCGACCACGGCCCCATAGAACTTATCGTCTTCGGGCATCGGATAAGGCTTTCCGCTCGGGAACGCACCCAGAGCCACCGTCCGAAGGCCCAGCTTTAGGCAGCGCTCCATCTCGGCGATAACATCATCGACCTTCCCGGTCTGCGGCAGTGCGCCCACACCGATTAGCCGGTTGGGATCCTCACTGCAGTAGTCCTCGGCGAGCCAGCTGTTGTAGGCCTGGATCACCGAGAGATAGGCAGCATTGTCCTTGATCGATCGCCAGAGGCTGGGGCCGGCGCCGACCGCCGGGAAAAGGACCTCGGCGGAAACACCGTCCATGTCCTGCTCCTTGAGCCGCTGGCTGCCGGGGCCGGTGCCAGGAGTGGTCTCGTATTGCTGACCGGTCGGCCGCCAGACCTCTCGCCCTTTTCCGCCGTAGATATCGGCAGCGTTCTGGCGGAGGGGCTGCCCCTCGACCAGCCAAGCATCGCCGCCGTCAGGCAGACGTATCACCCGCGGAGCGCGATCTCGATACTTCTCGGGGACCCGCGTGATCCAGTTCTTCGAATCGACCTCGAGATGAGAATCCCCCGAGATAAATGGATGGGCAGGCTCAAACATTGGTGCTCCTCTTTAGCCTCGAGCTTCGATTCAGCAAAAGTGCTCGCCCGATCACCTAAAGCTATCCTATTTCAGGACCGTCGATCCCTGCCATAATGGCTGCAAATCAAGGAGCCCTCCGTTCCGGAGGGCTCCTTGATTTGCTTGCTTTGGCTGCTAGATCCCGTAAAAAGCGCCTGGATTGTCTTCCAGGACCTTCTTGACCTGCACCTTGCTGAGCTTGCCCACCTCGCCCATCTGGCGGATGATGTCCATTGACTCGATCTCTGCCGACTGGTCGGCATGCGAATAGTCAGTACCGATCATCAAGTGATCCTCCGCCCCGCACTGGAGCAGGTAC
>SHYK01000007.1 GCA_009692845.1 Chloroflexota bacterium | reverse complement strand
GGGTGCGGTAGCAATGGGTGCGGTGACAGGGGGTGCGGTGGCAAGGGGTGCGGTGACAGGGGGTGCGGTGACAGGGGGTGCGGTGACAGGGGGTGCGGTAGCAAGGGGTGCGGATGGAAGGGGTGCGGGGAGAGGACTGCGGTGGAGAGTCAGGAATTCCTGACCGCGAGGTTGTGCTGATATCCGGCCGCGACCATCGTTATGTTGCTCAATCCGCTGACCTGGACCGCCGTCTTGCGAGTCGTCGTCGTCTTGTCGCCAAGCTGGCCGGAAATGTTGAGCCCCCAGGCCCAGACAATGCCGCCGATGGCCTTTTTGGCGAGGCTGTGCGCATGCCCGGCTGAGATGCCGGCAATCCCGCTGAGGCTGGCTGGCTGGACCGGCGTCTTGCGGTTAAGAGTGGTTCCATCGCCGAGCTGTCCCGAGCTATTGAGGCCCCAGGCGCGCACGGTCCCGTCCGCTCGGAGGGCCAGGCTGTGGCTGCCGCCGCCGGCGATGGCGGTGACCGAGGTTAGGCCGGTCACCTGAACCGGCCCTGAGCTACTGCTGATGGTTCCATCGCCGAGCTGGCCCGAGCTGTTGAGGCCCCAGGTGGACACGGTGCCATCGCTGATCAAGGCCAGACTGTGGTGCTCGCCGGCCGCGATGCCAATCACACCGGACAGCGCACCGATCTGCTGGGGTGATGAGCGGCGGATCGTGGTGCCGTCTCCGAGCTGTCCAGAGCTGTTGAGGCCCCAGGCCCAGACGGTGCCATCACTTTTCAGGACGAGGCTGTGGTCCGAACCGGCCGCGACCGCGATGATGCCGCTCAGGCCGGGGACTTGCTTCGGACTGAGCTCTCGAATACTGGAGCCGTCGCCGAGCTGCCCAAAGCCGTTAGCGCCCCATGCCCAGACCGTACCGTCGCTCTTTACCGCCAAGCTGTGGGAGTTACCCGCCGAAATAGCAATGGTATTCGCGATCCCGGCCAGCTTGGTCGGGGACCATCGGGACGTCAGCGCGCCATCTCCGAGCCGGCCAGAGCCATTGTTTCCCCAGGCCCACACCGTGCCATCGCTTTTGAGACCCAGACTGTGCTGGAAGCCGGCCGAGACGGCGATAGCTCCGGTCAGGGCCGCCGCCTGGATAGGCGCTGACCGATTGACCGCCGTGCCGTCCCCCAGGCGTCCGTTGACGTTGTAGCCCCAGGACCACACGGTTCCGGAAGTAGCCGCTGCGACGGCGGAGGCGGCCGAGGCCAGGCTCGCGAAAATGAGGAGTGAGCTAATTGCCACGGAGATCACCTTGCGGATCGCGCCACCTCGTAAGCTCATCGCCTGCGTGCAAGCGGGTGCTTCTCATCATCTTACGCAGATGGAGAAGACCTTCGCCAATGAAAGAATTCACACTTGGGCATCCGTGAAAATCGCGATCTCGTTGTGAGTAGGGGCTTTGGCCCCCTATGATTGATCCTGAATCCTAATGGGTGGAGAAAGAACAAGCATGCGCGAATGACTCTGTGCGGAACATGAATTGGAAGAAAACGTGCCAATCCGGGTGACCCTCAACGAAACGCTCGACATCTGCGTCACCCGCGTGAATGGGCACGTGTACGCGATTGAAGATCGATGTGGCCACATGAATGGTCCGCTCTCGCGGGGCGAGATTGATGGTGATGTCGTCAGCTGCCCGATGCACGCGGCAAGGTTCAGCCTGGTGACCGGCGAAATGATCAGTCCGCCGGTGAGCCTGGCGTTGCAGGCCGCCGCGGTCGCAGCGGCACCAGTGGCCGTCGGTGCGGGTGTCGGAGCCGGCGTGGCCGTCGCGGAGCTGGTTCAGGCTGCTCCCGAGCCACCTCGCCCGCCGGTGAACCCTGCGATGGCGGGCATCCGGGCCATGGTCAAAGCCGAAGGCGGCGAGCTTTACCTGGACTTACCCTAGCCCACCGCCCGCAGAGCGGGCTGGAGCGTTCCAGCTAGGTTCTGCGGTATCTCAATACCCCACTTCGGGGGATACCACTGCGGCAACCCTCCGGATCTTGGGACGAATCGCTGCTTGATCCGTAGGCGCTTTGAAAGCCCTGCGATTTCAGGGTGGGCGAGACGCGCGTATTTACCGATTTCGCAGAATAGATTTTGGCAGTCGATGAGCTGAAGAGGCCGTCCCCAGAGGGTTTGAAAAGGCAGGCCGCGCCGCTCGAATTCGCGGGGAGCGATCTCGGCCATGGCCCGGATGATCTGATCGTCGCTCAGGCCGCCGGTCTCGATGAAGCACTTTCGTAGCCCATCCCGGGCCCCAGGCCCGGCCGCGACGAAATCCATTTCGGAGAAATCGATCATCGCGCTGTAGTTGAGATCGATGGCGAGCTGATACGAAAGAAAGCTCCCGAATGACGGGTACGAGAGCAAGACTTCGAAGACTTCGGACAGGGTTGGAGCCCGCTCAATGCGTTGGGGCGCATCGTCCTTCATCATGTGCTCGACCAGTCGCAGGTGATTCCGATGCTTGCGGGTCTCGCCGAGGTGGGGTGGTGGAACGATGTAGGCGGTGGAGTAGATCGGCTCGCCGCTCTCCATCAGGGTGTCGAGGACATTGGCATAGCGCTCAAAATCGAAGGCGGCCCATGTGAGCGTCCCGAGTTGCTCGGTCAGGGCATCCCAGGTCTCGATGCGATTGAAAAGCCTGAAGAGCAGGGTTCGGAAGAAGATTTCCTCACCCGTTTGGACGCCCTGGTAGAGGACGTTTCGAATGAGGTATTGGCTCACCCGATCAGAAGCGCGATAGACGTTGGTGAATCGGTGCGCAATCAGGATCGGATCCTCAGTCCAGGGAGGCGGTGTGCCAGAAATCCGCCCCATGAATAGTGCCTGACGATCTGCCGCGAACCGCCAGTAGGTATCGAAGACCACGGTTACCAGGACTGGGTGGCCGGCCAGCCGAAACGGGTCAAAGGCTGATGTCATTCGCGTTGAGGCCAAAATCCTATTCCAGGCCGTTTACTTCCGCTGAGCATGTCGCTCGTTAACATTCGTTCGGGCGACGCCGGCCGACGGATGATTTCGTGCCTAGAATGGGGTGGGCCGAGAGGGATTCGAACCCTCAACCAATGGATTAAAAGTCCACTGCGCTGCCATTGCGCCACCGGCCCCGGTTGAGGCGCCAGCAGATCTGCTCGCCGTCATTCTAGGCCGAGCACTGGGGCGCCATCTCGTGGCTGAGTATAGAGGAGCCGATTCGGGGTTCTGGGCTGGCCTCAATGCATACGGCACACAGGCCGGGCAAAGCCTCACTACCGGGGGGCGGCCTCAGGAACTGGTGATCACGAGATTGTGGTGAAAGCCCGCAGAGAAGTGGCGAACGGCGACGCAGCCGAGCACCGGAACCGGAGCTGGTCTCATTTTGGTGGTTCCATCTCCGAGCTGCCCAGTCGTGTTGTTCCCCCACGCCCACACGGTCCCCGACCATCGGCGGGCCAGATTGTGCGCCGCTCCGGCGGCCAGACCCACGATCCCCTCTAGGCCAGACACAGGTCGGGGGAACGGGCGGCTAGTGAACGTGCCGTCTCCGAGCTGGCCGGTGCAGTTGGCGCCCCAGGCGAAGACCTCGCCGTTGGAGCCCAGTGCCACACTGTGGCTCCCGCCGGCGCCGATGGCTATGAAGTCACCGAGCAAGTCTTTAGGGCAGCCACGGTCAGCTAGAGTGCTGTCTCCCACTTGCCCCGCGTCATTCCTACCCCAGGCCAGCAGCTCACCTTCCACGGTTAAGGCCAGTGAGTGGTGCGTCCCCGCGCTTATCAGCCTGGCCCGAGGGAGTCGCAAGACCTGGGTGGGGGCGGTTCGAGTGACTCTGGTCCCATCCCCGAGCTGACCGTGGGAATTGCTGCCCCAGCCCCACACTGATCCATCGGACCGCAGGGCAAGGTTGAAGTCAGACCCGGCGGCGATCGCCTGAATCTCGGACAAATGAGGAACGCGGACCGGTTCCCGACGATATTCGCGGTTACCAGTCCCCATCTGACCCAACGAATTGCTTCCCCACCCCCAGACGGTGCCATCCTCGCGCAGAACCAGGCTGTGCGCGGAACCGGCGGCTATGGCCGTGACGCCGTCAATGGAGGTGAGCTCCAAAGGCGTGCAGTGATAGGAATGTACGCCTGTCCCAAGTCGACCCATGGAGTTGTTGCCCCAGGACCAGACGCGACCATCGAAAGTCAGGCCCAGGCTATGCTGAAAACCAGCCGAAACCGCGACGGCGTGGGGAAGATTCAGAACTGGAGCGGCCGAGGTGCGGTCGAGAGTGCCGCCATCTCCAAGCCGCCCATTGGCGTTGGCGCCCCAACCCCAGACCATGCTGGTGGCGGCTTCGGAGTCAATCGGTGGAGTCGCGACGTAAGCGGCGAGAAGGGGCCAGATGGCTACCATAGATCAACTCCGATATGGGTCAGTTTTTGACCGTCCAGAGCATCCCTTCACCTGGTGGACAAATCCTACGAGAGGCCACCCGACTAGCGGATCACCCAATCGGGTGAACCAGCATCACTCAATTGGGGTATTTATGGCTTAGCGTCTTCCGCGGCCTCAGCACGAGCGATTTGCCTATTGCAATGAAAGAGGGTGGGCCCGGACAAGCTCCGGGCCCACCCTCTTTAGTTGGTGTGTCGAGGCTTACTTGAAGCGGGAGAAGGCCTTCTTCGCAGTGTCCTCGAAGATGTTCTTCTTGTCCTGGTCGGACAGCCATTCGATGCTTTCGATGACTGGCTTCGTGTCGTCGAGCATCAGGCCGGTGCGCGGCCAGCGGTAGGTGCCGGTGCCAGGGTTCTCGGTGCCGAACATGCAGCGATCGGTGCCAACGATCTTGAAGAGGAGCTCCAGCGACTCGACGTTGTATAGGCCGGTGTCGAAGTAGAACTTGTGCAGCTCTTCATCGAAGTCCAGGCCCATCATGCGGCCGAAGTTCGACCGCCAGCGACCGATCTGGTAGGGGATCGAGCCGCCACCGTGGGAGACGATGATCTTCAGGTTGGGGAAGGTGTTGAAGACGCGCTTCTCGATCATCTGAAGAATGCAGGAGGTTTCGGTGGTGATGAAGTAGTTCTGGTAGTAGTCCCAGGGGTTGACCGTGGTTGCGGAGTGGATCAGCGCGGGCACGTCCAACTGGCACATCTTCTCGTAAAGCGGGAACCAGATCTCGTCGCCCATGCCTGGGAAGGTGGCCTTCCCTTCGTATGGGTCCGGGTTGATCAAGAGGCCGATCATGCCGAGGTCGTTGACGCAGCGCTCGAGCTCCGGGATCCAGGTGGAAACCGGCTCGGTGGGAACCTGGGGGATCGCCGCAACCGCTCGGTAACGAGTCGGCGCCATCTTGACGGTCATGGCGTCCACGTCGTTCGAGGCCTCGCAGTAGTAATGAACAAGCTTGGTCGGGGTTTCTGAGTGCATCAACTGGAAGGGTCGGGGAGAGATGAACTGAATGTCGGTTCCAACGTCATCCATGATGGTTTTGACGTGGTTGTCGACTGCTTTCTTGAGCGTCTCTTCGTCCTGGTGAAAGTTGCCCTGGCCGAGGGCTCGGGCGGAAAGCAGTCCTGCTTTGTAGTTCCCGAGGTTCCCCCCATTCGTGTGGGCGTGCGCATCAATGATCATTGGCTTCGCGCTCCTTCAGATTCTGATCTCTTACGCCGTGGTGAAACGATTCTGTCAAACCCTTCGGCCGCGCCCGGTCAGCTCATAGGCACCTCTACCCGGCTCGCTTTCACTTTCCTGTTCACTCACCGAGGGCGGCGCGCTCAAACGCCCATCGGACGAGCGCCTGATTCTATTGGCGGATCGGCATCCGAGCAATGGCGGTGGCCAGCCCACATGTTGGGCGGTGGTCAACAGATCCGCCTGAGCTCGGATCGTGGCACAATCGTTTCGATCAAATTGGCTCATGCAAATTTGCAAACGGCGGAGGAAGTCTTCGGTGACTGGACTGAACGGGCATGGGCCGAAGGCAAACTACCTGGAGATTGCGGTCAACCACCGGCTGGCCTACGACCGAATGGCCGCCGAACGCGATCTCAGCCCGATCCCGCAGTGGAAGCTCGAAGAGCGCTTGCGCTTCCTCGCCGTCATGAAGCACGAGCGGCGACGGTTGCTGCTCGATGTTGGGGCCGGTACGGGTGTGCATGCCCGGTTCTTCCAGGATGAAGGTCTGGAGGTCGTTTGCACTGACGCATCCCCCGAGATGGTGCGCCTGTGCCAGGGCAAGCGGCTCATCGCCCATGTGATGGATTTCATGGACCTCGACTTTGGGGGACAGCAGTTTCACGCCGCATTCGCTATGAACTGCCTGTTGCACGTCCCGAGGGCAAGCCTTTCCGCAGCTCTCAATGCGATCCGCGGAGTGGTCGAACCGGGCGGCCTCTTCTATCTCGGCCAGTACGGGGGGATGAGCTCCGAGGCGGTCGATCCGATGGACCGCTATGACCCGAAGCGCTTCTTCTCGTTTTTCACCGACGACGAGATCATGCAGGCGGCGGGCGAAGTCTTCGAGCTGGTGCGCTTCTGCCGGGTCTTGCTGCCGGAGAGCCGCAACGAGCTGTATTTCCAGTCCCTGGTCATGCGGCGCCCCAAGTAGCCTGAGCCAAGGCGGCCAAGCCCTGGTCGCGGGCTGGTGACGTTCTAGATGTAGACGCTCCCCAGATTAGCGAGAGCACGGATCTCGGCGGCGAGCTCGCGGAAGGCCGCAGCCACGGTGCTTTTGGGCGCGTGCACGACAATTGGGCAGAAGGCTGCGAGCGCTGCTCCGACTCTAGCGCTGGACGGAATGACCGTGGTCAGGAGCGGCAGCCCCGAGCGGGCGAGCTCCGCGATTTGCCGTCGCTCGCTCGCGCGATCCAGGTGGGTGTTGGCCAGGAGCACTCCGAGCATTCTCAGTCTCGGGTTCGCGCCCGCCCGGATCCGATCCACCGTGGTGAGCATATGAAAGGTTCCGTCGGCTGCCAAAACGTCAGGGGGCGCCACAGGAATTACCAGACCATCGCTTGCCACGAGCGCGTTGATAGTGAGGGAATCTAGCCCAGCTGGGCAGTCGAGCAATATCCAGTCGTAGGAGGGAGCGAGCTTGATGAGATGGCTCTTGAGCACGCTCGCATCCGCTGGCCGGACGGCTGCATGAAGTCGGTCCCGGAGCTCGTTTAGGCTGAGATTTGCTGGGAGCACATCGAGGTGCCACCACCGGGTCGGTCGCACCACCGGGTCGGTCGCACCGCCGCGTCCGGTTCGACTCGATCATCCAGCCAGTCGTGGACAAATGGACCAACCTGGCGGGCGGTCGAACCCAGGAGCCAGAGCGTGGCGTGAGACTGAGCGTCGAGGTCAATGATTAGAGTGCGCTCGCCTCGCTCCGCCAGCGCAGCGCCAAAGTTCACCACGGTCGTCGTCTTGGCGCTGCCGCCCTTCTGTGTAGCAACGGCGACGATCAAACGCCCAGGCCTCGCACTCCGTCCGCCTTATCCATGGTATTCCGTCCGCTCCGAACGGCTAGGAGTCCTGAGCAATGCCGCCACTAGAGGACGGAACGATGCCGGTGAACGGAGCGCTCGCCGGAGCTCCTTCGGGGAACAGTGTGGCGAGGTAGATGACCACAGGTGTATCGGTAGCGTTTCTGGCCTCGTGAACCAGTGTCGGCATCTCCAGCAAAGAATCGCCGACCTGAAGCTCAACCGTCTGGCCCGCGCCGGCGAATTCCTCTCGAGAATCCTCGGTGCCGGCGGCTCGGGTGACTTGGACCACGCCCCAATGGGCCGTGTAGGTGAGGGTGCCCTCCACGATCAAGGCAAACTGTGGACCGGGGTGAGTGTGCAGCCTGATAGGCTCGCCGGCCGGAATGATGACGCGGCTCAATGCGAGGTCCTGGCCAGGCGCGGTATCCGGAATGGTCGACCCCAGGACCTGACGGACAACCTCAGTAACGCCGTCGGTCAGGGAAGACAGGGTTGGCGGTTCTTGTGCCCTGACCTGACCCCACGACAGGGTAATCAATACTGCCGCGAGCAGGATGGCTACTGATGCGGTGCCTCCGCGGATCTTTGGAAATCGGGCAATCGAGGCCAAGAGGTGCATTACGGATCCTTTCTTCCTCGCACAAGCGTAACTTAGAAGGCGCGGCGCCCCGGGGTCGAGAATACCCGATCAAGAATAGTGGTTAGGAGGCTCGGTTTGGTTTAATGTGCGGACGGGTCCGAGCGGAAACCGCCCAGTGGTATGAGCAAAGCTGGAGGAAGCACCTGTGAAGAAGGTCATCCTGACCGTCCCCAACATTACTGTGAAGACTGCGAGCGCACGGTAAAGACCGCCCTGGGTCCGTTGGCCGGCGTCCAGTCGGTACGGGTCGATATCCGACACAAGCTCGTCCATCTCGAATTCGACGAGTCTGCACTGGACTTCGACAATCTCAAGGTCGTGCTCGCCGGTGAGGACTATCCGGTTGCGACGGTAACTCAGGTCTAAGAGGCCGGCGGATCAGCCGTTCGGGTAGCTAGGCGACCAGCTCCACCTGGCCAGTGTCCAGGTCATAGCGGCCCCCGACGATCTTCAGCGGGCCCTCTTCCACATGCTCAGCATTTACCGCCTCCCTTTCTTTTCCCGGTCTTTTCGTCTCATGGCGGCTAGCTTTAGCCAATTCTGATAGCCCGCCAATGTATGGCCGGTATTCTCCATCTCAGAGAATGGTTAAAGGCTCAGATGCATGGGACCGAGTGAGCTCTTGCTGGGGATCGCGATCAGTCAGGTTCTAAAAGAATTCGAGACGCCGTGGAAAAGGCGACGGCTCCTGCTCCCCGGTGCCGGAGGACTGAGGCGGTCTCCTATTTGGAGTGAGCGGGCCCGGGCTATCCCTGGACCGGGCCGTTCGCTGCGCGGGTACGTCGCCCAGCGCTAATCTCGGCTGCGGCCTCTACAGCGTCCGCTTTCTCACCATGCTCACCGGGAGACTCCGCATGGCGCCCATCCCAATCAGATCGCGCCTCTGCATAGATGTCGCTGGCCCATTCGCCAGCCTGCGCTACCTTGGAGCGCACCCGCTGAGAAAGGGCCATTCCGCCAACAACAAGGGCGACTGGGGCACGGAGAAGCCTGCCTCGCCCGCCGTCACTTAGCTCAGCGACCGAGGGACCACGCCGTCGCCGAGCGATGGCAACGACTCCAACCCCTGCGGCGACCGCGAGACCCCAGGGGCCCAGGGCCGCCTCCGCTGCATGGACCAGCCATATTGACACTGCTCTCACCTCCGCACGAGGGTCGCCCGACGAACCGGCGCGGCCAGTCCGTCGTCCGGACCGACGTCTCTGAGCCTCAGCCTAACAGCCGCCCACCCCAGGTGCAAGCCCACCCCAGGTGCAAGCGGAAGAACGATGCCCGTTCTGACAAGCTAGGCCCGGATCTATGAGCAAGCTTGGGCAGCTGGACGCTTGGCCTGGGCTTCACCCAGGTACCAGCTTTCCTGGTGTTCTGGTACGCGATCGATTCATTTATCCAGCTCCACCGTCAGCAGGACGGGCCGGCTGAACCAGACACTTCATCCAAACCAGACGAGGCCGGAACTAGCTCCTGAGCTTTCCTAGACACCACCGGGAAGGACAGACCCTACAAGGCCCATCGTCAGCCCCCGCCTTCGAGGCCCATTCCGCTGATCAATAGCTCGGTTGCCACGAAGGTAATGATGCCGGCGACCACCAGGATCGCCATAGTCTTTGCGCGTTTCCCCTCGAAGCTCGGGATTCGCTCCGACGCGACCAGGTGCAAGAGCAGTCCCCCGGCGAAGGCCTGAACCGCCGCGCGGGCTGCCACAGGAATCGCCATCTGGACCGCGAAGCCTCCCAGGAGGCTCGAAAGCCCGAGTAAGATGACAAGCACCCACGTACTCCCGCGGGACATGCCCGCGCCGAGCAATAAAAGCGTGATGCTTGCGCCCTCCAGAAAGTTATGCGGAAACAGACCAGCCAGCAATAGCCATCCACTGGCGGTACTCTCCGCCGCTTCCGTGGCGCCCAGGGCGGCTGCCCCAGTGACCACAGACGCTACCGCAAACCCATCGAAGAAGTCGCAGATCGCCACACCTACGATCGTGATCCCCAGGCCCGACATGATTCCGCGCCCGGCCTTCTGTACTTCTTCGCCGCTACCTTCGAGGAGCTTGTCCACGAGGTACAGGGTTGAGAAGCCTGCGAGCACCCAAAAGGGGCCGGTCTCTCCGCCACCCGCCAGACCGCTAGGAATCAGCTCGGCCAACGCGATTGACAACGCAAACCCGGTGCCATAGGCCAGGATGTAGTCGAACCAGACGGACACGATCCGTCCGCCGCGAAGCACCAGCGCGGCGCCGAGGAGATCAGAGAGTCCGGCGAAACCAGCGAGCAGAATACCAATAGGCACAAGTTCCTCCCAAGGCGTAAACGTGAAATGGAACACTGCGGGCGTGCGCCGAGGGGCTCTGACAAGGCGAGACCCGCGAGGATGACGCGATGATTTTCGTCGCGGATCGGGTACGCCTATGTAGCCGAAATGCCAGTCTCACGTCAATGCAAACGGGCATCTGGACTCTCACCCGCTGCGCTCAACTAGGGAACTCCCCTGGATTTCTCACGTCGTTTGGCATATACACGCAAGTGAGCGTATCATTTGCGTACATATGCAAACGAAAGTCTCGCTCACCCCAGAAATGCGGGCCCGCTTCTACCACGGCCTGGCTGAGCCTGCGCGCCTGGCCATCCTCGACGCTTTGCGCGACGGTGAGCTCGGGGTCACCGAGGTCGCCAATGAAGCAGGGCTCTCACTCAGCAACGCCAGCCGACACCTTGCCTGTCTTCGCGACTGCGGCTTGATCGAAGCGCGCCTGGACTGGCGCCACGTCTACTACCGGTTGGCGGATGGTATCGAGGACCTGCTCACCGACCACGAGCCACTCATCGAGCGCATCGCTGCTCGTCTGGGCAACTGCGACCTGCTGGAGGAGGCCCATTGACTGCGACCATCGAACCAACCCTTTTGACCGTTGCCTGTACCGATCCCTGTGAGCCGTGCGACGAATGCTGCGAATGCGAAGACCAGGCTGCCCCCTCGCCGCTCGGGCTCCGCCGGACTGCCTGGGTCCTGACCGGAGCCACCATTGCCTGGAACGTCGTCGAAGCGGTCGTCGCCATTGCCAGCGGACTGATGGCAGGCTCGATCGCGCTGGTCGGCTTTGGGCTCGACTCCGTCGTGGAAGTGAGCAGCGCCCTCGTGATCGTCTGGCTCCTCACCCGGAAGGATGAAGATGAGGAAGCCCGGGAGCGCTCCGAACATCGCGCCGTACGGCTCATTGCCCTGTCATTCTTTGCAATCGGGGCATACGTGATCTACGACGCTGGTAGCCGCCTCCTCGGGATCGGAGAGGCGGCCGAGCACAGCACCGTTGGGTTAGTGCTCGTAGCGACCTCCCTGGTGGTGATGCCCGGTCTCGCATGGGCCAAGCGGCGCGTTGCCACCGGCCTGGGATCGGTCTCGCTACAGGCGGATGCATCGGAGACCCAGCTTTGCACCTATCTGTCCGCGGTGGTTCTGGTCGGGCTCGCCGCCAACGCGTTCCTCGGTTGGTGGTGGATGGATTCGGTCGCCGCCCTGGCGGTAGCGGGATTGGCCCTCTACGAAGGACGGAAAGCCTGGGCGAGCGGAGCCCTCTGCGTGGACGATGCGTGCGGCGTCGTCATCGAAACGGCAGTCCCGGGTTGCTTACTCCTCTGCTGCCCAACCTGCCCGGCGGCCGCGGCCTAAGCGCCACCTGGTAGTCGGTTGGTCGATCTTGACGACCAATGCCGAAATGGGTGGACGGATGCTCTCGAAGTTCAGCAGCTCAGCAAAAGCGGTGAGCGAATGGGGTAAACAACCAGGGTCGCATTGGCCCGGCAAGCGGGCTGAGCTACTAGCCTGGAAACCGAGATAACCGGTATGTACAGCTCATTGTGGGAGTTGTACTCATACCGAAACGGACGACCATCGAGATTGATGAAGACCTGCTCGCTCGGGCTAAGTCTAGAGAGCAGCGACGGCTGACTGAATGACGGCCACGGCCGCTTCAGTCGTCTGTTCTCGGCGATCTCGGTTTGGGTTGAGCTCTGAGACGTCGATCGAGACGACATTCGCCTCATCCATCGTCCAGGCCACCAAGGTCACTAGCTCGTCGAAGCTAAGCCCTCCGTCTACCGGCGTTGAGACGCCCGGCCAATTAGCCGGGTTGAGGATGTCGAGGTCGATACTCAGGTGAATTGCCTCGGCTCCCTGAGCCTTGAGATAGCGGATCGCCTCGTCGGCTGACTCGACGAGACCGAACCGGAGGATTTCGTCGGTGGTTGAGCATCGGACCTCGTGCTGATCCAGTAGGGTCCTTTCGGCGTCGTCGATGGATCGGGCGCCCAGGATGGCGATTCGGCGAGGCGGAACTAAGGGTACGCGGCCGAGCGACTCGAGAGCGGATCGCGGACCGAGCCCGGCGGCCAAGGCCAGCACCATGCCGTGGGGATTCTTAGTGGTTGACGATTCCAGGGTATTGAAGTCGGGATGGGCGTCGACCCAGAGAATCCCTAAGGTAGGATGGTGGGCCGCAGATGCGGCGATCGGGCCGAGCGCGGTGCCGTGGTCGCCGCCGATAACCACCGGGAACATCCCCTTCTGAAGGGCATGTTCGACTCGGCCACGAGTCAGGACACCCATGGTGTCCATCCCTCGTAGTTCTGGAGCGGAACTCAATCCGACCGGTGGGTTCTCGACATCCCCCAGATCCCACACTTCAAAGCCGTCAGCTTCGAGCTTACCGATGAGGCCGGCGGCTCGGATCCATTTGGGACCCAGCTCGGGGCCCGGGTACGGTCCACCCAAGGCGGAGGGGCACCGATAATCGCGATATGGCTGGGCACGGCTAGGCGCCGCTCAGTATGCCCCAGAGCGGTGGCGGCCAGTACGTCAGCCAGGCCTTCCCGATCAGATTATCGGCCGGCAAGAAACCCCAAATATGGGAGTCGGAGCTGTTGGATCGGTTGTCACCCAGCACAAAGTACTCGCCTCGGGGAACAACCTGGGGCGGGCTCTGGTAGTTGGCGGGGCCGCGAATGTACGGCTCCTCCTGCAGCACCCCGTTCAGGTGCACCCGTCCGCCCCGGACCTCGACTATGTCCCCAGGGAGGCCGACGACCCGCTTGATGAAATCACGCTCGGGTGGAGTGGGCGAGAGGAACACCGCGATGTCGCCCCGCTCCGGCCCGCCGAAGAGGAAGTCGGGCTCATGTGCCGCAAGTACTGGGCAAGGGTCGCAAGAACTGCTGTGGGCTAGCGCGCGGAGCGGCTCGAACGGAGTGCCGTCAACGCGCGCGTAGGCGGCCTTCACAATGATTAGAAACTGGCCGTTGTGCAGGGTCGGCTCCATGGATGCGCCCTCGACCTTGAAGTTCTGGGCGACCACGCGAATGGAGAAGAAGATGAGCAGAGCGAGCCCAATGGTCTGGGTCACATCCCAGAGCATTGCGAGGACTCGACTGGTCGAACCTCGACCCGAACTCAAGTTCAAGGCGTCGTGATACACGCTGCCCTCAGCCGATTTTGATGACTCAGCATTATAGGGGTGCCTATGCCGAGCCACGTGCGGAAATGAGGCTTTTTTAACTTTGGGGCTCTGCCCCAAACCCCGCTAAAGCACGCTCCGCTCGTGATTTTTGCTGGCTGACAGGGAGTCGCTGTCCGGTCAGAAAGGCGGTCCGGCGGATGGTAAAATTTGGAGCCACTTCGGCGGAGGTTCAAGTGAATTACGGCGTGATCGTTTTTCCCGGGAGCAATTGTGAACGGGACGCGGTTCACGTCCTTACCCAGGTGATGGGGCAGCGGGCCGATCTCGTCTGGCACGAGATGACCGACCTCTCGGCTTTCGATTGTCTGGTGCTCCCGGGCGGCTTCGCCCACGGCGATTACCTTCGAGCAGGAGCGATCGCCCGCTTTTCTCCGGTGATGGAATCCGTGCGACGGTTTGCCGCCGATGGCGGCCTGGTCCTGGGCATTTGCAATGGTTTCCAGGTGCTCGTCGAGGCGGGCATGCTGCCGGGGGCCATGCTTCAGAATGCGAGCCTGCGCTTCGTTTGTCGGTGGGTCCATCTGCGCGTCGATTCACTGGCTACGCCCTTTACGGCCGGTTTGTCCGAGTCGAGCGTTCTGCGGCTGCCGGTTGCCCACCATGAAGGAAGCTACTTTCTCGACCCCCCCACGTTGGCCGAATTGGAGGCGCACGGACAAATCGTGGTGCGCTACTGCGATGAGCGAGGTGTGCTGGCTCCGGAGGCGAATCCAAACGGTTCGACCGGATCCGTGGCAGGCGTCTGTAACTTGAGCGGAAATGTCTTCGGGCTGATGCCTCACCCGGAACGATGTGCGGAGCCGCTGCTGGGGGGAACCGACGGCCGTTTGATTTTCGAGTCAGTCGAGCGTTGGGCGGCCGAGCGGGGGGCAAGAATCGGCGCGGCGCCAGCCCGGAATCCGCTTGTCCCAAGCTGAGTCGCTCGCCGTTCAACGGGCCGGGCTCACCGAGCATGAATATGCGCTGATTTGTGAGAGCCTCGGACGGGCACCGAATCCGCTCGAGCTCGGCATGTTTGGCGTGCTCTGGAGCGAACATTGCTCCTACAAACACTCCCGTTCACTGCTGCGTCGCTTCCCGACTGAAGGACCGCAGGTGCTCCAGGGGCCGGGCGAAAACGCCGGCGCGGTCGACATCGGCGATGGACTGGCGGCAGTCATGAAGATCGAGTCGCACAACCATCCCAGCGCGGTCGAGCCTTTTCAGGGGGCGGCCACCGGGGTGGGCGGCATCCTGCGGGACATCTTCGCGATGGGCGCGCGGCCAATCGCGCTCATGGACGCCCTTTGCTTCGGAGCGCCAGATGCGCCACGCACTCCGTACCTCACCGGCGGGGTGGTGGCGGGGATCGCTTTCTATGGAAATTGCGTCGGCGTCCCGACTGTGGGCGGCAGCATGTTTTTCGACCAGCACTACAACGGGAACCCGCTAGTGAATGTCCTCTGCCTGGGCATTGCTTCCAGCGATCACATCGTGCGGGCAAAGGCCCAAGGTGCGCACAACCGAGTGCTGCTGGTGGGCTCGGCCACTGGACGGGACGGCATCGCGGGAGCGAGCTTCGCTTCAGTGGAGCTCAGCGAGGCGAATGAAGAGAAGCGCCCGGCGGTGCAAGTTGGGAACCCATTCCTGGGAAAGCTGGTGCTGGAAGCGTGCCTCGAAGCGCTGGGGCAGCCCGGTGTGATTGCTGTGCAGGATCTCGGGGCGGCCGGGCTTACTGGAGCTGCTACGGAGGTTGCCGCGCATGGCGGCAGCGGAATCGACATCGACATTGCCAAAGTTAGCCGGCGCGAGTCGGGTATGAGCCCGTACGAGGTCATGCTCTCCGAATCGCAGGAGCGCATGCTGTTTGTAGTCGAGCCGGCTGGGGAAGCTCAGTTGCTGAGCCTCTTTCAGCGGTGGGGCCTGCGGGCGGATACCATCGGCGAGGTGACCGATGACGGGTTGGTGCGGGTCCGGGATGGAGACGACGTTGTCGCCGAGCTTCCAGCGGAGTTTCTTTCCGAGGGTGCGCCGCGCTACCAGGGGGCTGCTTTTTTGCAGCCAGCCGGGCCGCCTGTGGCCGACGAGCCGCCGTTTGAAGCTCCATCTGATCTAGGGGACGTGCTCCGTCGGCTCATCGCCAATCCCAATCTGTGCAGCCGCCGTCCGGTCTTCGAGCAATACGACCACATGGTGCAAATCAATACCGTCGTTCCGCCGGGGGACGGGGCCGCGGTTCTTAGAGTGAAGGGCACCTCGAAGGGGCTCGTACTGGGTCTGGGACTCAATCCCCGGGTATGCGCGTTGGACCCGTGGACGGGGGGCGCGGTCGCAGTCGCCGAGGCCTGTCGGAATGTGGTCTGCGGCGGCGGCCGTCCCATCGCTCTGACTGATTGTCTCAACTTTGGCGACCCGGAACGGCCCGAGGTTTGGTGGGCGCTGGTAGGCGCGATTGAAGGAATTCGGGACGCTTGCCTGGCACTCGACGTGCCGATCATCAGTGGAAATGTCTCGCTTTACAACGAAAGTGAGGGGGAACCCATTCTTCCGACTCCCATCGTCGGCGCATTGGGGCTTATTGACAATATCGAGCGGCACGCGGCTGCGCTGGTTGAGGCAGGCGACATGCTCTGGCTGGTAGGGCCACCGGAAGGGTGGTTGGCGGGCAGTGAATATGCGGCGGCGATTCATGGCTGGAGCGGGCTTGTCTCTCCCCGGATTGATCTCGATATGGAACGCCGAGTCCAAGCTTGCGTTCGGGAGTTGATCGCAACCGGGGCAGTGCGGCGGGCGACTGATGTAGCTGATGGTGGGTTGGCGGTCACGCTGGCCGAGCTGGCACTCGAGTCCAATATTGGCATCCGTTGTGACACGGACTGGATGTCGGCGCCCCGTCCGGACATTTCATTGTTCGGCGAGGCCCCGTCCCGCATAATCATCGCGGCGGCGGTGGAGAATTCCACTCACATCGAAGCGGCCGCGCACCGCTGGAACACCCCCCTGGTTCAGCTCGGCTCGGCGGCCGGGCGGGAGATCAGCTTTGGCTCACTTCTCTCTGTCCCCCTTGAAAGTCTCCAGGGCCCCTGGCTTCGGGCCCTCGATGAACTCTTGAAGGGATAGCCGCGTGGCTTTGGGTGGCGACGGGCTTCATGAAGCGTGCGGTGTATTCGGGGTCTATGGCCCTGGAGAAGACGTCGCCCGGCTAACGTTCTTTGGTCTATATGCGCTGCAGCATCGCGGCCAGGAGAGCGCGGGAATCGCGACCGCCGACGGCACTCGGCTGCACCTCTTTGCTGATATGGGCCTGGTCAATCAAGTCTTTTCCGAAGAGAACCTGGCGAATCTCCGTGGACATATTGCGATCGGGCACAGTCGGTATTCGACGACTGGATCCAGCTGCATCGAAAATGCTCAGCCAATTCGCGTCGAGAGCGATCTTGGGACTCTTGCATTCGCCCACAACGGGAATCTCGTGAACACGTCATTCCTGGCCGACCAGCTCCAGAAGCGCGAGGACGTTGTCACGTCATCCATCACCGACTCAGAGCTCATGGCCAGGCTCATTGCCAGTGCGCCCGGAGCCACCTGGATCGATCGGATTCGGAGGACCCTCCCCGTGGTGAAGGGCGCTTATAGCCTGGTGATGCTGACCTCGACCGAGCTGATCGCCGTGCGGGATCCGTTCGGGATCCGCCCGCTTTGTCTGGGCCGGCTCGGAAACTCCTGGGTGGTGGCATCGGAGTCGTGCGCGCTGGATACGATCGGGGCCGAGCTGCTGAGAGAGATTCTGCCGGGCGAGATCATTTGCATCGATGAGAACGGACCACGGTCGTACTCGATGGATTCGGCGTCGCGGCGGGCGCTCTGCGTGTTCGAGTACATCTACTTTGCCCGTCCCGACAGCGTCATTGAGGACACGTTGGTGTACCTCGCCCGCGAGCGGATGGGGGAGCGCCTGGCAAAGGAACAGCCGATCGATGCGGATCTGGTGATCGGGGTGCCGGACGGCGGCATTCCGGCGGCGGTGGGCTATGCCCGGTCCTCGGGCCTGCCATATCGGGAGGGCTTCATCAAGAATCGCTACATCGGCCGAACGTTTATTCAGCCCGATCAGCGACTCCGGGAAGAGGGAGTGGCGCTCAAGTTGAACCCGCTTCCGGACGTGCTGAAAGGCAAGCGAGTCGTGATGGTGGACGACAGCATCGTCCGGGGGACCACCAAGCTACAGACGGTGGCGATGCTGCGGCGGGCAGGGGCGAAGGAGGTCCACGTTCGGATCACCGCGCCGCCCATGGTGAACCCGTGCTATCTGGGAATCGATACCGCTCGTCGGCATGAGCTGATCGCAGCGAGCCTTAGTGTTCCCGAAATCTGTGAATATATCGGCGCCGACACGCTGGGTTATCTCAGCCGGGATGGGCTCATGAAGGCAATTGGCTTGCCCGAGTCGACCTTCTGCGACGCTTGTTTCACCGGCAATTACCCCATGGAGGTCCAGCTGGATCTCGACAAGCTGGTGCTCGAAGCGCGGTGACCCGCTCCGCCCCGCTCCGGCTGGGAGTGCTTTTCTCTGGAGCGGGGACCAACTTGAAGGCCATCCTGGATGCCTGCGAACGACGAGCCATCGACGCTGAGGTGAGGGTGGCGATCACCAATCGTCCTGCAGCGCCAGGGATCCAATTCGGCAGAGACCATGGTGTACCAACTCTGGTGTTTGCCCGGGCTGACTATCCGAGTAGGGCCGCGCAACAAGCAGCGATGGCGGACGCCCTCGTCGAGCACGAGGTTGAGCTCGCGGTGACGCCCGGCTTGGATCAAATTCTGCGGGGAGCCTTTCAGGAACGATTTGATGGCCCGAGATTCAATATTCATCCTTCACTCCTTCCCGCATTCGGGGGCGGGCTGCATGCCGCGCGCGATGCCCTGGATTGGGGAGCGAAAGTGACTGGAGTCACCGTTCATTTCTCCACCGATGACCTAGATGCGGGGCCAATCATTCTTCAAGAAGCCTTGCCGATCGAGGAAGGCGATACCGAGGAGTCGCTCATGACGCGGATTCATGAGGTGGAGCATCGTCTGCTCCCGGCCGCCATTCAGCTCTTCGCGGAGGATCGCCTCCAGATCGAAGGTCGCCGGGTTCGCATCCTGCCCCCCCAGCCCGTTCGCCCTGAGGCTCTCGAAGAGCAGGCTCCGGGCAAAGGACAAGATCGTGGCTGAGCTTGGGCTCCGCTATGGGATGAACCCCCATCAGAAACCGGCCCGCGTCTACATGGACGGCGGCAATCTGCCGATCACCGTGCGTAACGGCGCGCCCGGGTACATCAATCTCCTGGATGCCCTGAACGCGTGGCAGTTGGTGCGGGAGCTAAAAGGTGCTCTCGGGTGGCCCGCCGCCGCCTCCTTCAAGCATGTGAGTCCGGCCGGAGCCGCGATCGGATTGCCGCTCTCCGATGCACTTCGGGATGCCTACTTTACGGCCGATTCCGATCTTTCTCCGCTGGCCGCCGCTTATGCGCGTGCTCGGGGAGCCGACCGGGTTTCATCCTACGGTGACTGCGTCGCGCTCAGCGATGTGGTCGACGTCCCGACCGCCGAGTTGTTGCGCCGCGAGGTTTCGGACGTCGTGATCGCGCCTGGTTACGAGGATGAGGCGCTCTCGATCCTGAGCCGAAAGAAAAACGGGGGCTACGTCGTCCTGCAGATCGATCCAAGCTATGAGCCGCCGATTATGGAGACGCGCCAGGTGTTTGGGGTTGCTTTCGAGCAGCGGCGGAATGATCTGATCGCCTCGCCGAGTCTGTTTGAAAATGTCGTGACGGCGCGCCGCGATCTGCCTGCCTCAGCCCAACGCGACCTCCTGGTGGCAACTATCGCCTGCAAGTACACGCAATCGAACTCGGTGTGCCTCGCTTACGATGGACAAGTGATCGGACTCGGGGCTGGTCAGCAATCGCGTATCCACTGCACTCGGCTCGCTTCGGGGAAAGCGGATCTCTGGTGGCTCCGCCAGCATCCCCAGGTTCGGAGCCTGAAGTTCCAGCGCGGAACCAGTCGGTCTGACCGTGACAATGCGATCGACCTGTACCTCTCAGATGCCCGGACATCCTTCGAAGATGAGACTCTCGCCGCTGCGCTGGCCTATCCGTCCTCGCCCCCGGAACCGACCGTGAAACGAGACTGGCTAGACCGACTGGGCGAGGTTGCGTTGAGCTCCGATGCATTCTTTCCGTTCCGGGACAGTATTGATAGGGCCGCCCGGAGTGGAGTGCGGTACGTGCTGCAGGCGGGCGGCGCCCTGCGGGATGAAGACCTGGTTGTGGCGGCGGATGCCTATGAAATGGTCATGATCTTGTCTGGAGTACGGCTCTTCCACCATTGACCCGCCGCTCGTGTACAGTAGCGGTAGATGGATCAGATGCTGCCCAGATCCGCCTAAAAAAGAGAGGTAAATAGGCCTATGCGCGCTCTTATGAGCGTCTACGATAAGACTGGATTGGAAGAGCTGGCCCGTTATTTGCTGGAGATGGGCGTGGAGCTCATATCCACCGGCGGGACGGAAGAATTTCTGCGAAGTGCCGGCCTCGCCGTGCGCCCGGTCCAGGATGTGACGGGCTTCCCTGAAATGCTCGGCGGACGGGTCAAGACGCTGCATCCCGCCATCCACGCCGGCATTCTCGCCCGAAGAGGCGATCTTAAAGACATCAGCGAGCTCGATCAGCACGGATTCACGCCGATCGACCTGGTTGTGTGCAATCTTTATCCGTTCGTCGAAGGCGTGCGGGATCCGTCGGCGACAATGGAGCAGGCGGTCGAGCTCATCGATATTGGCGGCGTCACGCTACTACGGGCTGCCGCCAAAAACTTCCAGCACGTGCTGGCGGTCTGCGATCCGGCCGATTATCCGGAAGTCATGGACGGGCTCCGCAGACCAGGCGGCGTCCGCGAAGACACTCGCCAACGGCTCGCCGCCAAGGCTTTCCAGCATTGCGCGGTGTACGACAGCTGCATCGCGAGCTACTTGGGAGCATCCGATGAGCTGTTTCCGAAAACGATGACTGTGGCCTTGGAAAAAATCACGAGCTTCCGATATGGAGAAAACCCACATCAATTGGCTGCCTTCTATCGAGATCTCTCGGCCCGCCAGCTCGCCGAGGGAATCGCTGAAGCGGAGCAGCTGCACGGAATGGCCCCCGCCTACAACAACACTTTCGATCTGGACGTCGCCTGGACAGCGGTCCGCGACTTCAACGCGCCGACGGTGGCGGTGGTGAACCACGGCAATCCATGCGGCCTGGCCTGCGACTCGAATCTGGCCGAAGCTTTCCGGAGGGCGCTGGATTGCGATCCGCAGGCCGCACTTGGTGGGGCCGTCGCGTTCAATCGTATGGTGGATAGGGCAGCTGCTGAAGAGATTGCGCCCGTGTTTTTTGAGGACATCATTGCCCCGGACTATGCTCCCGAGGCTCTCGATCTGCTTCGCCAAAAAGCCGATCTGCGGGTGCTGAAGGCTCCAGTCAGCGGCAACGGCAAATCCAGCTCGGGTCAATTTCTGGATCTCGACTATCAGCGGGTTTCGGGGGGCTTCCTGGTCGAAACCCGCGACACGGTTCCGGAGGGCGCACTGGCCCGGGTCGTGGTGACGACTCGACACCCGACCTTGGAAGAGGTGACGAGCTTGCTGTTCGCTTGGCGGGCGGTAAAGCACGTTCGCTCGCATGCAACTGTCCTGGCTAAGAAGCTCGCCCTGGTCGGGGTTGGCGCGGGCCAGATGAGCCGGGCGGATAGTGTGGAGCTTGCCTGTCACAAAGCCGGAGAGCGGGCAGTCGGATCAGTCCTCGCGTCGGACGCCTTTCTACTGTTCCCGGATGCGGTCGAGCGGGCTGCCGAGGCGGGGGTGACGGCGATTATCCAGCCGGGTGGATCGAGTCGGGACGAGCACGTAATCGAAGTGGCCAACCATGCGCACATGGCGATGATCTTTACCCACCAACGCCACTATCGACATTAGGAAGAGGAAGGCCCGCCCGCCCATTTAAGTCGGGGGCTGCGGCCCCCGAACCCCCCGCGGTCCTACTGCCTTGGAGCAGGGAGCGAGCCTCCGTCCACTGAAATCAATAATAATAGGGCGGTTACGGAGTCCTGATGGGGCCCTACGGCCCCCGAACCCCTGGTACGTCTACGGCCACCTAACCCGGAGGCAGCCGACGGCCCCCCAAACCCCTGTCGCCGTGCTGCGCTCTTTAAACTTATGGCTGGGCCCGCCTTTTTTGGTCATTTCGGCACAGACGGGCGGTTGACGGCTCTCTGACCCTATCCCTATGATAGCTTGGGCTTTTAGAAAAATAAGAGGTTACTTGATATCCGTTCGGACAGAATTTTCGGTTCCATTCGGAAGGAGAAATTGGATTGTTAGAGACTGTAATTACGATCCTGGTTGGTTTAGCAGCGGGGGGAATTGGAATCTTCGCTGGGCAGCAGCTTAGCCGAAGGGGGGTTTTCGGCCGACTAGCTTCGGCCGAAACTCGAGCCGCTGAGGTTGTTAACGACGCCGAGGCACGGCAGAAGGAATTGCTCCTCGAAGCGAAAGAAGAAGCGGTAAAGATCCGCTCGGGGGCCGAACAGGACGCCCGCCAGCAGCGAAACGAGCTGAAAATCGATCAAAATCGGTTGCGCCAGAAAGAAGAATCGCTCGATCGTAAGACCGAGACCCTAGAGCAGCGGGACCGTCGGCTGACCGGTCGCGAGCAACAGGTCGAGGTGCACGCGAAAGAAATCGATGAGCTGCACGCCGAGCAAGCCCGAGAATTGGAACGGGTCTCTTCTCTCAGCCGTGAGGAGGCCCGAGGGATCATCCTGGGGCGCATCGATGTGGAGATGCGCGATGAATCCGCGCGCCGCGCCCGTCACATTCTCGCCCAGGCCCGGCTAAACGCGGACGAAGAGGCGCGGCGGGTGGTGACTCTCTGCGTTCAGCGGTTGGCCGGCGATCTGGTCAGTGAAACGACGGTTACAACTGTGCCGATCCCGAATGAGGAAATGAAGGGACGCATCATCGGGCGGGAGGGTCGAAATATCCGGGCCCTCGAAGCCGCAACTGGTGTCGATATCATCGTCGACGAGACCCCTGATGCGGTCATGCTGTCTGGCTTTGACCCGATACGACGCGAAGTGGCACGAATAGCGCTCACCAAGCTGGTTCAAGATGGACGTATCCATCCGACTCGGGTCGAGGAAGTCGTTGCCAAAGCCCAGATCGAAGTCGAAGAAGGAATAATGAAGTCGGGCGAAGAAGCCGCTTTGGAAGCAGGCGTCGCCGGTCTGCATCCAGAAATCATGAAGATCCTCGGCCGTATGAAGTACCGGACCAGCTATGGCCAGAATCAACTACGGCACTCGGTGGAAGCGTCCCACATCGCACGGATGCTGGCCCACGAGCTCGGGGCCGACCCGGAAATTAGCGCTCGGGGTGCGCTCCTCCATGACATCGGGAAGGTGATGGGTCAGGAAGTCGAGGGACCTCACCACATCATCGCCGCTGATTTCGTACGCCAGTTCGGAGAATCTCCGAAGGTTGCGGACGCCATCGCCGAGCATCATGACAACGATCCTGAAACCGTTTCGGCGGAGGCGGTCATCGTCCAAGTATCCGACGCAATTTCAGGAGCGCGACCGGGCGCCCGACACGAGTCGGTCGAGCATTACATCCACCGACTCGAAGCCCTGGAGCAAACCGCGAATTCTTTTGAAGGCGTCGAGCGCAGCTTCGCCATCCAGGCCGGCCGAGAGATTCGAGTCATCGTGCAGCCGGAAGAAGTGGACGACCTTGGCTCGATTCGCCTGGCTCGGGACTTGGCTAAGAAGATCGAGGAAACGCTCCAGTACCCGGGTCAAGTTCGGGTGACGGTGGTGCGCGAAACTCGGGCCTTCGATATCGCTCACTAATTAGAGGGAGGCCCGCCCACCCGCGCCCACCCCGGGGCTTCGGCCCCCGAACCCCCGGGGTGGGCGCGCCTCCCTCACCCGACCTTGGCCGGCCTCTCCCGCTACGGCAGCCAGGCGAGACGTTTTCCTTCGCCCATCGCCATGGGAGAGGGGTGAGGGCCAATTTCCATCCTAGCCGGTCGAAGGCCGATCTAGAGCCGAGTGCCCACCGGGCTGGGATAGCTAGTCCACGGGGTCTGGGACTGAGGGCTCGGTTTGCTGCTTGCGGAGGCGCGCGGATGCGGCGCGGTTGACGCCGATCAGCAGGGCCGACACTGCGGCAATGACGGCGGCGGCCAGGTAGAGCTTGCCCAGGGTGGGAAGCGGTGTGTGGGAAAGCAGAATTGCCGCACCCACCGCAGCGGTGATGGCGTAAAGGGTGAGGGCGATGGTCGAATCGGCGAATCCGAGCAGGCGCAAGCGATGCGCGAGGTGGGCGGAATCACCGCCTCGAAATGGGGACCGGTGCTCTGCGACTCGTCGATAAACGACCCAAGCGACATCGAGGATCGGGACCGCGAGCACTAGAAAGGCAGTACCGATCTTCGCACCCCCGATTACCGCGGTTGCTCCAAGCACATAGCCGAGGAACAGGGACCCGGATGACCCGAGGATCACTCGGGCCGGGGGCCAGTTGCGGGTCAGGAAGCCAGCGCATGCGCCGGCCAGGGCGAGGGGTAGCACAGCGATCGAGGCCTGTCCGAACCAGGCGCTTCGTAAGAAGAGCACTCCAGCGGCGATAACGCCGACGCCAGATGCCAAGCCATCCATGGTGTCGATGAAGTTGATCGCATTGATCATTCCGACGATCCAGAGGGCAGCAAGCGGCCCGGCCAGCGGAGCCGGGATCGCAAGAATCCCGAATGGGGTGGCTAGCTCTTCGACCCTCAGGCCGAAGAGCACCGGAATCGTGGCGATGACGAAATGGCCGACGATCTGAGGGGCCGGACCGAGGCGTTTGAAGTCATCAAGCAGTGCCAACGGGATGATGACGAGCGACCCAAGCAGCAGTCCCAGCAGCCGCCAATTGTCAGCCGGCAACCGCTCGAGGTTGGAAGGCGCGAGGAGAAAACTGGCGCCGATGGCGGCCCAAAAAGCAATGAAGACGCCATAACCGCCGGTTCGGGCGAGAGGCCGATGCTGGACTTCGCCGGGTCGGGGTCGATCGACCAGGCCGAGGGCCCAGCCGACTCGCTCCATGCCCACCACCGCGGGGATGGCAGCCAGGGCAGCCAGCATCACGACGAGGGCATACCAGGTTTCCAGGCTCACCGGTGCCTACTGGAGCTGGTGCGCCAGCTCCATCATTCGCTGGTGCAAGCTATGTTGGTCCCCGCAGTCGAACAAGCGACGGAGCTCGGTCAGTCCGGCCGCGCGGGCGCCTGGCCGCTCGACACCCTCCTCGCCGGCGATGCGCCACACGGGGTCTTCGCCGATTCGCTCGATGGCCTCGCTGACGCTCGCGAGCTCTTCGAACAATCGCTCGCCAGGCCGTGCGCCGGTCACGGCAAATCGAGGCATGGTGTCTGAGTGGGAAGCCATCTGGTAGATTCGCTCAGCTACCGTCTGGGCCGGAATTGGCTCACCGGTGTCGAGGGTGGTCAATGAACCCCCCGGGAGCCCCAAACCGTGGATGAGCAGGTCGATTGCTTCATCCATGGCCATCCAATAGCGGGTCATCAGGGGATCGGTCAGCGTGAGTGGGGCACCAGTGCTGGCCTGACGCGCAAAGGTTTCGGAGGCGCTGCCGGCGCTGCCCAGGATATTGACGAAGCGGGCGATGTGAATGGCCATGGACGGCGTCTCGTCATCCAAGGCCAGGAGAAGTGTTTCCGCGATGCGCTTGGTCGCCCCGTAAGCGCTCGGAGGATTCACCGCTTTATCGCTGGACGGGTAGAGAAAGTGCTCGACCCCCGTCTCGGCGGCGGCCCGGGCGACATTCTCAGTTCCAAACACATTTACGCCCACCAGCTCATCAACTCCCGCTTCGCCGAGGGGCACGTGCTTGTAGGCGGCCAGGTGGAAGACAACCCGGGGCCGGTTCTCGGCCAGCACTCGGTGCACCTTGTCTTGGTTGCGGATATCGGCGAGGACCAAGTCGAGCGGGGCACCGGGAAAATCGCGTCCCAGACGGAACAGCGAGGCCTCATGATGGTCGAGGGCGATGATGGATTGGACCGGCAGCGCGGCCAGGCGCGCGACCAGGGCATTCCCTACCGAGCCGCCGGCACCAGTGACGAGAACCCTAGCCCCGGTTAGGCTCTCGATGCCCGCATGGGTCGGGATGGATCGCAGCGGGCGGGCCAGTATCTGAGTGACGTCGGCCCAGTCAAAAAAGGAAGCTTCGAAGCTCATTCCTCGGTTTCGCTCAGGGATTCGAGCACCGACGCCATTCCCTCCTGAGCCTCGCGCATGTATTCGGCCACGTCGTTGTCGGGTTCCAGGGTCTCGGTGACTAGGAACCGGGCGGTTCGGGCCAGGCGTCCGATCACCCGCTGCATGTCGATGTCCCCGTCGGAATAGCGGGCGCCCTCGCCCAGCAGTCCGGACGCATTCGATACGTGCGCCTCGAAGATTTGGGGGCCATTGAGATCGATAAACCCTTCAACCGATTGGATTGGGGCGAAATGGCGGAGGTGGTGCATGAGCGGCTGGACGGCTTCGTCCCCTTCCCCTCGCTGGGCCATCTCCCATGCATTGACATAAAGTTGCCCATGTGAAACGTCCAGGGTGGTCTGGAGGCCAGGTACTCGGTCCAAGAACCAGCGCAGATCCTCCGGAGCCATTCCCACCGGCGTAAAAAGGTAGCGCCCTTCGCGCATGCGGAGGACCGGCGGCACATTCTCCAGGGTGGGGACGACCCCAAGCGGGAGCAAGGTGTCGGCGTAGAACTGGGCGAACTCCAAGCAAGACTCCAGGTGGCGCTCGCGATTCGCCCAATCCTCGTCGGTCAAGGTAAACCGGGGGACGATGCAGTGCATCACTACCCCTTCGGCGCCGAGCTCAGCGGCCATAGCGCCCAGTCGGCGAATCAGCTCTCGGGTGGCTTCGGTGCAAGCGGTGATGTCGACGTACTCGTTGTCGAGCGAGCGGATCGGCCCCTCGACCACGAATTTGAAGCCATCCGGCAGTTCGTGCTCCCTGATCCGATCGATAACGGCTCGGCATTCTTCGGGAGTGACGACGTCGGCGCGGTCGAGATAAAGCTCGAGTCCGTCGGGCCAGGGCGGAGCGAAGCGATTTTCCAGCTGAGTTGGAGTAGGCCGCGCCTTGAGCAGGATCTTAGCGAGTGGTGCGGAGCCAGTTGACATAGTTGCACAGTCCTTCGGCGAGCCCGATCTTGGGCTCGTAACCAAGCTCTTGGCGAGCCCGCTCAATGTCAGCCACCAGACCGCCGGGCTCGTCTATCGAGTAGTCTTCAGTAATCGGAGAGGTGCTCCCGGTCCAGGTGTGAATCTCGCGTGCGAGCGTGAGCACCGAAGTAGGCACGCCGGTGGCGATATTGTACGCCGGGGACGGAACGCGGCAGGCGCTCAGACAGAGGATGATGCCGCGTACAGCATCCGAGACTTCGACGAAGTCCTTGGGCTGCCTGGTCATCACTACCATCGGCGCACCCGCCAGCGCGCGTTGAGCGAGGATCGAAACGACGCCGCTGGTCCCCTGGGTGACAACCTGGCCAGGGCCATACACCGAGAAGAAGCGAGGGATCGTGGCCGGCACATCGAAAAGCCGCGCAGTCATCTGGGTGTAGAGCTCGGCGGCCAGCTTGGTATAGCCGTACACGTCGATGGGTTCGGTGGGCCCGCCCTCGGAGATCGCCTGCGAGCCCGGCCGATAAACTCGTTGGCTCGAAGCCAGGACGAATCGCGCATGGCTGCGACGCGCGACTAGCAGGGCCGTCAAGGTTCCTTGAACGTTGACGCGAGCGATCTCGTCCGCAGGCAGCCCGTCAGATGCGCTGCTATGCGCGGCGAGATGCACGACGGCGTCGACCGGCGCAATCTCGGGGAACGGTTCCGCCGAAGCAAAGTCATATCGGACGTGCTCTTCCGAAGCTGAGCCGTCTGACCGGGAGGCGGTGACCAAAGTGTGGCCCTCGGCCGCTAACGTTTTCACCAGGTGCCGGCCGATAAAGCCGCTAGCGCCCGTGACCAGCACCCGCATCAGGATTCCGAGATCACGGGCAGGGTCAGGTAATAGTCCAGGACCTCGCCCAGCGAGTCCTCGAGGCGACCACTCGGCCGAAACCCACTGTTCTCGAGGGCGGAGCCGATGGTGCATCGGGCGGGACGCCGCGCCCGTCCGGACGCTTCGATGTGGATGTCGAGCCCACGCTGGCGGCCGAGATCGCGAACGATTTCTGCCACCTCCTGAACCGAGCGTACTTCGGTGGCCAGGTTCACCAGCGACGCCTCGCACTGAGCCGCACAGTGGATGAGTCCTTCGACGGCGTCGGTTAGCTGCACGAAGGCGAGCACCGCTGACGGATCGGTATTGACGTAGAGCTCCTCACCACGAGCCGCCTTCCAGCAGAACAGCTGAGGCGCGGCCAGGAAATGGGGATCGGTCTTCATGACCGGCCCGACTCCGTGGACCGTGCCAATCCTGACCGCGGTGGCGCGGGTGTTCCAGTCCGGGTGTTCGTGCTGCACCGTGCCAAGAAGGGTCTCGCCCACGAACTGGGAGAGATGCACCATGTCCGGTGGATTGAGCGGCGCCCGCTCGGTCAGCCGCCGCGGAAATGGGAGGGCGTAGTTCCGCATCGAGCTAGCCAAGACGACGCGCGGCACCAGGTGGGAAGCGCAAGCGCGCAGGAGTTGTTGGATCCCGAGGATATTGGTGGACACCGTGTAGTCCAGGGAGGCGGCAGCTGCATGGGCGCTGGCCTGGCCGGCCAATTGAATCAAGGTATCGATGGGCGGGCCGTCGAATGCTTCTGCCAGGACAGTCGGATCGGTTAACGAGCCTGCAACCAGGCGGAACCGGCTGGCGGCCTCCAGCGGCCCGATAGCTTCACGCTGGGTGGAAAAGAAATTATCGACGCCCACGACCTCCTCGCCGTCGGCCAATAGGCGGGCAGCTACTGCGCTGCCGATGTAGCCCAGGCCCGTCACGAGATATGCCATGGATTCTGGTCAGCGCCTCCCGGCCACGATCCACTTTACCAGGGATTCCCGCTGCCGTTGCTATCATGGCTCGCATGGTTCAGGCTCTATTGTCGGCAGTAGACGTGCTCGGGGTACGTATCCACGACGTCACCGAGGACGAGGCCCTCGCGCTTCTGGAACGCTTCGTCGAGGAGGGCGTCGCGCGCCGAGTGGTGACGCCCAATCCGGAGATTGTGATGTTGGCCCGACGCGATCCTGGTTACCGGGCCTTGCTCAACCGTTCGGACCTGGCGATCCCGGACGGGATTGGCCTGCTGCTGGCCGCTCGCGCCAACGGGCACCCTCTGCGCGCCCACGTCCGGGGCACGGATCTGGTGCGGCGCCTCGCCCGGCGGTCGGCCGAGCGAGGCTGGCGCTGGTTTCTGGTCGGCGGACGGCCGGGTGTGGCGGAAGCGGCGGCGGCCCGACTTGGCCAGGATTTCCCGAAGCTACAGATCGCAGGGACGTACGCCGGCGCCCCGGATCCATCCGAAGATCGGGCCATTCGCGAACAGATCGCGGCCTCCGGCGAGGTGCAGGTCCTGTTGGTGGCCTATGGAGGTGGGGCCCAGGAACGCTGGATCGAGCGCAACCAGGCGGCGACCGGCGTCCCTGTTCAGATGGGCGTCGGCGGGGTGCTGGATTTCTTGTCCGGACAAGTGCCTCGGGCCCCGGAATGGGTACGCCGACTGGAGCTGGAGTGGGCATATCGGCTGGCGAAGGAGCCGTGGCGTTGGAGGCGGCAGCTCGCTCTGCCTGCTTTCGCGGTCCTGGCCGCGACTGAGGCGTTGCGCAAACGGCGAGCCGGTGAGTGAAGGCCGTGTTAGAATGGGCGACCGAGGGCTCGTGGTGTAGTGGCCAAACATGCGGCCCTGTCAAGGCCGAGATCGGGGGTTCGAATCCCCTCGAGCCCGCCATTGTCATAAGTTGTCACTGCTGAGCAATATCGCTTGTTGAGTTCACTAGCGTAGCTCCTATATTTACGTCTCCTGCCCCGCTTCCATGAGGCCGAGTTGATCGCCAGGGCCCAGACCCTGCTGGCCGCCGAGGAGCAGGAGCGTCGCCGCCGGGTGGTTCTCGATTCGTGGATGAGGTCCACCTGCTGAGCCCCGACCAACTGGAAGAGATCCGCCTCTTGACCAATGCGGAGATGGACTCCCTGAACCCCTTTGCGTTGTTGCTGGCCGGCCCCAGACCACCCTCGCCCGAGCGCTGCCTGGGCATCTTCGCTGCGTTAGACCAGCGTATCTCCATGCGCTACCAGATCAACTCGATGGACCTGGGGGAATCCGTCCAGTATCTGCGCCACCACCGCCTGACCTCGTCGGCCGGGCTGACCCACTGTTACATATAGCAGACGACCACGACTGTCAAAAACTGTCACCCACTTTATTCGGTCGACGACGAACCCAAGAGTGTCGATTGCCTCCACCAGGCGGCGACGAATCCGAGGCTGGTCCTGCGCGGAGGCACAACCGACGATTTCATAGAGCAAGCTGCCGAGGTTCAACCACCGGAGGTCTCCCGAAGACGCGTGCAGTCGGATCACTTGTCGGAGATCTTCGGTGGCTTTGGAGTGGGCTGCGAGCAGATTCCTTCGGCGCCTCGGCAACTGTTCCGTTGGAGTCGCTGAGCAGCTTATTTTGAATGAGAGAGAGGGCCATTACCGCTTCATGGCGGTGGAGCCCCATCCCTTCGAGCGGTCCAGACAGATCTTCCACGGTCAGAATGGCGTCTTTGCCTACCCGCCTTCTGCCGAAGCAGCATCCGGCTTGAAAGAAATAACGGTTCGAGATTCCAGGGCCTTCTCCGACCCCTTGTCGGGCGGCTCGGGCTTGGGCTGCCGTCTCGCAAACAACCGGTAGGCGCCCACAGTAGCTGCGCCGGCGCCAACGACGACGGTCGCAACGATGAGTGTATCCAACGGCGACCTCCGGAGGGCTGTTGTTCGAGCCTGATGGGCGCTACGCCGAACGGCGGCGCCCTCACCGGGTTGGTGTCAGCCGCAACCACGGGATGGCAGGCGAGGGATTTCCCCAGTCGAGTTCAGCGCGGAAGTATATCCAAACTCGAAGGGCGACCCGATTCTGAGTGGCAAACGCTTCGGGTGGTCCAAATCGCCAGGAAGACCCGCCGGGGGCTCTCAGAAGCAGGCGGTTGACGAATGTTGCTGGCTCGACTGGCCTTAGCTAATCAAATTAGCTAGAAATAAATATTCTGGAGATGCGCATGCGGATCGAAAGTTGAACATGCGTTGCGTATCGAAGCGCAGTCACGCGGGCTGCGGGAGGCCGCCCGTCATCCCGCCTACCCTGCTCTGGAACGCGCGGGTATCGTGTTCGCTTATCTCGGGCCAGGCGAGCCCCCGCTGCTGCCAGCCTATGATTTTCTCTCGGTACCCGAAGCGAATCGGCGAGTAGCCCGCTACCCGGTGCAATGCAATTACCTCCAGGGGGTTGAGGGTGGGATGGACCCGATCCCCCGTCTGCTGTTCCGCAGCCGCCTTGGTCCCCCGGCTGAGCCAGGCGGGCCAGCCGGAATCGCCGAGACGACACTCGCCTCCGAGCTCGCCGAATATGGGTTCCGGCTGGTGAGCTCCGAACCTGGGACAGAGCATCGCCCGCGGATCGAGACGCGGGACTTCGTGCTGCCCGGCCTTACCACCCTGCCCGGTATGGAGATCGAGGGTTATGCGGTGCACTGGCACGTACCGATCGATGACCTGAGCCACTGGCGCTATGTGTTCGTCTTTCAGCGAACCGGGCCGGTCTCCGACGAGCAAGCTCAGTCCAACGGGGCGACCAGTGGGTTAAGCGATGGGCCCGACTCGACGGCGGACCCCCGGACGACTCCGGCCGGCGAATTTGTCCTGCACTCCATCCGGTTGGCCGAGAGCCAGGGCCCGATCATGGATCGCACGCGCGAGTTCCTGGCCCCGACCGATGAGGGCATCGTTGCTTTGCGCGGAGTCCTCCACCGGGCGATCTCCGATGTGGCGGAAGACGTCGATCCGCCCCACGTCATCCGTGACGAGGGGGCCCAACTCCTTCGGCCACATCACCGCCTGGGAGAGCCAAGAACCCAGCTAGCTGCGGGGTTGCGCTCGCAATTGGGCCGCCGCCGCGACGATCGCTTGGAGCTTCTCAAAGGCCAGCTGCGATGTATTCACCGGTCGATTGGAGAAGGTGCCGAAACCGCAATCGGGATTGAGCCAGAGGTGATCGGCAGGATAGAGCTTGAACGCGCGCTCGACGGAACGGACGATAGACGCAATATCCATGCCATATTTTTCATGGATCGTCAGCCGCCCCGTCAGCGCAGGCAGTTGAAATCCTGCGGGCAGTCCGAATCCCGGGCACCGGGTGCGCCTGAGACGCCGATTCTCAAGCGATTTTGGCATTCACGGTAGCGCGCGTCTCTATAATCCGGCGTTCTCGAACAAGGAGGGCGACATGTCGGAGCACGCAGTCGAAATGGAACCGGGCTCGACCCTAGAACGATTCACTCAAGGGGTGCAGGCCAGCATGGAGCGAGCCACCACGTTGTCTGAGCTGTTGAGGCAGCTTTCAACGCAGATGCGCGAAGCGTTGCGAGACCCGCAGTTTCTGCCGGGGGAGCGCTGGTCCTACACGGATCCCCACCAGCTTTTCCAGATCCACGCCGGTCCTTCGGCCCCAGGAAATGACACTGGGCCGCATGACCACGGCGAGCACTGGGTCGTGTACGGGGTCCGACGAGGGGCGCTCGAGACGACCCGCTACGAGCGTTTGGATGACGGCTCAGACGCCGATTATGCCGAGCTGCGCTCGGTCAACCAATTCGTGCTCGGCCCGGGTGACGTCGATGCCATCGAGCCGTGGGGCATCCACAACCAGAAGAACGCTACCGACCAAACGGCATTCGATTTCGTGCTGAGGGGTAATCCGAACCCGACCTACTTGCGGAATAAATTCGATCTGGAGACGAGGCGGGTCACCCGAATCGGCGGCCCAGCCGCCTGATCGTGTCGCTGCCCCCTCTTCGACTGAAGAGAGGACAGCGATGTAACCGCGCGAAAGAGCTTCTAGCGGCGACCGCGACTCTGCTCGCGACCACGGCCGTGGGCAGAAGGGGCGTCGTCCTTGTCCTGATGACGTGAACCGACTGCGCTCAGCACACGGTCATCATCATCATCTTTGCAGGAATCCGTGGCGCGGCAACCAAGGCCCGGAGGTCCGAAGTGCTCGTGGTTGTCATCGCCCCGACCCCACCCGGGCCGCTCGTCTTCGGTCTCCCGGCGCTCCCTGCCGTCGTTGTCTTGGACGCGGATAATCGCAGCGCTGGGCGTGCCGATCGTGTAGGGGAGGCTCGTCGCGAGGGCAACCACGACCGTCTCGGGGCGCTCGATTGTGAGGTCGTCCAGGGGTGTCACGAGAATCGTGGCGGTGCGGGCGCCCGCTGGAATCACGACCGAGCCCGAAAGCGCGGTGTAATCGACTCCGGTAGTAGCGGTACCGGATACGGTGTAGCCCACGGTGAGGGAGGTTCTCGTATCGCCGGTCCGGGTAACGGTGAAGGCGCCCGGATTCGTCCCCGGCTCCGAGGCCGTGCGGTCGCTGGCCCTGATGCTGACGACCGGCAGTGTGTCGGCCGCGACGACTCTAGCCGTCGGGGATAGTCCCATTGCGAGTAAGGTGAGAACCGCCGCAAGCCTGGAAAATCGATGTCGCATGAAACCTCCTTGTTTCCTTTTCGCGAAGCTGCACACTGAGTAACGACAGGAGCGCGAATTCGTCACCAAAGGTTTCGGCCTCTAGTCAGGAGCTGTGACATCTTTCGCATCGCGGCACCTGGTCCCGGTGCCGCCAGGTTTGTTGAGCTGATGCGGTGTCCTGGTGCCGCGCCTATAATTTCGCGCTTCTGCCATGAAGGAGGATTCGAAATGTCGCGAGAACCGGTCGAGACTACAACCACACCCGGGTTGACCAGCTTTGCGGAGGGAGTCCGCGCCCGCTTTGAACAGGCGAGCACCCTGTCCGAGCTGCTCCGCCAGCTCTCCGCCCAGATGCGGGAAGCACTGAGAGATCCGGGGCTCGCCCCCTCCGATCACTGGGTCTACAACGATCTCGACGACCTCTTCCAGATCAGCGCCGGCGTTTCGGGGCCGATGCATGAGACGGGACCCCACGATCACGGCGAGCACTGGGTGGTGTATGGGGTGCGCAAAGGCGCGATCGAAACGATTCGATACGAGCGACTGGACGACGGCTCCGACGGTGACAATGCCGAGATCAAGCCGGTTCGTCAGTACGTCATGAAGGCCGGAGATGTGGACGTCATCGAGCCCTGGGGCATCCACAACCAGAACAACACCACCACCGAACCGGCGCTCAACTTCGTGGTGCGCGGCTATGTTGGGCCGATCTGGCGGAACCGGTTCGATCTCGAAGGCAAGCGGGTCATTCGAGTGGGCGGGCGCGACTGATAAGGACCTGAGCCGAACCCTCAGGCGCACCGGCTTTGAATAGGCGGGGCGCTCCATGACCATAGCCCAAGCTCCCACCGAGCCAGGACCGAGCTCCAGTCGCCGCCCCCGGGTGTTCTACGGGTGGTGGGTGCTGGCGGCCGGCTGCGGCGTCATGGGTGTGGCCTCGGGGGTCTCCAGCTATGCCGCGACCATCTTCTTTGTCCCGGTGTCCACGGCCCTCGGGCTGAGCTATGCCGCGACTTCGGTCGCGACGTCGTTCGCCCGCCTCGAGAACAGTATCTTCGCCTTCTTCGTGGGCTACTCGATCGATCGATTCGGCCCCCGGCCGGCCATTGCTTTCGGCATGAGCCTGATGGGCGTCGGACTGATTCTGTTCGGTCTGTTTGCTAACTCGCTTCTGACCCTGGTGCTGACTTGGAGCCTCATGGTGGCGCTGGGGGGCAGCATTGGGGGCTTTGCGCCGATCTGGGCTGCTCTCAACAATTGGTTCATTCGAGGCAAGGGGCGGGCGATGGGGACAGGGATGGCGGCCCAGTCGATGGGCGGGCTCCTCATGGCTCCCGTGCTGGCTTTACTGATCGCCCTGTGGGATTGGCGCACGGCCGCGGTAATCACGGGCATATTCGTCCTGGTGACCGCGGTGCCGCTGTCCCGGGTGATGCGTACTCGGCCGTCGGATATGGGACTGCTCCCGGACGGGGACCTTCCGATTTTGGAATCTGAGCGTCCGGAAGGGGCTACGGAGGGTCCCGATTTGGAGGGACCGCCGACGATCAGCTTCACGTTAAAGCAGGCGGTCCGCACCCCGACGCTCTGGATCTTGAATTTGTCTTTTGGACTGCGTCAGCTCGTCCAGGGCGGCGTGATGCTGCACCTGTCGCCGATGCTCCAGGATCTTGGGTTAAGCAGCGTCCAGGCGGGCACCATGGTGGGCCTGCTGGCGTTCATGGGAATCATTGGGGCCATCGCGATTGGCTATCTGGCCGATCATTTCGAGCGGCGCCTCGTCGCAGCGGCCGTCGTGGTTGTCGAGTCGCTCTCCCTGATGATCCTGTTCGTGGGGGGAGCGGGCTGGACGATCTGGCTTTTCGTAGCTGGTTATGGCTTCGCGATCGGGGTGCACACCCTCAATCGGGTCCTGTTGGGCGACTATTTTGGCTACACGCACTACGCTCGTCTATGGGGCATCCTCAGCGTGGGAGCCACCCCACTATCGATAGTCGGCCCGGTGCTGGCCGGCTGGGTCTTCGATACCACCCAGAGCTACAGCATCGTCATCCTGGTTTTCGCTCTGGCCGACTGCGTCGCCGCGCTCGGTTACTACAACTGCCGCCGCCCGCGTATACCGAGCGAACACGCACTGGTTGCCTCCCGGGAAGGGTGATGCCCATCGCGGAACAGGCGAGAGCAGATGCCAGCTCGCGACTACCAGTTGGGGGCTGTAGGTCAATGAAGGCCATGAAGCCATTTCGCCCAGTGAGTGCCCGAGCCTGTCAAATGCCAGCCGATTTCGCTTCCGTGGTTCATGCGATGGTTGGTGATATGGAAGAGGATCTGCCAGATCTGGTAGCTTCGCTGCTTCCACAAGATGGGCCGGTCGTCGACAGTGAGGCGGTGAAGGCGATCAGCTAGGCATCCTCCGCCAGCCAGAAGGCGCGGAGGGAGGCGAGATCAACCAACTCGCGTTCCAGTTTCTCCTCGCCGTAGTCGGGCTGGCCTCGGGCGGCTCTCCCCAGGATTGGCTCACGTCGGCCACATAGCGCATGGTTGTGAACAGGGTGCCCTGGCTAAGCGAGCCCGTCGCCAACCGCTCCGGCCGGACGAGAGCCGCCGTATCGAGGAGGCGTTCGTAGGCCCAGGTATGGTGCCGGATCAGTGTGTCGAAATCGGATGCGTGTATTAGTGAGCCTCCGCGCGTCCGAGCGTGAGACCGGGCGCCGACGACCACACCTCCTCGTCGCCGCTCATTTTCGGCGTTTTTTCGAGTCCTAGCTTCCGGGCTACGGCTTGGGACGCGAGATGACGTGCTTGGATGTTGGCCCGCAGTTCCTCAACACCCAGGCGCGCCCTCAGCCATTCACTGATCGACTGGCTCGCTTCGGACGCGTATCCTTTTCCTTGATGTGGCAAACCGACCACCCAGGCTAGCTCGGCTCGGCTGCCCCTGATCGACGCCTGTACGTAACCTACCAGGGTTCCAGTTCCCCTTAGCCGAAGGGTCCAGTTCAGCCAGAGTTCATTGCCCTGGGGCGAATGTCGGCTTTCCCATTTGCGGAGCTGCTCGCGCAACTCCTCGACTGAGACTGGTCCCGCTCCACCGGTAAATTCATAGAGGCTCGGCTCCACGAGGAGTTCAAATAGCTCGTCCGCATCGCTGGCGACCATAGGCGAGAGGACTATCCGGCTCGCGTTAAGCACGCAGAGGTCGTCGCTTGGGAGCTCAATCACGGCGTCCTCCGCATCATTCAAGGGTCGCCCCAGTTTGATTCCCTGCCCGCCCCGGATATGGAGGCGCCAGCTGACCAACCAACCCGGAGTGCTTGAGTAGATGCTTGATCTGCCAATCAAAGTTTGGTGAGGGCAATGCTCCCGATGTCATCGCCCTGATGCCCTTCTTGACGCCGAGGAACATCCATGCCCAGTACACAGGAACGAGCAGGTTCCAATCCAGGTCAGTCAACTTATGGACTTCCTGGTAGCCGTCAAGGATCTCGTCCTGATCGCCGCGCCAGGCCAGCGCAAAGTCAGCGACCCGATAGTTCAGGTGGGTCGACTCGAAATCCAGTACACCGCTGAGCCGCTCATCCCGGAGTAAGAGGTTCCATGGGGCAAAGTCGCTGTGCAGCACAAGCGTCTCTGCGCCATTGAGGTCGATCCGTTCAAAGCTCTCTCGCGCCTGGTCGAGATGCCATCGGAGGATGTGTCCCTCAGCCGGACAAACGCGTTCGTAGTGCTGAACCAAGGACAGAAGCTCGGGATCGCCCACAAGATCGTCCGACCGGCAGAAGCCGCCTCGTTGACCCATGTCCCCAATGAGGGCGGTCGATTCGTGCAGCTCGGCGAGGAGCCGCCCTCTTGCCCGTCTCTCTTTTGAACTATCTGCTAGTTCGGGTGGTGCCCCGGGGAGCCAGGTGAACAAGCACCAGGTCTGTCCCGCGAAATGAGTCGGTGGCTCGACCAGGGTGGGGACTGGCCATCCGAGCGCTGCCAGTTGCCGCAAGACCTCTAGCTCGTAGGCAATGTCGTCCCAGGTCTCCGGAGAGTAGCCACGCACCACGAGCCGGCTCCCCCTGGATTGGACAAGCCAGTGCTGGTTGTGCCGACCGCCCAAATAGTCCGTCGGCGCAACGTTCCATCGCTGCATGATCTCATGGGGCAGTTGGGGCGTCTCGGAATGATCAGGCCTCAAAAACGCTCCTCCCAGGGGGAAACTCGATTAGCTCGCGCTCCAAGGGGTCGCCCTCGTGCGAGCCCAGACCTGGCTATCTCGGTCCGGCGAGCAATACGGCGAACTTCCCCTCAGGGTCGGTGTGCCATTCGGTGAGGCTGAAATCCGTTTCAGCCAGGAGGTGCTCCAGCGTTGCTCGAGTGTACTTGCAGGAGATTTCGGTGAAGATCGTTTCGTTGGCCTGCACCGTGATAGCGAGGTCCAGCGCCTGCAGCACGACGTGCTGGGCTGTCGCGGGGGCCAGGTGCATCTCGATGCGATCCAGCGCTCGGTTAAAGAACGCCCGGTGTCGATAGGCAGCCGGGTCGAAGTCGGCTTTCAATGCGGAATTTAAGACGGTCAGGATGTTGCGATTGAACGCGGCGGTCACTCCGGCGGCGTCGTCATAGGCCGCCTCGAGGGTGGCGACGTCCTTTACGAGGTCGATGCCCATCAGGAAGCGGTCGGTCGGCCCCAGCAGCGGCCGGACCTCGGCCAAAAACCGCTGCCGTTCTTCCTCATTCAGGTTTCCGAAGGTACTGCCGAGGAAGATGACCAGGCGACGCCCGCGGGCCGGGGCTACTCGACTCAGGTGTTTCTGGAAGTCGGCCACCAGGCCGCTCACCTCCAGTTGCGGGTATCGCGCCAGCATCGCCTGCCCGCAGCTGAGCACCATCGTCCCATCCACGTCGATCGGGAGGTAGCGGCGGAGGGAGCCGGCCGCCGCGAGCGCGTCGAGCAACGTCGTCGTCTTCTTGGCCGAGCCGGCCCCGATTTCGACGACTTCCTCGAACGGATGGGCCAGGGCGAGGGGGGTGGCGATGTTTTGCAAGATCGCGAGCTCGGTCCGGGTGAGGTAGTACTCCGGTAGCTCGGTAATCTGCTCGAAAAGAGCTGAGCCCGTCTCGTCGTAAAAATACTTGCAGGGAAGCCACTTTTGGGTTGCGGTGAGGCCCCGCCGCACCTCATCCGCCATGGTCCCGGCTTGGTCAGCCGGGTCGAAGCATACTTCGATCTTTAGACGGTCTTCGCTCGCGACTTGCATCAATGGCCTCTCATGGACTCTGGGTGCGGGACTCTGGGTGCGCGCTGTTATACCGCGATCAGCACGAGCCCTGACCCTACCGGCGGGTGGAATTGCGTATCCTACTCCGCATGACTCGTTCAGACTTCGAGGCCATGAAGAAGGGGGTGAGCTTTCGTGACTCGTGAAGACATCATTCGGCTAACTAGCCTGTCCCACTGCGCTGGTTGAGCAGGCAAGATCGGCGCCGCCGATCTCGCCCGCGTGTTGGGCGCGCTCCCAGTTAGCATCGATCCGAATGTCCTGGTAGGTTTCGGCACCGGCGATGACGCCGCTATCTATCGCTTGAATGACGAGCTAGCGCTCGCGTTGACGATCGATATCTTCACGCCGGTCGTGGATGACCCGTACCAGTTTGGCGCGATAGCGGCGGCGAACTCGCTCTCGGATGTCTACGCGATGGGCGCCAAGCCGACCGCAATGCTGAGTTTTGTCGGCTTCCCGCGGGGAACGCTGCCCTGGTCCGATCTCGAGCAAATCCTGCTCGGCGGGGCCGAGAAGGCCCGCGAGGCGGGCGTCGAAGTGGTGGGTGGCCACACCGTTGACGATCCCGAGCCAAAGTGCGGTTATGCGGTAGTTGGAACGATCCACCCGGATCGGATTATCAGCAACGCGGGCGGGCGCCCAGGGGATGTGTTGGTCCTCACCAAGCCCCTCGGCTCCGGCGTGCTCACGACGGCTATCAAAGCTGGGAAGCTGGCTGAGTCGGAGATCGCCGAGGTGACTCGAGTGATGGCTGAGCTCAACCGCGCCGCCGGGGACGTGATGCTGGCGGTGGGGCCACACGCGTGCACGGACGTGACCGGGTTTGGGCTGCTGGGTCATCTTCATACGATGGCGGTAGCGAGCGGCGTGGCAGCCGTCCTGCAGTCGAGCGCGATGCCGGTGTTGCCTCGGGTGCGAGAGCTCATCGAAGAGGGCGTGGTCCCAGGTGGCACGCGGGCCAACGAGGGGTTCCTGGAGCCATTTGTCGATTGGGCGGAGGTTGACACGACCACCCGCACGGTTCTCGCCGATGCCCAGACCTCGGGCGGATTGCTGATCGCGGTCAGCGAGGACCGAGCGGAGGAGCTAGTGGCCCGCCTCAAGGAGGCCGGCACTCTGGCGGCCGCGCAAGTGGGCAAGCTCATCGAAGGCCAAGCCGGCCGTATTCTGGTTCAGCCCTAGCTCATCGCGCCCCTCGCTCGCTATAGCTTCGCACTGCCGAAGCCAGTTCAGAGACCGCCTCTTGCATGACTATTTGGCATTACTGTAGCCAGCATGATGCGAATTCGGCATCCTCAGGGACGAAGCTAGTCGCTTAGATGCCCCATCATGGGCTGGCCTACGTCTTTCGGGAGGCGAAATGCACCTAACTGCGATGCCCGGGGCAGGTGCGCCCACTGGTGAGGGGCGATCCCTGGCCAGCCGCTACCGGGAAGTGCGCTCGCTCACCGAAGCGCTCTGTGCGACTCTCGTTCCCGAAGACTTCGTCATCCAGGCCATGCCGGACGTCAGCCCCACCAAGTGGCATCTCGCCCACGTCTCCTGGTTCTTTGAGACATTCCTGCTCAAACCTTTTCTGCCCAGCTACCGGCCGATCGATCCCCGCTACGAGTACCTCTTCAACTCCTACTACAACACCGTGGGTCCTCAGTTTTCGCGACCCAATCGCGGTCATCTCTCCCGACCCACGGTGGCTGAGGTCTTCGCCTATCGGGCCCACGTCGATGATGGGATGGCGGCCCTGTTCGAGTTGGCGAACGGGCCAGAATTCGCGGATCGGGTGGAATTAGGGCTTAACCATGAACAGCAGCACCAGGAATTGCTCCTGACCGATATCAAGTTCAACCTCTCGGTAAATCCGCTGCGGCCCGTTTTCCAGGCGAATCCATCCAGTCACTCCACCCCCTTGCCTCCCCAGTGGGTTCGGTTTTCGGGCGGAATTCAATCCATTGGGCATGATGGGAACGGGTTCAGTTTCGATAACGAGGGCCCCCGCCATGAGGTCCTCTTGGCGCCTTTCCAGATGGCGTCGCGGCTGGTCACGAATGCCGAGTTTCTCGAGTTCATCGCGGACGGCGGTTACGAGCGGCCTGAGCTATGGCTCTCGGCTGGCCGGGCCAGCGCCCAAACCCAGGGCGGGGAGGCGCCCCGGTACTGGGAACGGAGCGACGACGGATGGCAGAACTTTACCCTCGGGGGCATGCAGCCCGTCGACCTCGCGGCGCCGGTCTGCCACGTCAGCTACTACGAAGCGGACGCCTTCGCCCGCTGGGCGGGAGAGCGCCTGCCCACCGAGCAGGAATGGGAGCACGCTGCCAGTGCTCAGCCGATCGAGGGCAACTTCCTCGAATCGGGGGCATTCCATCCCGGGGTAGCTCGATCCACGAATGGCGCGGCGATTCACCTCAGTCAGCTCTACGGCGACGTCTGGGAATGGACCGGGAGCGCTTACCTGCCCTACCCGGGCTTCCGCCCGCTTGACGGCAACCTGGGCGAATACAACGGGAAATTCGTGGTGAATCAGATGGTGTTACGGGGTGGGTCCTGCGTGACCCCCCGGTCGCACATTCGGGCGAGCTATCGGAACTTCTTCCCGCCCGATGCCCGCTGGCAATTCACCGGGATTCGGCTCGCTAGCGACGGATAAAATGTCCCGCCGTGCGCAGCGAGTATCTAGAGCCCTAGGGCTCCCGCGACGATCGCGGCCCCGATGCCTACAACTACCGTGACCCCCGCGATCGCTGCCACCACCCGCCACGAAAAAGCATGAGTCATCATGGCCAGAGATGCGAGGTTGGTCGGGGCGAGGGTGAGCAGCAATGCCGCAGCTGGGGCCGGACCGAGTCCGAACCCCATCATCGATTGAATAATCGGGATCTCGGCGCCGGTCGGGATCGGGAACAGCATACCGGCGACGGCGAAGCCGAGCACGGCAATCCAGCTGTTACCCCAGTCTGCGCCGATCGCCGGAAACAGCCAAGCCCGCGCCCCGCCCATCAACAAGACGAGCACAATCATGAGCGGAACAAGCTGAACCGTGAAGCGGAGCAGCGACCGCACCCATCGCATGGCCCAGCCGGTTTGGTCCGGCGATGAAACGACGGCCGGCTCTACCAGATCCGGTAGGACCGACGTCGGACCCTGAAGTCGAGTCGCGAGAGCGGCGGCCCCCAAAACCAGGGCGATCCCGAAGACCAGTCGGAGAGCTGCCCATTGCCAACCTAAGGCAAACACCAGCCAGACCAGCACGGCGATATTGAGGGTTGGATTTCCAACTGCGAAAGCCACCGCGGCTCCGAGGGATGCGCCGCCTCTGCGGAGCGACAGCGCCACCGGCGCTGCACAGCAGCTTCACATCATGCCGGGCAACGCTAACAGCGCGCCCAAACCTGTGCTTCGTAGCCGAGTACTGCCAAGCACTCGGGCCAACCAATCGTGGGGCACTAGCGCATCCACCGTGGCGGCCAGCAATAGCCCCAGTACCATTGCCATCCAGATGCGATCGAAATAGACCCGAGCATAGTCCCACGCGGCGGCCAGCGATGGTTCAGGGGCAACCGCCCCCTGACCGGAGACGATTGAAGCGCCGAGATTGTGGCTGACCGCCACGACAAAGCTACGGGCCCAGTACGGCTCCCACTTCACATAAGCGAGCCCGGCAACCGCGATCACCAATAGCAAGCCGAAGCCGCGCAGATATTCGTTTCGGCGGTTCAGGGCGATTGCGGTAACTTGGGTCGTCTGGTCCAAATTCGCCCCCATAGACTCGCCCGGATGACCGGATGAATTGAGACGCAGCATAAAGAACCGATGCGGAGAAGGCGAAGTGCATGCTAAATTCGCATAGAAATCCCCTCAATAGTCTCTGCCCGTTGGTTCGCTTTTATGTGCTTGGCGCTGGAGCTACTTCGTGGATGTAAGCACTCTCGAAAATTTCTTGTTGGTCGCAGAGCGCGGCAGTTTTACAGCGGCCGCTCGAGAGCTCGGAATCAGCCAGCCGGGCCTCACCCGCCAGATTCAAAAGCTTGAACGCTCCCTCGGCGTCGCGCTGCTCGCGCGCGCCCGGGAAGGGGTGAGTTGCACCCCAGCCGGCGAGCGCTATCGTGCCTTCGCCAGCGACGTCATCGCGCGCCATCACCAGATGCTCGATGAGCTTCTGGGAGCCGAAGCCAGTCTCGGCGGCGAGCTCCGAATCATTGCGAGCACCACTCCCGGCGAATTCCTGGTGCCTCGCCTGGTGGCCGAGTTCACTGAAGCCTACCCGGAGGTGAGACCGGTCGTATTCACGACCGCGTCAAGCCGGGTCGTTGAGGAGCTTCTGGAGGGCCGTTGGCATATGGGCTTCGTGGGCGCTCCCATGCAGCGCCCTGGGCTCCACCTCTACCCGGTCGGAGAGGACGAGGTCGTCCTGGCGGTGGCCGGAAGCCACCCGTTCGCTCGTGGTCCGGAGGTTCCACTTGCTGCGCTCGCCACTCAGCGGTTTGTGGAACGGGAGGACGGTTCAGGCACCATTCTCAATGTGAAATGGGCGCTTTGGCAAAGAGGTCTCGCCCTGCCTCCTTACCGAGTAGCGATGACTCTGAGCACCACCCAGGCCATAGTGTCGGCAGTTCGGGCCGGGTACGGGGTCGGCTTCGTCTCATCCATGGCGATCGACCCTGCCCAGAAGAATGAGGTTGTCGCGGTGCGTATTGCGGGCGTTCCCATCCGTCGCACTCTTTACCTCGTACGGGAAGAGCGCCGTCTGTTGCCACCCGTCGCTCGGCGATTCGTTGACTTCGTGCTGCGTCAGGCCAAGAACGGAGCCTAGGCCCCAGCGGGCAGTAAACTCCAAAATTCGCTTGCACACCATGTCCGCCTTTTCTCCAGGTGTCACCTGGACACGGTTGGGTTAGCGGGTCGAGCACACCAGTTGGAAACCGGCCCATGGTTTCTGCCAAACTGCGGCTCCATGACTTTGAGAAGCTCCCGTTCCGCGGCTGAGCTCATTCCCGCGTTGCGGGAGGCTCGCGAGCGGACCCTCGCTCTAGTGGCTGACCTCGACGAGCAGCAGCTGATGGGGCTAAGCCTACCCCTCGTGAATCCGCTCCGCTGGGAGATCGGACACGTGGCCTGGTTCTACGAGTATTTTGTGCTGCGGTATTTCCTGGGGGCGGAGCCCATTCTGAGCGATGGGGATGCACTCTACAACTCCGCCACGGTTCCGCACGATCCGCGCTGGGCGCTTCCTCTGTTGGACCGGGATAGCACGCTCGGGTACATGCAGCGGGTGCTGGACACGATCTGCGAGCGCGAGCACGAGCTCGAGGAGCCGCGTGATCGGGATGGCTACCGCGGCCCGTACTTCATGGAGCTCGCGCTTCTCCATGAGGGAATGCACGACGAGGCTTTCACGTACACCCGCCAAACCCTGGGCTATCCAGCGCCGCGCTTCCCAGGCCGGGAAGCCGCGCTGCCTGGCCACAGGATCGAAGAGCTGAGCCCGGCGCTCGGGGATGCGCACGTTCCGGGGGCGACGTTGTACCTTGGCAGCCGGCCCACCGAACCGTTCGTTTTCGACAACGAGCAGTGGGCGCACCCCGTCGAAGTGAAGCCTTTCGCCCTCGCCCGGACCGCCGTGAGCAACCGCGAGTATCTGAATTTTGTCGAGGACGGGGGCTACGGGCGGAGAGATCTCTGGACGGCCGAGGGATGGTGGTGGCGCAACAGCGTGGGCGCCGAGCACCCTGTCTACTGGCAGCAAGGTCCGAATGGCGAATGGTTACGCAGAAACTTCGACCACTGGGTCTCGCTGGAAGCGGCCCTGCCGGTCCTTCACGTCAACTGGTACGAAGCCGACGCCTTTTGCCGGTGGGCCGGGCGTCGCCTGCCCACCGAAGTGGAGTGGGAGCTTGCCGCGACTGGGACTCCCGGCGGGGATGCTGGCTCTAAGCGGGTTTACCCTTGGGGCGATGAGGCGCCGACGCCCGACCGGGCCAACCTCGACTGGGCGGTGATGGGGACCCTTCCGGTGTCCGCCCTTCCGGCCGGGGACAGCGCCTTTGGGTGCCGGCAAATGATCGGTAACGTCTGGGAGTGGACGGCTACCGATTTTGGTCCCTTCCCGGGTTTTGCTCCAGGACCTTATAAGGAATATTCGGAGCCCTGGTTTTTCGGCCACAAAGTGCTTCGGGGGGGATGTTGGGCCACCCGATCCAGGCTCATCCGGAGTGCTTATCGGAACTTCTACCCGCCCGACCGGCGGGACGTATGGGCCGGATTCCGCACCTGCGCACTCGATGGATAGCCGGCTCCACATCCGCGTCGTCACCCCGTCTGTTCCCCAGGTCCGCTCAGGAAATGTGATGACCGCCATGCGCTACGGACGTATCCTGCGCCAGCTTGGACACCGCGTCGACGTCGAACTTTCCTATACCAGCGGTCCCTGTGACGTCCTGATTGGCCTGCACGCCCGACGCAGCGCGCCTTCCATCCGAGAGTTCGTCGAGCGCCACCCGAACAAGCCTTTGGTGCTGGTGCTCACTGGTACCGACCTCTACCACGACATCAGGATCGATGCGGAGGCCCAGCGCTCTCTGGATCTGGCCACTCGGCTGGTGGTGCTGCAGCGAATGGGACTCGCTGAGCTACCCGGGTCGCTCCAGAGCAAAGCGCGGGTGATCTACCAGTCCTGTCCCCCGTTTCGCGGCCAGGCGAAGCGCCCCACCACCTACTTCCGGGTGGCGGTGATCGGCCACCTGCGACCGGAGAAAGACCCTCTCCGCACGGCGGCCGCGGCTCGCCTCCTGGCCAGCTCGTCCTTGATCAGGGTGGTCCAGGTTGGGGCGGCCCTGAGCCCGGACCTGGGAGCCGCGGCCCGCGAAGAGGCGGCGCAAAACCCGCGGTATCGCTGGACGGGCGCCCTGCCCCACTGGCGAGCTCGCGGGCTGCTCGCGAGCAGCCATCTGGTTGCGATTACTTCCATCATGGAAGGCAGCTCGAATGTGCTGGGCGAGGCACTCACGTCGCCAACACCCGTGGTGGCGTCACGGATCAGTGGCCTAATCGGAACTCTCGGCGATGATTACCCGGGTTACTTCCCGGTGGGGGACACGAGGGCCCTAGCCGAGCTCTTAGGATGCGCGGAGAGCGATCCAGGCTTCTACGAGAGCCTGAGGGCCTATGGGCAGCGAGCCGCCGCGCTGGTGGCCCCGGAAACGGAAAGCGAGGCCTGGCGCTCGCTCCTGGCGGAGCTGGCCTGAACCCATGGACGTAGAGTCCCGGCCATCTTCCAGGTCGGGTTCGGAAGAGCGGTGGCTTCGTCAATTCAATTCTCGCAAGCTGAAGCCATCGGAAGCTTGCACGGGAAAGATGATCGATTCCTCTCCGGTTGCGCGTCGGTACGCCTCGGCCAAACGAATTCGAAATGGTTCTGATTGATCGGCGGCCACCAGGTTGACGGTGCATCCGCCGAAGCCTCCACCAGTCATCCGTGCTCCATAGCAGGCAGGGTCGGTGATGGCCGCTTCAAACATTGCCTCTACCGGGGCTGACGAGACTTCGTAGTCGTCGCGCAAGCTGCAATGAGCCTCCTTCATGAGGCGGCCGAAGCCTGCGAGATCGCTTCCCGCCAGCGCGGTCGCTGCGACTCGGACTCTCTGGAGCTCAGTTACCACGTGCCGGCAGCGGCGCCACAGAATTTCCGACGGGTCAGCCGCCACAAGCTTGGCCCGGTGCTCCTCCAGCAGCTCGGGACTGACATCCCGGAGGGTTCGAATTCCTGGAACGAGGGTTTGGAGCACGGCAAGCCCGGCTTCCGCTTCTTGTCGCCGGCGGGCGAAGGGGGTGGCCGCCTGGTGATGCGAGGAGCCGGTGTGCGCGACTACCAGGCAGCTTTCGGGCATTGGCAGGGCCTGGTGGGTGAGCGCTCGGCAATCAATGAGCAGCGCGTGGCTGGCTCGGCCGTGGGTGATGACGTACTGGTCCATAATGCCGCCGGTCGTGCCGAACCAATGCTCGGCATCGCAGGCGCATTGGGCCAATTCGAGCGGCTCGAGCGACAAGTGGTTTAGCCGGGCGAGGATGCCAATGAAGGCCACAACAAGGGCTGAAGAGGAAGACAGGCCAGCCCCGGCCGGAAGGTTTCCGGAGATCAAGGCGTCGCAACCGTGCTCCAAAGGGTGCGCTGCGGCCAGCGCTCTGGCTGCTCCCTGGCAATACTGAGCGAGGGTGGCTGGATGGCGGCTGAGGTCGTGCAATTCGAACTCGACCGCGGTGTCGGTCGTTTCGGAATAGACCCGGACGCTGGAGTCTTCTCTCGGGCGGGCGTAGATAGCGATGTGGCGATCGATGGCGAGAGGCAGCACCAGCCCTTCGTGGTAGTCTTGATGGCCTCCAATGAGATTCACTCGCCCCGGCGCAATCGCCAAGACTTCTGGCCGGCCGCCGAACCGCTCCGTGAATGTGGTCCTATCGCGGTCTACCGGAAACACGATTTCCCCATGGTGATCGTGCGTTGAGCGGGCCTGAAATGACGTTCAGTCAGCCTCAGACGAGCGAACGACGAAAGCGCCAGGTCTGGGGCTACGTGCCGGAGTATGACCGGACGGCTGCCTGGGCCTCCGTGCGATCCCATGCTGCTCTCCTGACCGGTATTTCGCTCTTCCAATACGGCCTGGAGCCGGATGGGCGCGTGAAGCAGTATCCAGGACTGGGGCCAGCGCCGCTCGCGATTCGCGAGACCGGTATTCATGTAGTCCCGATGGTAACCAACCTGATCGGAGGCCAGTGGGACCGAGCGCGGGTGGCAGGGGTGCTGACCGATCCACAGGTGCGTCAGGCGCATCTCCAGCATCTGGTCGCTCTCGTGGTCGATGGGCGATATCCGGGCCTGGAGCTGGACTACGAGAATCTGTCCGCTGATGATCGTGAGCCGTACAGCGCCTTCATAGCGGAGCTCGCCGCGGCGCTGCACGCACGTGGGAAGACTCTCTCGCTCGCTGTGCACGCGAAACTGGTTGAACCCGGCCCATGGCCGGGCGCCCAGGCGCAAGATTGGTCCAACCTCGGGACGGCAGCGGATCGAATTGTCGTCATGACTTACGATGAGAATCCGTCCCGGCCCGGTCCGATCGCATCAGTCAGCTGGAGCCGGGACATCCTCCAGTTCGCGCTGTCGCGAATCCCGGCCGAGCGGGTGTTTCAGGGGATCCCGTTCTACGGATACGATTGGTCGGGGAGCGAGAAAGCCGAGTATCGGACCTATCGTGACCTCATCGAGCTCGCTCGCGCGCACGGTGTGGAGCCACACCGCGAAGCCAGTGATCGGCACATGGTGTTGCAGTACACACGCTCGGGGGCCGCTCACGAGGTCTGGATCCCGGACGGTGAAACGGTGAGCGCGCTCATGGCGGTCGGGCAGGAGTTAGGAGTTGCCGGCTATGCTATCTGGCGCATGGGCGGAGAAGACCCGTTGGTCTGGCCGGGCGTCCAGCGGGCGATTTCGACCGGCTGACCGCGAGGCGCTACTCCCTCTTATTCGAGCGGCGGGTTGGGCCGGCCGGTATGGGCGCCGGGAAGAGGATGAGCGGTCGAAAGCCAAGGGTGGCGTGCCGGGTGGACGCCAGGTAGAGGTCGACCGTGTGTAGTCGAAAACCAGCGACCAGTCGATCGAACTCCTCGACCGGGTCGGCCAGCCACTCACGAACGACGCCGTCGCCGAGCATCGGATAGCGCAAATTCCCGAGGAAATTGTGCTCGATCTCCCGCGGCACCCAGATCTGGACGTTTCCCGAGCTCCCGATCCCCAATCCATGGGCGAGCCGCGGAAAAACCAGGTCGTCGAGCTCGAGCAGCGAGATTCCCACCCGCGACCCGTCTGGGACTCCATCGGTTCGTCTGATCGCCCCTGCGGCGCGCAGCTCCGTGATCAAGTCGGCCAGCGGGTCTTCCTCATAGACGAGGTCGCCGGCGGGGGGCTTTGGTGTGGTGTCGAACAGGGCCCATTGGCCCGGCAGCGCCGCAGCCTCGGTTGGGAGCATGCCCCGCTCGATGGTTCGCCAGAAAAAGCTCTCCGGCCTCACTTTCCATCCTGAATATTCACTCTCAGGAAGGAACTCCAGGCGCGGCAGAAAGACGGGTTCGAAATTCATTCCAGATTGCCGGGTTCAGCCCAATATGGTGAGCAACTGGGTCGGCGGGCGCGGCACCTCGATGTAGAGCCCAAAAAAAAGTGCTCAGGCTGCTGTGCTCGCGGCCAAGAAGAATTGCTCCTTCCCCACTTGGAAGCTGGGCGGGGCCTGTCGGACTAGGGGTTCGGCTGAGACGCCATGCGGCGATCAGCTTCTTCGAAAAGCTTTGCATTGACTAGAGAAACCCCCGTGGCGCGCCTAAATTGACCGCGGCAGGCTCCCAGGTCATCCCTGGGTGACTACAGCAGGCAATTTACGATATTTGCCTACTGAGCCATTGCCGATTGCCCATGTCCCGCAGGAGTTGCCTTGGCACCGCGCGCCGGTGAACGTACTATTGCACTGTGAAGATTGGGGCTTTCGAACTACCCGATCCGGTTCCCGAGCTGCGGACTCCGCACGCCCTGATCATGATTCGACCCTGGGTTGATGTGGGGAGCGTCGGAACGCTGACCCTCGCACGGCTCGAGCGCCACTATGAGGCGAAGGAGTTGGGCAAGCTCGCCCGGCCGGGCACTTTCTTTGACCTGACCCGGTATCGGCCCACCGTCCGAAATGTCGACGGACAGCGGGTGACAACTTTCCCCAACAGCATCATCAACGTCGCGCAGCCCGAGAATGGGCCCGATCTGATGTTTCTCCATCTCCTGGAGCCTCACGCGATGGCCGAAGACTATATCGACTCCATCGTGGAGCTACTGAAGTATTTCCAGGTGAGTGTCTACTGTCGAGTCGGGGCGATGTACGATTCGGTCCCCCACACGCGACCGATTGTCGTCACCGGGAATACCGGTTCCATCGAGCCGCGGCCCGGAGCTACGCCGCCCCTAACCCAGCAGCGGGGCAGCTCCTATGAGGGGCCCACCACGATCATGAACCTGCTGACTGAGTCGGCGACTCAGATGGGGGCGGGCGTCATGAACTTCATGGCTCATCTGCCTCATTACGCCCAGCTCGAAGAAGACTTTGCCGGCACGGCGCGCATGCTCCAGGTGTTGAACGCCTACTACGATTTTCCATCAACGGTGGTACCGACTCGCCGGGCGGAACGCCAGTACCGGGAGCTTGATAGCGCAATCGAGACCCAACCTGAAGTGAAGTCGGTCATCTCACGACTGGAAGCGCACTATGACCGGACTTACGAGACGACGGCGCCTTCCGCTGAGCCTCCGACCGGGCTATCGCCCGAGATCGAGCGTTTTCTGAGGGGTCTCGACAAAGAGCTCTAGCGGCGATCAGACAGGGCGTAAGGTCAGCCTGGACACCACACGAACCCCTCGCTCACCCTTCGGGGGTCAGGGGCCGAAGGCCACAGGGGGCGGGTGGGGCGTCCCCCCTAGAGGCGTCGCAGGCTGGGCACTGCCACCGCGGCCGCCAGGCCGAGTGCGACGAGAGCTAGTCCGTTGAGCGAAAGCGCAAAGCTCACCCCGGCCAGTGCCGCGACTGCTCCGATCTGGGTTTGTCCCAACGGACCTGCCCCGATCGCGACGATCCACGACCCCATCGCGCGGCCGCGAAGCTCATTGGAAACGCTGAGTTGCATCATCGCCTGGGACAAGACGTCAGAAAGCGCCGCAACGCCGCTCAGAAAGATCAGGCAGATCAATATGAGCGGCAGGCTATCGGCGTGACCGAGGAGCACGAGCAGCGCACCAAAGACGTGGATCACGATCAGAAATGCGATGCCCTTGCGTCGGATCTCACCCACTAGAGAGAGCGCCAGCAGGCCAATGATTCCGCCCATCGAGCGGGCGCCGCTCAACACTCCCAGCCCATCCGGACCGAGATGGAGCAAGTCCCTCGCCAGGCTGGGCAGTAGCACCTGGTGCGAAAAACCGAGGACTTCGACCCCGGCGGTCAGCATGGATAAGGTGAGCAGAGTGCGGTTGCGGCGAGCTTCGGTCACGAACTCGCGTAGATTCTGGACGAAGTGAGATTGGTCGAGCGGCGCTGCCTGCCCCCGTAGGCGAATGGCCGTCTGGACCCCAAAAGCGCAGAGATGAGCGACCGCAAGCAGCCCATAGGCATAGTTGGCACCCAACTGCTGGATGCTGGCCCCGGCGGCGACGGCCCCTGCCAGACCGCCACTTCGCTGCGCCAAAGCGATGATCGCCATGCCCCTAGCCGCGCCAGTCGGCCCGACGATGTCGTAGGTGAAGCTCTGACCCGTGGTCTGGCGGAAGGCCTGAACACAGCCGGACAGAAAAGCGAACAGGAGGACAAAGTGAAAGTCCATCAGCCCGGCGGTGATCAGCACGGCTGGGCCAACCGTCGGGATGAGCGCGACCAGGCTGAGCGCGCGGATGAACCGCCGCCGATCTACAAAATCGGCGATCGCGCCGGCCGGGATCCCCAGCAGCAGCCCCGGGGCAGCGCGCAGGCTGGAAGCTAGACCCACCGCCAGCGGCGAATCGGTGAGCTCAAGAGCGAGCCAGCCGATTATCACCATCTCACCCATCATCGCGAAGCCGCCAAAAGCCGAGGCCACGATGAAAAAGCGGAAATCGCGAAACTGGAGCGACGGGTGGATGCTGAGCTGCGCCGAGAGCCAAACCGGAGTGTGCATTGGGCGATTCTAGCGGGCAAGGCTCGCTGCTAAGGGCTGAAGCGCGGTTAGCGGCTACCTTCAATGGTCATGGAGTAGATCGAGGTGGCCACGGCCCGCTGCTAAGGTTGAACGAGGGTGGCGGCTGCCTCAAGAGTCGTGGAGCAGACCGAGGTTGCAAGGCCCTGCCTAACCGCCGAAGCGGAAATTTACCCAGGTTTCAATCCACGGAGCGGCCGAGCTGTCAAGCAGGTCTTAAAGTAATTACCGAGACAGGTGGGCTCCGACGGGCCCGAGGGCGACCCGCCCTCACCCTCCCTGTTCTGGGCGAGTTCGTGCGAAGTGTTCCGTCGGGACGGCGTCCGTTAGGAACCAGCCGGACGTTTTCGCTGAGGCTTGCTCGGCCGAAGGACCGCCTGTCTCTCCTCTTTCTTCGGCTAGCCAGCCATCAGCGAGGTCCTCGGCGCGGAGTTCTACCCCGCCAAACTCTTGGGCTTGGCAGGAGATCCCCCCGCGACCGCTAGGACCTAAGAAGCGAGAGGCTGGGCGGCCACGCTACCTTTCCGGGAGCGTAGGATCGGCTTGGGCGGCTCCACCTTCTTTGCATCGACATGCCCGTTGACCGATGGCGCCTCGGCGGGCGCCGCGGCCAGCAATGCGTGGGCGAGCACCTCATCAACGTGCTCGACTTCGATGATCTCCATCTCGCGGACCTTCGCCGGGATGTCGATCAGGTCTTTGGCATTCCGCTTGGGGAGAATGAAGGTCTTGATTCCCGCGCGATGGGCGGCCAGCATCTTCTCTTTCAGGCCGCCGATGGGGAGAACTCGTCCCCGCAAGGTGACCTCGCCGGTCATGGCGACGTCCTTCCGCACCGGTCGGCCGCTGAGAGCGGAAATTAAAGCGGTCGTGAGGGCGATTCCGGCCGAAGGACCGTCCTTAGGGACGGCTCCAGCGGGCACGTGGACGTGGATCGAGTGAGTGTCAAAGAACGCTGGGTCGACCCCAAGTTGATGCGCGTGGGAACGGGCGTAGGTGAGCGCGGCCCGGGCTGACTCCTGCATGACTTTGCCGAGATGCCCGGTCAGCATGGGCTCGCCCTTCCCCTCCATGATGCTGACCTCAATGGAGAGAAGCTCGCCGCCAGTCTCGGTCCAGGCAACCCCGGTCGCCGTACCGATCTCGTCCACCTCTTCGGCCAGGTTGAAGGTGTACTTTTCGGGCCCGAGCTGCTCGGCCAGGTCGGCCGGCTGGATGGTGACCGTCTCCACTTCTTTGGCCACGACGCGGCGAGCGATCTTCCGACAGAGGTTGGCGATCTCCCGCTCCAGGTTCCGGACCCCGGCCTCCCGGGTGTACCCGCCGATCATCTTCCGTAGCGTCGGCTCCGGTACGGTGGCCTGCTCAGGCCTCAAGCCGTGCGCCTCGCGCTGCTTGGGAACCAGGAACTGCTCGGCGATTTTGACCTTCTCGTCCTCGGTATAGCCGGGCAGGCTGATTACCTCCATACGGTCGCGCAGGGCCGGTGGAATCGTGTCCAGCATGTTCGCGGTCAGAATAAAAATGACCTTGGAGAGATCGAAGGGGACCTCTAGGTAATGGTCGCTGAAGGCGAAGTTCTGCTCGGGATCGAGCACTTCCAGGAGAGCCGAGGATGGATCTCCCCGAAAATCGTTTCCGACTTTGTCGATCTCATCGAGCATGAAGACCGGATTGTTGCTCTTGGCGTTGCGGATCCCCTGCACGATGCGGCCGGGGAGCGCGCCCACGTAGGTGCGCCGATGCCCGCGAATCTCCGCCTCGTCGCGCACCCCGCCCAGGCTGGTTCGCCAGAAGTTGCGCCCGAGCGCTCGGGCGATGGAGCGGCCAAGCGAGGTCTTGCCGACCCCCGGAGGTCCAACGAAACAAAGAATCGGACTCCGCATCTTCGTTCCGGCCAGCGTGCGGACAGCGATGTATTCAAGGATGCGCTCCTTGACCTTCTCTAGGCCGTAGTGGTCTTCGTCCAGGATGCGGGCAGCCTCGCTGATATCTTCGTGATCCTCGGAACTGACTGACCAGGGCAGCTCGGTCAGCAATTCGAGGTAGGTGCGAATCACTCCTTGCTCGGCCGAGTGCATCCCGATGATGTTGAGCCGGGCGAGCTCGCGGAGCGCCTTCTCCTCGGGTTCAGGGGGCATTCCGGCCGCCCGGATCTTCTCCCGGAGCTCATCCACGATGGCCGCTTCGCCTTCGCCTTCGCCCAGCTCGCGCTGGATCGCCCGGAGCTGCTCGCGCAGCACGAACTCGCGCTGGGCCTTATCGACGGCGGACTTCACGTCCTCGCGAATCTTGCTCCGCAGCTGCTGCACGTGGAGATGTCGACGGCTAATCTCGAAGGCGATCCGAAGCCGCTCGACCGGGTCGATTGTGTCAAGAATCTTCACCCGCTCTTCAAAGGAGCACTCCGGAGAATAAGCGGTATGGTCGGCCAGCAAGCCCGGCTCTTTGATTCCCCGCACGTAGCGCAGGATCTCCTGAGATGGGACGTCTGGATTGAGCTCGACGATGTTCTCGGTGACCGCGAGGAGCTCGTTCATGAGTTCGGCAGCCTCTGGAGCAACGACTTCAGGATCGGGCTGGGGTAGGCAGCTTATCCGTAGATACGGCTCCGTTTGCGCCACGGAGTCGAGCCGAGCGCGCTTCAGGCCGCGAACGACCACCCGCTGGCCGCCGCGTCGAGACGGGCGAGACTCCTCGACCGTGGCAATGACGCCTATCCGACCGATCGTTTCCGCATCTTCACCTTCGCCGCTTCGGGGCGCCACAAAAATCCGTTTGTCCCCAAGTAGGGCCATTTCGACGGCCTGGACCTGGGCCCAGGCATCGAGGTGGAGGGGAACGATCATCTGGGGCAGCACGACTGAATCCGTCAGAGCAATGGCAGGGAGCTCGACCGTCACCGTTAGTGGCTTGGGTGGCGAGCTCTTCGTCCGCCTTCTCGTCGTTCCTGGGTTTTCTTCCGTCACAAATCCTCCATTGCCGGTCCGCAGCGCTGCCGGCGCTGGATGTCGCCTATTTCGAGTATAGGAACGTCCTGGGGGGGGGTGCAATGCGCACCAGCGAGCGTTAGCGTACAGTAGCATGCAGCGGCCGCGCGTCAATGCGCTCGAATGTCACAGAAAGGCCGCTTATAACTGGGAAGCGAGTGAATTCTTCGACAATCGGAGCCGCTTCGCATTAACTTCAGTCACGAGCGGAGCGAGCTTTAGCGGGGTTTGGGGCAGAGCCCCAAGTTCGCGGGGTTTGGGGCAGAGCCCCAAGTCGATGGAGGCGGCAGTTGCCGTGGGATCCGGCCCAATACCTGAAATTCGCTGACTATCGGCTGCGGCCGGCGGTCGATCTCCTGAACCGAATCGATTTCGACGATCCGTCCGACGTCTACGACCTGGGGGCCGGGACTGGAAACGCGACCCGACTTCTCCAGGCCCGCTGGCCCAACGCCGCGGTGACCGGGGTGGATGCTTCAGAGGAGATGCTGGTCAAGGCCCAGGCGGACGGGCCGAATATCCATTGGCAGCAGGCGGATCTGGGGCGTTGGCAGCCGTCCACACCGGCTAACGTGATCTACTCGAACGCGGCCCTGCACTGGCTGGACGGGCACGATCGACTTTTCCCGGCGCTCCTGGGGGATCTCGCGGCCGGGGGTGTGCTGGCTGTGCAGATGCCCAGAAACTTCGCTGCCCCTTCGCATCTGGCCATCTCAGAAGCGGCTCGGACGGGTCCCTGGCTGGCAACCTTGGAACCGCTCTTGCGGCCGGCGCCGGTCAACGACCCCGACTTTTATTTTGACCTGCTCGCTACTCGGGCGGCCTCGGTCGACATCTGGGAGACCGAGTACCTCCAGGTTCTCGAAGGCCCGGACCCGGTGAAAGAGTGGACCAAAGGAACCTGGCTCAAGCCCTTGCTCGACGCCCTCGATGAGCCGTGGAAAACACAGTTCGAGGCCCACTACGCCGACCTGGTCCGTCAGGCGTATCCGATGTGTCCCGACGGCCGCACTCTATTCCCATTCCGCCGAATGTTCATTGTGGCGGTCGCCATGTAGCGCCGAAAGGCTAGTGTGGTGATTTGGGAATCCGTTGAAGAAGCCGACCAGCCCCACCCGGTACGGTCCACCTGTGACGCAATCCCGTGCATATTCGACAGACCCACAGGGGCACCGGCACCGGTCATTCAGAGATGGCGGCAATACAGTTCTCGCGGACGTGCCACAGCGCGTCAAATCCGAGGTGGCGAGCCGAATCCGATGAGGTGGCCCAGTGCCGAAGACTTGGTGCTGCAAGTGCCTCGGCCCTCAGCGAGCACAAGCTCAAAGCCGGCGCGGTCACTGGTTCGCCCGTAGGGAAGCTCGGACAAGTGGCGCTCGGCTTCTCGAAAACCAAGGAGACCGTGTGCCATGAAAGCTTGCGTGGCTCGGCCTGGGCCGTCTAGCGGGGAGTCAGGCAGAGCCCTCCAAGAGGCCATTCGCGTGGGTCCCTGTTGAGGGAGTTCGCGACGATGAAGGGCTCTATGCATCGGTGAGCTCCGCAAGCAACGCGTTCTGGGCATGGAGCAAGAACGCTTTGGCCTGGGTGACTCGACAGCGGGGGTCCATCATGGCGCCGGCGTCGACCTCTTCTCCGCGGTGGACTGGTGGACACGGGAGGAACAGGCATTCTTGTGGTATGGGCGCGAGTATTTCCGCAGTGATCTGGTACGGACGAAATTGGTCCGCGATTTCGGGGATCCCACCAGGCCACGTATCGGTACAAATCACGTCCGCGTGCTTGAGCGCACCGTAGATATCCGGGGTAGTGGTCATCTCACCGGCCGCGCTTTCACGTAGCTCTGAGAGAAAGGTCTCTGATGCCTCAAAGCCCGGCGGGCAAACTTGGGTGACGTGAATTGGAAGAGTAGCGGACGCCTCGAACCAGGAGTGGCAGATATTGCCAGCGGGCCCCACGAAAGCGACTTGCAGGCCGCTGAGGCTGCCCCTTGCGGACTGGATAAAGGCCAGGTCGCCAAGGATTTCGCAGGGGTGATTGTGGCTCGTACGCCCATTAATGACCGGGATCGAGGCGCCTCGCGCCAGCTCACGGACCCGAGCGATATCAGGCGCGCGCACCACTATGGCGTCGAACCAGTTGGAGAGGTAGGCACCGACATCCGCAGGATCTTCTCGCTCACCGAGCTCACCAGGAACGTGTGTGACTTTGCCACCCATGAGTTGAACGCCCAGGTCGAAGGCAACACGGTTCCGGAATCCGGAATCTGGGAACCAGATCGCGACGGACTTTCCCGCCAGTAGCTGAGGCATCGACCTGTCGGTAAACGCTCGGCTGAAGACTTGTGCGCTATCCAGCAACCGCGTGACGGTATCCGACGTGAGGCTGTTTAGGGCAAGGAAGTCTCGCTTCATGAGCAGCATTCTATGCCTCGTAGGTATGGTGCCGACTCCGAGGCTATCGCCTGGGGCTGACCTCCGAAACGACTCGCAGCAATCGCCCGCCCCGGCTCCAGCTAATACGGCTCGACCCATCAGGCCGTTCGGACGTCGCGAAGTGCAGTTGGCAAGCCTAGAGCCCGACGTGATTTGCTCGCGGTCCTGGTGGGCGGCAACCTTATCGATTCGCGTGGCGTCCCCGCTTGCCAGCGCGCTGATCGACCCCAGGGTCGCTCGCGCTGGCTGACGGCTCGGCACTCCGAGCACTCTGTCGATGGCTCAGATTGGACTGGCCGTCCCGCTTGTGCTCTACTGGCGAGTGTTCACGCACCAGCGCGAGAGGGGTCCAAACTCACCAGGCGAGCCAAGTGTCGCCGGCCAGGGTTTTGGGGGGGATATGTTCACGGGCATTGTTGAGGAAGTCGGCCGCGTGGAGAGTTCGGATCAGGGCTGCTTGGTGGTGAGCGCTGACGTTGTTGCAGCTGACGTCAAACTGGGTGACTCAATAGCCGTCAATGGCGTGGACCTGACAGTCCGAGACTGCGACGGAAGCTTGCTAACGTTCGACGGGATGCCAGAGACATTTCGCAGGTCGAACCTGGCAAACCTGGTGCCTGACGAGGCGATAAACCTGGGGAGCGCTCCGTTCGGCCAATTGACCGGCTTTCGGGACACCTTGTTCGCGGGGTTGTCGAGACTACTTGTGTGATAGATCGTGTGGAGCCCGACGGAGAAGCTGTCGTCGTGGAATACTCGGTTGGCCCGGAATACCTCCGTTACATCGCGTTGAAGGGGCCAGTCTGCGTAGATGGCGTCTCGTTGACCGTAATTGCCAAAACTAGCCGGTCGTTTTCAGTCTCTTTGGTTCAGCACACCCAGCGGCATACGAACCTAATGCTTAGGAAGGTTGGGGACCGGGCAAATCTGGAAACGGATCTCGTTGCGCGGTACGTTGAGCAGTTGCTGGTAGGCAGATGAGAGCTTAAACAGCCCATTGCCATGCCCGAGGCACAGCCCTCGGCCGGTCACCGCTTGCAATGGTAGGGTACGGAGGTACCGGAGAGGACGGCTGCCGCCCGGAGGACCAGGCACCGCGGTGGGGGGTGCGATTGTGGGCTGGCCGACCTTCGTCCGGGGATTCCTGACTCACGACACCAGTCTGGCGGCGACCTACGTCCGCCGCTCGCCCAGAATCTCGGCCAACAGCTTGCTCAGTGCGGCTTGTTCGTGCTCGAGCAGCTCTGAAATGAAACGGGGCGCGCTAAAGAGTCTGGCTTCCAGGCGTTCGCGCAAATCCTGCCCCGCCCCGGTGAGCAACAAATATTTGACCCGTCGGTCGGCCGGATGGGCTCGACGCTCGACCAGGCCGCGAATTTCGAGTCGGTCGATCAGACCGGTGATATTGGACGGATCGCATTTCAGGCGAGCCGCCAGCTCGCGCATGGAAATCGGGCAATCCGTCTGTAGCTGCTGGAGCGCCAGCGCCTGAGCCGGGGCCAGCTCGAGCTCGGCTGCGGTTAGAGCGAAATGCCGATGCACCCGATCGAGCGAGACCTGGATCAGCAGGCCCCAGACCCGGTCGGCTAGCGGCATCGCCCCTGGGGATGGAGTCCTCAACGAGCTATTCACGCTGCCATTATATGGATAAACTGGTCGATAGTCTAGGTTACAAACACTTTAGGTACTAAATCATTGATGTATACTGTCTTCAGCCCAATCGAGGGCCTGGAGGATCGAAATGTCGGAAAAAGAAGTACTGCTTCCATTACTTGCCCTGGACGACCGGGTGATTTTGCCCCACATGGCCGTGCCGGTGGCTCTCGAGTCGGACGCTGCGCGTGCGGCCATCAACGCTTCTCGTCAGAGCAGCGGCATGGTCCTTCTGGTTCCTCGGATCGATGGCCGCTATGCCAAGATCGGGACCATTGCAAGTATCGAAGAGACTGGCCGCTTGCCGGACGGACGGGAAGCGAGCGCGATCCACGGCCTCTATCGGGGTATTTTGAATGGGGCCGCCGTCGAGCGAACCGGTGCACTCTGGATCACCGTCGAGCCGGCCCCCGACCCGGAGCTTGCTGAGCTCCCGGGTAAGGTAAAGGCGCTGGGCAACGAGTATCGTGCCATCCTGGAAAATCTCCTCGATCTGCGTGGTTCCCGCCACATCGCTCGAATGTTGCGGGGAGTCGAGCATCCCGGTGAGCTGGCCGACCTGTCCGGCTATTCGCCCGACCTGAGCGTTCAGCAACAGGTGGAAATCCTCGAAGAGCGCGATGTCATGGCACGACTCGAGAAGCTGATCGCCTGGAGCCGGGACCGCCTGGCCGGTGCTTCGCTCAAAGAGAAGATCCGCAGTGAAGTGAACGAGGGCCTCGAGAAGCGCCAGCGCGAATACTACCTGCGCGAGCAGATGGCGGCGATCAAGAAGGAGCTGGGCGACCACGACGGCGAAACCGGCTCGGAGTACCGCCAGAAGATCGCCGACACGCCTTTCCCCGAGAACGTCCGCAAGGAGGTCGAGCGCGAGCTGGATCGCTTGGAACGAACCAGCGAGCAGAACCCTGAGTACGGATGGATCCGCAATTACTTGGACTGGATGCTCGAGCTGCCCTGGGGGAAACGTTCCGACGACAACTTCGACATCGCCGAAGCGCGCCGCATCCTGGATGCGGACCACACCGGCCTAGCCGACGTGAAGGACCGAATCATTGAATTCCTGGCCGTGAAGAAACGTCGGGAAAACCGAAAGCTCCAGCCGGTTGAGGGCCGTGGTTCAGGCGCCATCATCACGCTGGTGGGCCCTCCGGGCGTCGGCAAGACGTCGCTTGGTGAATCGGTCGCCCGAGCGCTGGGCAGAAAGTTCACCCGGGTGTCCCTCGGGGGTATCCATGATGAGGCGGAAATCCGAGGCCACCGGCGCACCTACGTCGGTGCGATTCCTGGCCGTATCGCCCGCGCATTGAAGGAAGCCGGCACGATGAACCCGGTGATCATGCTGGACGAGATCGACAAAGTCGGCAGCGACTGGCGGGGGGACCCGTCTTCCGCGCTGCTGGAGGTGCTCGACCCGGCCCAGAACCACACGTTCCGGGACCATTACCTGGAAGTCGATCTGGATTTGTCGGACGTGCTGTTCATTCCCACCACCAACGTGGTCGACACGATTCCCGGTCCCTTGCTGGACCGCATGGAGATCGTTCAGCTCGATGGCTACACTGTCCAGGAGAAGCTGGCTATCGCTCGCGACCATCTGGTCCGCCGCCAGCTCGAGCGCAATGGGCTGGACGCCGAAGAAGTCTCCATCACGGATGACGCGATGCTGACCGTGATCGAAGGTCATACCCGAGAGGCCGGCGTGCGTAATCTGGAGCGCCAGATTGGCAAGCTGCTCCGCAAGGTAGCGGCCAAGATCGACGCCGGTGAGCTGCCGGCTCCGGTGGTGATCGATAAGGCCGATCTTCGGGCGCATCTCGGGCGGCCTCGCTTCGAGCCGGAAGTGGCCGAGCGAACCGAGACCCCGGGAGTGGCAACCGGGCTGGCCGTCACCGGCGCGGGCGGCGATGTGCTCTTCATCGAGGCGACGGTCATGGACGGCGAAGCCGGACTGACCGTGACCGGTCAGCTGGGCGACGTGATGGCCGAGTCGGTTCAGATCGCACTCTCCTATGTGCGCTCGCATGCGGTGGCCCTCGGCATCGATCCGTCGGCATTCACCGGGAAGCGCTTCCACGTCCACGTTCCGGCGGGCGCGGTGCCCAAGGATGGCCCCTCGGCTGGGATCACCATGACCACCGCGCTCGCGAGCTTGCTCACCGGGCGGCCGGTGCGCAGCCAGGTTGGGATGACCGGCGAGGTGACCTTGCAGGGCAAAGTGCTCCCGATAGGGGGAGTCAAGCAGAAGCTGCTGGCCGCCCATCGGGCCGGCCTCAAAGAAGTCATCCTGCCCCGTCGCAATGAACCCGATCTCGATGACGTGCCCAGCCAGGTGCGCGACGAGCTGCAGATCCACCTGGTGGGGGACGTGGCCGAGGTCCTGAAGCTGGCCCTTGAGCCAGCGGTGGAGAGCACCGCAAAGGTGTTGGTCGCCGCGTAGTCTAGCCCCGGAGATCAAAAACAAAACTGGCCGGCCGCCCTTCGGCGACCGGCCAGTTTTTTTTTGAATCGAGCTCGCAGAAATTGATGACCCTCCGGTAGGGCGGGGGCTTGTCCCCCGCCGCTCATCATGCAGCCTTCGCTGCTCGGCGGGGTGATGGGCCGCAGCCCCAGGAAACGTGACTATGATTTGGGCGATGGTCGAAAGACGGCGAAGACTTTGTCCGAATTGGTGATCCAGGACTCGAGGAAGACTGAGTAGTCGGGTTTGCGGTCGAGCTCCGCCATGGCGCCGGCCAAACAGAACCAGTTGAGAAGCTCCTGATGCCCACGGTCTTCCGCTTCTTCTATTGAAGTGTGGCGCCAGACCTCCCAGTCGCCCTCGACCAACGCTTCGTAGAATCGGCGGTCCGCCTCGACGTCGGGGTACATGAGAGCGTGCTTGGGGACCAGGAAGGAATGGGACCAGCTGGACGATGCGATGAGCGCGATCTTCCAGGGGCTTTCGGCGGCGGCCCGAGCGACCGCGGCGCCGAGCTGGAAGCAGCGCCACGGCTGGGGACCAGGGGGATCGAAGTCCCACTCGATCGCTTTGGCTTCGGATGGCATGAGCGGCTTGCCCCCGGAGCCAACGAGAGTCCTCCCGTAGCTGTTCACAGCAATCGGAACGAGGGGATAGGGAAAGCCTTGACGATCCCAATCGAGATAGAGAACCGAGTTGACGAAGGCATGGCCCAGGCCGGGGGCATGGAGCGGCTTGTAGCCGTAGGCGATATCGAAGCCCTGGGCCAGGAGCGCCGAAGCCACGAATTTGCCGTACGCCCGGCTGCCTTTGATGGTGAAGAGCTGGCCGTCGGGCTCATCCCAGGAATTCGGGCCGCGGGCGTGCTCGGGCAGCCAGGGCTGCGCCTCCGCCGAATCGTAGGCCAGAACCGAGAACGCCGGGACGCAATCCTCCTGGAAATTCTCATACTGGTCGTCGCCCCATAAGACGATGAAGTCAGGCTGGAAGGCGTCGAGTTCGTGACGTGCCTTGCGGAACTCATCAATCATGGCCTGTCGGTGGGCCGCCGAGTGGGCATGACCCTCGTCATTCGCCCATTGCTCGCGCATGGGGGGCGGCCAGTTTTCCGGCGAGCGGAGACGTTCCGGAAGCGCAGGATCACGGAGGAGCAAATTGATCCGGCCAGCCAGGTTCACCTTGAAGGCCAGGTTCGGGTAATGCGTGATGCCGAGCCCCAGAACCTCACCCATCGCGCTGCCTCCCTCGCCTCGTGCACCCCGATGCAAGCCTCGTTCTTTTGAGAACCTATCAGACGCCTGAGGCACATGCAAACGACAGTTTCCCTATCATTCCCGCCACGTGGCGAAAGGAGCGTGGTGCAGCAGTTGGACATGACCTACCGGACGCTGGGCCGGACCAGGATCAAAGTGTCGGTCGTCAGCCTAGGGACCGGCGGCGATAGCCGACTCGGCCAGGCGACCCATAAGGACCGTCGCGAATCCGAGCGGGTAGTGCGGCGGGCGCTCGATCTCGGGATCAACCTGATCGACACCGCCCCCACCTACGTTGACGCGGAGGAAATCGTAGGAGACGCCCTCCAGGACATGCCGCGCGCCGAGTACCTGATCGCGACCAAAGCTACGATCGTCAGCCGGGGCGCTCTGGCGGCACCTGAAGAGATCGTCGCGACCTTCGAACAAAGCCTGCGGCGGCTCCGAACTGATTACATCGACGGCATGATGTTCCACAACGTCGGGCCCGACGACTACGACGCGGTAGTCGAGCAGCTCTATCCGACCGCCCTCCGGCTCAAAGAGCAGGGAAAGGTGCGGTTCCTCGGCCTCACCGAGCGTCAAGACGGGCGGGGTCAATCGGCCGGTTCGTTGCCGAACCGAGCCGCCGGATCCCCGTCGGGGCCGAGGCAGTCCAATCGGATGCGGCCTGGAGGCGACCCGGCCCACGACATGGCCGCGCGCGCTCTGCAGGATGACCTCTGGGATGTGCTCGGGATCAAGTACGGGATCCTCAATCAGGTGGCGGAGCGGGAGATCTTGCCCACCGCCGCGGCCCGAGGGGTGGGGGTGCTCAATATGAGCGCCGTGCGGGTGAAGCTGGTCCAGCCGGACCAACTGGAAGCACTGATCGCGGACTGGAAGACGCGCGGGCTGGTGGAAGCCGATGCCCTCCCGGAGCACGATCCGCTGGGATTCCTGGTCCACGGCGAGGTCAGCTCGGTCATTGTAGCCGGTTACAAGTTCGCGATTGCGCCCGAGGCGGTTAGCTCGGTGGTGGTTGGAACGGGGAACGCCCACCATCTTGAAGAAAACATCGCAACCATCCTGGGGACGCCCCTGCCGGCCAAGGACTCCGCTCGCCTGCGTCAGCTTTTCGGACACATCATCGAAGGCGTCTGAGGGCAAACCTGTTTTTGAGAGCATATTTACCCTCGCAATGGATAAAATCGGTCAGCCAATTGACCGGGAAAGTTCGGCATCAACCCTATTGCTCGGAATACTGACCACCAACGGACGGCTTTAGCCTCGTCGTCAACCACGCAGGGTACTCAGGAGGAACACCGTGAACTACCAGGCCCGAACCCGCCAAGATCAAACTGCTCGGCGAGAATGCGAAGCGCTTCCTGCCCAGCCTGGCGTCCTAAATGCCCGCCTGATAGGGCGCACTGCGCGCCAAACATTGAGCCACTGACGGCCTTCAGCGCGAGAGGACGGTCGTCTAACGCCTCTTAAGATCAAGAGGCTGACCCGCGAAGCCATCTTTCATGCTTGAACGCCACCAAGTCGATTTTCTGAACGCATCAAGGAGGATCTCAGTCATTGAGTCACCAAGACGGACCCCGGGATCAGACCCGCATGGACGTTGAAGGCGATGCCCCCAGCGATCCCGCTGCGACACCGGCGCCCCCATCCACGCGACCACCCGGCAAGTATTGGGACCCTGGGGAGGAGCGCTGGATCTCACGAACCCTAGGCGGCCCAACGTCTGGACCAGGCGGGCAGCGAACCGCGAGACCGCCTGATCGCCCACTATGGTCAGTTACGGTCTCCGAAATCGTCGACGTCACGCCTGACGTGAAGCGGGTGCGGTTCGGCGGCGAAAACCTAGAGGAATTCACCCACGAGGCAGCGGCCGATTTTGTGCTGTTCTTCCCTTCGGACGATGGTCAACCAGTAACTGGGCAATCCACCCACCGCCACTACACGACTCGCCGATTCGATCCGATCGAAAAACTGCTGGACGTCGACTTTGTTCTGCACGGAGACGGACCCGGCGTTCGTTGGATCTCATCAGCGCGGCCGGGTGATCGCATGGAGATCTCTGGGCCGCTGGTCCGCCGGTCTCTCGACCCAAGTGCTGACTGGTATTTGCTGGTTGGCGACGAGACAGCGATTCCGGCGGTCTTCGGCCTGGCTGAAGCTCTACCGGCGACCGCTTCGGCTCTTCTTTACCTCGAGGTCAGCGGCCCCTCAGAGCGGCAGCCCTTCGACGCCCAGGCCGCTGTTGAAGTGAACTGGCTCTTTCGGGGCAAGACACCCGGCGACCTCAGCGATCTGCTCATTGACGCCCTGCGAGATGTCAACTTGCCTTCCGGACGTGGCGACGTCTTTCTGGCCGGCGAGACGGGCCGAATCCGGGCTCTCCGCCAGACCCTCCTCGCAAAAGGTGTGGCCCGCGACCAGATCTTTGCCATGGGCTATTGGCGACCCGGTCGCCTGGGCGGCGACGAGATGGTGCGAGACTGAGCGCAGCCTGGCCACGCTCGCCTTCAGCGAACGTGGAGGGGTTGACTCGTCAGTGCCCTACTAAGGCCGCCTACGGCGACGGTGGAGCGTCTCAATATAGTTGTCTAGCCAGAGTCGGCTGGTCCTCCACCCACCATCGGTGCCTCGGGCGGCGCGCAACCGTCCGCGCTCAGCGGCAGCGCGGAGCGCCAAAGCACTGCGGCCAGGAGCTGCGAGCGTTTCCAGCGGAACCAACTGATCGGGGCCAGCGAGAGCTGGCAAGACGAACCTCGTGAGATTATCCAGGACACTACGAGCGATGACTTCGCCAAGCGGCTCTGGGTCCCCGCGATCTGCTCGGCTGAGGGTCTCTAGATAGCGCGGCCGCTCACGTTTCTGGATGATCGCAGGTGGATAGCCTTGCCGGACCAGAATCAAGTTCAGCAGCAACCGACCAGCTCGTCCATTGCCGTCCAGGAAGGGATGAATCCGCTCAAATGCAGCGTGGTGTTCCGCTAAGGCGATGGCAATCGGTCTCTCATCTGAATAAAGAGCATTAACTGAGGCCACCCAGTCGGACACCTGGGATGGGACTTCAGTGAAAGGCGGTGGCGACATGCCGCCGCCAAAAGGCTGGATGTCATGCCGGCGAAAGTTTCCGGGCGGTTCTGCAGCGAAGGCCTGGGGGTGGGGAGCTACCTCCCACCCGGGGGTCAGCGCTTGCTGATGCACCTGGCGGACTTCTGTGACGGTGAGGAATTGATCCGTTGTCCAATCTCCCGAGTACAAACTCTGGCTATAAACCCATTGAGCCGCCGTCGCATAGCCCTGCACTTCCAAGTAGTCTTTGAGCTCCTTGTTCCCAACGGCGCGGCCCTGGGACAGAAGGATCGCGACTTCCCGAAGAACGAGGGTATTACCCTCGAGCGCGGTCGAAGAGTGCGCCTCAAAGTGCCAGATGTCCCTCCATATGGTCTCCGCTTCTTCGGGAGTCGGAAGGCCTCCGTAGCGGCTGCGGAGCTCCTGAATCTCCAAAGCGAGGCGGTCGTGGATAGCGGCCCGAGATGGCCTTCCTCTCGGCGATCTTGCCATTCCAGCTCCGTGACAAAGTTGTCGCGTTTATAGATAAATAATAGTAACACGACAACTTCATATTTGTCGCGGTACCGAACATATAATTCCGACGCCACAACTTCGGGGATTCCCGCCCGCCCCCGGTGGGGCTTCGCCCCGCTTTCCGCCTCGTCGGTGGGCATAAGTCAGAAACCGGAGGATCGAATTCGCTTCCTGGAGCGGGGTGCTAGGCGTCTGGGCTTGGCGCTGCCTTGGTGGGTCTCCCGGGCAACCAAGATGAAGAGCAGGGCGCTGATGATATGGACCGGGCCATGAACAGGAAGACCATACCGGGATTAAAACGGTCGGCGAGCGCACCACCGGCGAGAGGGCCGGTGAGCTGGCCGAGCTGCCCAAAAGTGCGACGAAGCGACTGGAGCTGGCCGCGGGCATGCTCAGGAATGATGTCGTAGGAGTAGGTCGACATCGAGCCGAGGGCGAAACCGGTGCCGAGGCCGGCAAGCGCCGACACCGCGATGAGGGCCGGCATGGAAGTGGCGAAGGAGTAGGCGACAAAGACAATCGCGCCCGCCGTGGAGCGACCCCGGGTGACGAAGGTCGCATCCTCGGTTCTGGCGACACCCTCGATGGGGCGAGGTGCTGCCCGGCTTCCAGGTCGCGGTGGATGAGATCTTCACCCAGATGCCGATCTAGCCAGCGGCCGCGTTCTGTTAGCGGGGATCCAGGCAAATGTAGCGCGACAGACAAGCACATGGGTCGGATCTTAAAGCGACGACCGAGTCCAATATCGAACGGCGAGGGCCGCCCGAGCCGAGCGGTTTGCGCTCTGCGTACATCGGATGGGCAGCACAGGGGACCCAGGGCGGTCGGGAGACAGCCTGATTCAACTTGGGTGGGCAGCGTGCGAGTTCGTGTGGGAGCCAGCAACCCGGTGAACCCGAAGGTTCAGCACCTCTACGCCTAGGGCAAATGCCATGGCGAAGTAGACGTAGCCCTTGTCGAGGTGCTGTCCACGCCCGTCAGCCACCAGCATTACGCCGATGAGCAGCAGGAATGAGAGCGCCAACATCTTGAGCGTGGGATGATCGTGCCCGCGAAGACCAGCATCACGCCAACCGCGATGACGATGGCCGCGACCATGACAGCGACCTCCCGTGCCATGCCGACTGCTGTGATCACTGAATCCAGTGAGAACACCACGTCCAGCAACATGATTTGCACGATTGCCCCGGTTACCGAGGAGGTCTGGTCTCCTGGCACGTTCGAGTCCGGCACCCCCTCGATCCGCTCGTGGATTTCCAGAGTCGACCTGCCGATCAAGAACAACCCGCCGACCAGAAGGATCAAGTCGCGGCCGGAGAAGGCACGGCCCACAACGGTGACGAGTGGTTGATTGAGACCATCACCCAGGTGATGGTGAGCAGCGGCCCGATTCGTGTGATCATGGCTGCCGCAAGGTCTAGTCGGCGGCCGATGCATCGCATGAGCTGCGCGGACCGCTCACGGTGATCCGGGGTAATCTCCAGCTACTGGACAAGGATCTTTCGGGAGTGGAGCGGGCCCGCGCACTCCGCGATGCAACCGACGAAGCCGAACACATCTCGCGTCTCGTAGCGGATCTGCTGTTCCTGGCCGAGGGCGACGCGACCGATGTGGTGGAACGTGAGCCCGTGCCGCTGCACGACCTGGTCAAGGAGGTCCTGGAGCCAGCGAAGCTGGTCGACGCTGGGGCGCATACGATCGCACACGGGGAGCTCCAGCCGGCCACGGTGGTCGGCGATCGTCAACGGCTGGGCCAGCTGCTCTGGAACCTCCTGGAAAACGCACTCAAATACACCCCCTCCGGCGGGCGCGTCGAGGTCGGACTCGAGACTGACCTGAGCCGGGCGCACCTATGGGTGCTCATAACGGGATCGGGATGACGGTGGAGCAAGCTTCGCAGGTGTTCGAACGTTTCTACCGGGTCGACAAGGCGCGCTCGCGCAGCCAGAGCGGGACCGGGCTGGGGCTGGCGATCGCGAAGCAGATCGCGGAGCTGCACGGCGGGACGCTATCCGTAGAGAGCCAGCTCGGTAGGGGCGCGGGTTCGGGTGCAGCTTCCGCTGGTCTGACCCGTCGGATGCAGCTCTCTGGCTAGCCCCGGCCTCCTGCCTTTGATATTCATCCAGCCTGGCAGTCCGCTGAGCGAACGCTAGCAACGTCATCTGCACTCCAGCATGGCGTTATCTGGCGGTTATTCAAGTTAAGATGAAACCGTCATCTTTGAATCACCAATCCGTTATCATGCCTCTGACAATCGCGCCATGAGCGACCGGAGTCCGCAGCCTGTGCCAACAGATGCGCGTGGCCGAGCGGCCTGGGCGCGGCATCTTGGCCTGCCCCGGGTGGCGACCAGGCGCCTGCAAGATCTCGTGCTGGTGCTGTTCGCCAATCTGCAGGTTGTAGGTGTTGTTTCCGGTTGGTTCGGCGATCTGGACGGCCGCGGGTTGCTGTTGATCATTTTTTACGGCGCGGTAGGGCTCGTCGGCGTGGAGCTCATGCTGCGAGCGCATCCGAAGCGGAGGCGCCTCAGAACTGACTTGATGCCCCAATCGAGAAGGGGAGTAGCCATCCGTCCATCGGGACGGACGCGCCTGGCCGTCACCACGAGACTTGTCTCCGGCCAGCCGACTTAACGGCAAGACCTTCTCCGGTGAGATCCGGAGAAGGTCTTGCCGTTTTTTGTGCCCAGGGATCGGCGATTTGGCGAGCACGGAAGTGAGCTCGCGTAAGCGACTTGAGATGAAGAGAGCGAAGGAGGATGGATGGACCCGTTTGGGGCAAGCGCGGCAATCTTTGTTGGCACCTATGCACTGATCGCTTCTGAGAAAGTTCATAGAACCGTGGCGGCCCTGCTCGGCGCCGTTGCGATCTTGCTCATTCGCTTGCTGCCCCAGGAAGACGCCTTCCACGCGGTTGACTTCAACGTCATCTTCCTGCTCATGAGCATGATGATGGTGGTGGGCGTGCTCAAGAAGACCGGGGTCTTTGAGTGGCTAGCCGTCAAGACGGCCAAGCTGGGTAGGGGCCATCCGGCGCTCATCCTTGCCCTCATGTGCGGGATGACCGGGGTCATGTCCGCCTTCCTGGACAACGTGACCACGGTCGTGCTGACCGTCCCCATGACCTTGTTCATCGTGCGGCTGCTCAAGGTGGATCCGATCCCGTTCCTGATCGGCCAGGTGCTGGCCTCGAATATCGGAGGAACCGCGACTCTCATCGGAGACCCCCCGAACATCATGGTGGGTAGCCGGGCCGGGATGGACTTCATGCAGTTCACCAGCCACGTGGCTCCCATCGCTGTAGTGCTGCTCGCTCTCTATTGCGGCGGGATGGCGCTGTTCTTCCAGCCTCGCATGAAAGCGACCGCCGACCTCCGAGCCGCGCTGATGCTCGAGAGCGAAGAGGGCTTGATCAAGGACCCGCGCCTGCTGCGGATCGGGCTCGCGGTACTGGCCATCATCATAGTCGGGTTCATGTTCCATGGAGCGCTTGGCTACGAGGCCGCGACTGTAGCGCTGGCTGGAGCCCTCCTCTTGATCGTCCTGGCTCGCCAGGAGATCCAGCAGATCCTGGTGGAAGAGGTGGAGTGGACCTCCCTGCTCTTCTTTGTCGGGCTCTTCATTGTGGTGGAGGGACTGGTCATTGGTGGAGTGATCGCACGACTCGCGGACGCCGCGCTGACCCTTACCGGCGGCAACCTCACGGCTACTACTCTGCTGATTCTCTGGATGAGTGGGGTCCTGTCCGCCATCGTGGACAACATCCCTTACACCGCCACGATGCTGCCCCTGGTCGAGCATCTGAGTCAGTCCATGCCCGCCGTGCCTCTCTGGATCGCGCTGGCTCTCGGGGCCGACCTCGGTGGCAATGCCACGATCATCGGCGCTTCCGCCAATGTCGTTGTCGCCGGCATGGCGGAGCGGCAGGGCTATCCGATCAGCTTCTGGCGCTTCATGAAGTGGGGCGTCCCGGTCACATTGGTGAACCTCGTCGCCTGCACCGGGTACCTGTGGATACGGTACCTGGTTGGGACGGGCAGCTAGTACCCAGCGATCTGCGCTGAACGTGGGAATAAGGCTCGGGTGACCCTGGGTAGGGTACGCCGCGCAACTCCCGAGAAGGATGGAGCAGTATGGATCCGACGCAGCTCATAGCCCTGGCGATCTTCCTGGTCGCCATCATCATCGTCATCACCGGAGTTATCGATCGTTCGGCCGGCGCTGCCGCGGGCGCGCTGGCGATGGTGCTGGTTGGCATCTGGGACGCGGGCGACGCATTCAAATCGGTCGACTGGAATGTCATCGTTCTGCTGATCAGCGTTTGGCTGTTGGCCTCCTATTTCAACCTCACCGGAGTGCCGGAGTGGCTCGCGGTTGCCTCCCTGAAAGCGTCCGGTGGGCGTCCGACTGTATTCCTGATCCTGCTGTGCCTAATGGCGGGCTACGTGTCGACGATTCTCGACAACGTAGTGGTGATCCTGATCATGGCGCCGGTGATCCTGCGGGTGACCAGGCCGCTGGGCCTGAGAGCCGTGCCGTTCTTGCTGCTGGTGGGCCTATCCGCGAACTTGATGGGCACGGCGCTGATCATTGGCGACCTGCCGCCGCAGCTCCTCCACAGCGTGGCGGGCGCGGAGTTCTTCGACTTCATCTGGCAGTTCGGGCGGCCCTCGTCTTTCCCGATCTTGACCGTAGCGTTCATCAGCACGCTCGCCTTCTTCTATGTCCGCATGAAGAGCCGGCTGGGCCTTCCGGTGGGAGTGGGCGCAGGATCAGCCGAGCCAATCGATGCGACCATCGTGAACAAGCCATTCGCGTGGATCGTGTGCGGCGCCTTCGCTCTGACCATCATCGGGATGGCCGCCCGACAGGTGTTCAACTTCGAGCTTGGCTTCATCGCGGCAGTCGGCGCTTTCACCTTGATCGTGGTTCTGGAGGCTTTCCGCAGCCGCCTCCACCCGCCGGACTTCGAGAAAATTCTCCAGGAGCTGGACTGGCGCGCGATTCTCTTCTACGTCGCTCTGTTCGCTCTGGTCGGCGGCCTCGAACACACCCACATCATCAAGATCGTGGCCGACTTCTTAGCCCCAATCATGGCTTCGAACCTGCTCATTGGAAGCACGCTGCTATTCTGGATGACTTTGCCGATCGTGGCGGTGGTCGAGCACGATGCCTATATCCTGACCTTTCTGTATGTGATCCGGGACCTGGGGGATCAGGTCAACCCCTGGCCGCTCTACTGGATGCTGCTCTGGTCGGGGACGCTCGGGAGCAATCTCACGGTGGCCGGTGCCCCGGCGCTCTATGTGGCGCTTAACCTGGCTGAGGCCGAGAGCGGGAAGATCTCCTTGCGGGAGTTCCTGAGCTACTCGGCGCCCTTCGTGCTG